>CAZDCW010000012.1:0-34385 GCA_964504135.1 uncultured Methanosarcinales archaeon
GGTGAGAGTCCCCGGTTCGAAACCTGCGAAAGTCCGGGTGGGCCCATTAAAAATGAACCTCAAGAAATACACTGCCATGCAGCTCGAGGCAGCGAAGAAGGCAATAACAAAGGATGCCTTCGCAAAAAGCGAGCTAATCGCCGGAGTAGAGCTAAAATTTTTTGACAGGAAGGCAACATGCACAATAGCCGTCCTTGACAGCAAGCTGAGGCTGGCTGAAAGCCAGACTGCCAAGGCAACAGCAGACTTCCCATACATACCGGGCTACAGGTTCTTCAGGGAAGGCCCTGCAATACTAAGCGCATACGCAAAGCTCAGGCAGGAGCCGGACATCCTGATACTGCCTGCAAACGGAATACTGCACCCGAAAAGGATAGGCATGGCAACGCACATTGGGGTGAGCCTTGACATTCCGACAATCGGCGTGTCAAAGAGCCTGCTCTGCGGCGCGCCTGACAGCTCAGGAAATGTACTGGTAAACGGAGAAATAAGAGGGGCGATGCTGATGACAAGGGAACACAGTAAGCCCATCTATGTAAGCCCTGGCCACAGGATAAGCCTTGAAACCAGCATGGAAATAGTCAGGCTGCTGACCATCGCACCCCACAAGTTGCCAGAGCCCCTCCACCAAGCCAGGAGAATGGCAGCAAGGGATAAGATAAGGCAGGAGAGCGGTTTGTGAGCTCTGGTTTATAAAATCAACAGCTTTATATATATGTATCCTGAAAAGACAGGCCTATGGGCAGCCACAATCCAGCAGTATATTTGGTGGCGTTTCTTATTGCAGTAACAGCAGGAATGGCGGTGCTTGACCTGAGCACAAGCCGTGAAAGGGTAACAGCCGCGGCAGTACAGGTAGATGGCCTTGGCCCAGACCTCATAAGCTGCTCGGACTCGCTGGAATGCCCTGGGGCGTCGGTGTGCAGGCAGGGAATCTGCGTGCTGGAAATTGACAGCTCATCAAACAGGATAACAGGAAATGCAGTAGGCAGCGGGCCTGCTGGCCTGGTTGAATGTGAGAGCAGCTTTGACTGCCCAGGCGAATCATACTGCCACAAAGGATACTGCGTAGTACAAGTAAGCTGACAGGTAAATCCACATGATAAAAAGAGGGAACCCGCTTATACAGCAAGCGTTGCTTGCGAGTGTCTTCTTATTCGCAGCCCTGGGATTCGGGCTGATAGCAGAGCATAAGGGGCTGATGGGAGATAACGCCCTATTCTCAGGCGGGGCTACTGGCCTGGCTGTGACAGCGCAAAGCCATGATGAGAACAGGCCGCAGGGAAAAGCAACAATAGCAGACTATGGGATAATAGAAGGCTATGCCTGCGACCAGGACAATCCTTCAGCCCAACTCCAAATAGATGTTTGGGACAGGACAGAAGATGGAAATAATGTCCATCTGGGCTCAACAACTGCAAACAAGCAGGTATCATACAGCGGCATGTATCCATGCAGCCTAGCCAGCGGGTTTGAATTCGTAATACCAGCAACAGTTCAATACACAAAAAGCGGCCAGACCAGAACATGGAACTTCTATGATGGCAGAACGCACCAGATAACAGTAAACGCCCTAAACGTGGATTCGGGAAGCGCAACGCCAAGAAGCACAGACCAAATAGACGACACATACGACTATGGTCATACAAGGCTGCTAGACTCAACAGGGCTTAGACTGATACCAATAAAAACTCCAAAAGCCCCTACGGCTGCAGGGTATGATGAAGTACGCCCTGTTGGGAAGATTACAAGCTCCAGCACAGCACTAATATATGGCTGGACATGCGACGGAGACGATTTAACAAGAAAAATCAGGGTTGACATCTGGGACGTGACAGATGCAAGCTCAAGCAACAATTTCAAGGTAGCTGAAGCAATTGCGCAGCAAACGCCAGCAGTTACAGTCAACACAGGGTCATGCCCGAAAGCCAGCTCATTCCAAATCAGCATACCCTCAAAGGTTACTGAAACCAAGCAAATAAACGGCCTTCCCACAGAAATCACACACGACCTTTACGACGGCAAACAGCACAAGTTCAGGGTATTCGGAATAAACATAAAGAACGGCCAGGCAGGCCAGGCAGACAGAGTTTTGGATGGAGAAGTAAAGCAGAACGGGGTAATAATATCAGGCTGGGGCCACACGCTACTCCCAGACATGAATGGCAACAGGGAACTACTTCTCAACTTCCCGGCAGACCAGGCTGCCAAAGGACAGTTCAGCGTTGACAAGGCATGCGGCTTTGTGGAAGGCTGGGCATGCGACCCGGACAGGGATGACCACCTGACAATTGAGATATTCAAAGGAGCGCACTTTACATCAGAAGGTACCACAATCAGCCCAACACAGCATAGGGTTAACTGGCCTGGAATTACAGCACAAGGATGCCTTTCGGACAAGACAGGCTTCAGCATACCGCTGCCCGAAAGCTTCAAGACAGGCAATCCAGAGACAATAACAGTAAAGGCAACAAGCATCAACCCGCTGGGTGAGCCAACAACATCAGTTTCATTGACATGGTGGACAGATGCAGATAACTTTGGCTCAAGCCCCATAACCTGCGCAGCTCCTGTTATTCCGGCGACAGACACCAACAATCCTATTGGGGCAATAACAAAAGCTGACTGCACTGGCATTTATGGCTGGGCATGCGACAAGGACAAGAATGCTGCGCAAGTTAATGTCTGGCTAAACCCATCACCATTGGGCAGCGGGACTTATGATAAGTATGTTAAGGCTGATTCAAGCCATGCTGACACAAACCCAACAGCCGCAGCAGCAGCGTGCGGAGGCTCAACTGCTCACGGATTCTACATACCAATCTCCCAGGTCTTGGACACAGGAAAATCAGCCACAATAAGGCTAAACGGAGAGAACATTAATTCTAAAGGTGAAACTGCCAAGAGGGGTGCAGCGCACGCGTATCTGGCAATTGACTCTACCGGAAAATCAGCAGGGCCGTGTGCAGCGCCAGGCACGGTTACAGACACAAACACTCCAATCGGCGACTTTACCAAGGCAGACTGCACTGGCGTGTATGGCTGGGCGTGCGACAAGGACAAGCCAACACAGCAGATAGACGTGATAGTCTGGGAAGTGGACAGGCCCAACGGCGGGCAGGCGCAGGTTGTAGGAGCAGGGCTGCTAAAGACATCCTCCAGCGTGGAAGGCACAAACTCTGCGGAAGCAGCAGCACAGTGCGGAGATTCAAGCAAGGCGCATGGCTTTTACATGCCACTGCCTGCATCGCTGAAGGACAGCAAAGCACACAGTTTGGAAGTTCATAGTCAAAACATAGACTCAACAGGGGCTGTTGTAAACCCGTCAAGAGGGGCAAAACTTGGCGACAAGAAAACTGTCGTTTGCAGCGGTCAGCCCCAGCCTATGGAAATACAATTCACTGCAACCGGCACGAAACTTAATGAATATCCCCTATTGGACATATATGTTGGCGGCGTAAAGCAGATGTCACAAGAGGTTCGGCCAGATACAGGGAACTTCGGACAGTACAGCTTTTCAACGGTATCGTATCAGCCAGGCAAAGAAGTTGCAATCTTCTTCAAAAATTATGAATCAGGCACGGCTGCTGCAACAACAGTAAAGATAGACAACATAATTATAGGAACCAGGACAATAAGGCCTGGTGATCCTGCACTAATATATGATTTAGGGGATGACTTTGCAACCGCAACAAACGGCCAAGGCATCAAAGGCAACCGCGCATGGCAGCAGGAGGGGTATGTAATGAAGGCAAAGGGAGCCCTGAGAGTTGATTCGGGAATAACCGCAGCTGCTGACCTCATGCCTTCAGGTGACATAACCAAATCAGCCTGTGATGCCCTTGAAGGGTGGGCGTGTGATGGAGACAGGCCGGAGAGTTACTCAACAGTTCAATTCTGGGAAGGAACAACAAAGCTTTATGAAATGCCTGCATCATCCACAATAACAGGCTCTGAGAATGCGAAGACAGCATGTGGCAGCAGCAATGCAGACCACGGGTTCAGCGTACCTTCACTCTCGCAGACAATACCTGCACTCTTCAACAACAACCCCCGCACAATCAAAGCATTCACCATAAACCTTGATTCTGAAGGAAACCAAAGAACCACTGACCAGGACGGAGGAAGGGTGCTAATAAAGACAATAAACATGCCAGCATGCTCCATGCCGGACTGCATAAACATTGTAGACAGGGAAAGGCCAAAAGGAGAGGCAAAGGCAGAGGGCTGCCAGATAAAGGGATGGGCCTGCGACCCGGACTATGTTATCGCATATGAAGACAGCCTTGTTGAAAAAACAAGCAGAGTGCAGATAGACTTCTGGGAGGGCAATGTCCATGTGGGGACACAGATGGCCAACCTGCCGATGACAGGTTCTGACGCTGCGAAGCCAGCACGCTACTGCCCAGGCGCAGGAGTCTACCATGGCTACCTATTTGATGCATCGGCAGCGCATCCAAGCCTAAGGGATGGAAGGCCGCACCAGATAAAAGTCTATGCAATAAACAAGGCAACCAACGGGTGCAGGAAGGACGACCTGACAGACACCAGTGAATGGGGACACAAAATTCTTGGCACAGTAGAAATCTCTGGCTGCAGTGAAGGAGGGGCAGCGCCTAATGCGATAACAGTCAGGGCAAAAGGGGAGAGAGGAGGCAACGAGTGGCCAACAATGATAGTTACAATAGGAAATGCGGAAACAGGAAGAACTGAAATCGGAAGGCAGATAGTGGATTCAGCAGAATACAAAGATTATACTTTCCAGATAGCCAGCTACACACAGGGAAGAGAAGTGGCTGTGCAGTTCATAAACGACTGGTTCGTACCTCTGATGGGCGACAGAAACCTCTACGTTGAATACATAGACATACTGAACAGCAGGATATCTGCAAACAACCCCCAACTAATCTATGACATGGGCAAAGACAACTATGCCTTTGATGGAAGAAACGTGGCCACAGCCAGGCAAAGAGTTGATGAAGGATACGAGTCCATGAAGCGAAATGGCGCATTCAGAGTCTACTCAGGAGTGTCTGTACCTGCCACAGAGGTTGGGATAGGAAGATCAGACAGCTGCCAAGGCATATGCAATGAAAAAGCAGAGCAGGGCTGCTGGTGCGACGCACAATGCCTCACTGCCGGCGACTGCTGTGATGATTATGGGGACAAATGCACAGGGGCAAATGCGCCTCCGGCATCATCCCCAGGGTCTCCACCGTTTTTATGCAGCTCGCAGCCAACGCGCAGCGATTGCGGATGCCCGGCAGGCGAGACAAAGGTGCGGAGAGACGGCAGATACCAATGCGAGGGAATAGGCTCTAGCGTAATCTCCTGAAAAACCTCTTCAATTCTGAAAATGGGCTGGTATTAGCCACATCCTCCTTCTCCAGCCAGCCGCGGCGGGCCTGCCCAACTCCGTACTCCATGTAGCTCAGGTTTGCTACGCTGTGGGAATCTGTGTTGATGACAAACTTTGCGCCCAGGCCCTTTGCCTCCCGAATCAACGAGTCCCTTAAGTCAAGCCTGTCAGGGTGAGCGTTGATTTCAAGCAAAACTCCCTTATCCACTGCCTTCCTAACAACGGCCTTGAAATCAAAGTCAAGGGGCTCCCTACGGCTGATAAGGCGGCCAGTCGGATGGCCGAGGATGTCAACATGCTCGTTGTCCAGCGCAGCAAGGACGCGCTTGGTCATCTCATCCCTCTCTGATTTGAATCCTGAATGAACTGAGGCAACCACCATGTCCATTTTCTTCAGCAGGCTGTCGCTGTAGTCAAGGCTTCCATCCTTCCTTATCGAAACCTCAGAGCCTGCAAGAACCCTAATGCCCTTTTCCGAGTCTGTAAACTTCCTGATTTCAGCAATCCACTTCTGCATATCTGCTTCTGGAAGTCCGTGTGCCACCCTTTCAGATACAGAATGGTCGGTTATGGCGATGTACTCATAGCCGAGCTGCCTGGCCTCAGCAACCATTTCGCCAAGCCTGTTCGCGCCGTCTGACTTTACAGTGTGCGTGTGCAAGTCCCCTCTTATTTCGCTGTAACCGACAAGCTTCGGAAGCTTATGGCTCATCGCAGCATCAATCTCCCCAGCACCTGCACGAAGCTCAGGCTCAATATAATCCATGCCCAGCTTATTATAGACCTCAGCCTCGGACTTTCCAGCGATAAACCCGCCCTTCCTGTCAAAAAGCCCATACTCGTTGAGCTTCCAGCCTTTCTTTATGGCAAGCTCGCGGAGTTTCACATTATGGGGGATACTGCCTGAAAAGTACTGCAGGGCAGCCCCAAAGCTCTTTGCCGGGACAACACGAAGGTCAACCTGAACTCCCTCTGAGAGGAGGATGCTTGACTTGGTAGAGCCCTTGGCGAGTACACGCTTCACATCATCCATTGAGGTAAAGAAGTCCATAACCTTGGCAGGGCTTTTTGATACTGCCAGCAAGTCCAGGTCGCCAATAGTCTCCTGCCGCCTCCTCAGCGAGCCTGCTACAACTGCCTCATCCACGAATGGCAGCGACTCAAGCCTCGCCTCAACCTCCCTTGCCAGCGGCAGGGCATGGCCCAGAAGCATCCTCTTCCTGCCTGCCTCAACAAGTTCAATGCCCTTAAGAATCTCCTGCTCAGTCCTCTCGCCAAAGCCCCCAAGCCCTGCAATCCTGTGAGCTGAAGCAGCCTTCCTCAAGTCATCAATGCCCTTAATCCTGAGCTTCTCGTGCAGAACCTTAATCTTCTTAGGCCCAAGCCCAGGTACCTCCATCAGGGCAGAGATATGCTCAGGGAAATTCTTCCTAAGCCTGGAATAATATTTCAGCTTACCTGTCTTCAGCAATTCCTCAAGCTTATCGGCAATCCCCTCACCCACGCCCTTAACCTGAAGCAAAGCCCCCCTCCCGCCGGCAGCGTAAAGCTGCTCCAAGCTCTCAGAATGCTCCTCAATGCTCCTCGCAGCCTTCCTGTAGGCAACAGGCTTAAAGGCAACACCCTGCATCTCAAGCATATCCGCAATGTCGTAAAGGATGGCGGCAATCTCGCTGTTTTTCACAAGCCTGAGCAGCCTGCATGGGTTAATAAAAATTTGCCAATATCTTTATAAAGGCGGCCATGTAAAGTGGCTGAAAAAGAGCTGGTAAAAATAGCAAAAGAACTGCACGTTGCAATATTCGCCATGGCTGCCTTGTTCTTCCTGGCTGCAGGCGGGATGCTTCTAACAGACCTCAATACTGAGCAAACAACCACCAAGTCAAAAATATCAGGTTATGCAAGCCTTTCAGCAGACACATGCAAGGGCTTCTGCGGCGCAAAATCAGCTGGAAGCTGCTGGTGCGATAATGCCTGTCCAAGCGCAGGCGACTGCTGCTCTGATTACAAGGATCAGTGTGGCAGTTCCGGCGGAGGTTCAGGCAGCAGCTCAAGCGGCAGTTCCAGCAGCAGCGGTTCTGGTGGAGGCGGCTCAGGAGGGCTGACTGGCAGCTGCAAAAGCTATTGCGGGGCAAAGTCTGCCGGGAACTGCTATTGTGATTCTGTGTGCAGCAGCGCTGGTGACTGCTGTTCTGATTATAAGGAGCAGTGTGGCGGTGCAGGTTCCAGCAGCTCTGGCGGCGGAAGCTCAAGCAGCAGTTCCAGCAGCAGCTCAAGCGGCAGCAGCAGTTCAGGCGGAGGTGGCTCAGGAGGGCTGGCCGGAAGCTGCAAGGGCAACTGCAACGAAAAATCAGGAAACTGCTGGTGTGATGAGTACTGCACAGGCGCAGGCGACTGCTGCACAGACTACAAGACAGAGTGCAGCAAACAACCTGCAAAGCCTGTATGCGGCGATGGAAAATGCGAATCAGGTGAGGACAGCACTTCCTGCGCTGCTGACTGCAAGAAGGCAATTACAGGAACTTGCCAGGGAGCATGCGACATCGACGTAACGTATGTTGAAAGGACGCCCAGATACAAAAGATACCAGGTAAGCCACTATGCAGACAGGAGCATGTGCGCAGGCGGAGCCTATCCATTCAACGAAGACAGAGGGCAGCAGCTATGCCCGGGCACTGAAAATGAAAAGAGGTGGCCTTCAGCAGGCGACACAGTGACATTCACAGCCCACATAATCAACAAGGGAACAACTGCAACAGGGGACTTCTCCTTTAAATGGACAATAGACGGCCAGAGCGCCGGTGAGGGAAACATGGCGAGCATTGCTTCCGGAGCAGAGGCAACCACTGAGATAAAATGGAACTGGCAGGAGGGCAAGCACAAAGTCCTGTTCAAAGCCGACACCGGGAGCGCAGCAGCTGAAGCCGCAGAGAACAACAACGAGCTGGAAATAAACTCAAACGCGCTGAACTTCAAATACGCAGTATCCAAGGAATTCTATGACGAGTTCAACTCAAGAAAGAGCATTCTGGGCACAAAATCCTGGGAGGACTGGGCCCAATACCACTTCAAGCTACTCAACCAGAAGCTGGCGGAAGCTGGCATCAAGGAGTCGGCGTTCATAGACAAGTTCGAGGTAAGGGCTGCGAATACAGGAGGAAGCGCAGCAGACGTCTACTATGATGGGGCCTGGTTCACGCACGGAATACACCCTGACTTCAACGCAGTGCTTGGCCACAGCACGCCATATTCAGACAATGACTACAAGCTCTACGCAAAGTGCATGTTCAACCTCATTGCAACAGAAGGGCCGATGGGCAGCGAATGCAAAGGAGGCATTTACCCTTCAAACGGGAACGGGTTTGACGGAGCGCTCATCCATGAGCTGGCACACCAGATGGGGCTGGGCCACTCCCAGGACGACAATGTGCCGCCTGAGATGAACAAGATAACTAACAAGCTACTCCAGGACTCTGACCCTGACATAATGGGGCCGAAGAATGACGGAGGAATAATAGGCGGAGGATTCGGGCTCAAGGACGCGCAGTTTACTGTGCACGACGCGCTTGCGCTAAACTCCCACCAAGGATTCAGGAGGGGGCATTACGCAGACTACAGCTACGACATTCCAGGCAGCAATGTCCTTAAATTCACAGGGCTTGACGGCCCGCTTTCTGGAGCAACAGTAAAGGTGTGGCAGTCAAGCGGCAGGATAATGCAGGGCCAGCCAAAATACACAGGAACCACCAATACAAACGGCGAATATACGTTGCCAAACCAGCAGATAAACGGTGTTACGACAGCAACAGGCCACACCTTAAAGTCAAACCCGCTCGGAATCATCAATGTAATCGGAACCAACGGCATGCTGCTCATAGAAGTAAGCCTCGGCAGCGACAAGGAATACTACATCCTGACAAGGTCCAAGATGAACACAGAATACTGGCAGCAGGGCTCATCCAAGGCAGTATATGAGTACAAGACAGGCTTGGTGGCCAATGCAGACCCTGCAAACCTCGCATCAGGAAAACAGGCAACAGCCAAATGCAAGGTTGGAAGCCAGGAGACCTGCCAGTACGATGCCAACCACGGCCCCTCAAAAATCACTGACGGCGACAAGACAACCAATGATAACTACTGGGCACCCTACAACAGCCAGGGAAGCAAAGGCGACTACATACAGGCAGACCTTGGCTCCAGCAGAAAACTCTACAAGGTAACGGTAAACGCCAACACAATAAACACCCACGACTGGTACAGCAAGTTCCACATAGAGGCATCCGCAACAGGCTCATTCTCAGGCGAGCAGGCCACTGTGGCCACAGAGAGCAACTGGGACACCTCCAGGGGAGGAGGAGGCTCAATTACATACTCCTTCCAGCCACAACAGGCAAGGTATGTCAGGGTAGTCTCAGATACAGACCAGGGATGGGTGAAGCTCGGCGAACTGGAAGTTTACGGGCTGCAGAGCACAGGCAGCGGTTCTGGCGGCGTAAGCTCAAGCAGCAGCAGTGGCGGCAGTTCAGGCGGAGGTGCCGGAGCAGGGGGAGGAGCCGGAAGTACAACCAGCACAGACACAAGCTACGACATGAATGTGCTGGTACTAAAGTACTTCCCACTCACCGCAGACGGCAAAAATATAGACCTTAAAGTAACCGGCGATGTGGGCGAGACATACCAGAATATAAGGCAGCATACCATCAATGCAGAGAACAACCTGGCAAGTGCCCTGCAAAAGGCCTCTACTTACCTCGGATACAAGGATGCTGCGGCAAAACCTGCGTTAAGGTACAAAATCATAGAAATAAAGGAATACGAGCAGGCAGTGCCATACGACAGCACAACAAGAAAGCCCCTCTACAAAAAAATCATGGAAGACCATAAAATTTGCGACTATGTTGAAAGCAAGGGAGTTGGAGAGGTATGGATCTGGGCATACCAGGGGCCAACATATCCAGGGACAAAAAATGCATACCTGTCAATCTGGGAGTCAGCAGCGGCAGGCCCATATGGAGACATAAGCAACAGCGACAGACTCAGCCAGATGCCTGTTTGCAAAAAAACATATAGAGTCCTGACATTTAACTATGGCCGGGGAACAGCTGAGGCCATGGAATCCTGGGGGCACCAGATGGAAGCAGAGTTCGACGCAGTCGACTCAAAACTCTTCAGAGAAGAATTCCAAGGCAAAAACTATCCGCAAACACTTGGAATTACAGGCAGGTGCGGCTCGGTCCACAACCCGCCCAACGCCAGAAGCGAATATGACCGGGCAAATTCCAATTCCCAAAAGTCCGACTGCCTTGACTGGACCCCTGGAGGCTTGGGGACACTCTCAGAAATAAGCTGCAAAAACTGGGGCTGCCCTGATAACAGCGACAGCGACAACTCTGCACTGAACTACCAGATCTGGCACTGGCAGAACCTGCCTGGCAGGGGGAACAAAAAAGCATACCTCGGAAAGCAGTTAAGAAACTGGTGGGACGTGCATGGCGATTTTGACAACGTAATGGGCAAAAGCAGGAGGCTCACAGAATAATAACATAATTTTAAATATTCTTCTCATTTGTTTCCCCAGGATATGCAGGCAATAGGCATCAGAAAGGGCAGGAAGGAGGCAGAACTGTTCAGCCTTCCAGAGCCGAAAATAAGCAGGCCTGACGAAGTCCTGCTTGAAATGGCAAGCGTGGGGGTATGCCTGACAGACAAGGACGTAATAGAGAACAGCCTTGTGGACAGCCCGCCAGGGGAGGACAGGCTGATAATAGGCCATGAGGCGGTAGGAAGGGTGCTCAAAGCAGGAAGCGCAGTGAAGCGATTCAAAAAAGGCGACTACGCAGCCATAATACCCAGGCACGGATGCAACATATGCCAGCCATGCAAGACCGGAAGGTCTGATTATTGTGAAACAGGACTCTACACATCCTCAGGCCAGCACAAAAGGCACGGGTTCAACATGGAATACTATGTCGAATCAGAAAGCTATCTGGTGAAGGTTCCGGACAAACTCGCTGATGTGGCTGCCCTTGTCGAGCCGTTCAGCATAATAGAAAAGGCGCTGGAGCAGATAGAGCACATACAAGGCAGGATACCCACTTACCGGCTGGAAAAAAGAAAGGCGCTTGTCTTCGGAATGGGCTCAGTCGGAATGGCAGCAATCGCGACACTGCGGGCGCGCGGCATAGAAACGCACGTGCTTGGCAGGCGCGGGCCTGAAGACATCAAGGTGAAGCTTGTAAAGGAGATGGGAGCGAAATACATAAACATAAGGGAAAAAAACGTGATGGGCGTAAAAAAAGAGCATGGAACCTTTGACATAATCATAGAGGCAACAGGCGCGACACAAATGGTGATAGACCTGATAGAGGTAATGAGCAGAAACGGGCTATACGTCTTCCTCGGAATCCCAAAAGGAGCTGAGGAACTATGCTTCAACATAAAGGGAATGATAAACAAGCTCGTAAGGCAGAACCTGATAATAGCAGGAAGCGTAAACTCCCAAAGGCCTCACTTCGAGGCAGCCATAACTGACATGGCTGCAATCCAGAAAAAATACAACAACATACTTAACAGGATAATAACCGAAAGGTATGATATCAAAGACTATCAGAAAGCATTTGCGCCTGACGAAGGCGAAGGCCACATAAAAGCAGTGATAGAATACAAAAAGGTGTAAAAATGGAGCTTGGTTTTGTAGGCTTGGGGAGAATGGGAAAGAACATGACACTCCGCCTGCTCTCAAAAAGGCACAAAATAATTGCGTACAACAGGTCGCCTGAGCCCCTGGAGGAAGTCAGGAAGAAAGGGGCTGTGGCAGCCTCCTCACTTGAGGACCTTTTCTCAAAGCTGAAAAAGCCAAGGATAATCTGGTCAATGCTCCCAGCAGGGGAAGTGACTGAAGGGCACGTTAAAAAATACCTTGAGCTGGCGGGAAAGGGGGATATAATCATAGACGGCGGTAATGCAAACTACAAGGACTCTGCAAGAAGGGCGGCAACAGCCGGGAAGCAGGGAATAAGCTACCTTGACGTGGGCACAAGCGGCGGGCTGGCTGGAGCAAAGGCAGGCTACTGCCTGATGATAGGAGGGGAGCAGGCTGCATTCAAAAAAGCAGAGCCGATATTCAAGGAACTGGCGATGCCCCATGGCTACGGATACATTGGGCCGAGCGGCTCAGGCCACTACGTAAAAATGGTGCACAACGCGATAGAATACGGGATGATGCAGGCAATAGGAGAAGGATTTGAGCTGCTGGAGAAAAGCCAATACAGCAAGGAGTTTGATTTCAGCAAAATAGCCGCATTGTGGAACCACGGCAGCATAATAAGGAGCTTCCTGATGGAAATGACAGGGCAGGCATTCTCCAAGGATGCAAGACTTGGCAAAATAGCTGGCTATGTAGAGGACACAGGGGAAGGAAGGTGGGCAATACAGGAGGCGATGAACAGGAATGTGGCATTCAATGTTATAACCGCCTCGCTGTACGCCCGGTTTGCCTCGCGGCAGAAGGAGTCGTTTGCTGCCAAAGTGATTGCAGCGCAGCGCAATGAGTTCGGCGGGCATGCGGTCAAGGGAGCAAATCAGAAAAGCTAAAAGAATGAAAAAGCACAGCCAACCAAAAGAAAGCACATTTACAGTGCTTGCATCAGAAAACGTCCTAAAAAAAGACTGGGAAAACGAGCTGGATGAAAGGTGGAATAAAATGAAGCTACATGACATATCCATGACAATACACCCTGGGATGATTGTCTATCCGAACAACCCGCAGCTCAGGATAAGGCAGGTATCCAAAGTTCCAAAGGACGCAACAACAAAATCAGAGCTCATCCTTGGAAGCCACACCGGAACGCACCTGGATGCAAGAAGCCACGTCTTTGAAAATGACAAAGGCGCAGATGCCACGCCCCTTGACACCCTGTACGGGAAATGCAAAGTCCTTGACTTAACCGCCTGCAAAGGGAAAATAACAGCAGCAGACCTAAATAAGCAAAAGATAGGCAGCGGCGACATAATACTTCTGAAGACCAGCAATTCCCTGCGGGGCTATGAAAAATTTTATGATGACTACGTGTATATCGATGACTCAGCCGCGCAATACCTCGCTGATAAGAAAATAAAAACAGTAGGCATAGACCACCTCTCTGTAAAGCAGCTTGGGAACAGGCAAAGCCAGACACATCAAATTTTAATAGGGCACATGACTGTGTTTGAAGGGCTTGACTTAAGCAAGGTGAAGCCTGGGGGGTACATTTTTGTTGGGCTGCCTCTGAAGATTAAGGATTGCGACGGGGCGCCTGCAAGGGCGATACTGATAGAGAACTAGGCTGTTATTTCGGCGAGCTTCAAAACAGCCTCCAGCGCAGCAGGCAGCTCAAGGCAGCCGTCAGCAGAGCTGAAGTGCTTCCACCCAGGCATCATTATTACTTCTGCTCCTAAATTCTTTTTTGCAATTGCGGCATGGGACACAGGAATCCAATAATCATTGTCAGAGTGAATGGCCATGAACCTGCTACAGTGGCTCCTAATCCTCTTCCACATGAGGGGGGCTGCAAAGAAAGTGGCAAGCTCCTTGATGCCCAAATCCCTGTAAGGGCCTGCGACGAGCAGGCAGCCTCTGATTTTTGAACCAGAGGGCAGCGATTCAAGGTACCTCAGTATTGTAATGCAGCCAAGGCTGTGGCCCACCAGAACTACGTCTTCTCCCGGGGAATCAACAACCTCAGCCAGATGGCTTACCCATGCGTGCACCTCAGGAAACTCAGTGTGAGGCATTGCCAGAACCTCCACCTTAAAGCCGAGCTTAACAAGCTCCTGCCTAAGCCAGGGCCGCCAGCCCTCCTCAGGATGCGCGCCCCATCCGTGGACAACAACAACCCTAACCATTTCCCTCCACAATTTTCCTGGCCTTTTCCAGGACCTTCCTGCTGTTTGCATAGGTTATGCGTTTCATTGCCGCAGCGTAATCAAGCCACTCAAAGCCGATGTGCTCATGCGAAATCGCCACCTTTTCAGAGCCTGCCTCGGCAAGAAAATAAACAACTTCCTTGTAAACAGGTTTCCTGTTGACAGAAAAAAAAAAGCTAAGCCTCTGAGCAAACCCCTCCACAAACTTCAGCCCCTCCAGCCCGGTCTCCTCACGGCACTCCCTGACAGCCGCATCCATATCTGACTCGCCCTTCTCCACGTGGCCTTTTGGAAAATCCCAATGGCCAGCCTCATAATGCAGCAAAAGGTACTTCAGAACCTTTTCCTTCCTGAAAACAACAACTCCTGCCGACTTTTCCATGACTAATGCCTCAAGGCAAACATCTCCTTGACCTCAACCAGCAGCTTAAGCGGGCTTAACAATGGCGAGGCAACCACAAAACTGCCCCAGACAAACATCCCGCAGCCGGCCAGGTCAATTACCAAAGGCGTGGGCCTCCTCCTGTACTTCCTCAGAGGCAGGTTTCCTGACAGCCTAATAATGTTTTCGGCTATAACAGAGCCCTGATTCGCAGCGTTCTGGGCGGTTTTCTCAACCCCTGCCTCAGCAATGTCACCGCCGGCAAATACAGTGCTGCGGCTGGTCTGCAGGAAATCGTTCACATGCAGGCGGCTGTCCTGCAAAAGGCCTGCGGCCTTCAGAAATCCTGTAGCAGGCCTGATGCCAATGCACCAGAAGATGCATGAAGACCTTAGCCTCCTGTGCTCGGTGATGACCGTGCCATTCTCAATCTTCACTACCTTCTCTTTCAGGCAGACTTCGACACCCAATTTCCGAAGCCTTGCCTCAGCCAGCCTTCCAGCCTTTTCAGGAGACCTCTCAATAAGCCTGTCTGCTGCATGGAGGACAGTCACTTTCTTCCCATGCCTGGCCAGGTCAGCAGAAAGCTCAATACCCACCTGGCCGCCGCCACAAATCACTGCATCATCAACTTTTGCAAGCCGCTCCCGGAGCCTTGAAATGTCGGCAAGGCGCTTAATCACAAAGACCCCCTTAAAGCCCGGAACAGGAGTGCTGCCTCCTGCGCAAAGAATTGCGAAGTCAAAGTGGATTTTCCTGCTGGCCACAAGCACGCTGCTTCCGGCAATCCCTGTGGCCAGGCCCTTAACAATCCCAGCGCCTGGCAGCGCCCCTGAATAAGGAATTGTTATCTTCCTTCCATAGGCCGGGTTGAAAATCGCCTTGTAGACAGAGGGGGTGAACTCGAAATCAGCCTTTGGGTCAACAAGGACAACCTCAAACCCCTTCCTGAGCAGCCGCTTGGCGGCAACGAGCCCGCAGAACCCGCCTCCAACCACGACAACCTTAGGCATGGCCATAGCTGGCTGCAACTGCTATAAAAAACTTGGGGCAAGGGGCTTATTGAACAGACCTTATTTACACGGGTAAGTAGCAGGCTGTGGCCTCCCCAGATTCAGCAGCCCCCTTAGGGAGATTCTGTAGCGTGTACTGCTTTGCAATGTTTACTGCCCTTGTGAATGCGTATTGCCTTTGTACAGGTTTCATTTGTACCGTACACGGAGAGTCAGCCTGCTAATTAAAAAAGTAAGTAGGCGGTGACAAATGCCACGAGTCTGCCATCTGCAAAAAAGACTTAAATTTATATACTTCAAAGAGGAGTTTTACAGAAGAAAAAAAAGGGTGATGGGAATAAAGGCGAGGGCATTAATCGCGGCGTTGCTTCTGATAGTCATTACCCTGCCCTCTGTCATTCCTGCCGGCTGCGAGTCCTACTTCACAGGTTCGGTTGGAATAGGGACGAACACTCCAAAGGGAATGCTGGGAGTGCACAGCGCTGAAACAGGCACAAACATCGTGGTAAGCAGGTTCAGCTCCTCACCCAGCGTCAGCGGAAACTACAACTACATAGCTGTGGGCGACGGGCCTGCAAATGGAGATGCGGCGATATTTGGATACTTGCACAGCGGGCAGACTGCACAGACAGGAGCCTTCATAGCCGGAGGCAGGGACAGGCAGCCAAGCCAGGGCATATTCGTGCAGTACGGGGGGAAGGTAGGCATCGGAACCACAAGCCCTAGTAGCGTGCTTGACGTGGTTGCGGCTGACAGCGCAACAGCCATACAAACAAAATCCCCGGGCGGAACACCAAGATTCGCACTAAACAATCTTGCAGATGGCAGCTGGACAATGTATGACTACGCAAGCGGAGCCTATGCTGCAGGCATTACACAAAAAAGCGGAGCTGTGGGCATAGGCACGACAACACCCCAGCAAAGACTTGACATCGAAGGCACAATAAGCCTCGGCGGAGGAAAATCAGGGGGCTATGGAGCAGGAGGTGGAGGGACTTCAGGAAACGGGATAAGGTTCCCCAGCTCGGCAAATGACCTGATTTCTGTGTTCGGCGAGCATGACGGAGCGGACACGTCAAACCTTGTATTTCAGCAGAACGACAACCCAACAGACGGCGTAATCTTCAGGAACTCTGACTGCTGCGGCGGAGGTACAAAAGACTACATGAAGATATCCAGGGCAGGAGTCTGGTATGCAGGCGATGGAAATGTTGGAATAGGGACTGCCAGCCCAAGCGCACTTCTTGATGTCCAGGGCATGCTGCAGCTAAACGACCTTTCTGTGGAAGGAACGTCTGTAAACTCCCTGCACAGGCTGATAGCACTCAGCGCATGCGGGGGCGTTGTGGGCAACAACCATAAATGGCTGGTTGACATGGGCTACTCATCAGCAAGCACAGGGGCACAGTCATGCTCAGCCGCAGGATTCTCAGGCTGCAACGCAGTGATAGCATTCCCCAACCATCTCGGATGGATAAGAAATGACTACGGCTGCAGCTCCAAGGGCTCAGGATATACTGATGCGCATAGCTTTGCATGCTGCTCAAACTGAACATGAAAGGCCAATCCTCAATCGAGGCAGCAATGCTTCTGACAATGATGCTCTTCGCATTCACAATATTCATGGGCGTATCATCAGAGAAGATAGTTGAGACCCAGGCAACAAAGGACAGGCAGCTTGCAGAGGATCTTGCCTCGGTCATAGAGGCAGAGTTCAGGCTTGCAGCCTCGGCAGAGGACGGGTATTACAGGGTCTTTGAGTTGCCTGTGAAGCTGGCAGGCAGGGATTATGAAGTTAAGCTTCTCAGCGTGGAAGACCTAAGGGCAGGAGGCGTTGACGAGCCAGACCACAGCGAAATAGTGATAAGGTTCACAAACGATTACCTGGCCGGATATGAGAGGGTAATAACGCTCCCCAGGCAGGTGAACGGCACAATGTGCGGATTCAACATGCTCCAAAAGGTGAAAGGGACTGTAAACGTAACGTGCAACTGCGTTTCAGGATACAGGGACAAGGACACCGACGGATACACGACAGCAGAGGTGCTGGACACATGCGGGGTGGAGCTTCCAACATACTACAAGACAACGCCTTCCGCAAGCCCTGACTGCAATGACGACGACAGTACAAGATGGCAATACTTCAACTGCTATCCTGACAGGGACGGCGACACCTACACTACATCGGCAGAGCCTGCATGCAAGGCGACAAGCTGCAGCAGCCCGGCCGACCAGTTCCTTGTAGCTGGAAACGGAAATGACTGCGATGACACAAACCCGGCAGTATGGCAGCTCCTCACCTGCTACCAGGACAACGATGGAGATGGATACGGGGAGGGGACAGCAGTTCCAGCCTGCCGCGCAGGCAAGTGCACGCCTCCACAGGGCTTCTCAGGAATAGGCACGAACTGCGGCTCTCCTGACTACACGAACTCAAACTCGATAAACTGCTTCACAACCACATGCTGAAGTCACAGTCCTCAATGGAAATGGTGATGATTCTTACATTCATAACAGCTGTATTTGTGGTGTTCCTTGCGGTTGCAGGCCAGAAGGTGGTTGAAACGCAGCAGCAGAAGGAAATGCAGGCAGCGGCAGGTCTTAAGGAGGTCATCGCCAGCGAAGTCGCGGCAGCCTCAGCCGCAGAAGAAGGATACAGCAGGACATTTGAGCTCCCCCTTAATCTGAACAGCCAACCCTACAACTTAACCCTCATAGCAGTGGAGTCTGCAGAACACTCCGAAATATGGATAGACTACAATCAGGGCAGGGAAGTGCTGAATTTGGCAAAAAACATAAAGGGAAACCCCTGCCCGGGGGAAAACAGGATAACAAACGACAGGGGACTAAGACTGCAATGCCTGGACTGAGACAAGAAAAGGACGCCCTCGGGCAAATGGAGGTTGAGGATTCAGCTTATTACGGAATATTCACAAAAAGGGCGCTTCAGAACTTCAGGATTTCAGGAGCAAGGCCGAGCCACGCGCTGCTGCTGGGCATCGCCCAGGTAAAAAAGGCAGCGGCAGCCGCAAACTCAAAAACAGGCGTGCTTGACAGGAAGATAGCCCTGGCAATACAACAGGCGGCTGGGGAAATACTAAGAGGGATGCATGCAGAGCAGTTCCCGCTGGAAAAATTCACAGCAGGAGCAGGGACAGCCTTCAACATGAACATGAACGAGGTCATCGCAAACCTGGCGATAGAGCAGCTTGGAGGAAGGAAAGGGCAATACGGCATTGTCCACCCGAACAACCACGTCAACATGTCGCAAAGCAGCAATGACGTAATACCGACAGCGATAAGGCTTGCAGCCCTCCAAACCCAGCCGCTAATGCTAAATGAGCTTGCAAAGCTGGAAAAAGAGTTCATCAGGAAGGCAGGCAGCCACAGGTTAACGATTAAGCCAGGCCGCACCCATTTGCAGGATGCAGTGCCGGCAACCTACAGCCAGGTGCTGACAGGCTACGCCACTGCAACAAGGAAATGCAGAATTAGGATACAAAAAGCTGCATCAGAATTGCTTGAGCTTGGAATCGGCGGAACAGCAATAGGCACAGGGATAACCACACACCCCAAATTCCAGAAGGAAGTTGTCAGCGAACTCTGCAAAATAACAGGCCTCCAGCTGAAGCCGGCTGAAGACACAATGGAGGCCACATGGAGCATGGCATGCTTCCTCCAATACTCCTCAGCATTACGCACGACAGCTGCTGAATTCACAAAAATCTGCAACGACCTCATGCTGCTGAGCTCAGGCCCGAAGACAGGCATCGCGGAGATTACACTTCCTGAAGTCGAGCCAGGCTCATCGATAATGCCTGGAAAGGTAAACCCTTCAATCCCTGAATGCATGGTGATGATATGCAGCCAGGTAATCGGGAATGACCATGCAATACTTGAATCAGCCAAGGCAGGGCAACTGGAACTCAACGTAAACACGCCCCTGATTGCCGACAGGCTGCTTGAATCCATCTCAATACTTGCCTCTGGAACAAGGATGCTGAGGGAAAAATGCGTCTCAGGCATGACAATAGACACAAACCGGGCAGCTGAACTTGCCGAGAACAGCCTCATAATGGCCACAGCCCTCAGCCCTTACCTCGGCTACGAAATTGTGGCTGAGCTTGTCAAGCAGGGACTTAAAGAAAATAAGACAATAAGGCAGATAACCCTGCAGAATGGCTTAATCCATGAAAAGGACCTGGGCAGAATACTTGACCCCATGCAAATGACAAGGCCTGCTGAAACCGACCAGAAACTTCTCAGAAAAATAAGGTCAGGAACCGCATACAAGAATTTCAAAATGGCAAATGGCTGATTTCCTAACGCTGCTAAGCGAGGCCAGCACAACAGAAGAGGCAGCTGAAAGGATAGTGTTCCCAAGCGAGTTCTACGCGACGAATGTGTCAATAGGCGACGCAGAAGACCCATCGCTGGACAACGCGCTGGTAATACGCGCAAGATTCAGGACAACAAGACAGTCGCTTTCAGCAACACTGGAAGAGCTGCTCGCGTACGAAAAGTCCATTAACCGGCATGAGGGCGGCGCAAAACTAACCTATGGCATCTATTGGACTCCGAAGGGGCTTAAAAGGGAGAGTGATTGGCAGGAATTGTTAAAGCGGAGCATCCACAATGGAATAACAATCGCTGCACAGGCCATTGTCCCAGACCCGGACAAAACAAGGCCTGAAACGAGCAGGAGGCAGATCATAGCGGCCTCAGTTTCCCACAAGGGAATTACAATAGGCGCAACACGCTTCTACCTTCCCGTTGCAGAACAGCTGTGGCAATATACAGGAGCCACCAGGACTGCGGCGGCACACTTTTATGAGGCAAAAAGGGAATACTCAAGAGCCGACAAATGGATCAGGGGACTGCCGCTCTGGCATTTCATGGAGCTCATGCACGAAATTGAGTCCTATCAGGGAAGCCTGCAGGTAAACACTCTCTTAATCACTCCGCAGCGCGCCTGCCTGCTGCTCGACGAGGAGTCTTCTGACCTGAGACGTGCTGCTGCCAACCCGCTGCTTCATTCCAAAATACCTTCTATGGCTGAATACATAGTGGGACAAGGGCCTGTGGACTTACTCGCAGGCACCACCACACAACAATACACCGACTACCTGACCAGCCGCGGATACAAACATCCCTCAGGGCAGGATGCGGCGAAAGAATTGCAACTCGCGCAATACGCAATACAAACAATAGAGAGGAACAGGCCCTCGGCAATAAAAAGGCTGATGGATGACTACAAGATAACTGCCGAAGAGCCCATTATAAGCCGTGAAGCCACCATAGACGCAGGCCATGCATACGGAATATCAGAAACAGGCAGGCTGTGGGCATTGGAGCTTGAGCGAAGGCAGAGAATCCATCCGCCCAACTATATGGGTCTGCACTGGCAGCGGCCATTTGACACAGACACCATCCTTGGCATAATCGCGCACAGGCAGTATAGCATCCTAGGACAGAGCCAGCAGAAGGCGCTTAAGCTGCTTGGGGTAAAAATATTCTAGGCCGCAATCATTATAAACATAACTTCTGACCAGCACAGCATGCCGACTGATAAAGAAGTGAAGCTGGAACTCCGCAAAAAAGCATCAGAAGAGCCGGAAAAATATTATGCAGTGGAAGTGCTCAGGCAGGAAGGCTTCTCAAGGAAACAGTGCGGCAAATGCTCGCGGCACTTCTGGTCTGTAACTGATTCAAAAGTCTGCGGAGACCCGGCATGCAGCGGCGGATTCAGGTTCTTCGGCACGACGCCTGCAAAAAACAGGCTGGACTACATAGAGGTATGGAAGAAGTTCGCAGGCCATTTCAAAAAACTGGGATACGAGCCAATAAGGAGATATCCGGTAGCGGCAAGGTGGAGGGATGACACTGACTTTGTGCAGGCAAGCATATACGACTTCCAGCCATATGTGGTGTCCGGGGAAGTGGAACCCCCTGCAAACCCGCTGGTAGTTCCACAGTTCTCGCTCAGGTTCAACGACATAGACAACGTAGGAATTACAGGAGCCCACTTCACAGGATTCGTAATGATAGGCCAGCACGCATTCATGCCGCCTGAAAAATGGGACAAGGACCGGTATTTCTCAGACATACACAGCTGGCTGATGAAAGGCATAGGCCTGGCCAAAGAGGAAGTTTCCTATCATGAGGACGCATGGGCAGGAGGAGGCAACAGCGGGCCATGCATGGAATACTTCAGCAGAGGCCTGGAACTGGGCAACCAGGTCTACATGACATATGAAAACACTCCAGCCGGGCTGAAGGAGCTGAAGCTAAAAGTGCTGGACATGGGAATGGGACAGGAAAGGAACGCCTGGTTCACAACAGCCAAGAGCACAAGCTACGAGGCAGTAATGCCAACAGTCTGCGAAATGCTGCTCAAGCAGACAGGCGCTGAAAATGATACAGAGCTTGTAAAAAAATTCATACCTTACTCATCCTACCTGAATATTGACGAGGTTGAGAATATAGACAAAAGCTGGAAGGAGGTTGCAAAGCAGGTCGGAGTTTCTGCTGAAGGGCTGAAGGGGAAGATAATGCCCCTGGCCGCGGTATATTCAATAGCCGAGCATACAAGGTCATTGCTCGTGGCACTTAGCGATGGCGTGCTGCCCTCAAACGCAGGAGGAGGATACAACCTGAGAGTGCTGCTCCGGCGGGCACTTGGACTGGCTGACAAATACAGCTGGAAAGTGGACTTGTACAGAATAGCGGAAGAACACGCAAAATACCTCAAGCCCCAGTACCCGGAACTGCTGGACAACCTGGAAGACGTAAAGGAAATACTCGAGGTTGAGGAAAGGAAATACAGGAATACGCTGACAAGGGCAACCGGACTGGTTGAGGCAGCCATCAGGAAAGGGCAGCTGGATGAAAAAAAACTAATTGAGATGTACGACAGCCAGGGAGTGAATCCGGAAATAATAGCAGAGGAGGCGGCAAGGCAAAACCGCAAGGTAAAGGTGCCTGACAACTTCTACGCGCTTGTCTCAGCAAGGCATGAGAAAAAAGAGAAGCAGGCAAAACAACAGGAAAAAACAGAATTTGCAGGCGTAAAGGAAACAAAAGCATTATACTACCAGGATTACAGGAAAACAGCATTCGAATCAAAGGTAGCTGGAGTGAAAGGAAAGCACGTTGCGCTCGAGTCAACATACTTCTACCCGACATCAGGCGGGCAGGAGCATGACACAGGCAAAATCAACGGGGAAAAGGTAGCGTCAGTTGAAAAGCAGGGCAACATAATTGTCCACGTGATGCAGGAAAACCCGAAATTCAAGGCAGGAGACCAGGCAAGGTGCGAAATAGACTGGCTGAGGCGGAAGCAGCTGACGCAGCACCACACGGCAACGCACATAATCAACGGAATTTTGAGGAAAAAGCTTGGGAACCACGCATGGCAGGCAGGCGCTGCAAAATTCCCGGACAAGGCAAGGCTTGACATAACCCACTACGAGCCGCTGACAGACGGACAGCTTAAGGAAATTGAGGCTGAGGCAAACAGGATGGTGCATGCAGGGAAGGAAGTCAAGAAATATTTCCTGCCACGGGCAGAGGCTGAAAAAAAATTCGGTTTTGCATTGTACCAGGGCGGGGCAGTCCCAGGCAAACAACTGCGGATTGTCGAGGTCAACGGGCTGGATGTTGAATGCTGCGGCGGAACGCACCTTGACAACACGTCCGAGGCAGAGCAAATAAGAATTCTCCGAAGCTCAAAGATACAGGACGGCGTAGTAAGGCTTGAGTTTGCCGCCGGGGAGGCTGCGAGGAAGCTTTACACAGGCGACCAGGACACAGTAAACGAGCTGGCTGCAGTGCTGGAATGCGAGCCAGGGCAAATCCCCGCAAGGGCAGAGGAGCTGTTCAGCAAATGGAAGGACAAGGTGAAGAAAGGCAAACACGTAGATGCAAAGCTAACTGCCGCAGCAACTTATGACGGCGATGTTCTTGCAAAGGCATCTGAAATATTCAGGACGCAGAAAGAGCATTTAGTGAAGACTGCAAAGAGGTTTAGGGATGAACTTGAAAATTAATTTGCAGGCTTTGCACAGGCAGTCTCCACTTTTTCAAACCTGCCTGATTCGCCTATTGAATAAAAAGATATTTCTTTAACGCAAGGCATGCCATTTATCATAGTGGGGTTGGCATACTCCTGCCTTTCTGTTACGATCATCCATGGAGGCTCATATGCGAACAGGAAATAATATGCAAGTCCCCTTGCAAACAAGGTTTTCTCATACACTGCATTCTCATCCAGAACGCCTTCTGCAGTACCGTCAATAATCCTGAACTCATATCGTCCCAAGTTTATGTAAGGATTGGCCCAATTGATTCCAAAGTCAAGCTTGCCGTCACCATTATAGTCAGCCACGCTTGGACTCAAATAAGCAACAGGAACCAAACCAAGGTTGTAATCCCTGACGAATATCAATGGCAGCTTGATTTCAGCCAGTCCTGGCCCGGGCTCATCGAAAACAGAGCCGAACTCATCCACATAAAACTTTGGAACATCCGGAGCGTCGCACCTTGGAACACCGTACTCCAGTAATCCGCCTTTTAAGCGCATTTCCTGCTTTACCCGGCTGCAAATGAACTCCTGCTCAGGAGGGTGGTTAACCGGCAAAAACTGATAATAGCCCTTGAAATAGCTCACTTCACTACCCTTCTGCACAACAGGATAAGTGCCTTCAAGGATGAGCCCTGCCGGAACTCTCTTCACCTCGTATTTGCCGCCTCCGGAATCAACGAAAATGGTGCGCAAATTACGACCATCAACAACCTCAGTAACCAATATGCCCTGGGCGTTAACCCAACGCAAAACATAGTCAGATTTTCCGTCCCCGTTCAGGTCACCTAAATTCCTGACCAACTTGCTGCTGTCAGTCCAATGAGGCCTGTTAAACCTGGGAACAGTAACAGATGGCTGACCATCCCAAGTACGGTAATAACTGACCTCGCCAGGCTCACCGTTGTCAACAAGGTAAACCAGGTCAACCTGCTGAGGTTCCGGAGTAGCAGTGGCCGTTGGCTTTGGCGTGGGCACAGGCTTTGGCGTAGCTTCCGACCGGCCGCTGCCGCAGGCAATTGAGGCTGCAGCTAACAGGGCAGCACCAATGTAACCAAAGGCTTTAGCATTCATAACCACTTAGAAGTGGCTAATCGCTTATAAACCTTTCCATGGCCTGGCTGGCTTTTCCGAAAGACAAATCGAAACTTATATAAATCCGCAGCAGCCAGGAAGAAGGGTGGCGAAAAGAAAGCCAAAAAAGGCGGCAGGAAAGGGAAGAAAGGCAACTTCTAAGAAGCGGGCAGCAGTGAAAAGAACTGCCAAGAAAGCGCTGGCAAAAAAATCTGTCAAGAAGGCTGCAGGGAAGGCGAGGCTGGCACGAAAGACCGCCCGAAAGGCGCCTGTCAAGAAGCAGCCAAAGCCGGTGATGGCCAGGGTCCTTACTGCAAAGGCAAACATGCTGGTAACGTACGACCCCAACCATAAGGGAACAGCCGAAGCGGAAATAAAGGAGGCGTTCGCAAGGATAGGCGAAAGGTACGAATTAATGGATACGCCTGTTGAAGGGCTGTTCAAGCTGAAGACGCAGGACGCAAGAAGGGTCGCCAAAAAGCTTTCAGACTTAAGCAGAAGGGAACATCAAGTTCTGAGCACAACGCACAAGTACATTCCAATAGACCTATGGTGCAAATCAGATCTTCCTGCGATGCAAAAGGCAGTCAAGGCACTCGTCCCGAACATAGGCCAGAATGAAAGGTGGAAGATGGGCCTCAACAAGAGACACTGGGACAAAATGCACCTCACAGAGTTGATTATAAAGCTTACAGATGTCATAGACAGGCCAAAAGTTGACCTTGAGAAGCCAGAGAAGATAGTCCAGGTCGAGATAATAGGCGAAGAATCAGGCATTGCGCTGCTTAGGCCGGACGAATTCCTGGATGTGGTGCAGGCGAAGCTTTAAACTTGGTAATCCCTGGCTTCATCCCTTAAAAATTCTACAAACTTGCTGCCCTTAAGAATAATCCACGGGCCATTTGTGTAACTAGTTCCGAAACGGCCTCTTGTTTTGAAAGGTCTCATAGATTTTCTGTGAAGCGTTGCCCGGCCTGCCATTAAGACTTCTTTCCACTCCGGGTTTTTCAACCCCAAAGCGAATTTTAAATCGTCCCCAGTTTTCTGCGGAACACCATTTAAAACCACCTCTCTTCCTTGTATTTTAACATCACCATCCTCGGGTGCCACAAGGTAAGCCTGCGTTCCCCGATAGGGGACAACTCTATCTCCGAGAGGGGAAAGGCCTAATTCACGATAGGAATCGCCGCCAATCCTTACAACATAAACATCCCCAGAAACCATTTCATAATCCAAGATGCGCTCCTGAAGTTCTTTATCAGCCAAAAGATTTGCCGCGTCAATTCCTGAATCTTGGCAAATTGAGTCCAGGCCATGCATAATGCTTCTTCGCATCTCAACAGATGGGCCTTCCAAACTGCCTACAACAGCTAATGGCACGTAATCAAACCCAAAATGCGGGTCGTTAACAAAATCTCCTGGTGCAATGCCCGCCAGCGTACCGGCCCGATGATAACGGCTCAAAACGTCTCCTGTGATAAGCCCTTCAGGAATGGCAATTATACCATTGTGCTCAAGCTTGTTATGCTCCATAATAGTGTATATGCCCGCCATTAGGATACTGCATTTTTGTCAGCTTTTTAAATCTTTCCAACGTAACCACTTGTCAGGGATTATTTACAAAAAACTATCCAGCTTCATCTGCGACCTTGACCTAAGCAGCAGGCTGCTGGACAGAATTCTGCTGAAATGGGCGTAGCCGAACTTTCTCGAAAGCAGAGCCTGGGCATACTTCATCATCAGTTCCATTGAAGAGAACTCTATTGGTTTCTCGGCAGCAGCCTTCCTGACAGCCTCCCTGACAACCCAGACGCCAAGCGGAAGCTGATACTCATCAGTAATCATCCTTACAACCAGCACCGAGGCCTGCCGCTTCATGGACTTAAGCAGCTCAAGCACGCCAAGCCGGGCTGCGTAATAGCCGCCTGCGCAGCTCTCAGCGTAAGTCTTCCTGCCTGCGTAAGATTCGTAATCAGTGGAGAAGTCATCAGCCCTTGCGTAAGCCTCAAAAAGCTCATAAGACCACACATCGGGAAAAAGCATGACAAGATAATAATTGCCCAGGTAGCCTCCGAAAAATGCAAGGTGGCTTCCAACTTCCTGAAAGTCCTTTACCCCGGCAATCAGCTGCTTTCCAATTATGTCGTCTGTTGCAGTTATGGCGAACCTTGTCGGGACAAGCTTCCTGCCAGGCTTAAGGCCTAACGTGCCCACTGACAGGATTTTGCTCAGGAAATTAACGTCAAAGCTGCTCCTGTATAGGTAGCTGACTGCCTCAGCAGCCCTAAGGTCAGTGTCTGAGAAAACCTTCTCAACCTTTGCATGCACTCTTGGATTTGAAGCCAGGCTGGCAGATTCCAGCTCAACAGCAGGGCCTGAAGGCGCGGTGAACTCGCTAAAGCTAATGCCAATAGCAGGCTTCCTTTTGAACGAAACTTCAACGTCAACAGGCTTGGAAGCCATGGCAACATCCCTTGCAAGGGCAAGATACCTGCTGCCTGACTTCACCTGCGATTTGGCCCTTGAATTCACAAGCGAGGCGCGATAGTCAACGATCTGCGGAACCTTCAGGTTTGAAGAAGACCAGAACTCAGGCGCGTCATACATCCAGGCGTCATCAGAAACCACCCCAGGGCTGAGGATGCCCACGTTCACCAGGGGATAGCCAAACCTGCCTACAAAGGGGGCAGGGCTCGAGCCAAAGAAATGCTGCTTTGCCAGGCGCTCACGAAGCATGCCTGCTATTGACGCCCTCGCGCAGGCAGGGCAAACAAACTCTGAGTAATAGGCTGCCGGAAAGGACCTTGAGCAGGACCTGCATAACCGCCTCCTGAAGATGTTCATAATATACGGGCCAGGGGCTTGTGCATAAAACTTTTTTCACAATTTGACCAGTAGCAGCCTGTTCCTGCTTTGTTTTGGCCCCCCCTTTCGGGAATATGCAACGTGTACGGTTCGTGCACTGTTTTTCCAATGTTCGCTGCCAGTAATGCCTTGTACGGCCACCTTGTTACAGTTCACGAAGAGCCCAGTACACGAAGAGTTAGCCTGCTGTTAAAATAGTAACGTTTAAGCAAAACTACAAACCAGCAACGACTAACCACCAACCACTAATGAGTCATCCTGCTATGAATTAAAGTCTGATACTGTGTGCTATGAGAAAGAACAAGCCTACTCCATCAGCAGCCTGACCTTCTCAGGGTCATACTGCCAGTTTTTCGCAACACGGCCTGAGCCCTTGTAGTACTTGACAAGCCTTCTAATCTTTGACTCTGTAAGCTGGAGGCCGCGCTTTCCAGTCATGTCCTTCCTGTTCCCGTCCAGGTGTTTTTTGAGCGTAATGTTTCGCTTAATCAGCGCCATCAGGTCCTCGGGTATGGTCGGCTGCATCTTTTTTTCCTTCAGTATGGCTGTTATTTTCTTCTCAGCAGCCAGCCTTACGCTTGGAATCCCATAAGTGTCCCTCAGGTGCATACCTATCTGGCTTGGCGACCTGCCTTCCTTTGATAGCTTTGTAATCAGAAGCTCAATTTCCTTGTCCTTGTATCTTACCCAAGCTGGCTTTGCCCTGGCCGCTGGCCTCTTTGAGCCTGCCTTGCCTTTCTTCCTGGAGTGCATCCTTGCCATTGGACCAGCGGAATTCCCGGACTATTTATAAAGAATTGCATTTAGGATACAAGGTATGTATGTTCTGGCGTCTGTATTCTGCACGGCATGCCTGTTATAGAGTTGGCCAGGACTGTGGCCACCATTATATGCCCCTGGCCGCTTAAGTGCACCAGGTCGCCGTGGCTGTACTTGGGCTGCATGAGGCCTGTTTCCCGGCTTGCCAGCGCTGAGTGGATGTCCGCCACCCTGGTTAGAGGGTCACAGTTGGCCACAATCAGGCTGTTGGTAATTGAGATGAGCCGCTTTCCCTCTGCCAGCTTTTCCCGTTCTGCCCTGGGTTGGGATTTGTCTGTGAGGTAATCCTCCAAAGCATTGCCGTATGGCGGGATTGTGCACACTACTGGAATTATGCCCCTGCTGGCAGCCCGCCTGCTCATGTCAAGAAGGTTTTCAGTGATTTGGGCTGCAGCCAGCCTGAGTGTGCTGCTGCCTGCATCTCTTATCACTGACCTGTAAATCTGAACTGCATCGATTTGCTCAGGCTCACGCCTGCCTGGGGAAACAGCCTCTGGCTCGCGCATGGCCTCAATGGCTGCCCCTATGTCATTTGTCCCGGCCTGGATTATGGCGTATTCAGGAGACCCTTGCAGGACATCCTCCTCAAACCTGGCCATCATGTCATAAGTGGTGTCGCCTGGCACGCCGCTGTTTATCACCCAATTCCCGTCTTCCAACTCGTAGCCGGGGTTCCTTAGGTCCAAAACCAGTTCGCCGCCCCGCCAGCTCACTCGTTCTGAGAACGGCCTGAATAATTCTTCAAGAACCTGCGTATACACAGGGGAAACCACAAAGATGTCGCCCCCGAAAGTGTTGCTTGCGCCTATTGCAACTGCCTTCGGCCTCATAGGGGCGTGTATGTTTGCGCTCTTTATATTGTTAATTCAAAAGGCCGCTCCCTTCGCAGAATTTTTATAGACTTCCTGATTTGCGGCAAATTATGGCAAGTTACTTGGAGCTGCTGGCCCGCCTGGAAATTGATGTGATGGGATTTGCAGGCGCGACTTATGCGGGCATTATTGTAGGGGAGGCTGCTTACGCCAGCCAGGAGTGGTCATTGGAGGCTGAATTGGTGAAGGATTTTCTCTTCCTTGCCGGAGCATTTTCCGCAGGGCGTGTTTTTAGTTTGGGAGGCATTTATCATAGGCTTGTTAAAGGGTATTACAGCGGGCATCACGCGCTTGAGGCTTTGGCGACTTCAGGCATAATCGGGCTGCATTCGCTTGCTGCCAGCGGCATTCAGGACTTCTCTGAGGCTGTGCTTAAATACCAATGGGAACCCGGCGACAAGCTGTGGTTTATGCTTGCCGGCGCGGCTGTTGGAGTTGGCCTGAATCATCTTGTCAGGTCAGCGGGCCGGCCAGAGGATACTCTCAGCCTTAAGCCTGAATATCTGGAATAAAAAAAAGAAAAAAATCAGGGCGCCATTTCCCCGATTTCCATTTCCTCAGACTCCCCAATGAATGACTGGTCTGATTCGCTTAGGGTTTGGGTGTCCTGCTGCTGAGAGGAGCCTTCCGAGGATGGACTCGTTGGCTGTGCTGTGCAGCCGGCCAGCAAGGCTATCAGCAAAACGCCTGCAATGAGGTAGGCTACCTTCATTCTATGTTCACCTCTGTGTCAAGCGTTATGTTGCCTCTTCCTGAGCCGCGTGCTTCAGCCCTTGCCTCTGCGCGTGCCTTTTCCTCGCTGCGCTCCCGCACCAGCTCCCTGATTTCCTCATCCTCTATGTGCTCAATCCTTTCCTTCTGCCTCTCTTCCCTCTCTTCCTCAAACCTGGCCTTCACCTGCGCGGAAACCGCCTTCCCGAGCACAGAGCGCTTGGATGCCTCTTCCCTGATTTGTGCTATGGCCTCCTTCCTGTCCTCGCTGTCAAGCAGCCTTATGCTTGCCGCGACAAACGCCTTAACAGCACCTGCGCTGGTCTCCCCTGATTTCACCTTTGCAACCAGGGTCTCATTTCCTGCCCCGATTACCTTCAGGATTTCCTCAAGCCTGGCTGCATTGTAGGCCCTGACTTCCGCCCTGATCTGCTCATTAAGGGACTTTATTTCGGAAGTGTTTCTTTCCCTGTTTGCAGCCTCCCTCACTTTGCTTATGTGCTGCTCATTCACAAGGGCCTTTGCCTCTGCCCTGAATTCCCTGGAAAGGTCCATTGCGTCATGCTTCAGCTCTACAAAAGCCTTAACCGCTGCTGTTGAGTTGAAGCTGCCTGATGCAAGCTCCTTCCTTTCATCGCTTACCTGTTCTTTCAATGCTTCCATCTCTGCCAGAGTGGCTTCAAGCCCTGTTGTGCTTGCGCTTGCGTTCGCCTTCACAGCCGCCTCCACCACTGCCTTCCCCTTTATCATGTTCTTGGCTATTGACTTCTCAAGCTGGAGCAGCCTCGCCTGTGCCCCGTGCACGCTTGCTGCCGCTGAAGCTTCTGCCTGCGTCTCTGCGCTGATGTCTGTCTCCTCCGCAAATGCAAATGATGCGAAGGCCGCAATCATCAGCAAGCAGGCCAACACTGCAAATTTCTTCATGTGCAATTCACCTCCTGCGCATGTTTTAACCTGCCATTCAGTTGGCTGGAACAGCTTTTTTATTTTTCCCGGAATTACCCGGAACAAGCTGGAACAACCCAGGATTAGTGCGGGATAACCGCGATTTAGCAACCCTTTTATACCCTCCTTCTTCCATCGCAGCAATGCCCTCGATACGAATTGTCCCGTTTGTTGGTCAGTTCGTAAGCCTGCTCGAGGCTGATACAAGGGATTATGGCCTCCAGGCTGCTGTAGCCAACGCGGTTAAAAGGTCTGAGTCCAGAATCAGGGTGCTAAATGCAAGGCATGACCTGCTGATGAGGAAGCCAGTGCTTCTTGTTGCGAATCATCCGCATAGTGCAGAGGTCCTGGCGCTTATAAGGACCCTGCCGAACAGGAGGGATATTTACGTAGTAATCAGCCATAAATTTACAAGGGCCGGTAGGAGCATAAGCAGCCATTGCATTCCTGTGTACCTGTCCCATCACCATATGGAGGGAAGGCCGGTTACTGTCCCTGGCAGGATTGTTGACTTTTTCCTTAAGCCGGAAACGCTTACTCCGGAGCAGGAGCATGAACTAAACATCAGGAGCATTGACGAAGCTGCGCAAAAAATAAACCGCGGAGCCCTTGTCATTATTTTCCCTGAGAGAAGGTTTGGGAAGCGGAGATGGCAGCCTGGGCTTGGGCATCTGCTGAAGAAACTGGATGGAAATGCGCAGCTGGTCCTTGCTAACGTGTCCGGAACATCCCTGGCAGACTATTTCAGGCTGCTTCCAAAAGCAGGAAAAGTCCTTCCGCAGATAAGTGTTCAGTTTCATGACCCGATTGCGGTCAGGGAGATTAACACCCGCCCTGATGCCCGGAGGATTGTTGAGGGGCTTGAGGAGTATTACAGCGGGTGGGCTGGCTCCTTGAAGCAGGATTTGTGAGGAAAATTAAGGCTTTTCTGATTAAGCAGGGGTAACCCATTGAAATGCAGCCCCGGGCGGACTATGAACGTTTTTGTTAAAATCTAGGGCTTTCCAAGGAATTCTTTGTGCCTGCTCAGATAGCGCTTTATCAGGTAGTTTACAAAATCATTTTCGGTCTTGCCCAAAGCATGATAGTATGACTTCCTCCTTTTGTATTCTATTATGAGCAGCGGATATCCCCTATTTTTCAGTATGTAGGCAATTATAAGCCTGCCAACTCTGCCGTTTCCGTCTCCAAAGGGGTGTATCTTCTCGAATTTGTAGTGTGCCCGGGCAGCGAACTCTAAAGGGTGCATTATTTTCTGGTTTTTATAATACCAAGAAAAAAATTCCTTCAGGAGAGCTGGGACATCCTGCCAGTCCGGCGCCCTATAATCTCCTACCCATACCAAGTATTGCCTGATTTTGCCGGCAATATCTGGTTTTGTCTCCTTGAATAATTCATAATGCCATTTCAGAATAAGATTTCCAGATAATGCTTTCTTCTCGTTTAGTGCGCTGAAAAACACTTTGGAGTGGGCAATTGTTTCCAAGATATCAGGCAATGGCTTGTTGGGAGCTATTTTTTTCTCAAGAATCTCCTGTGTTTCTTCCTTGGTGATTTTTGAGCCTTCTATGGCGTTTGTGTTATAGGTGAAATCTATGGAAAAGTCAAGAAGTATCTTCTTTTTCACTGTTTCAGGATATCTTTTCCACTGCTCCTTGAAGTGCTTCCTTATTTTCTCAAGCTTGACAAAAGCCTCCTCATTCAGAATTTTCCTTAGAAAGACCTCTTTTATCAGCTCAATGTCCCTGGGCACAACTTTGCCGAGATAAGTCTCTCTATAACTAGGCCTGCCTGACTTCCTGAAGGAATGGCCCAGGTAATAATACCCTCTCTTTTGAACGATTTGCATAGAAACCCATATACCATTACGAATATAAAAAAGTTTCGTAAGTTAGAACAAATGTAATGGGATAGCCGGGGCGGGTTAATTGAACTTACAGCAATTAAATGCTTTTACATCAAACAGTAATTTTATAAGCAAGCTTTACAATACATGTAAAATAATGTTGCCGTAGGGAAGAAAAAATGGGAAATCCAATCAGAGCGCGGTATGCAATGCCTCTGCAACAGGAGGAGGAGTTTTTGGATTTTTAACATTCGGATGCTCAGTATGCAATAAAATCCTGGTGTTTTTGCTTGGAGTATCAGGAGTTTTAACCTTTATTGAGCCATTAAAGCCTCTTTTTATCCTGTTAAGCATGAGCCTGCTTGCATTAGCGATTTTCTTTAAAGCCAAAGCACTGAATTTAGCCAGGTGGCCAAATGCATCTACTTTGAGCTTATAGCATATTTAATGATGTCAATATTGCAGCTGTGGTATTCTTTACACCATTTTTCACACTTTTCTGCCAATTCTTTTTCCTCATAGGCAAAATTACATTCAGGACATACAAAAGACTGTTTCATTCTTCTAAGTTTTGTCATTTGCACCACCTGCACTTATTCTTTATAGACATTGAAGTAATATAGATTGATATGGTGCTTAATGCAATTGCAGTCAGAGCAAGTGGAGTTCTATATTGAAGTAGGAATGCAGTTGCTGTACTGCCGATAACCGCTGTAATGATAGCAAGGCAAGCAGGACAACCCCCAAGTGCGCCCAACCCTCCCAGGAAGCCACTGGATAAGCTTCCGCTCGCTGCAGCAATTGGAGTTGCCTTCATTTCTTTATTTTCCCATCGCAGATAAAGCTGCATCGCCAGCCAGATTCCAAATAATATTGTAAGTACGCCAATTAAAATAAGTTGCAGCAAACCGCCAGAAAAAATAGAACTGAGCATCATCGTATCAGTGATTATACCAAATGATTTTAAAACCACAGAAGATAATGAAATAATGTATAAAATCATTAATGATATTGTGGAAAATATAGCTATCGCTAAATATTTCCTGCTAGATAAGACAGTATACATTACTTTTAGCATAGATTTCCACCCGCCATCAATTTACCTGCCTTAAGCAAGCTCCTTTAATAGCAATTTTCTCACTTCAGGTGAGAGTATTTTCTTTAATTTCTTCGTGCAAATGCATATGCAGCATTCACAAGCAGGGCATATGCCCCCTGAGCAGCAGGGTTTTCTCCTCTCCATAATTTTCACCTCACAAAGTTTATAAATCTCACTTAGTATACTTTGTAAAGTAAAGCTTTTATTTAAATGTAGGAGTTTAAAGATGGAAACCAACAAAGCTATCCAAATTGATACTAATTGCTGTAAGATGAAATCGATCAAAGGCTACTGTCCCAGGCCCCTTGAGGAGGCTTCTGATTTCCTGAGCAAAAAATGGTCTATATCAATTATCATCACCATTGGAAACTTCGAAATACTGAGGTTTAACGAACTTAAGAACAGACTTGAAAATG
>CAZDCW010000013.1:0-6429 GCA_964504135.1 uncultured Methanosarcinales archaeon
GGAAAAGTAGCAGGAAATGCTAGGATAGATGCTGAAAAAGAATTAGGTCGTCCAGTAACAACTAGACAAAACTTTCTTTCTATTACTGAAAAAAAGAAGAAACTTCAAGATGAAAGCAAAAAGCGAAAGAAATAACAAAATTGCAATAATCAAACCTGCTTGCGGGCTTTGTGGGAAATCTGGTAAGCTTACAAAAACAAATTGTTGTGGGCAATGGATTTGTGACGATGAAGACCAATATGCTCTCTTTTCGTATGCTAGGAACAGTTGTCATAGAAATCATGATAGGTATACTCTGTGCGCAATGCATTATCATGAAGGACATGCTGGCGACTGGAAAGAGTGTAAGGAATGTAAAAAACAAATTGATAAAACAGAAATGTACGTATGGTATGGGACAAATGAATATAATTTTGAAAAACTACCTAATCCTCCCTATTTTAAGTCAACCAAATGCTCAAATTGCAATAAGAGTATTAACTTGGGAGAAGAGGGTTACAGCATTTCAGGAGGAGAATACTTTTGCGAAAATTGCTCTGATTAGCTTAAAATTGAGCGAAGGCCATTTTTACAGGAGCGTTGGGGCTGTCAGCAACGAGCCAATAAGATGGTATGTTGCGGAAGGCCAGAAGAAGCACTGGAGAAAATTCACTTTTTACAATATGTTTTTGACAATAATACTTACGGGCCCAGCAAAGCTTTAAATAAGCAGCAGCCTAAGCAGCCTTATGCCATTTGCCCAGAGGATAACCATAATAAGGACAAGCACCCGCGCCGCGGGCAGCATCAATGATGAAATAAAGTGGCTTGGCCATGCATTGGGCCTGTTCAGCCTGAGGGACAGGGAAAGCTCATGCTACCGCATATTCGTGGAGCTTCTTAAGGGCGCAAAGCAGCAGCAGCCGCTTTCAAGCGACGAGCTGGCGCACAGGCTTGGCCTCAGCAGGGGCACTGTCATGCACCACATGAACAGGCTGATGGAAGCAGGGCTGGTGACAATGCAGAGGAACAAGTATGCGCTCCGCGACGAAAACCTTGAGGTTGTTCTGGCAGACCTGCGCAGGGATATGGAAAAGGCCTTTGGGGAGCTCCAGAAGATGGCGAAGAGGATAGACAGGGAACTGGGGATTTAGGCCAGGATTGCCGCCCTGAATTTCGCCGGGTTTTCCATGTAAAGGTCGAAGCCGGCCTGAACGCCGTTTCTTCGGAGCCATTCAAGCGAAGGCTGCACTAGTGAATACAGCGGATCACGTATTGTCTTGGAAAGGTCTTTTTCCAAAAGCCCCTTTCCTTCCTCAAATCCCAGCTGACTCAGAAGTTTGGCTGCCAATATTGCGCTTGCACCATGGACAAATCCTTCCTCAATTTTGTAAGATTCCGCATCCCGGGTTCTTTCAAAGTAAGTCAACCGGCTAGCCTGGGTTGCCAAATGCAACTGTTCGGAAACCGCAGCATCCAGCGAAGTTGAGCCTGCACCGAAAATAATCGCATTATGACCGGTTGTAACACCTCCCCGAGAGATTGTAACGGCAGCACTGCCCCCAGGGTAAAACGGCGCCTCAAAAGAAAAGGACTGGGAAGGGTTTCCTTCAGATGTAACCTTGCCTGAGAAAATTACTGAGTAAGATTCGCCAATGTACATTTTACCGTATGGGTTGCCTGTAAAGTCATCACCTTTAGCAAAAACCAGTCTCTCAAGGCGATTTTCCCGTAATCCCCTGATGCTCGCTGCAAGGAACTCGCCAGCAATGCTTATGTAATTCGAGTAGGCTGAGCCAATTTTAAAATCCAGGGGAACACCAAAATATTGGCCGAACAAATCAACAGAATATGTTGTTTCACGACTAAAATTCCGAGCTGTAAGCTCCCTGCTGAGATGATCCTGAACAAAGGATAGTTCGCTGCCCCCACCGCTAAGAAGTTGGGGTTGCGTTATTGGAACAAAAATGCTCTTAACTTGAGCTGCTGATAAATTTTTGACAGTTATACTCATCCTTGCAAAATACCATGGATCATCAGGATTAACAGTAGCCGGAGAAGGTGCAGATTTTGCTGATGGTGTAGAGGGTCTGGTCGCAAAATAGCCTAATCCAGCAAGAAAAATGGTTCCTGATACGGCACCCGCCAGTGCCAAAGCTCGCCTTCGGGTAGTTTTCGCCCTTGCCTGCTGCCTGGCACGGGCTTCTGCCTGGACCGACCTCGCCTGCTTTCGGCGGCTGCTCATAAAGCCGGGGGAATCACTGGGCATTATTAAACTTTATCAGGATTCAATATTAGGCTCAGGAAAAAATTGTTAAATTATTATGGATTCCTTTTTTCCATGATTTACAAGCGGCCTCCAAGCTCAATGCCTGCACATGTCCGCGTGCATACTGCTAATGCCTACCGGCCTGCAGCCTACTCGGCGCAGGATTACGCTAATTCAGGTGGGCAGGGAAGCACATTCTACCGGCCTGATAGCCATTACAGCAGGGCAGTATACAGGAAAGCGCTGCTGGATAGACGTCAGTGGCTTCAGGATGAAATCAGGCACTGCACTGAACAAGAACTGGACCCCGGAAGCCTGCCATCACAGCTGGAATATGTTCTGAAGCAGCTTCAAATTGTCTGGTAAAATACCCTTACACAGTCTGCTCTTCTACCTTCATCTCCTGCTGCGGAGCGGCAGCTGCTGGCCTGCTGCGGTACACCCTGGCGAAGCCCGGAGTGACAACAACATAGTCATCGCCAACGCCGGCTATGTCGCCGCCTATCGCGTCAGAGGTCTTCTTCAGCTTGTTGATGGCACGCTTCAACTCAATGATGTCCTTGTCCTTCAATGGCTTGATGTTCACCAGGGCAATTGTAGAACCCTCCCTGAGGGCGTCCAGGATAAGCTTGATGTCAGTGAAGTCTTCCATGGTGAAGGGCCTTACCGTAACCTTGCTCTTGTCAGGGCTGGCACTTGTGTCCAGCTCAAGGTAGTCCTTGTCAGACTCACCCAAGGCATCAGCCTCACCAGAATCAGAGCTAAGTACCTGGTTAAGCTTGTTCTTCATGTTTGTAAAAAAGCCCGCCATTTTTTGACCCTCCAGATTTAACCAAGGCAGAACAGGCACCAACAAATATATAAATGTTGTCATTAAGCTTATTCTGAGGGAAAAATGAGGGAGCCCATTCTGATAATAAACTTCAAGACCTACGAGTCAGGCACAGGGAAAAAGGCAGGTGACCTGGCCAAAATATGCGGCAGGGTGGCCAAGGCGACCGGCCACACAATAATAGCAGCAGCCCAGGCCACCGACATATCTAGGACAAGCCCGCATATTGCAACCTTCGCCCAGCATATTGACCCTGTTGAGCAGGGAAAGAACACGGGCTTTGTTACAGCTGAGGCGGTGATTGCTGCCGGAGCGAAAGGAACCCTGCTTAACCACGCCGAGCACAAGATGCCAATCAGCGTACTGGCCGCAACCATTGAAAGATGCCGCGGCAGGCTAATCACTGTGGCGTGCGCGGCCAATGTAGAGGAGGCAAGGGCCATTGCTAAGGCGTGCACCCCTGATTACATAGCCATAGAGGTGCCTGAGCTTATAGGCGGCAGCAGGTCAGTCTCCAATGCCAGCCCGGAAGTGATAACAGGAACGATAAGGGCAGTCCACTCGGTCAGGAGAATCCCCATTATCTGCGGCGCAGGGATAAGTGGAAGGGAGGACGTGGAAGCTGCAATCAGGCTTGGAAGCAGGGGAGTCCTGGTGGCAAATTACGTAATGTCAGCCAAGGACCAGCAGAAGGCAATCCAGAATTTGGCGAATGGGCTTTAGACTACTTTAACTGTCATAGAGTCAACTGTGCAGTCTAGATTGGTAGGGGTGGATGGACTGGGAGGGGTGTACCTGCAATCGTTCGCATCACACGTACCTGAGCTGGTGGGCGGACAACTGCAGGCATTCATCCCAACGTAATAGGTCCCGGGCCTGGTGTCAGAAGGAATCTTTGCAATTACAGGCATGATTTTCCGCTCATTAGGCTGAAGCAGGAAATTTTCATCGTCTTTTTCAAAGGTGAAAATCACCCTATTATTAGTCATGTACGCAGTCGGGATTTCCTGGCCCTGCGGGTCAACGCCTGATTCTGCCCTCAATGTAACCTTAAAACACATCCGGGCAGTCCCTGTGCTTTTCACACCTATATAAGCAGCGTATGTTTTGGACCTGTGGGCCTTTTCGATGGTGGAGGGGCATATGGCAATTCTCTGGCTGCCAAGGAGGTCGTTGACTGCTGAATCGTCACATCCTCCGATACTCTCCACCCTCTGCCACGCCGAGCCCACTGACTTGTACAGCAGTGTAAGCCCAAATCCCAGCATGACAACAGAAAGGACAATTATGACAACAAAGTTAATGCTCAGCTCTATGCCCTTCTTCCCCTTCATGGCCTAGAACTTGGCTATCTCATACTCGCGTATGAGAATCCAGATGAAGATTACAAGGACAGTGGCTCCGCCTACCATCACGTAAAAGCCGCTCAGTGTCCCCAGGGTGTAAATCTGGAACAGGCCGAATGCCATTATTCCAAAGCCAAGCCACAGGAACTTGTCCAGGACCAGTTTCATTATCTGGAATTCCTGGTCTGTTGTCAGCTTCCTCTTCTGCTTCGCTGTCAGAATCGGTATGTTTGGTTTTTTCTTTGCCATTGAGTATCACCTAGTTTACTTTTATGAAAAATGCTTTTTGGACGTCAGATGTAAATGGCGGAGATAAACACTCTAACCCACTTCCAGTCTTCTTGCAAGTTACACCTGTCCCCGTACAAGCAGGGGTGCACGTCTCACCAGTTCCTGGAGTTTGCGCCTCAGTTGTAAATATAAAGCTGCACGGGTAGGTTCCTGACGTGACCTTTTTGTCCAAGGATAATTTCATTGGGAATTCTGCAGAAGTTGCATAGGCAACCGGCAACGGGGAGGTGGTGACCTTTATCAGCCCAACGTCCAGTGCTTGACTATTCCCGCTGTAACATGTGACAGAAGGGGCTTTGGCACCGCCTGCAGCGGTTGCAAAATTGAAACTGCTCGGATTCTCATTATAGAACTTAACGCTAAACTCAACAGACGAAGCTCTGTCCATAATAATCGTCTGCTGGGGGATGGTTATTGGGTCTCCGGGTGAGGGCTCTGGAGTTTCAGGCAGGGTCTGCACGCCAATCTTGCTGAAATAACCCTTCATAAAAGCCAGTCCAAGCCCGAGCATGGTCACGGCAAACACAATAACTACAATAGAGTTGATAGAGACATCAAGGGCTCCCTTCCTGCGGCAGCCTAACTTGCTTAGCTTCACCCATTCACCTCTTTTCAATGCAGTTTTTATGGCAGCAGGTATTTAAGCTTTTTGGTGGCAGGCTGCCGCTACACCATGACAACCCTCTGCATTCCTTAGAAATCAGAGTCTGCAGTCACCAGCTCCGCGCCAGCCTCCTTTTCACCTCAAGCAAGGACAATGAAGAGCTAATCAGCAGGCTTTGGCTGTCAATAATGGCCTTCACATAGCCTAAAGCCTGTCATGCTCATCCATGAGCCCCTCTAGAATCCACTTGCGGTTTTTCCTTCCAAGGCAGCCATAAAAACTTAATCAGGTCACCTGGATGAAAAAAGCTTTTTTCACGCCGCCGAACTGCATAAAGCAAGGATAGGTGCCTTTAGGTGCTCCACGCTCTGCCTTCACAACCGCCAGCATTTCGATTGCACTGCCACTTTGGACAGAATATGGCTGCGAATTCATTGAAAGAAAGCTGGTCCCATTCCCGATGCATTCCATCCTGAGCTTTTCATCTAAAATATCCGCTTCTTCATCGTTGTACGCTTCTTCATCGTTGTAAAAAGCCACTGCCACCACAACAGATGAGCCTCTGGATATCATATAGGTTCCCTGGCCCATCGTTATCGGTTCGTCAAAACTGGGCTCAACAACTGGCGCCATAAATCTAGAACGCGAAGGAGGTGTATGGATGCCACTTAGCTCGGCAAAGCCCAAAATTACTATGAAAATTACTATGAAAATTAATAAACCCTTGGCAAAGGCTGATACCACTTATGAATTGTCTTGTTGCAGCTTTTAAGCCTTTTGTTTTTCTCCCCCTGAAAAAGGGGCATCCGCTTGACCATAAGCTTTATATATACCCCGGAAATCCCTGACTTTGCTTTTCGGAGCTAAATCAGGATTGAACCGGAGGGTTTTTGAAAAATGGCTAGGAACAAACCGCACCTTAACGTCGTGTTCATCGGTCATGTTGACCATGGCAAGTCCACTACAGTCGGTAGGCTGCTTTACGATTCTGGCGTTATTGACGAGCAGGCGATGAGGAAGCTCAAGGAGAGGGCGAAGGAGCTCGGCAAGGGCGGGTTTGAGTTCGCGTTCGTCATGGACAACCTCAAGGAGGAGCAGGAGAGGGGCG
>CAZDCW010000013.1:6535-34209 GCA_964504135.1 uncultured Methanosarcinales archaeon
CAGACTAAGGAGCACATCTTTCTTTCAAGGACGCTGGGGGTTAACCAGCTGATAGTCGCAATAAACAAGATGGACATGGCCGCTTATGACCAGAAGAGGTTTGATGAGGTCAAGGCAGAGGTAAGTGCTGTCCTGAAGTCTGTAAGGTACAATCCTGATGAGATTCAGTGGGTGGCGATGGCATCCTACCTTGGCGAGAATGTCAAGAACAAGTCAACAAACATGCCCTGGTACAAGGGGCCAACCCTGCTTGAGGCAATCAACAACTTCAAGGAGCCTGAGAAGCCGACGCAGCTTCCGCTGAGGCTGCCAATTCAGGATGTGTACAACATCACAGGCATAGGGGTTGTTCCGGTTGGAAGGGTTGAGACAGGAGTCATGAAGTTAGGCGACAAGATTATAATGGTCCCCGGAAGGGAGGGCAAGGGAGTTGTGGGAGAGGTCAAGACGATTGAGATGCACCATGAGCAGCTTCCGATGGCTGAGCCTGGCGACAATGTTGGGTTCAACGTCAGGGGCATTTCCAAGCAGGACATTACAAGGGGCGATGTGGTCGGCCACCCTGACAATGTTCCGACAGTGGCCACAGAGTTTACCGCCCAGATAGCAATCATCAATCATCCGACTGTTGTGACAGTCGGGTATACTCCTGTGTTCCACATACACACTGCACAGGTAGCATGCCAGATAACGGCTATTCCGAAAAAGATAAACCCTGCAACAGGGGAAACGCTTCAGGAAAATCCTGACTTCCTTAAGAACGGCGATATCGCGGTTGTGCAGGTAAAGCCTACCACCCCGCTGGTTATTGAGAAGGCAAAGGAGATTCCGCAGCTGGCAAGGTTTGCGGTTAGGGACTCGGGTGTTACTGTCGCGGCAGGCCAGTGCATAGAGCTTGTGAAGAAGGAACTGAAGTAATTTTGCTGAAAGTGTTCCCTTTTTGGAGGGGACACGGCAAGCTAACCATTTGCCGTGTGGCAGGGGAAGAATATGGCTCAGAAGGCGCGAATCAAGATTGCAAGCACTGACATAGGGAAGGTCAACCAGATATGCGACGCCATTAAGGACATTGTCGAGAAGACTGGCGTTGACATGCGCGGCCCCATACCCCTGCCTACAAAAAAGCTGAAGGTCACTACAAGAAAGTGCCCGTGTGGCGACGGCAAGGCTTCTTTTGACAGGTTTGAGATGCGGATACACAAGCGGCTCATAGACCTTGATGTTGACGAGCGCGCACTGCGCCTTGTCATGAGGCTTCCAATTCCAGAGGAAGGCCTCACTATGGAAATGGAGATGATTGAGGGCTAAATTAGCTTAATCCCTTCAACCTTTCTGAAATCAGAGTCGTCTGTAAGGATATCGGTTATGCCTTTGCGAAGCATGGCCTCTATTATGGCTGCGTCGTTTGGGAGCAGGTTGTATCTCATTGCCAAAGCGCAAATCTCGGTTTCCACGGCCGGAGGCAAATCCACAAAAGTGAATCTTGATTCCAGGAACTGGAAAAAGGCCAGGTACTTCTTATACACTTCCGCCGTGAAAGCCGGGTTTTTCTTAAGGTAAGCCAGCACTTCAAACTTTTTATAGCGGCCTAACTTATGGGCTGCTGATTGCAGAAGAAACTTGTATTTCAACTCACCTAAAACAACCACGCTTGTGTGCGGCCAAATTTCACTGCTGCTCAGAATCCTAGCCGTATCCTGCCAGCCTTGCTCCTTGGTAACCAGGTCCAGCAGCGGCCCGGTATCCACAAAAATTTCCCTCTGCATTACTAGTCCTCAGTCAACACTTCAAACATGAGTTCGTCCAATTCCTTCTTGTTGTACCCTCCGCTTCCAAGAAAGCCTGCAAAGTCGGCAAAGCTTTTCTTCAATGGAACCAGAACTATCCCCCTGCTTGTGCGGATTATCTTCACCTTCGTCTTCTCATCCAGCCCCGCAGCCACCCTTATTTTCTTTGGGATGACTATCTCCCCCCTCTTGCCCAGGGTCTTGATGTCAGATGCCATTCCTCCTGCAAGGTTTCCGAAGTATTTAAAATTTTCGGAATTTTTTCATTTTTTCAGAAAAATCCGGATTATTCGGAAAAACGGCTAAGGGGTTGCAGGGACTTTAAACAGCGCCTTGCGCATAACAGCCATCGGTTCAGAATCCTCACCAATTCCCTCCAAGACCTTTTTGGCCTCCTCAATCTTCTTCAGTGCATCATCAATCCCACGGTTCCTGTCGGCGTAGCTGAGCGAAGACCAGTTTACAGCCGGGTTAAAGACCGGGTCTTGCCTGATATTCTCGTAAGCGCCAGCGACGTGCCCATTCGCCAGTTTTATGGATTTCTGCATTTCAAGCGCCGCTTGTTGAACCAGGTCATGCGGCTCCCACTCGGTTAAGGGGGGATTGCCAAGTGGCTCTCCGATTCCATCCCGTATAAGTCTGAAAGTGTTGTGAAGGCAACCGCCTTCTGATGCAAAGAGGCTTATCCTGCGGGCAATCGGGATAAAGGCCTTGGCACGCAGGTCTTGCCTCGTGTCCAACCCGCGCACGCTTCGCAAATCCCTGGAAATCCTGTCCAGCTCCTTTATGCACGCCTCAACCGAGCCTGGCCCGTTTCCGCGTAGCCTGTTGACGTTCATCCTTAGCCTTCCCATGGGATTGCCGTGTATTATCTCTGCTGCCTCATCCGAGACTCCGGTCATTGCTGCGGCTGCCTTTTCATTTGTTGAAGCAGCCCATGTCCGGGTTCCTGCCCTTGCGCCTGAAAAGGCCTCGCCTGCACGCCCGCGCGCCGAGGCAGCATACGCTGCGGCAGTCCCAGGCGCTGATGCTGCAAAGGCTGCGGCCCTGGCATTGGCGTCGGCAACTGCTGCTGCAACCCTCGGCTGGGCATAGGAATACCCGCGAAGAATCGCCTCTGCAACAGGTGAAGGCGCTTCAGCCTCGCGCTGAATCTCCGCAGCAACAACAGCAAGCGGGCCAGTCGTGTTCATGGGTGATAGTTTTCTGCCAAACTCCACTATGGCCTGCTGGCATTCGGCAGAGGCCTCGTCAACTGAGTCTGGGCGCAGCAGGTCAGCGCAGTTTTTCAGCCTGCCTCTCAGCTTTAGGATTTCGCCTGCAACAATTACCATCGCCCCTTTCACCAGGTCTGCCCTGGCCTGGTCTGCGAATGGCTTGCGGTCAATCTCCTGCCTGATTAGGCTGACCAGCGCATAGCTCCTGTTTATTGCGCTGCTTCCGTTTCCGTAGCTGATGTCCTTGTCAATCTTGTCAGCAAGGCTTGCGGCAGCTGTGGCCCTCTGTGCAGCATCAGGTTCTGATCTTATGCCATTAATCTTGACAAGCAGGCCGTCCAGGTCAGACTCCAGCGCGGCCAATGAGCCTTTTCCGCTGCCAACAAGCTTGAGGAAATACTTGCGCATCCTCTGGAATGCAGGGTCTGCCTGTGCTTTCATCACATCATACTGGGCCTTGGCATATGCTGCTGTGGCAGCTCCTGCCGCCACTGCCGGAGCAGCGACCGCATATGCTAACTTAGCTCTTGGGCCAGCCCATCTTCCAGCTTCCTTCACAGCGCCCACTGCCTTGAAAGGAGCTACGACCGCTGCGTTGCCGACTTTTGCAGCCATGGGCTTCGCCTTGGAGAAGCGCGAGGAAAACCAGCCGCCAACCCGTCCAAAAAAGCCAGGTGTCGGCAATGCTCCGCCAGCTATCGGTGGAGGTGGCGGCCCTCCAGCCGCCCCGCCACCAACTCCGGCAGCACCACCACCTCCACCCGCCCCACCTCCTGCTCCTCCACCAGGGCCTCCACCAATTGGCGCTCCTCCACCTCCACCAGGAATCGCACCTGCCCCTCCAGGAGTGGCTCCAGCCCCGGCGGCTCCAGGCACAACCCAGAACGGCATGACTACCGGAGGCATCCTCGGTGGTCTGCCTGGGCCGCCTGGCATTGGGAATGGGACTGGAGCTGGCCTGAACTGTGGGAAAGATCTTGGCCTCATTGTTGGGAATGTTCGGGGCCTCATTGTTGCTGGCTGTCCCTGCGGCCCGGCTTGGCGTGAACCATCCTGGGCCTGCTCGCCGGCTCTTGCCCGCTCTCTTTGAGCCTGCTCCTCCTGCGCTTGCCGCTGCTGTGCCTGCTGTTGCGCTTGTTGCTGTTGCGCCCGCTGCTGCGCCTCTCCGCCTCCTTCCTGCTTTGGGGGCTCCTCTCCGGCTGTGAGCAGCTTGAAGAGTGATATCAGGAGGAAAATTAGTCCGACTAGCCAGAGGATGTTGCCGAATGCGAAAACAGTGCGAAGCTGGCTGTCCTCTGGAATCTGGTCAATGAATGTTCCTCCTGCGGCTGAAAATACTGCCCAGCCGATTACAAAGCCCATGGCGGCTGCGTTTGGGATGTTGATTCCAAAGCCTCGGAACATCTGGTAGACTGCAATTATCAGCATGGCAAGGCCGACGAGCAGCGCATAGGGCCCGAGGTTAACAATCCTGAAGCCTACCCTGTATGCGAAGACAGATGTGGATATGGCGAGCACAAGGCCTATGACGATTGGGACTGCGGGTGTGCTGTCAAAATGCTTTTCCAGTGCAAACTTTGAGACGCCGACAAACAGGGCTGTGTACAGGAGGAAGTCAATGAACAAGCCGAATTTGTCGTAAATGTTGCCGATGTTAAAGTTTGAGAACGGGCCAATAAGGTCAGCAGGGCCTTGGGCGAGGACAGGCACTGCTAGGGCAAGGGTGATAAGAGCGGGCAAAAAAATTTTTGACGCATTTCTGTCCATAAGGGCTCCTTAGGGAATTGAGGCTGCGTTTAGCGCGTGCCTTGCAATGTCAGCCGAGCCAGCCGCAGTGTTTCCAATAATTGTCGCCAGCTGCGCGTCCAGGGCAGCCTCGTTCCTCATCAGCGTCCTGGCTGCTCCGAGGTTGCGGATTGCGGTGTTGATGCTTGCAAGCGAATTTCCGAATCTTCTCAATGCCTCCCTTGGGTTGCCTGCCTGCAATGCAGATATGCCTGCGTTTAATTCACTCCTTGCTGCGGTTTCGCTGCTTGTTGCCTGCTGAACAGCAGTCCTCAAAGGCCCGGTTACCCTCTGCATCTGCTCAAATGCAGCCCTCCTGAGACTTGTAATGTAGGCAGTTACTCGGTTGTCAATGGCCGTTTGGGCGGGGGTCATTCCAGGAGGAGCTCCTGCAGGGGGTCCGATTGCCGCCCATGGGTCTGGGGCGCCAGCCGGAGCATATGGACGCGCCAATTCCCTGCGAAGCGCGTCACGGAAATTATTAAGCCTTGCAAAAACTGTAGTCATTAGAGGCGTGATCCGCTCAATTTCCTCATAAGTCGCCTGTATCTGGCCTTCTATCCGGATGGCATTCAGGATGTCATTCCTTGCCCTGGTAAGCCTCTCGCCAATCTGTCGCCAGGTGTCAGGGCCAGTGCCGCGCTGTGATACCACCTGCCGAATCAGGTCAATGGCGCTCTGCAGGTATTGTGCGGCATCGGCGAGGTTTGCAATTCCCGCATCCTCAGCAGCCTGGAGCTGGCCGAAATCGTGCTCCTCAAGCTGCAATCCCCTTACAGCTTCTTCCCTTGCCTGCTCAGCAGCCCTTTCCTGTTCCTGCGCCCTTGACTGGTCAGCAGTAGGAGCCTGGCCTACACGAACCTCGCCTCCGCCGCCAACCGCTTGAGTCACCCACCCGAAGGCACCTATAATCAGGAATACAAAGCCAATCAGGAAAAGCAGGTGGCCCATCGCGAACACAGTCCTGAGGAGCCCCTGGTCAGGAATCCACTTGTCAATCAGTGCGGAAAACAGCGCCCAGGCAATCACAAATGCCCATGCCCCTGCCTTGACTCCGCCAAAGCCCATGCCGTTGAGCATCCTGTAAACCGCGATGCCGATGATTATCAGGCCTATGACGAGCGCGTAGGGGCCGAGGTCTGAGAGGCGGAATCCCATGCGATTGGCGAAAACAGAGGCAGTGACAGCGAGAATCACGCCGATGATGACAGGCACGACCTGCTGATCCTTGAAGACGTCCTTAAGCCCGGCCTGCGCTGCACCGACGAAAAGCACTGCAAATGCGATAAAGTCAAGGAAGGTGCCGAACCTCTCATAAACCTGGCCGACATTAAAGCCCGCGAATGGCCCAAGCGCCTGTGACAATGGGTCAGCGGCTGCAACAAGCGGAAGGACAACAACTAGCAGAGCCCAGGCAAGAAGAAAACGCCAGAGCAAACGCTTGTCCATAGCAGCACCTTTTTACAGCGCAAATTCCGGGCAGAGCGTATATAAACTTTTCTGTGCTCTCGGCGAGGAAAGCCGGGCAAACCTTTAAATAATAGCGGCTACAGGAATCCAGCCATGGCTGAGGCCCAGACAATAGTGCTTATACCTGCGCTTTTTTTGGGAGCAATCATTGGCCTTGTGGAGCTGTTCTTCGTTCATCAGGATGAGAGGGGAATGGGCTGGCTTGGGCATGGAATCCATGCGATTCCTGCAACTATCTTTTTCACTTTCATCAGCATGAATGTTGGCTTCGCGCTTGGTTTCCTGGGCCAGTCTGTGGCGGTAAACTGGTATGTTGAGCTCGGAGTCCGGCTTCTGGTGGCGATTATCGCCATGCTGAAGGTCAGCGCAGCGGCAGCGATTGTGGGCAGGGTTGGCGAAAAATTCATTCACGTGCTGATTATAGGAGCCTTAATCTTTGCAGCCCCCTATGCCTGGGACTTTCTCGGAGCAAGCCTCGTACAGGCTATGCCGTTTCTTGAGTTCAGGATAGGCGGTTAGTTTATCGTAAATTCTCTATATTTTCAGCTCTTTGTTTATTGCGTAAGTGCATGCGGAGTTAGCATGCTATTACTGATTATTAGTTGAATAACTTAAATTAAATAGCAGGCTGTGGCTTCTCTTTTTCGCAGCCCCTTTCGGGAGACTCGTTACGTGTACGGTTCGCTTGGTGCACTGCTTGCATTGTTCACTCCAGGTTACCTTTTACCGCAAACGAAGAGTCAGTCCCCAAATCGCGCGATTGGGCCCAATTACGCTCAGAGTGTAATTTGGCTGCTACAAAGAGTTAACTACAAACCACGAACCATTAACCACAAACAATTAACGGCTCTACTTCCTGAAAACAAAGGGAATGACCGGAACTATGACCTTTGCAGTCTGGGCAGGGCCAAATGGCAGCTTTACCACGCCTGACATGAAGAAGTAAACTAATGCGGCGCCGACAATCACTCCGATTAAAAGGCCCTTGAACCAGTCGCCGTAGCTGACAATATACCCCTTTTTGCCGGACATGGGGAAACTCTGGGCCAGGTTCTATTTAAAAGTTTTGAAATCTCGAAGTTAAGCCTGTTTTTCCTTAAGTTGCAGGCTGGCTATCCGCTTTTCGTTCACTTTGCTTGCGTCAGTGCGCGAAGAGTTAGCCTGCTACTATTTATCACGGGAAGCGCAAAAAACCATTAAGTTGAATGGCAGGCTGTGGCTCCTCTGTTTCGCTTTCCCCTTTTGGGGTATTCGCAGGGTGTACTGTCTGGCTTCGTGAACGGCTTTGCAATGTCCACTGATCAAGTATAACTGCCAACCACAAACCACTAACTACTAACCATTAATGAGTCAGCCTGCTGTCAGATTAAGTAAATTCTCCAAATGCACTGCAAAACCGCAAGATTAAAATAGGCATACTTCTATATTTATTTAAGGATATATAAGTATGAATTAAATTAGGCATAAAATGGCCAAGCTTCAGTTTGACGAGAGGCAGTTCAAGATTACCCTTCCAAAGAAGGTGCTTGAGGCCCTGGGCTGGGAAAAGGGTGACAGGGTTCTGATTGAGGCCTCTTCTTTTGCAGAGCTCAGGATAAAAAATACCACCCTGGCTGAGAGGAGGAGGGAATGAAGTACATCAAATATTCAGACATAAGCCTGAAAAAAAGGAGGTCTGGGAGCCACAAGGGTGAAAACGGCCGGGTTTTGGCTGTTGGCGGAAGCATGGAATACGCAGGAGCAATTATGCTCGCAGGAATGGCTGCGTACAGGAGCGGTGTTGACACAGTTGTTATAGCCGCGCCTGAAAGGATAGCCCTTGCCATCAATGCATGGCCTGATTTCATAACAGTAAAGCTTAGGGGAAGCCGGCTTGCAAAAGAGCACGCCAGGCAGGTGATTAATCTCAGCAGCAGGTTTGACTGCATGGTGCTGGGGAATGGAGTCGGCCTTGACAGGGAGACACAGGAATTCTGCTGCAGGGTGATTAAGGGGAGCATGTGCAGGATGGTGATAGATGCAGATGCCCTGAAGGCCATAAGGATTCAGGATGCGAAAAATTCCATTTTGACCCCGCACAAGAGGGAGTATGAAATGCTGCTGCGCAACAGCAGGCTTGCAGGCTCCAATGTCCAAAAGCACCTGGGGAGCAACGTTTTGCTGCTGAAAGGGAAGGTTGACGTCATCCAGAACAGAAACAGTTCGCTGTACAACAGGACAGGGAACGCAGGAATGACGGTTTCAGGGACAGGGGATGTTCTCGCCGGCCTGTGCGCAGGCCTTGTTGCGCAGGGAAACAGCTTGCTCACGTCAGCAGCGGCTGCAGCTTACATAAATGGATATGCAGGTGACCTGCTGTACAGGGAATTCGGTTATGGCTTCACGGCCACAGACCTTGCAGATAAAATAGCATACGCGTTGAAAAGATGGCTCTAGAAAACATTTTCCTTCAGATTGGCGTGCTGATTATAGTGGCAACCCTGCTTGCAATCCTCGCATCATTCCTGAGGCAGCCGCTGATTATTGCCTATGTGCTGGCAGGGCTAATCCTCGGTCCTTTGACAGGCCTGATTACCGACACCCAGCTGATTACAAGGCTGTCAGAGCTGGGCATAGCATTCCTCCTGTTCCTGGTTGGCCTGGAGATGGATGTGAGAAAGCTTAAGAGTGTCGGATTGCCTGCAGCCATCTCAGGGGCAGCGCAGGTGGCCTTAACCAGTGCAATGGGCTTTGCGCTGCTTATGTTCCTGGGCTTCAGCCGCACTGAGTCAGTTTATCTTGCGGTGGCCCTCTCGTTCAGCAGCACAATGATAGTGGTGAAGCTGCTCTCAGACAGGCAGGAGCTGGACACGCTTCATGGAAGGCTGCTGGTGGGCATTCTTCTGGTTCAGGATGTGATAGCGATTTTCGCCCTGGCCCTGCTCAGCAGCACTGGCCTGTCAGTCCAGGCAGCGGCAATCGCTGTAATTAAGGGTCTGGCATTGTTCTGCGCCGCTTTCGTTGCGGCAAGGCTTGTGCTTCCTGGGCTGTTCAGGTCAATAGCGAGGTCGCAGGAGCTGCTTTTCCTGGCTTCTGTTTCATGGTGCTTTGGCTTCGCTATTTTCGCCAGCTACCTGGGATACTCCATAGCAATAGGCGCTTTCCTGGCAGGAATAAGCCTTGCATCGCTTGAATACAGCCTTGAGATAGTGAGCAGGGTAAAGTCGCTCAGGGACTTTTTTGCTACAATATTTTTTGTGTCGCTTGGCGTGCAGATATCCCTTGTATCCAGCGGCCATCTAAAGGATGCGATGCTGCTTTCAGCCTTTGTCCTGCTGGCCAACCCGATAGTGGTCTACGTCATTTTGCAGTTTCTTGGATATGACAGGAGGGTGTCCTTCATTTCGGGGATAGGAATTGCGCAGATTAGCGAATTCTCCCTGATACTGATAGCTCTCGGCGTATCCATGGGTTACCTGGCTCCGGAGTTGTTGTCGTTAACATCAATAGTGGCGATTATAACAATCACGCTCACATCATACCTTATCAGGCACCACAGCCAGATATACATGGCAATGTCAGGTCTGCTTAATGCTTTGCCTGCAATCAGCTCAGGGGCGCAGCGGATGGAGCATATTCCGCAGGAATTCAACCCAGAGGTGATACTCTGCGGCCAGAATAGGATAGGCTATAGCATTTGCAGGAAGCTGAGGGAGATGAAAAAGCGTTTTTTGGTGGTGGACCACGACCCGGATGTAATTGACGGCCTTATCCAGGAGGGGATACCCTGCATTTACGGCGACATTGGCGAGGCGGAAGTGCAGGCTAAGCTGAAGCTCGGCCAGGTCAGTATGCTCATCTCAACAATACCTGACTCAGATTCAAACGTGATGCTGATTAAAACCTTGAAGCAGCAGAACAGGAGGGCAATCGCGATAGTTACCTCAGACCAGGCAGCAGAGGCCCTCGACCTTTACGCGGCAGGTGCTGACTATGTGATAATGCCTCACTTCATAGGCGGGGACCACGCATCTGTGCTTATAGAGAAATTCCGCGACCTTGGCGAAATCCTCCACACAAGGCTAAGCCACATCAGGGAGCTGCATGCAAGGGCAAATAGGAAACATTAAATAGCAAAATACAAGCATCATAAAACAACATGTCATCCGCCGAGGAAGCAAAGAAGCTGCTTGAGAAATACGGCTTCACCCAGGAAGAGGCTGAGGAATACCTTATTTATGCGGCGCTGCCCACAGAATACCCTGCTCCGAGATTCAGGAACAGGCTTGTAATAGAGACAGAGCACAGCCCGGTTGAGTCAGCCTACTTCTGGATTATAGACCACCTCAGGTATGACTGGGGGTATAATGAGTACACAAAGATTACAGATGTCTTTGCAGCCTCTGAGCACTCAGCGTTCTTTGGCGTGTCAGAGCAGAGGCTGGCGACGCAGCAGGAGAAGGTTGCAGGGTACCTGAGGGGCATCAGCGAGATGGTTAAGAGTCTCTTCCAGATTATCAGGGAGCTTAGGATTATAGACGAGCGTCTGGCATATTACAATGACACCTACGAAAACAGGCCGAACAAGCTTAGCTCTGAGATAACCTTAAAGGGCATTTGGATAGACCAGGTGGAAGGCGGGGTAAAGAACGCAGCCTCAGTGTACGGTCTGGCGCAGAGTGTGGGCTTCGCAATACTTCCAGACCTGTTCTTCAGGATTAGGGTGATGGAGCCTGAGGAGATTGACATGGCGGTTGAGCCGCTTGAATTCAACGAAAAAGTCAAGGAGGTCCTGAAGAGAAAGCTGCGCCAGTTCTATGAATGGAAGAAGAGGACTTACAGCGAGCTGAAAACCAGGCGGAACTTCATAATAAAGTACTTGAGGCAGCATTATGAGACCATTAAGCTTTACATGGGTTGGATAAAGCCCTACCTCAGGAACATTAGAAGGCTGCAGCTTGACCAGAAGAAGCTCCTGTCAGAGCAGATGATAGCCGCGTTTGAGGGCTCAATGGTCGAAATTGAGGTTCTGTGCCAGAAGAAGGAGCCAAACAGGACATTCTGGCCAACGATTCTGTTGCACTTCAAGTTCAGGACAACGCCCTCCATGAAATACGTAGGCGAGGGCTATCAGAGGGGGCCGATGCACACAGGAAAATTCGACCTGACAATGCGGGGCTACGTGTGGGATAAGAAGCACACAGAGAACTACATAAAGATGCGGGAGGAGGAGGACATCCAGCTTCTGGGCATGATAAACGAGTCAATAAGGGAGTCCCTTGAGGCCCTGGGCGCAGAGTTCAAGCAGTATCTAATAGAGGGAGGAGTTTCATTTGAGCCGCCGCCAAAGCCCAAGCCTAGGCCAAAGCCTACAGTGTTTGAGCCGTTCAAGGCGCTGTATGAGGGCGCTAAGGAGTTTGTTGACCTTGGGGTTCCGGAGATGAAGAAAAAGGAGGGGCCTGTTGACAAGGTGAAGATGAAGGATGAGATAGACAGGGCTGCCAAGGCGCTGAAGACAGAAATATACAACACTTACAAAAACTACAAGAAGATGCATGGCATGCTGACATGGTAATATGCCGCTTGAAGATGAGCTAAAGGAGTTAAGGAACCTTACGCCTTCTCAGAAACTTGCAAGAATAAAGGAGTTTGAGGAAAAAAAGCGCCGCGAGCTTAAGGAGGCTGAAGAGCTTCTCAGGGAGACCGAGAAGGAGGCAATCGAGGAAGAGGAGGAAAAAGTCCAGATTCCTGTCCCCCAGATGAAGGCGGTCAGCCCTGAAAGCCTGGAGACAATTGAGGCAAAGCTCCTGTGGGCTGCGAAAAGGGGATTAAGCGTGGCTCCGGAAAGGCCAGAGGAGGCGCCGCCGGCAAGGAGGCAGGAGCTGTCAGAGCAGGTGGAGGGTGCAGCCCAGGCAGGCTTGCAGTCTGCGCAGTACGGCGAGCTTGTTGAAAAGTCAAGGCAGGAGGCGGTGATTGAGGCGTACCGGAGCAGCGGGGCGAAGCAGTCAGAGGAACCATACGAGTCAATGACAAGGCAGCAGGATACAATTACCTACCAGAAGCCTGAGCTCAGGACAGAGGTAACCTACGAGCAGAGAACCGCAACTCCAGGGCACGAGGCCAAAACCCAAGATTTTTATACAACCGGAACCAGGGAGAAAAAAAGGCGTGCTTGAATGGGATTCTACGAGAACAGCGCATACAAGGGCAGTTACTTCAGTGCAATGGACAGGGGATACGCCCAGGTTGGCGACGCCCTGGAGGTTGTACCTGAATTCGGCTTGAGCCCAGGCCAGATTGGAATATCAGCGCCGCCCATGCAAAACCAGCTTGAGGCCCTCCAGGCAAAAATCAGGCAGGGTGCAAAACAAGTAGAGTTGGGATTCATGGGAAGGGGCAAGGGCAGCATGGGCCAGGGTTCTACAACTCCTGAAATGTACGGCCTTGAGGAGAGACGGGACATGCGCGAGCTGGCGAAAATCAACGAGGTAATACTCTCTACCCATGCAACCCCCGCAATAGGCAATGTATCGGGCCTGACAGAGGGCGGTTTCAATGAGATGGCCAGGGAGCAGGCGTTCAATGAGATAAGGAGGGCGATTGACTTCGCTGCAGACGTTACAGACGGCGGCCCTGTTGTGGTTCACACAGGCGAGTTCCAGAGGCCGCTCTACGACAACTATCCTGAATTCGCGCTGCACCCTACAGAGGCGATAGACCCGGAGAAGTGGAGGGAATATGGGGAAAGGAAAAAGGCAGTGTTCAACCTTGTTGACCAGCGGACAGGTCAGGTTATTCCAATCAGGACCGACCAGCCAGTCCCGCTTCCTGTGTGGAAGACAGATGCGCAGGGAAGCTACATGCTTGACCAGCAGGGCGAGAAAATACCTGAAACCGAGCCAGACCCGATCAACCCTGGCTCGGTAAGGTACAAGATGGCTGTTAGGGAGTGGGACTACTTTGTAAAGGAGGCTGAGAAACTCAACAGGCAGCATCCAGGCCAGGCCCAGGTAAAGCCTGAGATGCAGTACTTCAAGGAGCAGAATGACATGCAGCGTTTGCAGTTCAAGTCACTGTCCAAGTTCTACGGAGGGATAGAAAGGGTGGATGAGATAAAGAAGGTTCTCGAGAAGGTTAAGAAGGCCCTGACTTTTTACGAGGAGCTTGAAAAGCAGACTCCAAAGGATGAGCTTTGGAGGCTGAGGCAGCAGCCGCCGATGGACCGGGAGCTTATAGGCTTGGTTTCCCCTGACGACCCAAGGCTGCCGTCACAAATTTTAAAGGACAAGAAAATAGAGTATGAGGGAAACCTGCAGCGTATGGTGTTCTCAGAGCTTTCCTACACCCAGCAGGCCAGGGATATTGAGGAAAGGCAGAGGTACATAATGCCGATAGAGGACTATGCAATCAAGAAGACCGCGGACACAATAGCCAGGGCAGGGCTTTTTGCGATGCAGAAGTCGCAGCAGATGAAGACAAAGGATCCATTATTCGTCGCGCCTGAGAACATATTCCCCGAGACTTACGGTGCGCATCCAAGGGAGCTGCGGAAGATTGTGGTGGAGGCCAGGCATAAGATGCAGACTGACCTTGAGAAGGCTTTTGGCTATAGGAAGGAGGATGCTGAGAAGATGGCAGAGCAGCATATTAGGGCGACCTTTGACATCGGCCACGGCCAGACTTGGAGGAAATACTTCATAGGAGACCCGGCCAAGAGCATAGAGCAGAATGATGCAGCATTCAAGCAGTGGCTGCTCGACGAAGTAAAGGGGCTCGTGAAGGACAATATCATAGGCACAGTCCATATTTCAGACAACTTCGGCTATGAGGACGAGCACGTAGACCCTGGGATGGGCAAGGCGCCTATAAAGGAATTCATAGAGGCGGTAAAAAACATTAAAGGGGGCCGCGTCATAGTGGAGCCAGCGCATCAGGACTTCAGGGCCATGCTGGGCGGCTGGAGGCACTTCGGCTCTTCAATCTACGGCCTTGCAAGGCCGGCAGGGGACACCTGGTCAGATGTCTGGCGGGGGTATTTTGGCCAGACCGCCCCCCCGTATTTCCTCTACGGCGAGGCAGCGCCAGACCCCGAGCACTGGGTCTTATGGACAGGGACACGGCTGGAGTGAAAGGCCAGCCACACCGCGTTAAACAGAAAGCCTTTTATATTTGTTAACTTTAATGTTAACTTATTAACAAAATTGTAACAGGTAATTTGACGATGATTGCGGCAAAAGCCAGAAAGTGGGGAGGTTCATTCGGTCTGCTGGTAAAGCGGGAGGATGCGGAAAAGCTGAACATAAGGGACGGGGAAGAGGTATTTGTTGAAATAAGGAAAAAGGACAATCCGCTGAAAGAGCTGTGGGGCTGGGGAAAGGGAAAGACAAAGCTTACTGCCCGGGAGGCAATAGGCCACACCCGCAGGGAACTGAGGATGGATTAGATTGCTGTGCCTCGACAGCTATGCGTTGTGGGAGATTCACCTTCAGAACCCTAAGTACTCGGAGGTTACTTCCCAGCAGTATGTTATAACGGATTTAACACTGGTAGAATTCTATTACACGCTTCTTAGAACTTATAACGAGCAAACAGCAGAATACTGGCTTAAAAGGTTAAGGCCCTATGTCATACCTCTGGATTTGGATACACTCATAAAGGCCGCCCAATTCAGGCACAGAAACAAATCAAAAAACCTGAGTATGTATGACTGCGTCGGCTACGTATTCTCTATACAAAACAACCATGAATTCGTGACAGGGGACAAGGAGTTTGAGAATATGCCTGGCGTGCTTTTCATCAGGAAATAGCCCGGGCCGGGTAGCTGGAATAGCTTTTTATAAGCCAAAAAATTCCCGCGCCCTGCAATGATGAACATACAGGCTGAAGGGCTCATAGTGCCCCTTTACTATGCAAGCTCAGTGCACGACCTGAAGTCTTCCAAAGGCCAGGTGCTCGGGGAGTATGACCGGGTGGCCCAGCCGCTGGCCAAACAATTCAGGGGTATTGCTGCGATGACAGATATTACAAGGCTCCTGGCACTCGTCACAGGGCAGCCATACCATTCCCCCGCCAGCGTTCTTGTATACGTGCCTGGCGTAAGGCACTTCCCTGACCAGGATCCTCCTTTGTCATTCCTTGAAAATGCTGCCAACGCACTTACAATTGCAGACACAGCCTGGCTTACGCTGCGTGACGTCACAGGCGATATTGACGTCCGCCTGCCTGAGGAGCCCGCAAGGTCAATGTACGCCCAAATATCAGGCTTTAACATCGGAAAGCATGTAAAAAGCCAGTCGTGGCGCGCCGATGTCCTGATAGTTGCATCCTATGCTTGCTTCCATCCTGACTGGTTCGAGCTTCTGCATGTCCAAAACGGGCATGTGCGCAGGCGCGATACAGGCAAGGTTGAAGCCCTCGCCAGGGCGTACTCGCAGGCCAGGCGATGAGTATGCTCCAGCCACGCGTTTTTTTTTTCTATGCTGTCGCGCTCACTCTCCTTTCAGAAATCCCCCTGAACAGCTCCAGGGGAGCCCATCCGAGGAATAGCTGCCTCCTCAGGAAATTGAAGGCTGCGTCATGAATCCCGTTCTGCGCAGGGCTGAATGCGCCAAAGTTAATTGACTTCCCAAGTCCGGCAATGTTCTGCTGGCAGATGGCCTTCATCCAGGCAGCCTCAAAAGCAAAGGCCTTTGCCTCCTCATCTATCTTGTTCCCTGCAGGAAAGGTTATTACATGGCCAATCTCATGCCCTGCTGTGAGCATCAGGACGTCAAGCTCGTTCTCCAGAAGGAATATCTCGCTGACTCCAAAGCCCAGCCGGTTGATTGCAAATCCAAGTATTCCAGGATGCCAGTCGCCCTTAAAGCTGCGCATCTTGGCAGCGCTGCACACCCGTATTATGATGTCATCAGGAAAGTCGTGGCCTGCTGTTTGCCTGAACGCTTCAACTACAAAATCCTGAATCCTCGCGGCAGAGTCAACAAACTGGCTCCTTGGCCGGCCGGGCTTGAGGAAAACCGTTTGGGGGATGTATGTGACTGACGTGCGTGAGTTGGGCCTGCCAGCCTCCTGCCTGTACCGCGGCTGATCATATGCTGCGGAAAGGGTGATGTAGGGCAAATGCTGCTGGATGGGCTGGAAATCCAGAACCGGCGGAAAGCCTGAATATTCAGCCGCCAAAGCTGCAGCAGACTGGTATGTGCGGCTTTCCAGGCCGCCATAAGCCAGGCCTCCATAAGTGGCAGCCGGAGAACATGGCAAATACGCCGCCCCACCATAACCCTGCGAGTACATGATAAGAGGGATAAGGCTGGCTGGTATAAATACTTGGCTGCGAATATGCCCGCAGGCGGTAGAAAACTATTTAAACCGCCCGGAGGATATGAAGGCTGAAAAGGGGAAATGGAATTCAAAATACAGCAGATTGAGAACCCGAACCTGGGCCAGTACAGCAAGGATGACATAAGCCTTGCGTATGACTTCTCAAGGAAGATATATGATGAGTTCGGAACCTTCCTCAAGGCCATAATACTCTTCGGAAGCGTTGCCAGGAAGGGAAAAAGCTCGGGTGACATAGACCTGCTGGTGATAATAGATGACGTGACAGTGGAGCTGTCTCCCGAGATAGTGCAGACATACAGGATAGTGATTGAGAAGACAATAGCCGCCACTTCCACAAGGCTGCACGTTACAAGTTTGAAGCTCAGCACATTCTGGGAGTACATCAGGGCAGGAGACCCTGTTGGGATAAACATAATACGTGATGGAGTCGCGCTTCTTGACACAGGCTTCTTTGACCCGCTTCACGCTTTGCTGGCAAGGGGAAGGATAAGGCCCTCTCCGGAAAGTGTCTGGACGTACTTCACAAGGGCGCCGAAGACCATACATAACTCAAAGTGGCACATCCTCCAGGCAGCCCTTGACCTGTACTGGTCAGTTATAGACAGCGCCCACGCAGCCCTGATGAAGCTGGGCGAAACGCCGCCAAGCCCTGACCATGTGGCGGACATGCTGGATAAGCAGCTTGTGCAGAAAGGCCTTCTTGACCGGAAATACTCTGCAATCATGCGCAACTTCTATACCCTTCAGAAAAAGATACTTTACAGGGATGTAAAGGAAATCACAGGTGCGCAGTATGACGCATTGCTAAGGGACGCTCAGGACTTCGTCAGTGCGATGGAGAAGTTTATTGTTTCTAAATAGAAGGTTTGTTCATTTCTGTGAATTCATGCTCTGAAGATGCTGTTTTATCTCACTGACTTTTCTCGGATTCAGCGAAACGTGATCTTCAGAACCTTTTCCAGTCCTCTTTGCCAAAATAACAATCCATTCATCGTTTGTTAATTCTTTCAGGATATTTTCTACCGAACTTCTTCCTTTGGGGGTACGCTTTACAGGATAAATCAGGAAAACTCCGTTGCCAGACAATTGAGGGATTTGTACGATAATTTGCTTCTTGAGAAGCTGGACCACATGGAAAAGGGCACGGGAAAAAAGTTAGAAGTTCCAGCGTAGGCAGGAAAAAGAATGTTTTCTAATTGCGCATGCACTCCTGGGCGAGCTCACGGACAATGTGCGCAAGGTCTGTATCAAAGTCGTCCCGGTCAGCGTAAGCCGTCGCGCCAATCCTCTCCGCAAAGTAGTCAGCCACATTCTGCAGGCCATCAGGGCCTCTGACGCTCCAGCCAATCTGGGTGTAAAGGTCTCCTATCATGTAAACAGGGGTTGTAGTATCAGCCTGCCTAAGCCCGACAACCCCTGCAACGCCTTCAGGCGTATCGTCAACAGTGATAAAGTCATAGGCGCGCCCTTCTTGCCTCTGGCCCCTGTTTAGTATGCTGGCGTCTCCTGAGTCTACGCTGACCGCCCCAATGCAGTGGCTAAAGAGCTCAGTCACATAATCCGAAAGCCCTGCCCTTTCCCGCGGGTCATTCACAGCAATCAAAACCCTTCCATTCATTGCAATTCACCTTCACGCCGCAGCCAGCTTCGCCACGAGGAATATCGCGGCTCCGAGCAGGACTATGTTGCCTGCTATGAGCAGCGGGATGTAGTATTTTGAGCTTGAAAGGTCAATCCCTTCCTTCTTCTCAGGCGTGGCCGCAGGCGGGCTTATGACGACAGGTTCTGCTACAACAGGCTCCCTGACTGCCGGGGGCTGCTCAGTGGGCGGCTGTGTTGCTGGCGGCTGTGTAGCCGGCGGCGTTGTAACCCTGTTGGCCTCCTCGCAGGCAATTACCCTTAGAAGGATGGCATCGCTGTTGCTTCGGATGTCAGTGTCATAGTAAGTTTCAAGTGTAATCCGCTTGTTCCCGGCTGAAATGTTCTTTGGCACAGGAATGTCCGCGGTTACGAGCCTGGAGTCATCCTCGTCAAGCTCATAGGGCCCAAGCACGTCGCCGTATCTTAAGTCAGGGCTTTCTATCCTGAGGAAGACCTCGTCCTCGTCGCGCCTTCCGATATTCTTTATGGTGGCCCTGAGTTGCGCCCGCTCCTCGCAGCCGGCTGACTCCGGGTTCAGGGACACGCTTCCAATCTTTATCTCATGCTCCTTCTTCTCAACCTCTATGGTGAACCTCAGGAACTCGCCGTGCTTTGCTCCGTTCTCATCCTCGCCCGATGCCCTTACCTCAACTTCGTAATCGTCATCATCAGCGTCCTCGTCAATGGTGAACCTTACAGTGATTTCCCTTGTCTTCTTTGGGGCGATGTCGCCTGCGTCCTCGTCCTCGTTCACGTCCAGGTCGTCGCTGTCCACCGTCACATCAACATCATTTATGTCTACATCGTCATCCCTGCTGAACTTGTTCTCCAGCTCAATCTTCATTACCACAGAGGCGCCAGCCTTTACGTTTGAGACCCGGTCGCCGTTGTCAACGTTCTCAGAGTCGCCGTCAACCTCCACTTTGAGGTTTTTTATCCTCAGGTTGTTTTCGGCCTGCATCTGGATTGGCGAGGATGCTGTGACTGTTGAGCCTGAGAGCGTTGTTCCTGTAACTGAAATGGTTCCTATTGTCTGCTTGTTCTCCTCAAGCCTGTTGCCTGTCACTGCGTCAAGGTCTTTCGGAATCTTCGCCTGGAAGAGGATGGTCGCTGACTGGCTCCGGTTCAGTGTCGTTGCTGATGACAGCCCTGCAATGCTTATAAAGGAAAGGTTCACCTCTGACTGGCTGTAGCCAGAGGGCGTTATGCCTGTAACATTAACATTGGTAAGGTTCTCTATCCCCGTGTTTGTCAAGGTGGCTGAAGCAGTCACGAGCTGGTTCTCATCAGTGGCCCTGTCTGACTTTGGGTTGCTTCTCTTCTGTGTTTTGCCGCCGACCACCGGCACTGTGAGTGACATTCCTGCTGGCACGTCATTTACGGTAATCGTAATCGCCTGGCTCGCGCTCCCATTCCAGACTGCATTGACAGGCGTTCCGTTGGAAAGGTTGTGGAACACGGTGAATGTTACTGTGTAAGAGCCCGCATCCGTGAATGAGGGCGTCCAAGTAAAGGATGCGTTGGAAAAGCCTGAGGCCTGAAGAACAGCGCCTTTCATTGCAGGCGATGTGGTGTTGTAAAAGTAAGTGGTGTTTGCCGTTATGGCCGTGTAATTGCTGCTGTTGTAAGTTGAGTTGGCGCTGAATATTGCGGAAACATTGAACGCAAGAAGGCTGCCTTCATTAACAACCTTGTTGCCTATCGGAAGGATTGTCGGCTGCGCCGCGGCAATGGCTGAAAACAGAAGGATTGCAAGCAGGCATACAGCAAAAAAGCGTACCACAACCAACCCCCGGATTTTCATATCAAGCCGAATTTCTGTTAGTTCTGCATAGTAGTATATAAATTTTGTCATAATGCCGTGCGCGAAGAGTCAGCCCGCTACCGTTAGTAAAACTACCAACAAATAGCCACCAACTACCTATTTCTTCCCGTAGTAGAAGAACTTCTCAACATTAACGTCCTTTTCAGTGTAGTCGCCTGTCCTTAGCCTTGTCTCGCTTTTCTTGGCTGGCTCCGCGACCTGTTCAGGGGTGGCGGATGCAGTGACCTTGATTGGAACCTGCTGGCTCGTTGGCTGCGCACCGCGCTCGGTTGGCTGTGCCTGGACACGCTCAAGCTTCCGGTTCAGGGAAGCCATCCCTTCCTTGACAGCCTTTAACTCCAGCTGCAGGCTGACTATGTCGCTGTAGAGGGAGTTTATCTTCAGTCCTATGCTCCGGAGTTCCCTGTTTACCTCGTCCTCTTTGGAAGTGTCATGGGCTTGGCCTTTTACCATAAGCTCTGCCTGGGCAAAGGCATCTTCAGAGGATTCAGCTATGTGGTGCTTGCGCAGCTCCTTTGTCAGTGTGTTTATCTTCTGAACCTCTTCCACGCCCATGCTTTTCCTTCCTCCGTTCTGTTGACCACAATAAGGCCGCAATCAGCAGCCCGCCAAAGAGCGGCCATTCAAGGCCAAGCGTATCAATGTTCATTCCCGGAGCAAGAAGCCCAGGAACAACGAGGACCGTTGACGCATAACTGCAAACAGCGAATGAACTATATAAATTTAACTCATACTTCAGCAGCCTCGCAAAAACACAGGCTGCAAGCGCGGCGATGGAGATGATTAAAACAAACCTTGCGATGTGGAAGGCCATTGCCAGGAGGAAGAGCCCGGGCAGCATCAGGAGGAAGATGGCCCAGGCAGCGTCCGCCAAGGATTCCCTGTCGGCCAGCTGTTCACGGCTGATATAGGCAGAAGGCCCGCAGAGCATCCTGAAGCCTGCGCAGAGGATGCTGCGGCGTTCGATGCCTTCATCGCTTACAGAGACCAGTGAGCTGTCGTCATTAAATCCTAAGAACTTTATCCCGAAAATGCTGCCTGAGCTCTTGGCGTCCTCGGACAGCTTGTAATCCAGGCTCAGGGATTCAAAATTCCCGATGCCCCCTGCTATCCTGGACTCGATACCCAGCGGGAGGGCGAGTATGGTTGAGATGGCCAGGCATAAAAAAACAAGCGAGGCCAGGTAGGTGAGGTTCTCAATCAGGTTGCGGTGCTTCAGCCCGTGGTAGGAGAGTGGGTTGAGGCTTTCGGCAACGGTGAGCAGAAACCTTATGTCGTGGGAGCTGAATGGCAGCAACTGTCACACCCTGCAGAAATAGGCGATATCATGGCCGCAGTCGAGAGTCCTGATTACATGGAGTTTCTCCCTGAGCAGGTTGTCAAGTTGCCCTGCCGCTGCTGCCTTCTTCAGGACAGATACCACAACTGCCTTTTTGGCCACCCTGGCCATCTCTGACAGTGCCAGCCCTGCGTCCTCAAAGTTGTGGATTGCGGTTATGCATATTACGCAGTCGAAGGACTTGTCGCAGAAGGGAATCTTTTCAGCAGCCCCAACAATGGCGTTGATTCTTTTGGAGGCCTCTTTGACCATCTGCATGGAGGGGTCTATGCCTACAACCCTGCGTCCAAGTACGCTGCTGAGGCCAGTGCCGCAGCCTACGTCAAGGACAGAGGCATCCTCAGGCAGCTGAAGCTCTGCGGAGATGGCTGATAGTTTTCCAAGCTGCTCTTTTCCATGCAGTTCATCATATCCCCCGGCAATGAAGTCATACATCACGGAAGCCTCCTGTCCACTGAAAGGCAGGGAGGACAAACGCTGCCGCAGTCAACTCCATCCTCGCCTCCATCCTGCACTCCGTTGTTGCACTGGGCAGGCAGGTTGTCGCAGGTTGCGGCGTCCACACAGTAGCCCGGCGGGCACTCAACCTTCCCTACAGACTCAACAAGCTCGTCTGAAATGTTGTATGCTGCTGCCTGCTCGGTTGTGAGCTTGAAGCCCAGGAACTTCCTGCTGCTGCTGTAGGTTGTTAGGCCTGTTACGTTCCAAAGCTTCTCCACGCCGCTGTCTGGCGCGCAGCTTGCGCTGTAGAAGCACCAGTCCAGATAGCTCTTCGGAGTGCATGAGCTGATGCTGAAGGGAGGGTCGCGGTTCAGCCTGTTGGGATTGACCATGCTCTCAATCCCGCAGCATTCAGAGCCTGAGGCAAACACAGAGCCGGGTGCAGGGCCAGGGCCGCCATGGCTCATGTTGTAGTAAAGCCGCATGAAGAGGCTTGGAGCCTTGGGAGACTGCCTGTAGCTCTGGTCATGGATAAGCCTTGACAGGTTTGACAGGTTCCAGACAGTGCTGTTTGTTGCGCGTATGGTGTTGTTGAAGCTTGCGTTCACCAGGTAGACCGGGTCCATAACGCCTTCAATTGGCACAAGTACGCTTACTGTCTGGGAAACATTCCAGCTTGCCAGGCCTGCGTCAACGCTGTAATTTGCGGTTATGTTGATTCCGACAAACCACGGCCCTGTGGCGTTGCCCTGGTAGAAGACCACATAGTAGTCATCAGCCTTGTCCCTGAAGTCAACTTTGATGTTCAGGTATTCCGAGGAGGCGTTTTCCATGGCCCTCATGCGGCTTAGGAAGCTCCTGTCCCTCATCACAACATAATCACCTGGTATCAGCGGTTCGCAATCCCTGTTTTTTATGGGCGGCTGGAGCCTTGTGTCAAGGTAGCATTCAACAGGTGTTCCGTTTATGCTGCCATTCATGAACACCTCAACAAAGGTGGTGTTTACCGAGTTGTAGTCAGGAAGGTATGTCGTTCTGTTTATGAACTGGACAAGCGCGAGCAGGGCGTGCCTTCCGGATGTCTCAGCAGCCTCCTCCATGTAGGAGTATTTCAGCCTCTTCACAAAGTCATTGGCAGTGTCAACCCTCAGGTTGACGGTAGCTACCCTGTCCTTGTGGGTGACCTGCTCCTGGGGGGCGAAGGCTATGGTTAGGATGGTCATGAGCATTATGGCTATGAGGGTGAAAAATATGCCCTTCCTTCCAGGCATGAGCCTCAGCGCCATACCCGCACCTCGGCAGGGATAGGGCCCCACATGGTGTCATTGAAGACGCCGAAAACCACAGTTCTGGTCGCGACAACTACTGTGCTTGAAGGCAGCATCTCACCCCTGTGATGCATTGTTGTCCTGTTTATGCTTATGTTATAGCCATACTGCATAGGTACAAGGTTGTAGGTGGTCGCGTTAAGGAATTTTGAGCCCATGCTCTCCTGGCGGTTCACGTAAAACTCCGCAGCCTGCTGGAGGAGCGAGTTCTTCCTGTTGGTTATTGTGCCGTTCCTGATGAGCAGGTAAACGTAGTCGCTGTTAATCTCAGTGACTTCTGTGGCAGCCAGGTTAAGTATTATGTCGCCGCTTGACACAGTGCCCTGGCTGGTGATGGGCCTGTAGGCGTAGCTGGTGAGGATAAGGAAAAGCCCGACCACGACGATGCCCATGGCTATGAAGGCGTCCAGGGTGAAAAAGTAAGCTCTGCGGCCCATTCGCTAGCTGCACCTGCTCCCTCCAACAACAGCCTTGGGGCTGCCGATGCAGGTCCTCTCGCCATCAAACACTATAAGCTGGCCCTCCTCGTCTGTGAAATAAAGCGCAAAATCATTCCTGACGCCGATTTGGGACTTAAGCTCGTCATAGCCCATGCCCGCCAGGCGTTCAAGCCTTTCGCGGTCAACATTCTCCTCAATCACGAAGGCCACGCCGTTGTCCATATTGCGGCTGGGCACGACAAGCGCATTTACAATAAGCTCCTGCTCCATTACAAAGGAGGAGTCGGCAGGCTTCAGCCTGTCACGAAGGATAAGGACAAGCAGCGCAGCGGCTACCAGTGCAATTGCCAGGTACCTCCAGTCCGCCAGCTTCTTCACATTGTCCCTTGCCCTTCTCCTTTTCATCTTTCCCTGCAGCTGATGTTGCTCACCACAGCCTTTGAACTGCCAAACCCGGTTATATTTGAGGTCTCATTTATAAATATGAGGTTCCCCTGCTCATCCTCGAAGTGTATGCAGAAGTCGCTTTTTATGCCAAGCCTTGCCTTCACATCGCTGTAATCAAGCCCGCTGAAGTTCTCAAGCCTTTCCCTGTCCACCTTGTTGCCATCAACTATGAAGATAAGGGTGTCATTCTGCGCCTTGTTGAAGATGTCAGGAATCCTGCCTGCCTCATCAGCAAAGAAATCCAGCTTCTTGCCCTGCGAAGCCTTGCTTGTGATGTAAAAAAAGGATATTACAACAAGCAGAAAGATGCCGACTGCCAGCATGGCGTCAAAGCTCCAGTTCTGTCCTTTCCTCAGCAGCATTTTCCAAAGTACCTGCAGCAGTTCTCGGCATTCACAACAGCCCCCTCTGCATTGCATTGGCTCTGGGCCTCAGCATCCTCGCAGGAGTACCTTAGGGCCAGGTTTGAGGAGCCATTGGAGAACGGGCCAAGGCTCTCATTCAGCACATCCACGCTCAGGAACTGCGACTGCCTTGCCTTGTGCTGCAGGGCAAAGTAGGAAATTCCTGCTATAATAGATATAATTATCAACAGCGAAACAATTATCGCTTTCATGAAACCTGCACCTCCTGGAAGTCATAATACCCGCAGTCAGCCACGCCCCCTGAAAGGGGGGAGGGGTTTCCGCTGCATGCAAAAGAGGCAGTGTCAGACGCTTCAGGGTAAACATAATACGAGCCTGCGCCGGGGAATGAGTAAGAAACCGAGCAATCGCCGCTCCTCACAGAGCCAAGGGAACAGCTGCCTATGACAGTTGAGGAAGGGGAGCCTGTTAGCCGGGCATACAGCCTTATGCTGGCAAGGTTGCTGTCCACATCCTCGGCAGACACCTTAAAATTTACGCTCGTGCCGGCAACAGCGCTGGAAGGGCCCTGCGCAATTGCAGTTGGCGGGCTGTTCCCAAAGCTCAGGATGTTCTGGAGGACAAGGTCCTTATTCGTGACCTGGCAGTCGCCGTCATAGTCGCAGTACTCGCAGATGCCTGTCGCCTGCCGGCCAGAGCATCCGACGCACTCGCCAAAGTCGCCAGAGTCAACCAGCCGGTCATTGTTCACGTCGTAGGTCACAGAGGCAAAGCAGTCGCCGATGAAGGTGACAAGCACGTAAGGCGACCCTGAAGCGTTGTACATGGCCATCATCCTGGCGAGCTTTGTTCCTGCTCCATAGTCCCTGGAGCCGTAAAAGCCCAGGACATTGACCCTTAGGGGGAAATTATACTCAGAGATGCCGTCAGTTGTCCTGACCACAAAGTTGAGGTGGTTGGTCTTCTGGTTCCAGTCCCTGTAGATGAAGATGCCCTCAACGTTGGCAGGCATTACCTCCTCCAGGGTTATCTTGGACGGGTAGCCGAGGTAGAAGACCTGCTCTGCATTGTTGGCTACATCAGTCGCAAGCTTGGTAACCTGCGCGTCCCTGATTCTCTGCTCAGCGCTGTGGCTGTAAGAATAGAAAAAATACGCGGCAGGGATGATAACCATCAGCGCAAAGGCCGAAATCATGATATACTCAGTAGCAGCCTGGCCACACCTCCTTTTCATGGCAGGAAAAGGGCTTAGGCATTATATAAACATTGCTATATCTAATCTCTTAAATTGCGTAATCATAATTCAACAAATGGTGCAATTTACGATACTAAAAACCTGAGCAAAAAGCATTCAAGGCAGTGGACATTGCGAACCAGTTCACTGTGCCAAGCCGTACACCCTGCGAATACAAATACGCTTAGGCGTATTTGCACATTTGCCCGCAGGCAAATTGTGTCCCGATAGGGGGATGCTGAATCTGAGGTGGCGACAGCTGCTACTTGACTTTATAGTTTTATGATTTCTGCGAATAATATAGAAACTTTCACCTTGAGGCAACAACATACGCCTGGCTGGACTTGGCCTGGGCATATGAGGAGTCATCATAAAACCAGTCAACGCTGCCTGATAATTCCACCTTGCCTTTTGGGATGCCTGTGCAGGGGATTTCCAGCTCTGCAACAGAGCCTTCTGCCACATGCCTGCCATCAACAAAAGGGCCCCAGCCATCTGAGAAGGCTGCCTGGCAGGAATATCCCTGCCCTGTAAGGGAAACCTGCTTGAGCATGACGCCTGGGCCGGGGTTTTGCAGCCGAAGCCGCAGCGAATCACTGCCCAGGCTGCTGTGCAGGCATTCAAAACCCCCAATTTCACACCTGTCAGATGCAATGCTCCTCGGGCTGAGGAAAAGCGCAACCCCTCCGCTGAATGCAAGCAGCGCAAGGATGACCATCCAGTGCCTGTAAAGGAACCTTACAGTGGAGTCCATGAAAATAAAAGAAAAGAGAGAGGTTTTTAGCCAGTCTCTATCTTTGCCAGGAGTTCGCCATCGATTGAATGGTTTATGTTCTGGCTGTCAACCCAGCTGTACAGGATCTGCATCTTGTACCTGTTCTTGCTTCTGCCAGTGTCAACCAGCACGCAACTCCCGGTTCCTATATCATCCTTGTTTATGGTAAAGCTGTAGGAGTCTCCATTCCTCACTGTTACTCTTGTACCCTTGGCGGTTGCACAGCCATTGGCACTAACTGCATCTGAACTGGCATTTACCTTGTAGACAACCATGTCCCTTCCAGCCCCATTCTGCAGGGCCATTGTGATTGTAGCTCCGCTAATCGGACCCTTCACCTGGTAGTCCTTGCATCCTACCTGCACCGGGAACGTGCACTTCTCTGGCAGAAGGGTGTCCGGGCTTAGGACTCCGAAGTATGCGAGTGCTCCTATGACGACCAGTACGACGAGTATTGCCCAGCCGTAGGTCATTAAGAATTCCATTGCGGCCTGGCCGCGTTTCTTTCCAAAAACCATTTTGGCCTCCTCTTTTTCCATTGTTACCGCTGAATTCTGAAGAAGGGGGTATATAAATATTTCGGCGGGCAGCGGGCCTCAGTCGGTAGATTGGGAGTCAGTCCTGGCCAGAATCTCGCCATCAATAGTGTGGGTAAGACCCGGGCTGTCTATCCAGCTGTACAGGATCTGCATCCTGTACCTGTTCTTGCCCCTGCCTGTGTCCAGCAGGGTGCAGTCACCTGTCTCCGAGTTTCCTCCATTTAGGCTGAAGGCGTATGAGTCTCCGTTGCGCACAGTCTTTGGGCTGGATGAAATGGTGCTGGAGCAGCCTGTCGCGGCCAGGGCATCGGATGTTGCGTTTACTTTTCTGATTATCATATCCCTTCCAGCCCCGTTCTGCAGGATAAGGGTTATTACGTCAGTGGGGTTTCCTGCGCCGCCCCTGTCAGTCACTTTGTAGTCCTTGCACCCTATCTGCACTGGGAATGTGCATTTCTCAGGGAGGAGTGTGTCCGGGCTTAGGACTCCGAAGTATGCGAGTGCTCCTATGACGACCAGTACGACGAGTATTGCCCAGCCGTAGGTCATTAAGAATTCCATTGCGGCCTGGCCGCGTTTCTTTCCAAAAACCATTTCAGCCCCTCTTTTCGCGTCCTAAATCCGTTATCAAATCCGGGTTTATTAAGCTTTCCCTAAGTCGCTCGAGTGTGCTATCCTGAAAGTATTTCCTCTCGATGGTTTAATTCGTTTCATGTTTATT
>CAZDCW010000014.1:0-29859 GCA_964504135.1 uncultured Methanosarcinales archaeon
TTGCTTAATTGGGCCCAATCACCGCAGTGATTTGGGTACGAGATTAGAATTGCGCCTATCCATCAACTAATCAGCGCAATTCTCTATATCTGGCAGCCAAGTGGTGAATTCGGCGATTGATGATTTTTCTTCTTTTCAGAAGCCATCCTTACCGGACTATAAGAGTATTGTCCATGCCTTCAAACTGCCTGTCGCCTGTGATGAAAATTACCCCCAGCTTTTTAGCGCATGCATAGCCTATTGCATCAGCGGTTGACAGCTCTTTTTTGCGGTTTGAATGCCTGAATCTGTTGGCGTTCATGATTGTTTCATTGTCAATTGGAACTGCATGCCCTGAATATTTTTCCAGCTGGATTTCTGCCTGGTCTGGCAGCTCCTTTAAGAGAAAATAGTGAATCTCTATAAGGTTCAGCTGGGTGAGGACAAATCTGGCTTCCTGGTATCTTTCGTAGGAATTGCTGCCCTTTATTATCTCGATTATCGCGTAAGTGTCAAAAAAATAGGTCATTCTCTGTTTATGCCCCATAGTTCCCTGTCGATTTCCTTAAGGATTTCATCCGTGGACTTGGTTAGCTTGCCCTTCAGCAGGCCAAAGCTTTCCCTTAAGACGTTGCTTTTCCTAAGCAAAAGAAGCTCCACTTCCTCCCCCTGCATCAGGTTTTCCCTTTCGGCTGCATCCTTGGGGATTACAATGCCTATTGAATTCCCCCACTTTCGTGTCTTTGTTTTTACGGTTATCACGGAAATTATACTAGAATAACTTGTATTTAATGCTTTTGGTTGCCCTTGAAACCCCTCATGGTCTTATCTCTTTGTCTGAAGCGGCAAACCGAAAGGTTTAATAGTTAGTTCTGCGTTAACTAGCCCGTTTGAGGACTACCTTGTTTTTTAGGGGCAGAAGTCCTCGTTTGCAAGGTTGAGCCTACCAACCAAAACACAAAAATGACACCCGTGAAACCAAGCCTGTGAGGACAAAATGGAACAACAAAAACAAAACGGAGGAGAAAAAATCGTCGAAATAGCTGTGCGAAAAGTCATTGACTTACCGACACACGTTCAGACGATAGTTTACGAGAAAGTAGAAAAAATGGAAAAGAAAGCCAGCTTTAGTGGCTACGCTAAAATAATATATGCGGAACAGTCACCTAAAAGGGTGAAAGATGTTGAACCAATCATGGGGAATCCTCTTCGTGTATTTCAGGGCTATCCTGAACCTCAAACTTCAAAGTGATTTCTTATGGGTGACCCAACATATGTCACAGATAAAGATACTCTTAGGCATATCGTAGAAAATAGCCCTCGAGAAAAATCTTGTGTTTTTGTTTCATTCTTTCTTAGCGAATATGCTGAACGCCTTATTATTGGGAAAAATAAAATTAACGCTATTGAAAAAGACATTGAATCTGAAGAATACATCTCAGAATCATTAAAAGAATTTATATTAAACATACTCATCCCTCAAATGTATGGAATTGCACAAGAATACAACGACCCTAAAGATGATACTGACGGGGATACAGCAAAAATAGTTGAACGGAATTATGCAACAGTAAAATATCTGATTACAATAAAACCTGAGCTATATAGCAAAGGCATCAAGAATTTTGCTTCAAGCTCTATTGTTACACCCTACGCTTTTATGCAATTCATTCTTAATGACCCGAAATATGCTGAGTTCTCCAAAGAGTTCAATAGGCTTTGGAACGAATTAAATACTTCAAATAGTCATGGCAACTGAAGAGGTTCTTGGGGGATGGATTGCAATGCGTTCCGCAGCGGTACAGAAAGTTGCTGGACCTTTCGGGCTTGTCAGGGGGCTGCTCAGTAACCTTAAGGGGAAGAAAACGTCTGTTGAGATTCAGCACGAGGCAACCGGATTATGGGCAAAAAGGTATTCGTAGACGCCAATATTTTTCTTGAAATCTTTCTTGAATTAATTAAGGCCTTAATCAGTAAGCTCAATTTGTGTTACCCTCGCTTTGGCAGAAAGCCCATGCAATCCCTTTGCCTTTGTGTCCCTTTCTATTTCTTCGCTGGCCTTCTCATCATAAAAGACCTCTCCACAGCTATCGCACACTTCCGCAGGATATTTCCCTATAACAAGTCCGTATAGCTTTTGGAAAAGCATTTATAGCCTGCCTGTTGAGTCCTGGAGATGGACACAGCAGAGCAGCAGGCAGCCCTGTCTAAGGAGAACTGCCTTTTCTGCCAGATTGTTTCAGGCCGGATTCCGGCCAGGAAGGTTTATGAGGATGATGCGTGCATTGGCATCCTTGACCTTTACCCTGCGAACGCAGGCCACGTGCTTCTGATGGCAAAGGAGCATTACATATTCATGCCTCAGGTTCCCAAGGACGTGCTTGACCGGCTTGCGTCAGCGTTGCGCATTGTGGCGAAGGCAGCGCTCAGGGCTGTGCAGGGTGATGGCACTACCATTTTCATTGCCAATGGCGGCCTGGCCGGGCAGAAGGCGCCTCATTTCATGATTCATGTCATCCCCCGGCTTTCAGGTGACGGCCTGCCTTTGGCTGTCCCTGAGGCTAAGATTGCCCCTGAAGTCCAGCAGCAGGTTAAGGCTCAGTTGGCTGCTGTGCTGGCAGGAAAGCAGGGCCTGGCGCCACCATCTGTTATGCCTGCTGGCACGGAAGCTGCTCAAGTGCAGCCGGTGGAAAAGTCTGACCTTGACGCGATAACGGACATGCTTGCAGGTGACAAGGATGCCTGACTGTCCTTACTGTGAGTTCAGGGGCGAGGTTCTTTTCTCTGATGAAAATATTGTTGCAGGCTTGCCTGTCAATCCTGCTGTGCCAGGCCACGCGGTTGTATTTCCCAAAAGGCACGTTACCATTTTTGAGCAGCTTCCGGGCAGCATGGTTTCGGCAATGTTTGACGCGGCGAACCGGCTCTCAACTTCCATGTTTGAGGCTTTGCGGGCACAGGGCACTAATCTTATAGTGATGAGCGGCAACAGCGCAGGCCAGCGCATACCGCACATATCGGTTGAGGTTGTGCCAAGGGCGCAGAATGACGGCCTGTCCTTCGCATGGCCCACAAGGAAGCTGAGTGATGAGCAGATGGGCCTTGTTGAGCAGCAGTTTAAGGCTGCTGTTATTGATGTGAGCCTTGAGTCTGAGGCCAAGCCTGCTGTAAGTCAGGCCAGGGAAGCGCCTGAGCCTGCCGGGGATGCTGCGCAGCCGCCATCAGAACCCAGGCCCAGGAAGAGGCGCGAGGACCCCTTCACCAGGCAGCTCAGGAGGATGCCCTGACATGAGTAACTATATCAGGGCCTGCCTGAAGAGCCATCCCTGATATTGCGCTCCAAACTTATTCTCAGGCTGGAAACTGCCATGAAATAATCGCCTGGCTGAAGCAGGCTGTCAGTCCATGCAAAGCCCTGCCACTCCCCTTGGCCTCCTGCTGTCAACGCAAATGGCAGTATGGCCGCAACCCTGCTGTCGCCAAGCCATTGTGCAAAGAAGCGGGTAAACTGGCCAGGCGAAATTGCTGCCAGGAACACAATGACAGGGAGCGTGGATTTCAAAAAGCGCATTTTCCTATTTCTTCAAAGCAGCCTGAATCAGCCCGAAGTAAAGCGGCGAAGGCTTCTCCAGCCTTGACTTGTACTCAGGATGGGCCTGGGTTGCGACAAAATAAGGATGATTTGGAAGCTCAATGAATTCAGCAAGCTTTCCATCGCGCGAGGCCCCGCTTATTACAAGGCCGTTCATTTCAAGTATCCTATGATACTGCGGATTCACCTCATACCTGTGGCGGTGCCTCTCCTCACATTCAGGCCTTCCGTACAGCCTTGCGACAGCTGTGCCTTGCTTCAGCTGCGCTTTCTGGCTGCCGAGCCTCATGGTTGCACCCTTTTCAGTAACCTTTTCCTGCTCCGGGAGTATCATCACGACAGGGTTTCCAGTGTCAGGGCTTATCTCTGTTGAGTTGGCATCCTTCAGGCCGCACACATTCCTTGCGTACTCAACAACAGCCAACTGAAGGCCAAAGCACAGGCCAAGGAAAGGCTTGCCGCTTTCCCTCGCGTACCTAATGCACTCAATCTTGCCCTCAGCGCCCCTTCCCCCAAAGCCAATCGGAACTATCACAGCATCCATGCCACTAAGCGCCTGCTCTGCGGTTGTTTTGCCCTCTTCAATGTCGGTTGTCTCAACAAATGTTATGGCCGGCCTGCAGTTGTTTGCGGCGCACGCATGCACTATGGCCTCAATCAGGCTCGCGTACGAGTCATTAAGCATCGTATACTTTCCGCAAATCGCTATCCTGACAGTTGCCTGGGCTGCCTTCAGCCTCTTAATCGCCTCCTTCCATTTCTGCATGTCCCTCTCCGGGGTAAACCCGAATTTCTCCGCTATAAGCCTAAGCATCCCCTGTTCCTCAAACAGGACAGGTATCTCATAAATAGTCTCAATGTTCCTTGCGCTGATAACAGCCGCGTCCTCCACATCACAAAACATGGCCAGCTTCTTCCTGGTCTCCCTTGTAAGGTCGCTCTCGCTCCTTCCGATGATTACGTCAGGGATTATTCCCCTTGCGCGAAGGCTCTCAACATCCCTCTGTGCTGTCTTGGTCTTTTGCTGGCCGACGCTCTTCACATAAGGGACGTACGTCAGGTGAATGTACATGATGTTATCATGGCCTACCTCCTTCCTGAGCTGCCTCGCCGCCTCTACGAACCAGGAATTCTCTATGTCACCGACAGTGCCGCCAATCTCTATGATAACCACGTCTGCCTTTTCCCCCGCAGCTATATCCCTCCACCTGCGCCTTATCTCATTGGTCACATGGGGGATAATCTGAACAGTGCCCCCAAGGAAATCGCCCTTCCTCTCCTTCCTGATTACAGAATCAAAAATCTTGCCAGTGGTAAGGTTCCAGTCTGACTTGCAGTTAATGTCCAGGAACCTTTCATAATGCCCGAAGTCCATGTCCACCTCGCCGCCATCATCCAGGACAAACACCTCCCCATGCTCAAACGGGTTCATCGTGCCAGGGTCAACATTAAGGTATCCATCGCACTTAATCGGCACAACATTGAAGTTCCGCGAGAGCAGCTTTCCAATAGAAGCAGTCGCAGTGCCCTTCCCAAGCCCGGAGATGACGCCGCCTGTAATCACCACCCACTTTGTCTTGGCGTCACCAGGCATAAGCACAGGCCGGATAGGTATTATTTAAAGATTGCCAAAACCAGGGATTTAAACCGTAGTTGTCTCTATAAAATGGTAAACAAACTGAAACATTTAAATACTGGTTGCCATTGCTTATCGTAAATCAAACAAGTCATGGAGGAATAGGATGATAAATCTTGCAGGAAAAAGAGGTGGTGCATATTACGCAGGAAGAAGCCCTGCTGATTATTACATCATACAGGAATTAGCCAACGCAGGCATAGAAACTGTTTGGGAGAGTCAACTTAGCAAAGAAGAAGTAGAATACAATTTTACTGGAAGACTACGCGGTTGGAAGTTTACCAGAGCCCCGGCTTATTGGGTTGCGGAGGCGCGGGCAGGTAGAGGCCTTCCTCTTGAAGTTGCAACAGAACTTCACTATAGAGAATACCCTGAAATTGAAGCAGCCCTTTATGCGGATAGAGGAATTCCAGCACCCAAAACATACGGGGAAGTTGTAAGGGTAGGAGGGCATTGTGGTTGTCCGCCTCCGGCAGCACCAATAGTGGATTCATATCATATAGACACTTATCAAGGCCTGAGGGAACTTGCAAGAGTCATCAGAGAACTTTAAGCAGTTTATTTGTAACCAAAATGACAAAAGACCAAATGCTGAGGAAAGCAGAAGAGCTTAAAGCAAAACTGGAAGCTGGATTAGCTGCAAGAGTCTCTGAGAGTGATTTCCTTGGGCCGCTTAGAAGCTTTGCTAGTTTAGCTTATCACCAGTCAACTCCTGCAAGTGAAAGAAGTAACGAAAGGGCCTCGGCATTTGAGGCTGGTGATTACGCAAACCGGTTAAAAGGCCTGCATACATCAGCTTACACAGCCCATTTGGCCCTTGAAGAGTTAATGAGTACAGGAAGATTCACTTATTCCAGAGATACATTTCTAAATCCGCAAAGGTATTCTGATGCTTACCAAGCCTATGTGGAGGGAAGATTTGGCGCTGGCATAAGATTGCTTGACAATGCCCTATTGTATATAGGGGTTTCAGTTTTTGGTGAACCTCATAATTTTGGGCCGCATAACGCTGACATTTTATTGGTTCAGAATTATGCTCAAAGTTTGAGACATGCCCTTGACGGTACAAGGACACTGTTTAAGGAAATTGACGACGCAATGGTTAAGGACTTCACGGAAAAGGGCCCTGAGAGGGCCAAAGAATACACTATTCCAGATGATTTGGCGAGCTTGGCTGAAAATATGGCCACGGTAGCCCAAAGACGGACAACAATCTGACCCTCGGGCTGCGTTCAAAGTTTGATTAAATAGGGTTATAGGGCTCCTGCCCCGATTGTTGTTTGTGAACTTTGAACAGAGCCCAATCTTCGGGGCGTAAAGAATCAATAAGCGCAATATTTAAATATTTTTACGTATTTTCACGGGTTAACACGAGGTGTATGCCATGGTAAATGTAACTTTATCGATACCAAATGAATTGAAGCAGAAAATGGACTCCTTGGCAGAAATAAACTGGAGTGCTGTAGCCCGGGAAGCGTTTGATGAGAAGATTAAGGACATGGAATTTATCAAAAAGTTTAAGGCAAAAAGCGCCCTGACAGAAGCTGACGCAATAAGACTGGGGAAAGAGGTTAGCAAAGCACTTAGTACCCGGCTAAGAAAATTAAGGCAATAAGATGGACCTGGTTGCAGATGCAAATATAACATTTGCCGCTATTATAAAAGAAAGCAAAACTTATCAACTTATCTTTGACGATAGATTACGCCTTTTTACTACTGAGTTTTTCTTTACAGAATTTAAGGAACATTCAGAAGAACTACAAGAAAAAACAGAGAAATCTGAAGAAGAGCTTAATCATTTACTGGATGTCCTGAAAAAGAAAATTGCGCTCATTCCTTTGGAAGAACTTTTGCCTTATCTAGATGAAGCAGAGAAAATCAGCCCTGATCCTGATGATGTGGCCTATGTAGCTTTGGCCTTGAAATTGAAATGTGCTATTTGGAGTCAAGACAGAAAATTAAAGGAAAAACAGAACAAGGTCCAGGTTTATTCTACAGGGGATTTGACTAAACTATTTGAATAAGTCCTTTTCAATTAATCCAACCTTACAGCGCCACTCCTGCAATTCTCAGCAAACTGGCAAACACAGTATACCCGTCAAAAGGAGGGAATGGAATCATGTTGAAGATGAAGAGGAACATGTTAATCTGCCCGGTCATGTGCAGAATATGCAAAGCCCTGCTGTTGAGGCCTTTTTTCCACTTCACCACTGCTGCCGAGCCGAGCCACAGGCAGAGGTTTACAGCCGGGCCTGCGAAGCCGATAAGCAGCGAGGCAGCAGGCGAGGCTGCGGCATGGGTTACAAATCCTGGAACGAAAAAGATGAACGGCGAGTTGACAGCCTTGAGGGCAACCCCCACAGCCAGCCAGAGATAGTTGGCATGGAAAACAGCAGGAATGCCTGCAGCCAGCGCCACCATCTTATGGCCAAGCTCGTGCAAGGCGATTGCAGGCCCGGCCACAAGCACAGCAGTCCTGAACCCCTCAAAGTCAAACCTCGGCTTGGCAAGGTCAGCCAGAGGGTCGTACTGCTCATTATGCCTGGCGGGCATTCTCACAGAGTCCTTGAATATGAATGCCACTGCAGCAATCATAACCACAAGGTCAGCAAGCTCAACAAGGCTGAATACCATTAAGCAGGCATGGCTGAGCAGGCATTATTAAAGGTTTGCCAAGCACAGCCAGCTTATACACGCAGGGGGAGGAGGATTCAAGGAATCAGCTATCATCAGGCCTGAAAAAAAGCAGATCAATTCCAGGATACTCAATACGGTATGTTTTGCCTGCTGCCACCACATAGTCCCTTTGCACACGGACTTTACCCCCTGGAATGGAATGGGCATCGGCGAAACTGCGAAAGTCTCCCTTGCTGCGAAACTGCTCCTTCAGGCGCACTTCAGCAACAAAGAGGCCTTTGTTATCGGAAAACATGTCAGGAGGGATATAGTGAAGGTCAACTTCTGTAACCTCTGGAACCCCCCTCAAGGCGAGTACCCTGTCAACCAATTCCACCTGTGCGCCTGAGATGCCCACAGACTCCAATATCATTTGAATCGTTGCATCGGCTGCCATGAAACAAGGGAAAACGCTGATGTTTAAAAAATTTCTGGCGCAACTCGGCAAGCTTGTATGGGCACAGATAACCGAAATTTTTATATAGTATGTGCCCGTACACTGTTGCATGGCCTACATTGAAGCCATAAAACGGAACAAAAGGGAATATTATTACCTCACAAAAAATGTAAGGCTCAGCTTAAATAAATGGAAAAAAATCAGGATTTTCCTGGGAGATAAAAAGCCCTCGCAAGAAGAGCTAAAAAAATATGCCGAAGAAATAGAAGATAAATCAAAACCTTTCTTAAAGGCATCAAATTACGCCTATCTTTCAGGTCATGATGCGGGAACCTTGCAGGATTTAAGGGAAAGCTACACCACATGGCTTAAGGAAACTCCAAAAAGTGTTAAGGAAAAGCTGAATGAGGATTTCGTAATAAGGTTCACGTACCATTCCAACGCAATAGAAGGCAATAGGCTGACGTTAAGGCAAACTGCCCTGATCCTAAAAGACAAAGTAATCCCCTCCGGAGTAAGGGCAGAGGATTATAACGAAGCAATAAACGGAAAGGAATGCCTGGATTACATAAACTCCTATAAAGGCGAGTTAAGCACTAAACTGCTGGAAAAAATAAATGGAATTCTTACCAAAAACACAGGAGTCGTTTATGGTGGAAGAACACGATTCTTTGATGTTCAGATACAGGGTTCAACCCATGTCCCTCCACCGCACACCGAAGTCAAGAAACACATGCTTAACTTCCTTAAATGGTATGGCGCAAATAAAAACAAACTACACGCATTTGAATTGGCGGCCCTGAGCCATGCAAAGTTAACATGGATACACCCGTTTGAGGATGGAACTGGCAGAACCGCAAGAGCAGTCATGAATTTCATCCTAATGAAGAAAGGATTCCCCATGTTTTTCATTCCATTTGAAAAAAGGGAAGAGTACTATCAATCATTGGAGGCCGCTGATAAGGGCGATTACAGGGAATATGCCTCCAGGATGGTACGATTGATCATAGACCAGATAAGAAGTTACGGCCGCCGGAAATAAAAACAGGCTTTCAAAAGTGCCCATGTGCAGGAAAACCATTAAATAGGCGGCCTTTTATTCAGGACAAATGCCTGCGCCTGCGAAAAAAGGGGATGTAGTCCACGGCAGCTATAATGGGAACCTTGATGACTGCTCTGTCTTTGGCACTATTCAGGATGTCATGCCCAGCGCCTTTCCGCCAGACATGCCTGTGAAGATTGGTTCAGCATGACAAGCCTGATTGCGTGCATCGGCCATGAAGGCCCTGCCTGGGAGTATGTGCAAAAGCTTATCCTGGGAGCCAGTTGGGAGCAGGTATTCCTCGTCTGCAGCGAAGACGCCAAGCTCAGGTTTACAAGCCAGCGCCAGGTGCAGTTCATAACAGTTGACAGCAAGCAGCCATTAATAATTCTTGTTGACGAGGTTCGCAAGGCACTGGATGGAAAGATAGCTGACACTGACGTTGCTGTTAACATAGCATTAGGGACTGGAAAGGAGCATATGGCGCTGCTTTCAGCCCTCCTCAAGCTTGGCCTCGGGATAAGGCTGGTTGCATATACGCTGGACGGCGTAAAGGAGGTCTAAAGCCTGTAGTTGTCCAGCGATGCCCTTGTGATGAGTATCTCAAGGCCTTGCACAAGCAGCTGCCGGTGGGCTTCATCTTCAGCAGGGGAATTCCTTACTGCCCTGTAAAGCCTGCCTGCCTCCCTGATTAGATACCTCTCCAGGTCAGTCGGGTTAATATCAGGGCGGTGGCAGCCAACCCACTCCGCAATCATGCTCCTGACAGCAGCCGCCTGCCGCCGCTGCCCCTCAATAAGATAGGGCCTGTTTTCCAATGACAGATAAGCCTCATCATATACAAGCAGCGCCTGCAGCCCGAGGTAATAGTCAGCCAGCTTTTCCGGGATCTGTGCCTTCATGCCGAATCCGGGTTCAGCGATTCCTTTTTAAGCCTTCCTGATTATGCCATACCACTGGTAGATTGCCCGTTCTGAAGCCCTGACAAGCTCAGAGCCTGTCCCCTGGATGATGGCACACTGCCTATCAAGAATTATCCCGGCCTCGCCTGAGTCTTTGAGGTATATCACCGAGCTTCCATCCGGCGGATTCTCGCAGCTGACTATCGGCCTTGAAAAGCAGGCGTCTGTAACATTCCTTGTGCAAGCTGCCGCTGGCTCAACCCCCAGCGCGTTATAGAGGCTGAGTGAAAGCTCTGCTGCTGAGAGGGCAACATAGCTAAGATTCTTCCCCTCCGGGTCAAAGGTGATGTACAGCTTTCCTGACGCGTTCCAGTCCTCACCCCCTGAGATGGAAATGTTGTCAACCTGGCCCGGATGGTAATGCAGCCTGAGGTTGTACAGCTGGCCTTCCTGCTGCCACTGGGTATTCCACAAGCCTCCACCGTACTCGAACAGGAAGCCATTGTACTTAATCGCGTTCTGCGCCGGCTGGCTGGCGAAGCGGAAGGCAAAGACAAGCGCGGCTGCTGCAACCAGGACAGCAACTGCTATGATGAAATACCTGTTGCTATGCTCTTCTTCAGACGGGGAAGCCGGCGGCTCAGCCTGCTTGCTGGCCAATTTCCCCTTGTCACCCTCAATTGATTCCTGCGGCTCATCCATTTACCACACCAAGCAAGCCATAAAGAAGCCTGTCACGGAGCCTTACAAAGTTGTCGAAGCTGTCTGCCTCTGCCACAATGCAATTGCCCTCCACCCTGAATCCTGTTGAGTTGCCCTCCTGGAACAGCACCACAGGAATGTGCGCTGTTGCGTTGCCACAGGTTACTACCGGAAAGCGTGAAAGGTTCTGCGTGAAACCCCTCACAACATAAATCCCGAAGTGGTCGTTCATGGCCCGCCCGAGGTCAAACTGAACTGAGGCAATGACCTGCGAATGGTTGCCGCCATAGTCCGAGGTGGTGTAGACCATGCGGGTGCTGTTCAGCCTTTCAAGTATTGCCCTGTCAAGCGGCAGTTCCTCAACTTCAGCCGGGAAGAAGGTGAAGGACACTTCCCTGCCATTAATTTTTGCCACAAGGGAGCCGTCCTGCTGCCTCTTAAAAGAGTATTTCCCATAGCTCAGGGAATCGCCTGAGCCGCCGTAATTTACGAAGGCAATGCCTATCACGCTTGTCACCATCAGGAAGCCGACAACCACTGCAAGCCAAACCCTGTTTGAACCTGTTCCCATCCGCGGCAGATTGCCCGGGCGGTTTATAAAATTTTGCCTAGTTATAGGAAGTTAATACGGGATTATTTTAATTCCTTCCCTATCTTTTGTTAATGTTCCATGCTTCCCAGCGGATATGTCATATTCATCTGCAATTTCTCTTGGAATTCGCACAGCTATACTGTTCCCCCATTTTGCGAAAGTTATATCCTTTGCATGTCTGAGTTTTCTGTATTTGCCTGCTAAAACTTTCAGTTGCTTCATGTTCATAATCTCCTCTCCACATTCCGCGCATTTATATGCCTCAAACTCTATTCCATCCTGCTCCATAAAATCCTTTTTCTTTTCCATTTTTCCTTTTTGACACGCCGGGCATTTCATTTTTAATTACCTCGTTCTATTGTTTTGATAACAACGCAATATCCCAAATCCTCACCAACACACAGTACAGAGCCTTCTTTATCCCTTTTTACAAACTTAATACCATGCTTTCCAAATCTTTTAACTTTGCCAGTCTGCAATACATCATAAACTTGTTCTGGAAAAGCAATTTCCCTTTCTCTTGCCCTTTTTATTGCGTGGACTTTGATGAGTATTTGTTTACCCTGAAAGTAAATTTCACTCACACTGTAGATACTTGGATATACACGTATATAAACTTTGCGGCTCCTTAGCTTGGCATCCCCCCGCGCACAAGATTTAAAACCCTGACACGCCACTTGCCCTGAAATGAGGCGGTGCACGCAGTGTGAGAGGAGGTTTTACGGGTACGACGCATTGTCCTTTTTCAACTGCATTTACTGCCAGAGCAGCGAGACAGAGGAGCTATGAAAGACCAGCTTTGTGAGCAAATAGGCGTCCTGCTGCTCAGGGGAGGCTTTTCTGTTAAGTGCCTTCCAAGGCGGTGGTTTGACATAATAGGCCGCAGGAACAGCACAGTCCTGTTCATAAAAGTCCTTCACGACGCAAATTCAATCAGCCCAGAGCTTGCCCAAGAAATGAGGCAGCTGGCCGGGTTCATCGGAGGCTCCCCATTAATTGTAGCGGAGAAGGCAGGGGAGCAGCGCGTGGATGACGGAGTTGTCCACTCAAGGTTTGGGGTTTACACAGTCAATGCGCAGACTTTCTCAGACTGCCTTGCAGGAAGGCTGCCCCTGATAATGAGGAGCCAGGCAGGAGCCACAGTCTCGGTTGCTGGAAGCCAGCTTTCAAAGTCAATGGATTCGCGCGGGTACTCACTCTCGCAGGTCTCCAGAAGGATGGGCGTCTCAAGGCAGATGGTAGCAAGGTACAGGGTCAGCAGGAGCCAGGTCTCTGTACGGAAAGCTGAAATCATGCACAGCATTTTCGGAGGCGAGGTTTTTGAAAGGGTGGATATCCTTTCAGGCAAGGCTGATGAGCAGCGGCCAGGCGAGTCCCAGGTCGCAAGGAAATACGAGGCCCTTGGCTTCAGGGCAATTGACACAAGGAAGGCGCCCTTTGACATCGTGGCAAAGCTTGAAAAGGAAATCATACTGACCGGAGTTGGCGACAAGGCTGACCAGGGCCTTGCCAGCCTGACACACCTTATCGGAGCTGACAACCTGATAATCTATGAGCACAAAAAGCCCGGGGACAATGATATACCTGCCATAAAGAAAGCCGAGTTTCTTGACATGCAGACAGCCAGGGAGCTGATAAGCTTCCTGAGGGAGTTCTGATGAGCCTGGAGCAAATAGCCTTAGAAGAGGGGGATAAGCCTGCGTATGTTCCTACCGTATACGCCCAACCCGTGCAGTCCTTTAAGCCCTACTCAGGCTACAGGAACAGGAGCTCAGTCGTTGACATTGTTATGGGGCCGATTCACAGCTACAGAGACCTCTGCAATGACTCTGTTCTGGGATGGTGCTACAACCTTGGCAAGATAATTGAGCTGAACAGAAAACTTTTGCATGGAGACCTGGATAAGTTCCATGAGGTGCACAGGCATGAGCTTAGGCACAGCGTTTCAGGCATCAGCGACAGCACTGCAATTGGCGACTATATAATGAGGGCGCTGGATGCAACTGCAAGGGCAGCAAAGTCACGCTACGACAGGGAATCTGTCTACAGGCAGGCTGCATAAGCTTTATTAAAAGCCGCTGGTTTGCAGCCGATATGGTAAAGGCGGTAATATTTGACCTGGACAACACGCTGATTGACTTCATGAAGATAAAGAAGGCCTCCATAGACGCGGCTGTGGCGGCCATGATTTCAGCGGGCCTGAAGATAAGCAAGGAGGAGGCCACAAAAGTTCTTTTCGAACTGTACGACCAGTATGGCATCGAATACCAGGAGATATTCCAGAAGTTCCTTGAAAAGGTGCAGAAGAGGATAGACTACAGGATACTTTCTGCGGGAATAGTCGCGTACAGGAAGCTCCAGTCAGGCCTCCTTGAGCCATACCCAAGCGTGATTCCAACACTTGTAAGGCTAAAGGAGAAGGGCCTGAAGCTGGCCATACTCTCCGACGCCCCCCGCCTCAAGGCGTGGATAAGGCTGCATGAAATGAGGATAGCGGACTTCTTTGACGTGGTAGTAACTTTTGATGACACGAATGAGTACAAGCCCAGTCCTGTGCCCTTCAGCAGGGTTTTGAAAGAGCTTGGCCTGTCCCCCTCTGAATGCCTTATGATAGGCGACTCCCAAAAGAGGGACATCCAGGGAGCAAGGCAGGCAGGCATACGGACAGTATTCGCAAAGTACGGCGCAACAAAACACATTGAGAACAGCGGGGCAGACCACGAGATAAACGGGATTGAAGAGCTGCTTGAAGTGATTTCCAACATTAAATGAGCATCTTTAAAATGGAAATTTGCTATGACAAGGAGGCGGACGCAATATACATAGAGTTCCAGAAGGGTAAATTCGCCAGGAACAGGAGGGTAGGGGACCGGACTGTTATAGATTTGGATGCGAAGGGAAATGTCCTTGGAATTGAGATTTTGGATGTAAGCAAAAGGATTCCTGCCGAATCTTTATCCGAAATACATGTGAAAAACCTGCTTGCAGTAGCCAAATGAGAAAATCGCTTTCCTGAAGGGATTTCCCGCAGGTCGTATGTCCACAGGCACCAACGCAAAACTATATAAGCAGCCAGCCCATCAGCCGGGTGAATGGGCAGCTTCTGGAAATGGGCGCTTATCGGCGGCGCAGTCCTCTTCTTCAGCGTGATTCTTCTTTTCATGATAGGCATAATGGCCCTGCTTGTGAGCCCGGACTTCGAATCGCTGGAAGGCAACGTGGCGGTCATACCAATAAAGGGTGAAATACTTGCTGAGGATGAATGGACGCTGGGCGGAACAACCGTGTCCTCAACAGATACGATAGAGCTTATTGAAAAGGCTGAGGAGAGCGGCTCCATAAAGGCGGTAATCTTTGAGATAAACTCGCCAGGCGGCAGCGGGGTGGCATCGCAGGAGATAAGCGACGCCATCAGGAGGATGAACAAGCCAAGCGTCGCCTGGATACGGGACGAGGCTGCTTCTGGCGCATATTGGGCGGCATCGGCAACAGACCACATAGTTGCCAGCAGCATGTCGATAACAGGCTCAATAGGGGTGATTGCCTCATATGTTGAATATGGCGGCGTCCTAAACAAGTACAACGCTTCCTACGAACGCCTTGTCTCAGGCCAGTACAAGGACATGGGCTCCCCCCTAAGGCAGATGACTCCTGCCGAAAGGGAGAAATTCCAGGCTTTGCTTGACGGAATACATGAGGAGTTCGTGGCTGCCGTGGCTGAAAACCGGAACCTTGACACGGGATACGTGAAAAGCATAGCCACAGGAGAGGTATTCCTCGGAAAGGAGGCAGTGCGGATGGGGCTTGTGGACGAGATTGGCGGAAAGCAGGAAGCCCTCAACTACATGGAAAGCCAGCTAAACATAACCCCTGAGCCTGTAAGCTTCAAGAAGAGGAAAACATTCTTTGACGCGTTCTCAGAAGCTGCCAGCCGCCAGTCCTTTCACGTGGGCGAAGGCATAGGCAGCAGCCTGATGAGGCAGCAGAGGATTCAGATAAGGACCTGAAGGCAGCCTACAAATATACCTTAAAGTCCTGAGGCGTCCTGAGTACGCGCAGGTTTTTCGCATACCTCCCACTCGTAGCATCCAAATGGGCCGCTGCCTCCCTGCGAACAAAACCGCATATATCATCCAGGCGCCTTGACGAAAAGCCAAGCCTCCAGCCTTCAAATTTTGGCGGCCTGCCATCATCAACAAGAACAAGAAGCTCAATCCCGTCGCCAACCTTAACCTTCACCTCAGAGTGCCCGGCCTCAACCAGCCTCTGGAGCTCGCCGTACACGCCCGGTAGGTCAGTGTTGCATTCTGACTGGTAATAGGACATACTGCAGGGCGGCAGGCTCAGCTTTATATTTTTTTCGAACAGCAGTTTATTTTTTCCTGGCAGAATGGTTATTTCTGCCGCTTGCGCTGGCGTTCTTCCTTTAAGCTGCTGATGTGGGTTCACGAAGTTGTGGATTATGTGGTTCAGGTTCAGGAATGCTTCTGCTCCTTCAAAACTGTAAAAACCTCCACTCTACAGTATCGCCTGTGCGAAAGAATTATAAGCAGCCTACCACCAACCATCAAATATGCCTGTGTGGATTTGGGTTGTGGCAGGAACAGCTATTTTGCTTCTTTTCTCAGGACTGAGGATAATAAACCAGTATGAAAGGGCTGTGAAGTTCAGGGTTGGAAAATACGTGGCTCTCCTTCAGCCAGGGCTGAACTGGATTATACCGATGCTTGAGCGCATAGAAAAAGTTGACGTGAGAGTTGTCGCCCTTGACATACCCTCGCAGGAGCTGATGACGCAGGACAATGTTCCTATAAAAATAAATGGCGTCGTCTTCTTCAGGGTGATAGCGGCAAACAAGGCAATCCTTGAGGTGGAGAACTACTTATTTGCAATCAGCCAGCTCGCGCAGGCAGCCCTTCGCGACATGACAGGCAAGGCAGAGCTGGACACAGTCCTTGCCAAAAGGGATGAAATCGGGCAGAAGATAAAAGTTGTCCTGGACAAGGAGACAGACCCGTGGGGTGTTGACATAACAGACGTGAAGATAAAGGACATTGAAATGCCTGAGAACATGAAGAGGGCAATGGCGCACCAGGCAGAGGCAGAAAGGGACAGGAGGGCGCAGGTTATACTTGCAGAGGCTGAAGAGCAGGCGGCGAGGAAGCTTGCAGAGGCAGGCAGGCTGCTTGAAAAAGTGCCTGCTGCAATGCAGCTAAGGCTGTTCCAGACGCTTTCAGACATAGCCGCAGAGAAGAACTCCACGATAGTCCTCCCATTCCCTGCTGAGATATCTGAATTCTTCAAGAGAAAATAAGAAAACTAAAGCTCAGCTTCAATCTCCGCAATCTTGGTCCTGAGCAGGGCAATAGTCTTGCTGTTCTCCTGGACAGTGAGGGTTTTCCCGCACTCAGGGCACTTGAAGCTTACGTCAGTGGCGTTGTCAAAGTCCATCCGCGTGCAAAGGCTCGGGCATATGTAGAAAAGGTCCCGGTTCTCCTCCTCACGCCTCATCCTCTCCTTAAGCTGCTCAAGCTTCCTCCTCCTCATCATCGCAGCAGCATGCTTAAGTCCAGAGGGGTTGAAAGTCCAATAGCTGATGTACCAGCCCTTCTGCCTGTCCTTCTTCCTGTAATAAACAACTAAATTCTGGCTGTGCAGCCTGTACAAAACACTCCTCACCCGGTTAACCTCCATCTCAGTGTCCTCAGCAATCTTGAACTCAGAAACATTCTTCTTATCCCTGAGGTACTGCACGACAGGAATAACCTCCTCACCAACCAACTCGCTAATGGTCTCCTGAGTATGCCTGCTAAGGCCCCGGACTTCAGGCTGCCTTATAACCTTGACACTAGCCGCATTCTTCTTCATCATCTCCCCCTATTCCTATCTTAGAGAAAACAGGTATATAAAGATTTCTATGCTGCAGTACATAAAATATAAAAATTATATAAAATTTAAATCCGCTTTCCTTCCTAATACCTACAAATACCTATTTCTTCTTTGCAGGCTTGGCAGGCGCCTTTGAGCCTGCCTGACAGGACGCACACGGAACGCCGCACGGGCAGTGAGGCATGACCATGCACGCAACACCCTTCAAAACAAGCAGCACTCCTACAAGCAGCCACCAGTCAAGCTTAAGCCAGTAATAATTCACGACGAACAAAAGGCCAACAACAACAAACTTCAAGCCCCAGCACCTGTGGCAGACACCATCCATTCCATATCACCCCTTTTTTTTTAAGCCCAAGAAGAGCCTGTTCAATTTCCGGGCAAGAGTATTATAAAAAGTTATCGGTTTTAAAAAGCCTCAGGGGAGATTTGAACTCCAGCTTTGTGCTATAACCCAGCGCCTCTGACCTTTAGCAAATGCCGAGAATTACTAAAGCCGACTTTTTCCACAAATGCCTTGCAGCGCTCCAGCCCATTAATTTGGATAACTTTTGAATTCCTTGTAATTGTGGCCCCTATTCCCTGAGCAAGCAACAGGCCATGCACCTGATTCACCAGGCTCCTGCTTACCATATTGAGAACAATCCGGATATAGGGCCGCAAGTATGCGCTTCTTTTATCAAATCCTACGCATCCATCTGTATCAAAAATCCCCCTGATACAGGCGTTTATCAAAGCCTGATCATAAGATGCGGTTATCTCTTCAGGGATGACCACATCATATGCCTTCCTGCCTGAGCTAAACCCAAACCTTTGGGTTAACAGAAAATAAAGCTGCTTGGAATTAACTGTTAATCTAAGCGCATCTGATGTATCGGTTAATCGTGGATTTAAGGATGGACTAAGGCTCTTTACAATTGGCACCAAAATGCTCTCGTAATATTGCCTATCAAGTACCTTGTGACCTGTTATCTGAACGATGTAGTGGTTGCCATATCTGCCGGCAAACCCATCCCCTATAAAGGCTCCAATAAACTCGCATAAACCGCGGTCCAAGCTCACATTCAGACGATCCTCAACCCGCCAAGCTGCTTTTCTTTCCGCTTTTCTTCCCTTCTCAAATATCCATTTATGTCTAGCATATGTTGACAGCCCTCCCTTGGATCTGCCCCAGTTACCATCCAACAGGCAAGTGTCCTGTAAGATTTTCCGCCTATTTCCTTGCCCTACAGTATCTAAAAATTGATAAAAAGTTTCCAAAGGAATCGAAAACTCGCCGGACCTGAGCCTTTCCAATCTGGACTTGTACAAGCCGAAATGTCTCGCCACCTCTTTCCAAGTACCCAACTTTTCCTTCAGCAATGCAAACAAAAAATCTCTGAACTCCTTATTTTGAAAGCATACGCGCGATGATGAATGGTCAGAATCCCTAATTGCGGCTTTCAATCTGGTCAAGCCCCCGGAGAGATTTGCACTCTCAACCTGCAGCTTACGAAGTTCGGCGCCCAAGGCACTGCCGCTCTGCTGTTGAGCTACGAGGGCACAATGGGATTACGAAAAATGGATTATAAATAATTTATGTATGAGCTACGGAGGCAACAGCCTTTAGAATAGCTTCCTTTGTATTCAGCTTCTTCTGGCACTCAAAACAGACAGGATGCGGCTTGCCTTTTGAATCCTTCACAAAGGTTCCCACAGGCTTCTTCAGGAAAGTTGTCCCAATCAGCTTCCTGCACACATCGCATTTCATCAGCGCAGGGTTTGGCGGCGGCTTATTTAAATGTATTTGCAGGTGAACCGGGGGAATACACCTTATACCCTCTAATCATAGTCAAATTCACTGTCAACAAATCTTTCAAGATCATCAGAAGGAGTTTTCCACTTAGGCAATGCGCCCCACAACCTGCCCGCTGCATTTTTCAGATCCACAAGCCCTAACCAGCTTAACCAGGCTAAAAAGTTTTTGTTTTTGGGCCGCGGCCACACACCACAAACAAAACCTATATATATCTGCACATCGCAATTTTCACCTGCATAATGCTTGAAAAAAAGGTGCTGGCCGCAGTAGTCCTGCTTCTATTAGGTATTCCTATTGCCCTGGCAAGCCACATCGGCTCAATAACAGGAAGGCAGATAGCAGGAAGCCCTGACCTTACAATAAGCGAAATCACATTCACTCCAGACAGCCCAGGCCAGGACTCAGGAGTAAAGATAGACATAACAGTCCAAAACAACGGAGGAACTGATGCGGCCACAGCAGTCCTGCAGATAGAAGGGGCAGGCACTTACTGGAGGATGCTTACCGCCTCCATATCCGCAGGAGGCAGCCAGAAAATCCAGATATACCCCTACCTGAAACAGGGCGAGTACGCGTTCAAGGCAGTGGCTGACGCTGATTCTGCTATTGCAGAGTCTGACGAGACAAACAATGCAATGACAAAACAGTTCACGCTGGGCACCACCACCCAGCAAGCAGAAACAGGCTCACTATATGTAAGCGTGACCCAGGGCGCGGCAGAGGTTTACGTTGACAGCATACTGAAAGGCTCCACTCCAATAACCGTCAGCGGGCTGAGCACCGGAAAGCGCTCAGTCCTTGTCAAGAAGACCGGATACCAGGACGCAACAGCCACAATTGACATAAGCTCAGCCGGCACAGCCAACTGGGCACTTTCACTCACCGCAATACAGCAGGCTGAAAAAGGCAGTCCAGACCTTACGATAGACAGCATAACGCCAGACAAGGCCACAGAGGGGAACACGCCAATCACAATAGTCATAAGGAACTCAGGCACAGGCAGCGCGTCAAGCTCAGTTCTTTCAGTTGAGGGGGCTGGCAGCAGATGGAGGCTTGGCGTGGATTCCATACCAGCAGGAAGCACGAAGACTCTACAGGTAACGCCCTACCTCGCCGCAGGAGAGTATAAGTTCAAGGCAACAGCGGATGCGGATTCTGCAGTAACAGAGTCCAACGAGAACAACAATGTTGGTGAGAGGACTATAACCGTTGCTGCCAAGACCACAAGCCCCCAGCAGCAGAATGCCACAGCCACCACAACATCAGCGACAACATCAACCACTACACAGCAAACCACAGCGCAAACAGGGACCAGAAGCACAACAACGGCGGCTGGGGGTTCAGCGGCTGCCCAGTGCACTGACACAGATGGAGGCAAGGATTATTTTGTCCGTGGCGAGCTAAAAACAGCGGCCACGAGCGGCACAACCTATCATTTGGACGCGTGCTGGGGTGCTCTTAATAATCTTCTTTCCGAAGGCTATTGCGACGCTAACAACCAGGGGCAATATGAGTCAAAAGTGGAATGTGAATTTGGCTGCTCCCAGGGCGCATGCCTGTCCAAGGAGCCAAAATGTGAGGATACAGACCTGGCAGACGACTCTAATGTCAAGGGATATGCAACCCTTGATGGAGGCATTACAAAAATTTATGACCATTGCAGCAAAGACGAAGGGCTTGTTGGTAACGATAAGTCCCTGACACAGATATCCTGCGACTCCAGAAACAGGCTGAAAACTTCTTTCATTGACTGCGCTGAGGCATGCAGCGACGGCGCCTGCATAAAGGCGGCCAATGCAACCGCACCGCCCGCCTTCCAGTCAGACCTCACAGTAACCGGGATATCCTACAAGACGGAAGGAAATTCAATAGCTGCCGAAATAGGCCTCTACAACTATGGAAAGGAGCTTGCTGAGTACACCCTGGCCGTGGACTTCGGCGACAGCGGAAGGAGATACACGACCTCAGGAAGGGTTCCAGGAGGAGACAGGGCAGCAGTAAAGGTTGACCATACATACTCAAGCCCGGGAAAATACACGCTCAGCGCACGCCTCGGCTCAGGCAGCGACAGCAACAAGGGCAACAACTACCAGGAAATACAAGTGAATACAGGGGCAACTACACAAGAACCGCAGCACTGCAACAGCTTGGCCGCGGAAAGCAAATTTGAGGAGCAAAGGAACTGCTATTGCAATGATGACGAGGAAAAGGAGTGCGGCAACGAAATAGAGGGTATTGAACAGCCAGGCCTGGGCCCTGGATGCAGGTGCACCCCAAAGACACAGAGCTTCAGCATCGAAATACGCAAGGGCTGGAACCTCATCGCGCCATTCTACATGATGATGGCCTCTGAAAACACCTGCAGGCCTGAAGACTTCTACATGCACAATTACTTCCCTCTTGAAAGGAAATACGGCCAGTTCCACTTCAGCAGGGGGCAGAGCACCGGGGATTCCCAAAACGATGAGGAAATAAAGGAGCTGCTGCCGCCTGGAGAGACAGACATAGAATCCTCGGACTGGTTTGATGTCAACGTAGAGGGCGAGACAGACGCAGACACAGCACTGTATGGAAAGTATGGAATGCTTGACTCAGGGTACTTTGCAGGAACAGTGGCAAACGGATGGTGGCTGTACGCTGACAGGGACTGCGACGTAAATGGTGAGACCTGGCTTGTTCCCTATATAGACGCCCTCACAGAGTCAGGCTCAAAGCTGGCCAGGGGCTGGAACTTCATAAGCGTATTCCCGGACATGGCAGGCCGCAGGATTGATGAATTCAAGGGCTCATGCCAGATAAGCAAGGCGTACACATTCGACAGCGGCAGGAGAAAATGGAGAAGTGCGATGAATGAGGAGCTGCCTGAGGGCCTCATAGGCTACGGGTTGGTGGTAAAGACAAGCGAGGAATGCGTGCTTGGCTTTGAAAGAGAGGGGCCTCCGCCAGTGCCGGAATAAAGGTGAAAGGAATGGAAAGGAAGTGGATAATAATCGCGGTTTTGGCTGCGCTTGCGGCAATCATAATAATAGCAGTCCTTTTCGGAGGAGCCAGCACTTTCAGCAGCATCCCATCAAAGGCAACGCCGCCACCTCTGCCTGTATGATAAGCGTATATGTGACCTTCAGGGACCAGCAGGAATCGGATAAAATATGCCTGCACCTTCTCAACAAAAAGCTCATCCGCTGCGCCAACACCTTCCCTATAAAGAGCAGCTACATGTGGAAGGGCGGTCTTAGGACGCATGACGAAATTGCAGGCCTGCTGAAGGCCAAAGATGGGAATTACCGCGCGATAGAGGCTGAGATAAAAAGGATGCACAGCTATGAAAACCCATGCATAGAAGCCTTCAGGCCAGCAGAAGCCAGCAGGCAATTTCTCAAATGGCTGGAATCCGATTATAAAGAATTGCGCTGATTAGCTGATGGATATGCGCAATTCTAATCCAATTATCGCAATTTAGGATAGTTTAAATACAGGCCGGAAAGCCAAGCCAGATGCTCAGGAAGAACGTCCTCCTCCCAATATTCCTCGTGGTTCTCCTTGACCTAATAGGCGTAGGAATAATAATACCAGTGCTTGCGCCGATGTTCATAGCGCATGACAGCCCGCTGCTTCCACCTGACACGCCACTCGCTGCCAGGTCAATAGTGTTCGGCCTCCTCCTAAGCATATATCCCATCGCGCTGTTCTTTGGCGCACCGATACTCGGAGCCCTCTCGGACAAGCACGGGAGAAGGAGAGTGCTGATGATAACCATAACAGCCACCGCAGCCAGCTACATTCTCTTCGGCGCAGGAATACTGATGCAGAAAATCCCCCTGCTCTTCCTCAGCCGGGCGCTGGCAGGATTTGCAGGGGGGAATGTCTCAGTGGCCATGTCAGCAGTCGCAGACATAAGCGATGAAAAGTCAAAGCCCAAGAACTTTGGCATAATCGGAATGGCCTTCGGATTCGGCTTCATCATAGGCCCATTCATAGGCGGAAAGCTGGCAGACAGCACAGTCCTGCCATGGTTCAACTTCGCCACCCCATTCTGGTTTGCGGCCCTCCTATCAGCGCTGAACTTCATGCTTGTAGCCCGCTTCTTCAGCGAAACGCTTAACGTCAGGTCAGCTGTGCATGTAAGCCCGCTAACAGGATTCAGAAACCTGGCAAAGGCAGCATCCATGCCCAACCTCCGCATACTATTCCCGGTAATATTCCTCTATTGGCTCGGCTTCAACTTCTTCACACAGTTCTTCCAGGCATACATGGTGGAAAAGTTCAGCTACAACCAAGGCCAGATAGGAGACCTGTTCGCATACATAGGCCTCTGGATAATATTCACCCAGGGAGTCCTCGTAAGGCTGGTTTCCCGGTTCTTCAGCCCAGAGCAGACAATCAGGGCATCGCTGCTGGCGCTGTCAATAGCCATGGCGGTTTTGCTGCTCCCCTCACAGGCATACCAGTTCTTCATCCTGCTGCCATTCGTATCAGTGAGCAACGGCCTGACCTTCCCAAACAGCACAGCGCTGGCATCAGGCCTTGCCGGGAAAGAGTCCCAAGGGGAGATAATGGGGATAACCCAATCAGTCCAGGCAGCCGGCCTCGCCATCCCTCCAATAATATCAGGATTCATATTCTCAATGAACGAGCACCTTCCGATAATAGCAGCAAGCGGATTCCTGCTCCTCGCATGGGCCGTATTCTCCTTCGGCTACAGGCCAAGGCAGGAAAAGTTCCACGAAGTCTAGTGGCTGTGGGTCCTGAACTCATTCCTTAAGTCCCTGAACTCCTTCCTCAGGTCTTTGAACTCGGTGTTCATGTCCCTGAACTGAAGCCTCATCTCCTGCTTAAAATCACCGAATGCAGCTTTCAATTCATTCAGCGAAGCCTGGTGATTCTCAACCTTGCCCTCCAGACGGGCGAGGCCGGCTGAAGCATTAGCCAGGCCGTTTGCAGTTTTGACCCAAAGCGAAAAAAAGACGGCCAAAATTGACATGATAATATCCTGAACTGTCAGGCTCCCTCCAAGAAGCTTAAGGGTAATGTGGTAAGCCAAAAACAGGCCAAGCAGAAGCACAATAATCCTGAAAAGCCCGGCTATACTCAGCTTCATTTCAGCAGCACCTCCTTAACCCACAAAGCCAGGAAAAGAATGGTCAAAATCAGCATCAGAAAGTTAACCGGATCCCTGAAATATTCCCAATCCTCAATCTCCAGCTTAAAGCCCATTTTACAAAGACACGCAGAACGGATTAATAAAACTATGCCAGATTTTCCCGGAAAACTTACGGAATTGTCGACGAGGATTGGGCTCAGCCAACAACCGTTCCGGAAAATTCCCTTTTTTCCAGAACCTTCCCGAGGTTTTCCAGGCTTTTACCGACAACAATTACTTTCATCCCTGCCTTTTCAGCCTCCCTGCTTGCGACAGGGTCAAACGGAATGTTCATCCCCGGGCTCCAGCTTTTGGGGAACATCTGCCTGAAGTCCTTCCAGGAAATTCTTTTGACTGGCTTTGCATTACTGAACTTGTCAGGATTCTTATCATAGACGAAATCCCTTGCAGTGACATTAATCACAGAACCAGACTTATAGCCCTTTGCCAGCTGAACAGCAACCTGGTCAGTGCTCTGTCCTGGCTTGACACCGGCGGCAACAACAACACTACTGGAAAGCCCTGGAGCCTTTCCGCCAACCACAACTTCAGGGTATGCAATGTCGCGCAGCACAGCGTGAAGAAGCTGGGCGTTAAGCCTTGTTGCTGCAACGCCAATCCAGTCAAGGGACTTGTCATCAGCACAGCCTGCTTCACGGGCAGCAGCCTGATAAGACCTGCATACCCTGCCGCCACCGCACACAATGGCAAACTTCATATCAGAATGGCCGACCAGCAGCTTCCTGAACCCCTTCAGGAATTCAACGTCAATCTGGCCAGGGTTGATAACAGAGCCGCCGAGGGAGATGACCTTTACAGGCGCCATAAGCCTAATCCGGCTGGAAGCTGATTATAAAGCTTTCCATGCCCTGCCTGCGTATTCTATTGCCAATCCTTATGATAAAGGTCCAGGAATATTATCTTGGCCTCCTCTTTTACGTAAGCATATGACAGGCGAAAAGAGCCGACATAAACCTCCCGTGTGCCTTTCCTTGCATATCTCATGGGCTCGCCTATTTCCGGATTTTCAACGATCCTGGCCACTGACTTCCGAATGCGCTCAGCATCAGCCTTATTCCTTATTCTGTGAATTAAGCTTTGAAATGCTGGAGCGTATTCTATGGTGGGCAATTTACCACTTCTCAAGCTCCTTCAGAAACTCATCAGCAGGCATGGACTTAAACTCCCCCCGGCAGTAACTTTTCCACGCCTCCTCAGTCCTTCTCGCAAATTCCATATCCTCTTCGATGTTCTTATCGAAATCCCTTACACTCTTAAGTATAAAACGCCCGCCATCCCTGATTATTACAAATTTCTCGCCCTCTTTCAAGCCCTTTCTCATGCCAGAAGGTATTACGACCTGCCCTTTTGAGGACAGCCTGGTTATTTCAATATCAACCATAGCTAATAAGATTAGTCTTACTTCTATTTAAGCCTTGCCATCATTTATCATCCCCATGCAGCCCGATGAACCCTATCCAATACATCTGGCCCAAGAAAGCCGTGTTTGACAAGCATCTCAAGCCTGCCCTGCATTGGAGCGCTGCGCCTGAACCTGGCCAGCATTTCCGATTTCCCCCCGGGAAGTACAGAAGCCTTCCAAAACGCAGCAGTGCTGGTGGCCACGTCCTCGCAAAGCCTCGGATATAGGCTGTCCCCTTCCCAGTTGCCGAACATCATGCCGGGCGCATTAAGATGCGGGTCCACACGGAGCTCCCGGACATATTCCCTAAGAGTATCGGGCATCCAGGCAACCAAGTAAATGGCCTCTTCAGCTATGGCCGAATACTGGTATGAGTTGTTAAGATACGGGCCGGAGTCAAAAACCATCACCTTGTACTGCCCGCTCAACACAACCTGCCTCCTGGAAATACAACCATAATGCTCTGACTCTTCAAACACAGATTGCTCGTGGTCCTGGAAGCAGAAAACCGCCTGGGGAGGTCCATCAGGCTCAGGATGCAAAGCGGGCACATCATCAATAGAATAATCAAATGCAGAATACTGGCCCACCAGACCGTTGCAGGGAACTATCCACCTATCTTTCCAGCTCTCACCCCTGGCTATCCGAAATGATGCCCTCCACTGCCTGGAAAAGCCCTCCCCGAGCGTGAGATGCCTGGCATGCGCAGCCTCATGGACAATCGCGGTGGGGCTTATGCTCGCGCCGGGCTTGGCCTGAAGGTAAATCCTTGGCTCCATAGTTATGGCGAATGCCTGCATATGTATAAGGTTAATCTACAGTTCCGCAGGCGTGCGACGCACAGCCCTGCTTAAAGCAATCGCAGAAAGGCAATTGAACAACGGTAAAATAATAGCAGGCTGTGGCTTCCTTAGATAAAGCAGCCCCTTTCGGGACATTGGAGGCGTTTACTGTCCGGCTTCATGTACGCTTTTGGAATCTTCACTGAGGTCACCAGCCAACACACCGAAACCTTTAAATAGAACGTGCCTATACGATGTTCAGGTTTTGTTTCTGGGAGTTCTAAATGGAACCAATACAGGTTAAGCATGGGACAACGACAATAGGCCTGGTCTGCAAGGAGGGCATAGTCATGGCTGCTGACAAAAGGGCCACAGTGGGCGGCCTCATCGCTGACAAGAAGAGCCAGAAGATATTCAAGATAACGGATAAGATGGCCATAACCATGGCCGGGACGGTTAGCGACGCACAGTTGCTCTACAAGCTGATTAAGGCAGAGTTGAGGCTCAAGACGCTCAGGACTGAAAGGGAGCCAACCGTCAAGGAATGCGCAAACCTTCTTGCAGGCATGATTTACGCCAACATAAGGAAATTCAGCGTGATACCAGGCATTTCACACTTCCTCCTTGCAGGTGTTGACAGGGAAGGCTTCCACCTGTATGACCTGTTCGCGGACGGCTCAATAACTGAAATTGACGACTACGTATCCTCAGGCTCAGGCAGCGTAATGGCGTACGGAGTGCTTGAGGCAATGTACAAAAAGGACCTTACGGTAAAAGACGCCCTCGCGCTTGCAGTAAAGGGAATCAGCGCAGCCATATCAAGGGACACTGGCTCAGGCGAAGGAATGGATGCAGTGGCAATAACCGCGGATGGCGTCAAGATCATATTCGAGAAGAAGATAGACACCACAATAAGGGTGTAAAAAAAACACTCAGTCTAAAGGTGTTTCTGTGTCAAAGATAATAAAGGAAATTCTGAAAAACATACCAGAGGAGAAGGTATCTGACGCGGTCTTTGAAGGGGCCAATATTGTCCTCTATACCAAGGACAAGGACTTCTTCCTGGACAACCAGGGCCTGATAAAAAAGATAGTTGACGACATAAAGAAAAGAGTCGAGTTGAGGCCTGACCCTGAGATAACAATGGAGCAGGAGAAGGCCAGGGAGGTAATAACAGGCATAGTCCCTGAAAAGGCAGGAGTCAGCCAGATAATATTTGACGCGCACAGAAGCCAGGTAGTAATAGAGGCTGAGAAGCCCGGCCTGGCAATCGGCAAGCAGGGAAGCATACTCAGGGAGATAAGAAACGGCACTTTATGGGTCCCCCTCATCAGGAGAACTCCTGCAATCAGGTCAAAGCTCATTGAAAACATAAGAGGCGTACTCTACCAGAACTCGGAATACAGGAGGAAGTTCCTCAACAAGATAGGCCACAGGATATACGACGGCTGGATAAGGGAAAAGAAGAACGAGTGGGTAAGGCTGAGCTTCCTCGGCGCAGGAAGGCAGGTGGGCAGGAGCTGCCTCTTCCTCCAGACGCCTGAGTCAAGGATACTCCTGGACTGCGGGGTTGATGTTGCCAGCTACGACCAGAACGCATACCCTTATCTTGAAGTGCCTGAATTTGACATAAACGAGCTTGATGCGGTAATAGTCACGCACAGCCATGTGGACCACTGCGGGTTCGTCCCCTACCTCTACAAATTCGGCTTCCGCGGCCCAACATACTGCACAGCGCCGACAAGGGACGTGTCAGCCCTGCTGCTGCTTGACTACATAAAAATCATGAGGTCAGAAGGGAAAGAGCCTGTATTCTCGCCAGAGGATGTCAAGGAAATGGTAAAGCACACCATAACCCTGGACTATGAGGAAGTCACAGACGTCACTCCTGACGTAAGGATAACGCTTTATGATGCCGGCCACGTGCTCGGCTCCTCAATGATACACCTCCATGTGGGCAACGGGCTGCACAACATCCTGTACAGCGGAGACATGAAGTACGGGAAGACAATGCTCCTGGACCCGGCGGCCACCCAGTTCCCAAGGCTTGAGACACTAATCCTCGAGTCAACCTACGGCGGAAAGGAAAATTTGATGCCTGACAAAAGGGAAAGCGATGAGGAGCTTGGCATCATCATAAAGGACACTGTTGCCAGGGGCGGGAAAGTGCTCATACCCACGCTGGGAGTGGGCAGGAGCCAGGAAGTAATCCTGATAATAGAGCACCTTGTAAGGACAGGTTTCATAGAAAAGATACCTGTCTACATAGACGGGCTTGTATGGGACGTCACCGCAATATACACTGCCTATCCTGAATTCCTGAACAACAACGTAAGAAAGCTGATATTCCACAAGGACCAGAACCCCTTCCTCTCCGACATATTCAAGGAAGTGGCAAGCCAGAAGGAAAGGATGCAGATAATAGAGGAAGGCGGGCCATGCGTTATCCTGGCAACTTCAGGAATGCTCACAGGAGGGCCAAGCGTGGAATACCTCAAGCACCTTTCAGACAACCCCAAAAACAGCCTTGTATTCGTCAACTACCAGGGCGAAGGGAGCCTTGGAAGGAGAATCCAGAGGGGGGAAAGGGAGATACCCTACGGCGCAGGCACAAACATACAGGAGATAATGAGGATAAAGATGGAAATCCACAGCGTGGAGGGGTTCTCAGCCCACTCAAGCAGGAAGCAGCTCCTCAACTTCATATACAAGTGCTCTCCAAGGCCCAAGAAGATAATAATAAACCACGGCGAAGCGTCAAGATGCCTTGACCTTGCCAGCGCAATCCACAAGCTGAACAGGATAGAGACAGTCGCGCCGAGGAACCTTGAGACGGTCAGGGTGAAGTGATTTTCCGGAAATTTGTCATTTTTCCGAAAATTATTCATATTCCGATTTTCTTGCATTGATTATGGCAAATGGGATTATTACCGACAAGGTCAAGCTAGGCAGGAAAGGGCAGATTACCATCCCAAAAAGAATAAGAGATGCAGATGGCTTGGCAGAGGATGACACTTTTATAGTTACGCGCATACAGGGTGGTGAAATTATAATCCGAAGGCAAAAAGTGCGCAGTCCTGAGGACTTGATGCTTGATGCCATATCAAGAATGCCCAGGTTTGACCCTAATGAGGCCTGGCAGGAAGTCCGAATGGAAAGGAAGCAAGAGCGGGCATGAGATATTGCGCTGATACATGGTTCTTGTTAGCAGCATTTGCCAGGGATCAGAAAGCTGCAGCAATTATTGAGGAAACGAAAAGCGGAAAGGCATGTATTGTAATATCGTAAATTGCGGTAATTAGTGCAAAA
>CAZDCW010000015.1:0-28983 GCA_964504135.1 uncultured Methanosarcinales archaeon
TCTCAAAGCTTATTTTGTGGCCATTAATTTCTTTTCCGTTATAAAGAATAAGCATCTCCCTTATAATGTCTTCAAATATCCTTCCAATGTATGCATTCAGTTCGTTTTTTATCAGCTTTAGAATTTGGTCCCTTGCACCCATGTTTAATGCAGATTGGTTTTCAAATACGAACTTGTACCAAAAGCTGAAGAAATTGTCGGTTATCTTATACCTCCCAAGCCTCTCCTTGCCATTTATCGGATCGTTTCTCCTGACCAGGTCCAAGAGTCCATCAAGCCTGTTTATGTAAGGGGGAAGGCTGGAGGCGGGCATTTTTGTGAAATCTTTTATTTCGTTCAGGATTTCTTTTCCTGCCGATATTGATTGCAGTATGGAATTATACTTTGCATGAATCCTCACATTTTCATACTCCAGCAGGTTTTTCGGCTCTTCTGAGAGTTCGGCATCCTTTTTGATAACCAGCTCATGGACTGCAGCAAGGGTATTCTTGAACGGCTTTGTTTTTTCAAGATAGAAGGGGGTCCCGCCAAAAACCCCGTATCTCAATACTTTCTCCTCTTCATCCAATTCACTGAACATCCGCCTAAAATCAATATATCTAAACGGGGAAATCTTGATTTTCTGAGCCCTGCCGTATAACGCCCCTGCCTTGCTGCTGGTTATCTTTTGCACCATCCCTATCGAAGAACCTACCAGAAAAACCATGACCCTGCTATTTTTGAGGGTGTTATCCCAATGCTTCTGCAAGGATGTTATGAATTCAGGAGCCACGTCCGAAAACCTCTGAAATTCGTCTATGACCAGAATAAAGCCGCTTTCATCCGATTTTTTAGTCAGATAATTGAAAAAATCCTCAAAATCTGCAAGGATAATACCCTCGTTCAGCTGCTCCTTTATGGCCTTTGATAGGGAGTTAAGGATTACCACCCTTTCAGCAAGATCAACATAAAAATACAGCTTTTGCTCCTTGCACTTCTTGATGAATTTCTTTATGAGCTCAGTTTTTCCAACTCTTCTCCTGCCATATATGGCCAGCATGACGCCCTTTCCGGAGCGCTCTATTGCCGCATGTTTTTCAGTGAGCATTGCAAGCTCTTCTTTCCTGTTATAAAACTCGGTTTTAGCTTCCGCCATTAATATAACCTTTGTTATATTGTAATATAATCATGATTATATTGTGCTATATAAATCTTTTGTTTTTCATTCTACCCTTCAATCCCCTTGTAGCAGTTCAGCGTATTCTCAAGCAGCATTGCCACTGTCATCGGCCCCACTCCGCCTGGCACAGGGCTTATCCATCCCGCCTTGTCTTTGCAGCTTTCAAAGTCCACGTCTCCGGCAATTCCCCCATCCACCTTGTTTATGCCAACATCAACAACACCTGCTCCCTGTTTTACCATTTCTGCGGTTACAAGCCTTGGCTTTCCTGCTGCCACGATTAGTATGTCCGCTTCTCTTGTGTAATTTCCCAAATTAGGGGTTTTGCTGTGGCATATTGTTACTGTGGCATTCCTGTTTAGCAGCATTGCCGCGGTTGGCTTTCCGACTATCATGCTTCTTCCAACAACAACGGCGTGCCTTGAGGCCATGGGTATCTTGTATTCCTCAAGCAGCCTGATTATTCCCTTTGGCGTGCATGGCACATTATCTTCGTTTCCGGCAGCAAGCTTTGCCACGCTTCGGCTTGTGAATCCGTCAACATCTTTCGCCGGGCTTATTATGTCCAGCGCAGTTTGGGTGTTGATATGGCCTGGAAGGGGGAGCTGGAGCAGTATTCCATGTATGCTGCTCTTTGCATTAAGACCCTCTATCAGCGCGATTAGCTCTTTCCCATCCGTGTTTTCAGGAAGGTTGTGCCTCTCAGAGTATATTCCTACTTCCTTGCAGGTCTTCTCTTTTATGTCCACATAAATCCTGGAGGCAGGATTGCTTCCCACCAGGATTGCGGCGAGGCCTGGTTTTTCTGGGAGTTTTTTTATTTCTTCAGCCAGCCTTTTGCGTACCTTCTCCGCGGTCGCCTTCCCCTCTAGTAGTATTGCCATTGTTCAGTACAGCTCAAACCCTGAGCAGAGCTCCTTTACCCGCTGCCTTGTTCCCATTATTCTCGGGTTTGCCTGGATTTCCTTCTTGAAGTTGGCTATGTATGCTGTCCTTTCCTCTTTTTTCTCAGGCAGCTGGTATTGCCTTGTTTCATCTATGACCGCAGCCATCAGCTCTGCTATATGTTTCATTTCCCTTTCCTTCATGCCCTGTGTGGTTACTGTTGCCGTTCCAAGCCTTATTCCGCTTGGGTAGAATGGCGAGCTTGGCTCCTGCGGGATTGTGTTCTTGTTGACTGTTATTCCTGCTGCGTCAAGCGCTTCCTGCGCGAATACGCCGTTTCCTTTCCCGTGGGGTGTAAGGTCAATGAGCATCAGGTGGTTGTCTGTTCCCCCTGAGACTATTTTCAGCCCATTTTCCATAAGTGCCTGTGCCAGCGCCTTGCAGTTTTTGACTATCTGCTGCGCGTATTGCCTGAACTCCGGCTGCATGGCTTCGTGCAGGGCAACCGCTATGGCTGCTGTCTGGTGGTTGTGCGGCCCTCCCTGCAGCCCGGGTATTATCGCCTTGTCTATCTTGTTTCCCAGCTCAGGGTCTTTTGCAAGGCCTTTTTCCGTGACCATTATTATCGCACCTCTTGGCCCTCTCAGGGTCTTGTGCGTTGTTGTGGTTATTATGTGCGCGTAGGGTGCAGGGCTTTTGTGGACTCCTCCGACTACAAGGCCTGCAATGTGGGCTATGTCTGCCGCAAGGTAGGCTCCCACCTCATCAGCTATTTCTGCCATTTCCTCAAATGGGAATTCCCTGCTGTATGCTGTGAACCCTGTCCATATAAGCTTTGGCTTGTGCTCAAGCGCGAGTTTCCTTGCCTCTTCAAGGTCAATGTACCCGTCTGCCCTGCAGTGGTATGGCACTGATTTGTAGTATACTGCGGAGAAGTTTGCCTTCCAGCCGTGGGTCAGGTGCCCTCCGTCAGGCAGGTCAGGCCCCATCAGCGTTTCGCCGGGCTTCAGCACTGCGAATGCAACTGCCTGGTTTGCAGGGCTTCCTGAGTATGCCTGGACGTTTGCAAAGGGTACTTTGAAAGCCTTCATCGCCCTTTTTATCGCAAGCATTTCTATCTTGTCTATGAATTCGTTCCCTCCATAGTATCTTCTTCCTGGGAATCCTTCTGAGTATTTGTCTGTTAGTATGCTTCCGAGCGCTTCCAGGACTGCCTTGCTGGTGAGGTTTTCAGAGGGTATAAGCTCAAGCCCTTCCCTTCTTCTTTTCAGCTCGTACTGTATCTGCTCGTATATCTCAGGGTCTTCCTCTTTCAGCGGCGCTTTTCGGTTCATTTTTTTTTTCTCCGTCAGGTCATTATTGCCAGCAGCATTGGCGCTATGCTGCCGAACATGAATGTGTTGAATGCAAGATTAGTTGCTCCGAACCTTAGGCACTTGTCAACATGGCCTCCCATGAAGCCGAGTATGAATGTCCAGGTGAATAGGTTGTAAAAAATGGTGAGCGCTATTCCGAGGGTCAGTATGTTTGCTGTGGCGAAGCCGCTGGCAATCACGCCTATCAGCGCGTAGGTGGGTATGGTCACTATGCTGAACATTGATAGCCTTCCTGAGAATATGTAGTCGACTGCCATTGCAAGCGCCCCTGCTATTGCCCCGATTTTTGGCCCGTACGCAATTCCGCTGGTGACTGCTATCAGAGTGACAATCTCTATTCCTATATGGTTTTTCTTCAGCACCTTGGTGAAGGCACTCATGGCCGCATGCAGGAATAGGAGTGCTCCTATTATGATGTATTTTGTCATTGATATGGCTAAAATGGTGGCTATTGCGCCGATTATCATTGCAGGCCAGTATTTCCGCAGCGCTTCCCTGGCGTATGGAAGGGCTGTTTTGTTCAGGATTCCGGCCGTTGCAGATGCCCCTGCTGTCAGGTGCTTTGCCGCCTCGTTAAGGTTTATCTCGCTTAGCATATTGTCCTTGTCTCGGTTATGATGGCATCAAGTTTCTCGTCGTGGCCTTCTGCAGGTATTTCCTCTGTTTCCTGCATGTCAAAGGCAAGGCCAATCCTGTAGCCCGGATGCTGGCTTAGGTAGCGGTCGTAGTGCCCTCCTCCCCGGCCAAGCCTGTTTCTTTGGAGGTCAAATGCCACCAGTGGCACGATTATGACATCAAACCCGGTTACTTGTGCGGCATCGCCCTCTGGCTCTGTTAGTCCATGCATCCCTTTTGCAAATCCGGTGGACTTTGCAACTCTGACAGGCTCAAGCGTTTTTCCATTGATTCTTGCCACGTAGGTTTCCTTTTTCATCCTCAGGCAGTCTTCCATTATCGCTTCAGTCTTTGCTTCTCCTTCAGAGGCCAGGTACAGGCTTATTCGCCTTGCCTTCCTGTAAGCTTGGGTGGCCATTGCCTTTTCCTGTATCAGCGCGCTTTTTGCAGCAGACTCCTGGCTGCTCAAGGTTAGCCTTGCCATGATGTATTTCTTCCTAAGCCTGCCTTTCATCCAAACCTAAACCCTTCCTTCATCAGTATTCCGTCAACATATACTTTTTCATCGTCGTCTATTTTCATTCTTCCCTGCGCAATCATCTTTATCACTTCCGGATATATTATCCAGTCTCCTTTGTGTTTCAGCTCTGCCTGCAGGTCTTCAGCCGCCTTGTTTAGCTCTTCAGCACCCAATCCCTTTAGGTGGGCACTGACTGGCAGTGCTGGTGAAATTGCCAGTATTGGCCCGCCGTCAAGCTCCCCATTGACTATGTGCACTGTTGACCTGACTTCGCGCTCGCCGTTCAGGATTGCTTTTTTCAGGCAGTTTGCTCCTGCCAGGCCTGCGTAGATTCTCCTTCCGTCCTTGTCTTTTTTTGTGAGGTCTGCAGGGTGCACGTTCAGCGTGACATAGTTTGAGTATATTGCCTGTGTTACCAGCCTCATGTATCCGCACAGCGCCACGACGCTCACTTCCCTTTTTTCCAGCTCTGCCGCTGTTTCAAGGTCATATTCCTCGCGTACAGCCATGTCCTTTGTGTTTTCTTGGCCCCTGTCAGCATAAAACTCCCCGATGTCATTTAACACCAATGGTATGCTGTACTCCTCTGCTATTTCCGCCGCCCTGCATTTCTTTTCATCCCTTGTGTCTGTGAATATCACAGCAACTTCAAACAGCTCGTTCCCAAGCTCGTGCTGGAGTTCCAGTATCCTCCTGAGGTTTGTCCCTGTTCCGGACATGAATGCCGCAATCATCAGCGGGCTTTTTCTTTTGTGTGTGTGGTTATCCATTTTTCACCTGTTCCAGGAACCTTCCGAAATACTCTTGTGCTGCATAGTGGTAGGGTCGCTCAAATAGCCTGAAGTCTTTGAGCAGGCTTCTTTTGCTTCTTCCCACTTCCGCGAGGTCTTCAGGGTATTCTTTTACCCACTGCCTTACCATGGAAAATGTTGCCTCAAGGTGAAACTGCAGCCCTACAGCATTCTCCATCCTGAACGCCTGCGGTATGGTAGTTTCAGATGGATACCTGAGAGGGGAGTAATATGTTACTCCTAATAGTGTCGCCCCATTTGGAACTGTGAATGTTTCTCCGTGCCATTGGAATGCTTCAATAAAGTTTATCCAGGACTCAAATACAGGATCACTCTGGCCTTCTGCGGTTAGCCATACGGTTCTTCTTCCAATCTCTTTTATTGGGCTTTTATACACTTCGCCGCCCAATGCCTTTGCGAGAATCTGCGCGCCCAGGCAGATTCCAAGGTAGGGTTTGCCCTGCTTTACATGGTTTGCAACCAGTTCAACTTCAGGTTGCATCCTTGCATCATTTGCGCTCATTGGCCCTCCCATTGCCACAAGGAGGTCAATCCCTCTGGCGTCAGGCAATTTATCTGGTCTTGCATCCGCTACACGGTAATCTATGCCTTTTTCCCTCAGTACATCTTCCAGCAATCCAGGCCCTTCACATGCCACATGCTTCAGTATCAGCGCCTTCATCCCCTTAGCCTCCTCATGTGCTCCACCCTTTTCTGCACGAGTTTTTCTGTTCCGATGTCTTTCCTGTGGTATACGCTTCCTTTTACCCCTTTTGCGGCCTCCTCTGCAATCTTCTCTGCTTCCTCTATTGTGTCCGCTACCCCGACGAATGCAACCGCCCTTGATTTTGTGGTGTACAGTCCGTCTTCCCTTTCTTCAACAGCCGCATGGTATGTGAGCGCGCTTGTGCTCTTTTCTATTTCAATCTTGGATGTTGCCGGGCGGTCCGGGTATCCTTCCGGGACTACGTATTTGCAGACAGTCGCTTTTTTTTCAAATTCAACTTTTGCGCTTCCCAGTTCCTCATTGGCGGCTGCGGCGCATACGTCAGCCAGCTTTGCTTTCAGCAGGGGCAGAACGTTCATTGCTTCAGGGTCGCCGAACCTTGCGTTGTATTCCAGCAGCTTTACGCCTTTTTTTGTGGCCATGAATCCTCCGTACATTATTCCTATGAAGCTTCCGGTTTCCTTCTTGAGTGCTCTCATTACTCTTACGGTTATCTCGTGTGCCTCTTCAAGGTCCGCCTTGTCTAGGAAGGGCAGCGAGTGGTTTGAATCACTGTATGAGCCCATGCCCCCTGTGTTTCCGCCTTCGTCATTTTCATGCGCCCTCTTGTGGTCCTGGACTGCCGGGCAGTCTATGGCTGTCATCCCGTCTGCTATTGTCTGGAGGCTGAACTCCTCTCCGTCAAGCTTTTCTTCTATAATGACGCAGCCGTGTCCCTGCAGGACTTCCTCGCAGTATGCCAGCGCGTCTTCTTTTCCTGCCAGGTGCTCGCCTGAGAGTTTCACCCCTTTGCCGCCTGTGAGGCCGTCTGGCTTTATTACATACTCTCCCAATTCCTCCAGTAAGTCCAGCATGCCTTTTTCATCATAATTCCGGAATACCCTGAATTTCGGGCTTGCGTTTATCCTGTATTTTTCCAGGAGGCTGCGGAGGAAGGCTTTGCTGGTCTCAAGCTTGGCCAGCTCTTTTGTAGGCCCGAAGCATTTTACCCCTATGCGGATAAGTTCGTCTGCAACCCCTGCTGCCAGCGGAGCCTCAGGCCCGACAACTGCAAGCTCCACTTTGTTTGCTGTGGCAAAGTCGCCTATTCCCTTGGCATCTTCTAAATTCCCGGTCGTGTACCCCCTGCAGTATTTGTGTATCCCTGGGTTTTTTGTGTTCATGTACGCGTAAAGTTCTGTTCCGCCGTGCAGCAGCGCGTCAGCTATGGCGTTCTCCCTTGCTCCTGAGCCTATTACAAGGACTCTCATTTTATCTTTGCGTAGTCCTCCTGCCTTTGTGTCTGCATTTCCTTTGCGTGCCCGGTTGGTGTCGGGTATTCCCCTGTTATGCAGGCCATGCAGAGGCTTTTCAGCCCGATGCATTCCTTGAGGTCTTCAGGGCTCATGTAGATTAGCCTGTCTGCCCCGATATGCTGCTCAACTTCCTTTATTGTCTTGCCGTTGGCTATTAGCTCTTTTTCGCTTGTGAAGTCTATTCCGTAGAGGCATGGGTTTCTTATTGGCGGGAATGTGCTGAGGAGGTATACCTTTTCCGCTCCAAAGTCCCTTATCAGCTGGACTATCCTTTTTGAGGTTGTCCCCCTTACTATGGAGTCGTCCACTACCATTACCTTTTTGCCTTTGATTACTGATTCGATTGGCTTGAGTTTCAGCTTGAGCGCGTTCTCCCGTATTCGCTGCGTGGGCATTATGAATGTCCTTCCGATGTACCTGTTCTTGACAAGCCCTTCCTCGTATGGCTTTCCCAGCTCCTTTGCAAGGGCGTTTGCAGCTGGCCTGCTTGTGTCAGGCACTGGTATTACGACATCTATGTCCAGCTCAGGCCATTTTTCCCTGGCTTTTCTTGCGAGGGCCTGGCCGAGCCTGCTTCTCGCCTGGTATACGGGTATTCCCTCAAGTTTTGATTCCACTGTTGAAAAGTATACGAATTCAAATGCGCATGGCCTTGGTTCCCCTGCTTTCACGACCCGCCTTTCAGCTTCCATGTCCTTTCGGATGACTATAGCCTCGCCTGGCTTCAGGTCCTCGATATCATTGTAGCCTTCTATGGAAAGCGCTATGCTTTCCGATGCAAAGGCGTATGCAGTCCCCCTTTTTCCCATCAGGAGCGGCCTTATCCCGTTGGGGTCTTTGAAGGCGAATATGCCTTCTCCTGCTATTATGCCAACCACTGAATAGCCTCCGATGAGTCTCTCATGCACGTTTCTGACCGCTTCAAAAAAGCCTCCGTTGGCATACCCTTCCTGGAAGATGTAGAGGAGCAGCTCCCCGTCTGAGCTTGACTCAAATTCCCTGCCAGCCGCCTCAAGCTGCTTCTTCATGTAGGGGTAGTTGATTATGTTCCCGTTGAAGGCTATTCCCATTCCTTCTTTTTCAAGGAAGAATGGCTGGCATTCCTTGACGTCGCCGTATCCTGCTGTTGGGTAACGGTTGTGGCATATCCCCATTCCCCCGTCCAGCTCGGCTATTTTTTCCTCGCTGAATATTTCAATGGCAAGCCCCCTGCTTTTAAGGATGTTAAGCTTTCCTTTGCTGTCAGAAGTTGCTATTCCTGCCGCGTCCTGCCCGCGGTGCTGCTGGTGGGTTAGCGCTATGTATAGTTCAGCCGCAGCTTGGCTGCTTCCGATTACCCCGAACACTCCGCACAACTGCGCCACCCCATTCTGAAAGGGCTGGAATGCGGCTCATATATATAGTTTATTTGCCCTGGCCCCTGGCATCTGCCTTCTGGCCGCAAACAATATATACAGCAGGCCCGTTAGCCTTTAGAAAAAAGTACTTCTTGCCTGGTTGGCTCTGTTTATCTGAATCCTAATTCTCCCTGCTCATATCTGGCGAGGGCTTGGTAATTCTGTGCGTTGGTTAGCGCTTCCTGTGCCAGGCCATTGTTGCCTTCTTTAATGTACGCCCCGGCCAGCTTGAGTTCGCCATCAAATATCGCCCCATAAACCATTCCCGCCATTCCGCCAACTCTTGTGAAATCCGGGTGTTCTGCTATAATACTTATCAGGTCTTCGTACATTCGCCTGTCGTAAGGGCCTTGAAGGCAGGCCTCAATCTGTTCTAACAACTGCTGTTCATCCATGCACATGGTATGCGGCAGTACTTAATAAGCCTTTTCATTTTTCTCTACTCAACAGTAACCAATCTATCAGTGCCTGAACGCGCAGGAAAACATTTTTATATTACGTATTACATTTATGTAATATATGTTACAAAAAAGTAGTATGTTGCGCGTATTGGACGTATTTTTTGCAGAGCCTTCCAGGCCACATTACTTGGCTGGCATAAGCAGGCGCATCAGGCTCTCCCATACTTCTGTTAAGAGGAATCTTATCAGGCTGGTGAGGCTTGGCCTAATTTCTGAGCAGAAGGAGCAGAGAGGCAGCAGGAAATTCCCGGTTTTCAAAGCAGCTGCTGACAGCAAGGAATTCAGGATGTACAAAATTCAGCATAACCTCCTTGCCCTGTTGGAATCAGGTTTGGTCGGATTCGTGGAAGACAGGCTGGCCCCGAAGTCTATAGTCCTTTTCGGAAGCTACCGGTGGGGTGAGGACGATGAAACCAGTGATGTGGACCTTTTTGTTGAATGCGGTAAGGAGGTTCTTGACTTGGGGAGGTTTGAGGCTCGGCTTGGCAGGAAGGTGCAGCTTCATTTTGCAGAAAAATTTGCCGCTTATCCTAAGGAGCTTAGGAATAACATAATAAACGGCATTGTCATCAGCGGATTCCTGGAGGGCTATGTATGATTGTAAATGTTAGGCCTGATAGGCAGAAAAGCCAGGCTTTAAGGACCATGGCTGAAATAACCCTTGAGAGGCTGAAAAAGACAGATATGCAGATGTATCCCAGCAATACATTGGTTGATTACTATGATGCTATTCACAAGCTGTTAGAGGCATTGGCGCTGAATGAGGGGGTTAAGGTTAAGGGTGAGGGGGCGCATGCGGAGCTCATAGACTATATTTCAGGGAAGCACAGCCTCGGCCTTAAGGCAAGGCTGTTTCTTCAGCAGATGAGGGATTACAGGAACAGGATAGCCTATGAGGGGTTCAGGATATCCAAGAATTATATTGTCCTGAATTCAGTTGAGATAAATGGGCTTATTGATAGGCTGCTGGCAAAGCTTTAGGGCTCTTTTCTTCAGTGCCTGAATGCCCTCTGCCCTGTGAAGACCATTGCCATGCCGTGCCTGTTGCAGGCCTCTATGCTTTCGTAATCTCTTATTGAGCCGCCTGGCTGGACTATTGCTGTTACTCCGTACTTCGCCGCAACTTCAACCGTGTCCGGGAAGGGGAAGAAACCGTCTGACGCCATTACGGAGTTTATCAGGTTTCCTTTCTGCTGCTCGACTTCAAGGTCTATCTGCTTTTTCTTTCCCTCATCGTTAAGCAGCCAGTAGGGCATTTTGTGTTTCTCAAGCGATAGCCGCGCGGCGTACTTTTCACAGGCCTTGAATGCTGCTATCTTCGCAACCCCTACCCTGTCCTGCTCTCCTGTTCCAATGGCGACAGTGGCCTTGTTCTTTACGAATATGACCGAGTTGCTTGTCACGCCCTGCTGGACTTTCCATGCAAACAGCAGGTCTTCATATTCTGCCTGAGTTGGCTTTCTCTGCACTTCGTGCAGCCTGCCGGCGTGTTCAGCCTTCGCTGCCAAAAAGTCCTCTGCTTTGCCTATGCTCATCCTTGCTGACTGCTGAAGCATCAGCCCTCCGTCTATTAGCGGCTTTATGTCAAGATGCCTTGTTAAGGAGAAGTCTTTCAGGAGGTTTATCCTTTCCATCCTGATTATCCTGAGGTTTTTTTTCCTTTTCAGCAGTTCGGCAGCGTCCGAATCGTAGTCCGGGGCGCAGACAACCTCCAGGTAGTTTCTGCTGATTTCCTCAGCCGTGGCGTGGCCTATTTTCCTGTTGAATACTGCAACTCCTCCGAATGCTGCTATGCTGTCGGAAAGGTTTGCCTCAGTATATGCCTCCCTGATTGTCGCCCTTGATGCCACCCCGCTTGGGTTGTTGTGCTTGATTATTATTGCAGTTGGCTCTTCAAAATGCCTTAGGATGTTGAGCGCGCTGTCCACATCTGTAAGGTTGTTCATGCTCGGCCTCTTTCCGGCCTGTATTATGTCAGCATCCTGTATTCCGCTGACAAGCGGCATTCCTGCCTTTGCATAGCCTTCTCCAGGGCTTCCTGATACGAGCTCATACATTGCGGCCTCCTGCCCCGGGTTCTCGCCGTACCTCAGGCCAATTCGGGTCCCGTCGGCTTCTGACCATCTTCTTTTCAGGTACTCCAGCTTTTGCTCGCCAATTTTAAGCTCGATTTTTTCCGGGAAGTGGTCTTCAGTAACCGTTGAATAGTCTTTTTTCAGGTCTTTTTTCATATATCCCCTTCCTGTAGCCCTTCAAAATATTCGGAGATGGCCCTGAGATATCTGCTTAGCCTGCCTGCGGCCCTTTGGGCAAGGTTTAGTCTTGTCTTGAGGTATGTTCCCTTGTTTTCAGCCAGCAGGGAAACAAACCGTTCGTACTCTGAGGGGTCTGTCAGCACAGCCACCCTTGTAAAGTTCTTGCAGCCTGCTTCAATCAGGCTTACTCCCCCAATGTCAATGTTTTTTCTTGCCTCATGAAACTTGCCTTCGCCTTTGAACGGGTAGAGGTTCACCACAACAAGGTCTATTTTCTCTATTCCATGCTGCCGCATGAACTCCGCCTCGCCCTCATTCCCCAGTATGCCTCCGTGGATTTTAGGATGAAGCGTTTTGACCAGCCCCGCAGGCATTTCAGGGAAGCAGGTGTAATCAGAGACCTGAACAAGGTTTTTGCCGTTCACCTTTGCCAGCTCTGCATAGGTCCCGCCGCTGGAAATAACCTTGATGTCGGGGTTCACTTTGAGCAGCTCGGAATACAGGTATTTTATTCCTGTCTTGTCGTGCACGCTTATTAGTGCAGTGTTTATCTTGACCATGTCATGTGTTTGCATGCAGCCTCCTTGCTCCGAAGAACTGGTATCTTTCAAAAAATCTTTCTGCTGTCCATATTTCCGTCCTTCCCATGAGGTAAGAGTTGTGTATTACTCCTTGGCCATCATATATCCCTATGTAGCTTGGCATTTGGTTTGGAAGGGGCGATTCGTCCCGCCTGCCAAATATCAAGTCCCCGCAAATCAGAGCTTCAATGCTTCCGATTTGTCGGCCAATTGACGGGTCAAAATAAAGGTCTCTCACATGCACGATTCCTTCAGGCAATGGTTGGCCGAGGTTACTTAAAGTGAATGATACAAGTGCAAAGCATCCCCAGTCTTTTCCAGGTTCCTGGGGCTGATGGTTGCTGCATCTGTGGAGGGTGACTTCAGTTCCTTCCATTTTTTTGGCAAATTCAACAATTTGCAGTCCGAATGCGTTGTTCATTTTGCAAACTTTGCGGTTGCCTCAAGCACGCCTTTTGTCAGCGTTACCTCCCTTTTCGGGCTCAGGCTTACCATGCTGATTGGCGTTTTGATGGCAGCAGCCATGTCTTCAAGGTAGTCCCTCATTCCAGCAGGCAGGCTTGTGTATCCTTCCTTGCACATTCTCTCAGCCTCTGCCTCGGTAAAGCTTTCAAAGTAATATGTTTTCCCGTAAACCGGCTGCCATCCTTCAAGCATGAATGGGAAGTTTTCTGTCGTCTCGCGCTCCTTCTCGTATTTTACAGCGGCTGTAAACTCCTTTCCAGCCAGCACGTCCAGCTTGGTTACTGCAATCTCGTCAAAGGAATTTATCCTGGCTGAATATCTCAGGGCTACAAAGTCAGGCATGCCTGCTTTTCTTGGCCTGCCTGTTGTTGCCCCGAATTCATGCCCGTCTTCCTGTATCCTCCTTCCCAGCTCATTTTTGAGCTCGGTCGGGAATGGCCCTTCGCCCACCCTTGTCGGGTATGCCTTTGCAACCCCCACAACTTTGAAATGCATTGGGTTGAGGCCGAGGTTTGCGAATGCCCCTCCTGCGGTGGTGTTGCTGCTCGTCACATAGGGTCTTGTCCCGTGCACGATATCCAAAAGCGCTGCCTGCGCCCCTTCCAGAATGACTTTTTCCCCTCTTTGAATTGCGTTGTGCAGTTCAAGCCCTGCGTTGCCGATTAGCGGCTTCATCCTGGAAGCGTATTCACTGCATGTTCTGGATACTTCGTTCTCGTAGTCAGCCATGTTGCTGATTCCGGTATTTCTCAGCACAGGCTCCTTCTCTTTCAGCACTTCATGCAGCTTTTCTCTGAATTTTTCAGAAATAAGGTCTGAGAATGTTATGTCCCTTGTCCTTGATGCCCTGTCTTCTGCCGCAGGCCCTATGCCCCTTTTTGTGGTGCCTAATTTTCCTCCGTCGTCAAGCGTGAGGTGGTAGGGCAGTATCACGTGCGCCCTTTCATCTACGACAATTCTGCCTTTGTAATCCTTTACTGACTGCAGGTCTTTCAGGAGGGCTTCAGGGTTTACGAACACATCTGGCCCGATTGCAACGTTTTTGCCCCGCACCGCGCCTGATGGCAGGATGTGGAGTATTGTCTTCTTCCCTTCAGCGACTATCGTGTGGCCTGCATTGTCGCCTCCGTTGAATCGCGCCACCCAGTCAGCGTCTGCGGCAATCAGGTCGACTATCTTGCCCTTTCCCTCATCGCCCCAATATGCGCCGATAATTATGGTGTTTTCAGCCATTGTTTGTTAAAAGCTGATTTCTGAGTTTAGTTCCCTGACCGCCTTGACAGCTGCCTCAGCATAGTTTTCAGTCCTGTATTTTTCGTAGGCGTAGTTTATGCCGCTGCTGCTGTTTATCCGGTGTATCATGTGGTTTGTTAATGCCTTTGCAGTGTCAGCTGCATTTCCTCCTTGGCTGCCGACTCCTGGTATTAGCAGGGGTATCTCTTTGCCGCTGTCGTTAAAGTAGCCCGCTATTTCCCTTAGCTCTTCAATATTTGTCGCCCCAACAACCGCCCCTGTCCCAGGCTGGTGCCATTCAGCTGTTTTTTCAGCCAGTCTCATGTAGAATGGCTTGCCGTCCATTCCTTTTTCCTGGAAATCAGCAGCGCCTTTGTTTGAAGTCCTGACCAGCAGGTAAACGCCTTTGCCTTTTTTGCAGTATTCCATGAAGGGCTGCACGCTGTCCATTCCCATGTATGGCTGGACGGTTAATGCGTCTGCTTTCCAGAATTCAAATGCCTCCTTTGCGTATGCTTCGCTTGTTTTCCCGATGTCAGCCCTCTTGGCGTCCAGGATGACAGGTATTTTGTACCCTTTGCAGGCTGTAATTACCTTCTTCAGCGCCCTGAGCCCTGGGAAGCCGTACTGGGCATAGAACGCGTAGTTTGGCTTGGCAGCCCCTATAAGGCTGTTTGTCGCTGCCAGGATGTCAGAATAGAATTTCACAATCCTTTTCTCAGGGCTTTGCTCCTTTATTGGTATCTTTTCAATTACAGGGTCCATGCCGAGGCATACTATGCTGCCTGTCTCTGCCGCTTTATGCCTTAGAACTTCAGTATAGCTGTTCACTGTGGGGTGGCTGCCCCTGCTGTTTATATTTTTTGCTGCCTTATGGCCGTATACAAGGGCTTGTTTTTCCTTATAATAAAAAGCGGCAGGCTGGCTCTCTGTGTACGGTCATCTTCGTTTACGGTACAAGGTAAACTGTGCAATTGAAGCAGTTCACGAAGCCAGGTCGTACACGTTACAGAATCCTGAAGGCGCTGCATAGTCTGAGGTGGCCACAGCCCGCTGTTCAACTTGATTTTAATCTAAATCCCGCCCGCCCTATTCAATCTGCCTGCTTTTGGCCCTCTTCTCTATCTCCCGCAGTACCCTTTTTACAAGCATGTGCGGTTCCTTGTCGAATATTACCATTGCTCCTGTATTCTTGTCAACAATCTTTATTATCTTCTTGAGGTTGTCTGCCACCCCTCCTGAGCCTTCCATTATTCCTATTACCTGGCCTTCGTCGTATGCTATTGTGAACTCGTTCAGCGTGCCCACCCTTCCGCCGACTATTATCACGGCATCGCAGTTGCTGACATTCACCACATTCCTGCCCTTGAATCCGAAGCCTGTGTAGATTATTACAGAGTAGTATTTTGTAGGGAACCTGTACCTCTTTGCGTGCTCTTCAAGGTTCTTTGCAGGGCTTATTCCTATTACAAACCCGTCATTGTTCATTGCCCCCTGTGCGGCCGCGTTAGGAATCCCGTTGCAGGCCCCGTTCACGAGTATGCAGTTGTGCCTGGCTATCTCCTGCCCGAGGTCATATGCCAGCTTGAGGGATTTTGCCGGTATCCTCCCCGCATTCCCCTTCTCATTCGCCGAGCCCATCACGCCTATTTTTGGCTTCATCTGCGAGGATTCCGGTTCTGGTTTTTATAAATTTAACTGCCGGTTGATGTTCCTTGCCTTTTATGTTTATTAGGCCACTGGCCACTGGACAGGCGCCCCTAAGATTTATAAAGTTGCAGAAGCTGAATAGACGAATCAGGGAATGCAACCTCATGCCATCGCCTTCATAGGAATCCGGCTTAAGGTTGCAGAAGCTGAATAGACGAATCAGGGAATGCAACAAGGGCTGTATTACCCCCTAAAACCGAAAAAAATATAAGTAAGATGGCCTTTACATATCTTACAAGGTGGTGCAATATGCAGGTTGAACTAACCAGGATATCTGAAAAAGGACAGGTTGTTATTCCCTCTTCGTTGAGGAAGGAGATGGGCATAAAAAAGTCAGACCAGTTTATGGTATTTGGTGAAGCTGGAACAGTTATATTGAAGAAAATAGAAACTCCGGCAATTAAAAAAACGTTCGATGAAATGGCAAAGCCATTGCGGGAAGCGGCAAAACAGGCAGGATTGACAAAAGCTGACGTAAGAAAAGCCATCAATGATATAAGAAATGCCGCTTAAACTCGTTCTTGATACAAACACTCTTGTTTCAGCTTTCTTTTGGGAAGGGAATGAGGCTGATTTACTTAGGAAAATTGAGCAGGGGAAGGCAAAATTATACATTACCAGTGAAATTCTTAAGGAACTTGAAGAAGTGATAAAAAGGCCAAAATTCAATGAAGTTATGAGGAAAGCCGGATACACACCAGACCAGATCATGCAAAAAATTGTTTCGCTTTCCCATTTGGTTATTGCCCCAGGATTGAACATAAAGGTTTGTAGGGATGAAAAAGATAATAAATTCCTTGAATGCGCGGAATGTGCGAAAGCCGGCTATCTTGTAAGCGGGGATGCTGATTTGCTTTGTTTGAAGGAATATAAGGGGATCCTTATTGTAAAATCTGGGAGAATTTTGAATTTATTGGACTGATGTTTATTCCAAGTTCTCAAATCCCCTTCCACCAGGCAGGATTCTGGCTCCACTTGGTTATTGACTCCCTGTCCTTGTCTTTGATGTAGCCCTTTTCAGCCGCCACTCTTATGAGCGTTGTGAAGTTGCTGAGTGTTGTTAGCTTGCACATGGCATCATAAAAGCCCTTGTGGGCCTCTTCCATCTCGTATGTGAATATTGCTATGCATTCATCAGCTATTGCCCCTGCCTCCCTGGCTGCGGTTACAGCCTTCAGCGAGGTTCCTCCTGTGCTTATGAGGTCCTCTACAATCACTGCCCGCTGGCCTTTTTCAAGCACGCCTTCTATCAGGTTGTGCATTCCGTGGCCTTTTGGCTCTTTTCGTATGTAGATGGTGGGCTTTCTCAGCCTGTCTGCGAGGATGCTTGCCCATGGTATGCTTGCTGTTGCTATTCCTGCAATCAGGTCAAAGTCTGTGTTCTTCATCTTTTCAATGTAGAAGTCTATCATTGCGTCCCTTGCGTCGGGCTTGGATAGCAGTATCCTGTTGTCGCAGTATATTGGGCTTAGTATTCCTGATGTGAATCTGAATGGCTGGCTTGGCCTGAGCATCACGGCTCCTGACAGGAGGAGCAGTTCAGCGACTTTTTCTTCTGGATTCATCCAAACATCGCCTCATTTCCCTTGTGCTCATCTATAACCTGGTTGCCGTCGTATGCAAGCCTTCCGTTTATGATGGTTGAGGTCACCGCTCCTTTCAGTTTCCACCCTTCAAAGGCGCTCCATTTGCTTTTCGTCTGGAGTTCGTCGTTCTTTACAGTTTTCTCTTTTTTCAGGTCTATTAGTGTTATGTCTGCAAAGTATCCCTCGGCTATGTGTCCTCTGGATTGTATTCCAAATATCCTGGCAGGGTTGGCGGATGTCAGGCTTATCACCTGCTGCATGGAAAGCCTTCCCTTGTTTGCGGCATCAAGCAGGAGGGGCAGCATGGTCTCAAGCCCTGGCATGCCTGAGGGCGGCTCGTCGCTTGACTTTTCTTCCAGGAGGTGTGGCGCGTGGTCTGTCGCAACCATGTCTATGGTGCCTGAGTTTAGCGCATTCCAGAGGGCTGCCACGTCCTCTTTCCTCCTTAGCGGCGGGTTGACCTTTGCCATTGTCCCCAGTTTGGCGGCGTCTTCAACAGGCAGGAATAGGTGATGTGGCGTCACTTCACAGCTCAGGTTCATGTTTCGCCTGAACTTGGCCATTAGCTCGGTCTCTTCAGTTGTGCTTATGTGGCATAGGTGCATCCGCGCATTTTTTCTTTTTGCGGCAGTAATCGCCAGGCTGGCGGCTGATGCAGCCACCATTTTGTTTCTTGCTTCCAGGTGCCTTTCGGCAGTCCATGTCCCTGCTCCCTGGGATTTTTCATTGGCCTTCAGCATGGCCTCGTCTTCTGCATGCACCGATATTCTTCTTCCACTGCCCATTATTGAGTCAAGGGCGCCTTCATCGCTTATGAGCAGGTCGCCTGTGCTTGAGCCCATGAACACCTTCACAGAGGCGATGTTGGTGGCCTTTCTTATTTCTGCAAGGTTGCCTTCTGTGGCTCCGAAGTGGAAGCCGTAGTTTGCAATGCATTTTTCCGCGGCCAGCTTCCTCTTTTCCTCAAGAAGCCCGGTCGTTGTGGTGGCCGGCCTGTTGTTTGGCATGTCAAGGATTGTTGTCACTCCCCCTGCCGCCGCCGCGTATCCTGCTGTCCTGAAGTCTTCCTTCTGCGTCATTCCCGGCTCGCGGCAGTGCACATGCGCGTCTATTAGTCCTGGAATTGCGAGCATTCCTTTTGCATTTATTGTCTCATCTGCGCTTTTGGCTGCTGAGGGGGCTGTTATCTTCTGTATCCAGCCTCCTTCTGCGATGATGTTCCTTTCCACGGCTTTGCCGTTTTCCAGGACTTTGCAGTTTTTTATTAGCAGCATGGTTGTAAGGGGTTTTTATCCTTATTTAATTGTTGTGAGTCTCTTGTTATCAGGAGAATCACTTAAATCGCTTCCTTCCTGCTGCTCTTCAGCCTGTGGTATTCCCCCAGCTCATTAATCTTCACAGCAGTCTCAAAGTCAATTACAGGCCCTTCAACGCATAATCTTATTCCTATGGGGTCCACACAGCAGTGGCCACATAGTCCATAACCGCATTTCATGTAGCGCTCCATGCTTATCTCGCCTGGTATCCCTGCCTCATGTCCGACGCTGGCCACGGCCTTTAGCATCCTGTCCGGCCCGCAGGCATAAATCTTGTCTATTTTCTCCCGGGCAATCATCTCCTTGAGCGCGTCTGTCACAAGCCCTTTCCTTCCTGCGCTGCCGTCGTCTGTGGTTATTATCAGGTTTTCTTCCCCTATTAGCCGCTTAATTCTCTCAACATAGACCAGCCTGCTTTTGCTCCTTGCTCCCAGGATAAACTTGACCCTTGTCATCTTCCTGGCAGCTTCTTCTGCCAGCATCGCAAGGCTTGCAGAGCCATACCCCCCTCCTATCATAACAAGATTTCCCTTGGCAAGCGTGTAGGGCCTTCCGTATGGCCCTCTTACCCCTATTTTTTCACCAGCTCTCATCAGGCTCAGTTTTTCAGAGAATGGCCCCACCGCGGCGACAGTTATCCCTATTTCCCCCTTTGCCGCGTAGCTTACTGCGAATGGCTTCTCGTCTATTCTTGGAAGCCAGAGCATTATGAACTGCCCGGGCCTGGCTTTCATGCTGATGTCGAGGAATATTGTCTTTATCCCGTCAGCCTCTTCTTCAACCCTTTTTATCGCGGCTATCTGCGGCCTTTCCATTTTTCAAGTAATATTTTTTGCATTTCTTTGTTTATTTCGTTGTAGGTTGCCATTTGCTTTTCGCTTGGTGCATCGCTGTCGTCTTTTAAGTTGTTCTCTATGTACTCATCTACTTCAGCCAGGTTCTGAATTATTTCCTTTTCCTTCCTGTCTTTTTTCTTTAGGATTATGTCAGCAAGCAGGTCATATACGCTTTTGCTTATTGTTTTGGTCAGGTATAACTTCCTGATTGTGTGATTGAAATTTATTGGGGGGACACTTTTCATCTTGGCAATCCATTTTGCATTTAGCAGGCCCCTCATGGCATAAAGGTACTTTTTGTATGTCACTTCATCCCTGCTCTTCAGGTACTTTAGGTAGTTCTGCCTGCACATTGACTTGTAGTGGTAATACAGGCTTTTTCTGCTGAAATTTTGCTCTGCAAACTTCCTTAATGCGGTTGGTTGTGTGCCGTAGTAAACAATGTCAGAAATCAGCCACTCGATTACGGTCGGGTTTGATGAGCTTAGCATTCTGCAGAATTTTATCATGTCAAACCCAACCACATCAATTGTGCAGCCCTTTACGGGTTTTTTTCACTCCTTCTTTATCATAATAGCTTTCTATGACATCAGGCATCGGGTTTACCCTTAAGTAATCCCTGACCGGTCTTGCATAGGCATATCTGACGTCATAGTCGCTGTCAGCTGAAGAAAGCCCCCATGCTCTGCTGCCGTTTTCAACAGCAAAGAGTATCCTTATTTCATGTTCTTCTTCAAGCCGCTTGCAGATTCTGTGAATCGTTTTCATCTGTGTGCTATTCCAGTCATTTCCTTTATTGTGGCGTATCCATTCTCAGCCATAAGCTGCTCCAGCTCTCCGCTGACTTTCCTGAATACGTCTATGCCACGGTAGTATATGCCTGTACCTATCTCAACAGCCGCAGCCCCTGCCATTATCATCTCGGCAGCGTCTTCCCCGGTCATTACGCCTCCTGCCCCGATAATCGGGATGTTGACTGCCTTGTATATTTCATAAATGCAGTTTACCGCTATCGGCCTGAGTGCAGGGCCGCTTATTCCTCCTTGCTTGTTGTGAAGTAAGGGGTTTCCGGTTTTTGCGTCGATTGCCATTCCCGGCATGGTGTTTACTGCGGTGATTGCATCTGCCCCGGCTTTTTCAACAGCCCTGGCTATTGTCTTTATGTCCGGAACATTGGGCGCAAGCTTTGCTATCACCTTTGCCCTGACCTTGCTTTTGACCAGCTTTATTACTTCGCCGGCATCCTTTTCCGAGAGGGCAAAGGCCAGCCCGAAATCATCTTGCGTGTTCGGGCAGGAAAGGTTGACCTCAATTAGCTGTGGCCTTAGGGTGTCCAATTTCTCTGCGACCATGCCGAATTCCTCCTTGGTCCCGCCAAACAGGCTCGGAATGACAGGGACCCCGGAATTCTTCATTGCAAGCTCTATTTCGCCAAGGCTGTTATCTGCTCCAGAGTTCGGCAGGCCGACTGCATTCAGGAATCCCTTGTCAAATTCCACAAGCACAGGGTTTGCGTGGCCTTCCCTTTCCTTCGGCCCGATTGACTTGGGTATCACAGCCCCTGCCCCGTTTTTTGCCGCATAGCAGCATGCAGCCCCGGATACGCCCATTATGCCCGATGCCAGTATAGTGGGGTTCCCTAGTTCCACCCCTAGTATCTTGGCTCTTATGTCAGGTTTCATTTGTACTTCCTTGCAATTTGGTTAAGTTTCCTGATTAGAGGCCTTCTCCATTCCCTGATTAGCTGCGACTTTATCAACTTTACAGTAAGCTTATCGCTTCTGGAGAGCCTTAATGCCTCAAGCGCCTTGCATTTGGCGAGTATTTCCCTGTCTTCTGCTGTCCGAAGGACGTATTTTCTTTTTTCAGCAGCTGTTGGCCTGTAGGTGTGTTTCATCAGTATTCATCCCATGCTTTGATTTCCAGGGATTCCAGCTTTACTTCTGCAATTGAATCCACCAGCATTTTGGCCAGCTGCAGGTTGGTCACAAGTGGAATCCCGTAATCAGCCGCGCTTCTCCTTATCACATATCCGTCCCTTATCTTTTCCTTCCCGTTGCCTGAGCCTGGCTTTGAAACATTGATTATCAGGTTTAGCTTGTGGTTGTTAAGGTACTCCATTATGTTTGGCGATTTCTGCTCTCTGATCTTGTGCAGCATCGAGTTTTTGACCCCATTTTCTGCCAGGAACTGGGAGGTATTGTCGGTTGCATAAACATTGAACCCCAGCTGGGCAAGCTTTCTTGAGTGTTCCAGGAATCTCTCCTTGTTCTCGCTGCCGCCGATGCTTAGGAGCACATTTTTCGGGCCTTGGTTTTCTTCGCCGTTTTGCAGCAGCTGCATTTTAAGGCCCGCGGCTATCATTGCCTTAAGGAAGGCGTCATGCGTGTTTCTCCCCAGGCAGGCAACTTCGCCTGTTGACGCCATCTCAACGCTTAGGACCGGGTCAGCCCCTTTCAGCCTTGAAAAGGAGAACTGTGGCGATTTTACGCCGAAATACTCCATGCTCTTTGTTTCCTCCTGGACTTTCCTTCCCATTATCGCATTTGTTGCTGTTGCTATCATGTTGCTCTTTTTTACCTTTGAGACAAAGGGGAAGCTTCTGCTCGCCCTCAGGTTGCATTCTATTACCATTACCTCATTGTCCTTGGCCAGGAATTGTATGTTGAAGGGCCCGGTTATTTTCAGCTTCTCAGCTATCAATGCTGCGATTGTCCTCACCTTTTCAACAGTTTCAGGGTACAGCCCGGCTGCCGGGTAAATCATTGTGGCATCTCCGGAATGGACTCCTGCGTTTTCAACGTGCTCTGTTATGGCTTCTGCAATCAGGTTGCCTTCATGTGCGACGGCGTCAATTTCAATTTCCTTCGAGTTTACCATGAATTTGCTTATTACAACCGGATGTTCCCTGTTTACTGTTGAGGCCCTGGTAAGGTACGTTTCAAGGTCTTCGTCGTTGAAGGCGACGCTCATCGCGGCTCCGCTGAGCACATAGGAGGGCCTTACAAGCACAGGATACCCCGCATTGGCTGCAAATTTCTTGGCTTCCTCGAAGTTTGTCAGCTCCCTCCATTTTGGCTGTGGTATTCCCAGCTCATCCAGGAGTTTTGAGAACTTGTGCCTGTCCTCTGCTGCGTCAATGCTGCGTGCCTTGGTTCCAAGTATTTTTATCCCCGCCTCACTGAGTTTCATTGCCATGTTGTTTGGTATTTGCCCGCCCATTGAGATAATGACTCCTTCAGGTTTTTCCTTTTCGTATATCTCGGCTACGGTCTCGAATGATATTTCGTCAAAGTAAAGCTTGTCGCACATGTCGTAGTCAGTGCTCACTGTTTCCGGGTTGTAGTTTATCATTATTGTGCCGTATCCCAGCTCCCTGAGTGTAAGGGCTGAGTTTACGCAGCACCAGTCAAATTCCACGGAGCTGCCTATCCTGTAAACGCCCGAGCCCAGCACTATCACTTTCCTCTCAGCTCCAGATTTTATGTCGTCTTCGATGCCGTTGTATGTAAGGTAGAGGTAGTTGGTTTTTGCAGGGTATTCTGCGGCAAGCGTGTCTATTTGCTTTACAAACGGCCTGATTCCCAGTTTATCCCTGCATTTCCTGACATCCGCGGGGGAGCATTGCAGAAGGATTGAAATCTGCTTGTCTGAAAAGCCAAGCTGCTTTGCCTTCAGAATGTCGCCATTGCGGAGGTTTCCAAGTTTTCCGGCGGTTGAAAGCTGCTTTTCCATTTCTGTTACGTTTTCCATTTTTCCAAGGAACCACTTCTCAATCCCTGTCAATTCAGAAATTTTTTCGGCAGAATAGCCTTTATTCAGGGCTTCCGCAATTGCAAATATCCTCTCGTCTGTGGGATTTACAAGCTCTTTTTCCACTTCAGGGCTCTTGTAGTTGTCTCCGTTGCAAACCAGTCCCTGCGCGCCAATGTCCAGCATCCGTATTGCCTTCTGGAGGGCTTCCTCGAATTTTCTGCCTATAGCCATCACCTCCCCGACCGATTTCATTGAGCTTCCGATGTTCCTGGACACCTGGCGGAATTTCTTCATGTCCCATCTTGGCATCTTCACGACTATGTAATCAAGGGCTGGCTCAAAGCAGGCGGTGGTGGATTTTGTTATGGAATTCTGTATTTCTGTCAGGCTGTATCCTAGCGCGAGCTTTGCAGCCACGAATGCCAGCGGGTATCCCGTTGCTTTTGAGGCGAGCGCCGAGCTTCTTGAAAGCCTTGCATTGACCTCGATTATCCTGTAGTCCTCTGATTTGGGGTCAAGGGCAAATTGCACATTGCATTCCCCGACTATTCCAATGTGCCTTACCAGCCTTATTGATATTTCCCTTAGCTTGTGGTATTCGGAATTTGTTAATGTCTGTGATGGCGCTACCACAATGCTTTCTCCTGTGTGGATTCCCATTGGGTCAAGGTTTTCCATGTTGCATACGGTTATGCAGTTGTCCATTGAGTCCCGGACAACCTCATACTCAATTTCTTTCCAGTGCTCAAGGTATTCCTCAACAAGGATCTGTTTTGTATGCGCAAACGCCTTTCTTGCGGCATCAAGTAATTCTTCCCCATTCCTGCATATGGCGCTTCCCAGCCCTCCAAGGGCATATGCGGCCCTGATTATGACTGGAAATCCTATCTTGTCGCCTGCCTTGACAGCATCTTCGACTTTCCTTACAGCAAAGCTTTTTGGGGTCTTAAGATTTATTTCGGCCAGTTTCCTGGAAAACAGCTCGCGGTCTTCAGTTGCCTTTATCGCTTCAACCGGGGTGCCTAAAACCCTGACCCCGTATTTTTCAAAAACCCCATTGTCATAAAGCTCAACGCCGCAGTTCAAAGCGGTTTGCCCGCCGAAACTCAGCAGGATTCCATCAGGCCTTTCTTTTTCGATAACCTTTTGAACAAAGTAAGGCGTGATAGGCAGGAAAAAGATTTTATTCGCCATTCTTCTATCTGTCTGGCATGTTGCTATATTGCCGTTTATCAACACAACTTCAATTCCTAGTTCCATAAAGGCTTTTTCTGCTTGGGAGCCCGAATAATCGAATAGGCGGTGCTTATGCACTCTCGCCGGCCTCTCCGATTTTGATTTCGCAAATGCTAGGCCTATAACCTACACATTTAGAGCGCCGCTTCCAAGCAAAAGTACCTTTTTTGGGTTTTCCTTATTCACATTTTCACATCCTTCAATTTGATTTCGTTGGACCTCCATGGTTTTTGGTTTCATCTCAGTAAGTATTCAAGCTCCCCGAGGTTTCGTATTGGTCGGTGTTGTCCCGGGGTTGTTTCTTCGCCGGGTATGAATCGCACTTCCATTCCGACTTTGGCGGCTGCGTCCAAATCACTGACCGTATCTCCCACATACGTGCAGTCTGTTGGCTCAAGCCCAAGGCTTCTTGCTGCCTCAGCATACGTGGACGGATCTGGTTTTCTCCTTCTCAGTCCGTCAGATACAAGAACAGTATGGAACACGTCTTCTATGCCGAATTGTTTCAATGCTGTAATGACCCAGGGGGTTGCGTAGTTCGATAGCAGCGCCATTCGCGCTCCCATTCCGTTGAGTCTGGTCATGTAACCGGGTATGCGCGGATCTGCGAGTCGCTCTTTTGATACAAAGGCAAGAGTTAGTTTTTCCACTTCATCCCCGGTGAGGCTCAGTCCGCTTAATGTCCCATAGTAATCAGGCAGGCATATCTCCCCAATGGTAACTTTCAGGTATTGGGTTTCCCAATGATTATGCCACTCTTCTGACCACGGCACGCCTAATAATACGGCGGTCCTATGGCTTCTTTCAGCCCAAAAGTCTTGTGCCTCCACAATCGGGCCATTGTGATCCAATATGAGTCCTAGCATCGTTTCAGGTATTCCTTGAGCACGTCTTGTGCTGCAGGGGAAAGTGTTCCTTCTTCAAGCATTTTCTTGGCTTGCACCATTGTCACGAATTTTCCTTCTCCAACTTCTTCCTTGTCAAGTGTTATCTTTCCATTATGGGCTGTTTTGAATATCGCCCGGTTCACATTATTTTCCTTTCTTCTGGTTTTCATTCTGAAAAGCTCGGTCACCTTTGCATCTGCAATCCCCGCTTCCTCGTAAAGCTCCCTTTTTGCAGCCTCCTCATAGCTTTCTCCTGTCCTTACAGAACCCCCTACTTTAACATCCCACAAGCCTGGGTAAAGCCTGAGGTGCTCTGCCCTTCTGTGGACGAACAGCTCGCCTTTTGAATTGAACACAAATACGTTAGCCGTCCTGTGTAGCAGCTTGCGGTCCATCATCTCCTTCCAGGTGGCCTGCCTTACTACATTATCCTCCTCGTCCACAATGTCAAGGTATTCCTCTTTCATTTTGAAAGCACTCTCACGACCATGTCCGGCCTGTTGCTCGATATCGCATCAGCGCCTATTGCCTTCATGATTCGTACGTCATATTCGCTGTCGCAGTTCCCGGTGAAAACTTCCAGCCCGGCGTTGTGGGCTTTTACAACCAGCCCGCGGTCAGTATAGTGGAAGTTTGTCAATGCTAATGATGCCCCGAGCTTTGCGGCAAGCTCTACGTTCCAGTCCGGCCCCAGAAAAATCAGCCCTGTTTTCAGCTTGCTTATTTGCCTTACCTTCCTTAGCGGCTGGGCGAGGAATGAGATTATAACCGCGTCTTTAAATCCGCTTTTCTCAATCGCATCAACCGCCTGCTGCTCCAGCCCTTCCTCCTTAAGTTCAACAAGTAGTTTTATCCTGCCTTTCGCTTCGGTAAGGACTTCCTCAAGCGCAGGTATTCTATCGCCCTTGCCTGCATCCAGCTTTTGCAGCTCTCTTAAGGTTTTCTCCCTGGCCAGCCCTCTGCCGTTTGTTGTGCGGTCCACTGTCTCGTCGTGTATCACCGCAAGCTTCCCGTCCTTTGTCAGCCTGACGTCAACTTCAGTGTAGTCAGCCTTAAGCTCTATTGCCTTTCGTATGCCGCGCAGGGTGTTTTCAGGCTCAAGGTAGCCAGCTCCCCTGTGGCTTATGGACAATGCCATTTCTTCACCTCCGGCTGCATTGAAAATTTTCTTGTTTTGGCCACAGTACACGAAGCTGTTGCGTTGAATCCTCCGGTTTCCCGAAGGGAGTTTCCAAATAGGGGTAGCCACAGCCTGCTACTTTTTAGTTTAAATGCCGGACTTTCAATAAGGCCCCACCTCCAAGTAATTGTCCAGCACAAATTTTCCGGATGGCGAAAAATTGTCGCCTTTGGAAAGCTCAATCACGCCCTTAAGCGGGAGAAACTGCGCTGCTTCCATTTCTTCAGCCTGCGGAGTTATCGCCCCGTCATACGCTATCCTGTAAACTTTTATCCATGCATTGTTGATTTCTGAGGCATACCTGAGCTTGAACAGCAGCGACCTCTTGAGTTCAATGTTTGACACTCCGTGTATTCCGAGCTCTTCTGCAAGGCCTCTTATTGCCGCTGCTTCGTATCCTTCTCCGGAAACAAGCGTTTCTGCAATACCTATGTCCCACCGTCCAGGGTATCTTTTTTTTGCGGCAGCCCTTTTATGCACGAGATATTCTCCCTTGCCATTCACGACTATCACCCTGGCAGCCCTGTTGAGGAGGCCTTTTTCCATCATCTCATCCCTTGTCGCCTTCCGTACAAACCTGTCGTTCTCATCAACTATGTCTACAAGTTCTTCCATTTTGGCAGCCCATAGTGCATCGAGCAGTGTAAACTGTCTAAACACTGCTGCGCCATCATCGGCAAAATTCCCCTTGTCAATTAACGCCTTGACATCTTTAGCCTTAATGAATCTGACCTCATCAATTTCATCAGGGTTGGGGCTGGGTTTCCCTTTGTATAAAACTTTGTATACTTGGTTGAAGGAGTTGTAGCCTGGCGAGCCATACCTGCATTTAAACAGAAACTTCATCTGATTTGATGCGCTTTTTATTCCCAACTCTTCCTTTAGGCCCCTTATAGCGGCTGTCTCATAGCTCTCCCTGCTTTTAACGGTCTCACCGGCTCCAATATCCCATACGCCCGGGTAAATGTCCTTGCTGGCTGCTCTTTTGTGCACAAGCACCTTTCCCTCGCCGTCAATGATTATTACATATGCAACCCTGTGCAGGAGCGCATTTTCCATTACCTCTTTTCTGCCCGCTTTTCTGATAACCCTGTCCTCATTATCCACTACATCAATCATCTCTTCCATCACAGCATCCTCAGGAACTCATCAAACAAGTATTGGGTGTCCACCGGGCCAGGCGTTGCCTCAGGATGGAATTGGCAGGAAATGAAAGGCTTGCTTCTGTGCCTCAATCCTTCATTTGTGCCATCGTTTGCATTCACAAACAGCTCTTCCCATCCAGAGGGCATTGATTTAAAGTCAACCGCATACCCGTGGTTCTGAGTGGTTATGCAGCACCTTCCTGTTTTCCGGTTTATGCAGGGCTGGTTCTGGCTTCTGTGCCCGTACTTCAGCTTGTATGTGTCCCCTCCTGCTGCAAGCGCCATTATCTGGTTCCCGAGGCATATTCCGAATGTTGGCACTTCCTTGCCAATGGCTGCCGCCACATTTCTTATCGTGGCTTTGCACATCTTCGGGTCTCCTGGCCCGTTGCTTATCACCAGCCCGTCAAAGTCCTCTTTTAGGAAATCATGGTCCCACGGCACTCTTATCACCTGCAGCCCTCTTGCAGCCAGGCATCTTATTATGTTGTTCTTTACCCCGCAGTCAACCAGCAGTATTTTCTTCCTGCCGCTGCCATTGTAGATAATCCTTCCAGGCTCGGCAACGTCAGCGACAAGATTTCCAAGGTTCGGGTCGCTTAGCTTTGGGCTGCTGCCGTCTGCTGAAATTCCGCCGAGCATCACTCCCTTCTCCCGCAGCTTTTTTGTCAGCGCCCTGGTGTCAACTCCTGTTATGGCAGGGATTCGCTGCTCCTTCAGCCAGTCTCCAAGGCTTCTTACAGCTTTCCAGTGGCTGTATTTTGCTGAGTAGTCTGCAACGACCAGGCCCCTTACCTGTATTCTTGGGGATTCAAAATTGGCCAGGAGGCCAAGTTCATCCTTTTCATCTCCTGGCACGCCGTAGTTTCCTATAAGGGGATATGTAAGTACCAGTATCTGGCCATTGTAGCTGGCGTCGGTGAGGCTTTCAGGATACCCGACCATTCCGGTGTTAAAGACAACTTCTCCTGCCGCAGCCTCTTCAGACCCGAATGATTTGCCGTAGAATTTAGTGCTGTCTTCCAGCTCTATATAAGCGTCCATCAAAAAAGGGATAGAAAACTGGCAGGTTTATAAAGTTAATTATGCTTTTCTTCAAAAATCTTATCCGACTTAAAAGGAAAAACGCAATACTTCGGCTGTAGAATAAACCCGGATGGTATTTTGCTTTTCTTTTAAGGCTCTATCGTTGCTCCATAAACAACATCTTAATTTAAGGGCAAGCGCCAAATATGGGGCGTCTTTTGGGTCTGGAGAAATCTTTTCAGCTTTTTCGATGAAAGGCTCAATTTCTTCTTTTGGTATTAGCATAACATTTCGTTCAAACAAATCAAAAAGGTCGTTAAAGTTTTCCTCATCCCTTTTGGTCTTTCCTTTCAGATAGGCCTTGTATTTTCTGAATTCCTCAAAAATAAATTCAGGTGCATAGAGGTTATGCTTAAACAGGATGTCCGATGTTCTGCTTTCTTTCAGCAAGGCTGCAAAAAGAACATTTGAATCTATGACTAAATCCATGATTAAGCCTTTTTGTATCGTAAATTGCGGTAATTAGTGCAAAATTCGCATGCAAT
>CAZDCW010000016.1:0-28265 GCA_964504135.1 uncultured Methanosarcinales archaeon
GCCACAGAATATATGACCCATTCCCGAGAATAACTTCAGAACACTAAAGAATTACGGAATTCTGAGTTAACTTTATAAACATCAGCCCTATCCCTCCCCAATCCCGTCAGTTACTGCTTTGGCAGGAGGGAATTTCATGGATAAAGGTCTTGTTGTTGAGGCTTTGGGTAAGCTTGGAGTGGATAAGAAACGCAACTTCTCGCAGAGCTATGACCTTATTGTCAACCTTAAGGACCTTGACCTGAAGAAGAACGAGAACCAGGTGGACTTTTTCGCGCAGCTTCCGAATGGGACCGGCCGGCCTGTGGGAATCTGCGCTTTTGTGGATACCCAGATGGCTGAGGAGGCCCGGGCTGTCTTTGACGCGGTAATCCTGGCTGATGACTTTCCAAAGTACAAGGACAAGAAGGTTTCCAGGAAGCTTGCAAGGAAATTCGATTTTTTTGTTGCCCAGGCAAACCTTATGCCGCAGGTCGCAACTTTTTTCGGCCGCACGCTGGGGCCAAAGGGCAAGATGCCGAATCCAAAGGCAGGGGCAATCATCGCGCCCAAGGCAAACCTCAGGCAGCTTAAGGAGAATCTCCAGAGGACCATAAGGGTTTCTGCAAGAACAGCTCCCATGGTCCAGTGCATTGTGGGCACTGAGAAAATGGGCGCAGACAAGTCCGCTGAGAACCTTGTCAACGTCTACGAGCAGATTGTACACCACCTTCCGAATGAGGAGGCAAATGTAAAGTCTGTCCTTGTAAAGCTTACGATGAGTTCTCCGGTGAGGCTGAAATGAGCTACACTGCCAAGGTTGCTGAGTACAAGGTTGCCGAGGTAGGTGAGCTTGTGAAGGTTATCCGCGAGTACCCGCTTGTGGGCATTGTCAACATGGAGAACATTCCCGCCCCGCAGCTTTTGAGGATGCGCGGCCAGCTCAGGGCCAGTCTTTTAATCAGGATGTCCAAGAAGCGGCTTATTAACCTTGCGCTTAAGGAGGCTGAAAAGTTGAAGCCTGGAATCCTGGCCTTGGATAAGCATTCAGGCGGAATGCCCGCCCTGGTCTTCACAAGGGAAAACCCCTTCAGGATTGCATCCATCCTCAGGAAGAGCAGGACGCCTGCGCCTGCAAAGCCAGGCCAGGTTTCGCCCAGGGACATCATAATCCCGGCAGGCCCCACGCCGTTCGCACCAGGCCCTGTCATTTCAGAGCTTTCCGGCGTCGGGCTGAAGACAGGTGTTGAGGCTGGAAAGGTCACAATCCGGCAGGACCACCTTATAATAAAAGAAGGGGAGAAATTTTCCAGGAAAGTTTCAGACGTCATTGCCAAGCTTGGCATCCAGCCAATGGAGATTGGCCTGGATATCGTCGCAATTTATGAGGACGGCGTCATTTACACCAGGAAGGTGCTGGCTGTTGACGAGGCGCAGTACCTTGCGAACGTAATGTCTGCCGCGGCTGGGGCGCTGTCGCTTTCAGTCGCCATAGGCTACCCGACCAAGGATAACATCAGGCAGCTTGTAGGCCGCGCCTTCACGCAGGCAAAAGGCCTTGCAATCTCAAGGCAGCTTATATCCGACGTTTACGCTCATAAGCTCGTGGTTGACGCGCAGCGGGCAGCTGCATCAGTCGCCGCCGCGGTTCCCGAGCTTAAATCATGATGAAGGAGGTAAAATAAAATGGAATACGTATATGCCGCAATGCTGCTGCACAAGGCAGGACATAAGGTAACTGAGGAGTCTGTTTCAAAGGTCCTCCAGGCCGCAGGGGTAAGCCCTGACCAGGCCAGGGCCAAGGCTCTTGTCTCAGCCCTTGAGGGCGTGGACATAGACGCTGCTGTCAAGGAGGCATCTGTCGTCACTGCTCCAGTTGCCGCAGCCCCTGTTCAGGCTGAGAAGAAGAAGGAGGAGAAGAAGCCTGAAGAGGAGAAGAAGAGCCAGGAGCAGGCAGCAGCTGGCTTGGGCGCGTTGTTCGGCTGAGGAGTCTCCGGAGTTGTGAAATGGTCTGGAACCTGTACAGCCAGACATATCGTAAATTGCGGTAATTAGTGCAAAATTCGCATGCAATTTACGAGATTAGAATTGCGCATATCCATCAACTAATCAGCGCAATTCTCTATATCAGCCGCGTGGCTTTGGCCACCTGGATATTCTGGTGCTCGGGCACAATGGAAACCCATATGGGGGCAAGACGCCTGACCAGCGCACCATTCTGGATGGCCTGGGCGAATTTGAGCATTCAGCTGCGGTGTACGATTACTGGAATGTCAGTTACACGCCTGACACTATGCGCAGCGCCCTGAGCAGGCAGGCTTCGGGCCTGTCAATAGTATACTTTTCGGGCAGCGAATGCAATGGCGAACTGGTGTTCCCATTTGTAAACGCAGGAGCCTCGGACAGGCAAAGGCACACCATGCCAAAGTCAGAGTTTCTTGGCCTTCTCGGCACACCCTGGCCGAAAGTAATCCTTCTGGCTTACCCCAACTCTGATTTCGGCTGCGCGCCGGGAAACACGCTCATGGTGGGGATTTCAGGGGACAAGCCAGGCTCACTTCTGGATGCACTGCTTGCGGATGACATCATGTATGCAGCGCATCACCCGCAGCCTGACTCCCTGAAGGTTTTCCTGGAGACCCTTCGCAGCCAATACCACAACAGGCCGCTTCCTATCTCCAACAAGCCTGAATTTACCCAGGTTAACGACCTGTATAAGATGTATTGCCTGGAGAAAGCCACAGGCCAGCCCATGATTCAAGATTCTGCCCGCATTTTTGTGCGCTCAAACCTCGTTATTGCCGGCAGCGCGTTTCAGGTTGACCGTTACTGTGATTTTGTTTAATACCCAACCACCCGCAGCCGGGGCACCTTTTGAAAATCCCTGCGGTTCCTTGTAAGTATCCTGCTGCATCCTTTGGACAGGAGGATTCCTGCTATCAGAAGGTCATTTTGGTTTATCATCTCCCCCCGGCTGCTGAGGCCTTCTTTTATCTCCCCGGCAATCATGGCTGCCTTTAATCCCAATTCCACCGGTCTCTGACCGGTGGATAGTCATGTAGTAATCTTTTTCTTGTAGAACTGTCAAAAAAGAATTGGCAGGCTCCTGAATGAGCACTGCCCACTGTCGTTTCGCGTAGCGGTAGCTTTGCGCGCGGAGCATATAAAACTTTCTGTGAGGCCGTAAAAATGCGAAAAACAAACCCTATTAGGTTTAGCTCTGCAGTTGGAGAAGCTTGGATGCATTGCATGTTCAAGGTTAAGTATTGTCATAACATCTTTGACGATGAATTGTATCGCGAAGCGATGCGAATGCTGCTTTTGGAGGCAGCGTTTGAGTACGATATTCCGGTTGGCGAGATTGGTTTTGATGCGAATCACGTCCATTTCATGGCTGATATTGGAAATTATAGCAGGCCACAAGTCGCTAAGATGTTGAGGGGTCCGACGGCTAAAAAATTCTTTGAGTTTTTCCCTGAACTGAAGAAGTCCCTTTTTTGGGATTCGGGAGTCTGGAATCCTGCGTATTACATTGGAAATCCAAGAAATATAGACGACACGATAAGGTACATCCAGAAGCAGAAATACGGCACTGGAAGCCCCTTGCATGACAGAAGGCAAACAAGCCTCACAGCCTTCGCAGCGTAGTTAAATTCCGCCGGTCTCTGACCGGCGGTTGTTTAATTCCGAAAAGGAGAGTTGCTCTTGATTTAGATCCAAAAGCATTACAATCAAGACATCATCAAGATAGCAGAGAAACCAAAGTTGCTTCTTTCACAGAAATGCCTTTTGAAGATGGAGCAATAGATGTGATTTTTAGTCATTTTACAACACATCATAATCATCAAATTGACCGTGAAAAATTTGAAGAGTGTAGAAGAGTAATAAAATCGAATGGCGTTTATGTGGCGTATAGGCATGATGGACACGAACACGATTTTGATAGGATTGGATTTGAAAAAGTTAAGTTAGGAGATTTCGCTACTTTGTATCTGCCAAAATAATGTCCTGCCCCTTCTAAATGAGATTCCTTTCTTTAGCCCAAAGAAAAAATAAGATTATAATAAGAATTACTAAAAGAATAATAATAGGATTTGTTTGTTGTGCCTTATTTTTTATTTTTTTCATTTTCAAGTTTATCCAATCTTTGCCAAATTTTATTTAGTTCTTTGGTTGTGTTGATTTGCGCTTTTAACTCTTTTATGTCCCCTTGCATCGTATCTAAATTTAAATATATCGTTATGAACAAGGTAGCTATACCTCCTGTTAGCACTATTAAATCTTTGGAAGCAGCACCATAGAGAGTCATTCCAAAGCTGATAATGCCCAATATGAGGTCTTTGGATTCCACCATTTAGTAACTGAATATTCCACTTGTTTTTTATTTCTTTTGCAAAATCCAAATCCAGAAGACCTACAGCCCGCAATTTAACAATCTTTATAAACCACCCCCTAATCCTTTATGCTTCAGCTGATGAGGGCACTGGCCTGAGGTTTTGTTTCTTGGGTTTGATGCCTGATGGAGGTTTAACATGGCTAAGGAATCTGATGAAAGAGTGCTTGAGGCTGTTGAGATAGCCAAGTCCACTGGCAGGCTGAAGAAGGGTACAAACGAGGTCACCAAGGCAATAGAGCGCGGCACCGCAAAACTGGTTGTCGTGGCAAAGGACGTCAACCCTCCTGAGATAGTGATGCACATTCCTCTTCTTGCGAAGGAGAAGGGCATTCCTTTTGCTGAAGTCCAGAGCCGGGAGGAGCTTGGCGCTGCCGCAGGACTCTCTGTTGCCACCGGAAGCGTTGCAATAACTGTTGAGGGCGATGCAAAGGAAATAATCAAGGAGCTTGCGAAGGAGCAGTAACCCATGGCAGCCAGGAAGCTTGAGGAGCCTGAAAAGGCTGAAGTGAAGGAGCAAAGGCAGCCCAGGCAGGCTGAGGCAAAGGCTGCGCAGGTTAATTTCTCCCCTGCAACCCCTGCGAGGGTAGAGGAGATTGTCGGAAGGACAGGCGTCAGGGGCGAGGCCATCCAGGTCAGGTGCAAGGTCCTTGAGGGCAAGGATGCCAACAAGGTTCTCAGGAGGAATGTCAAGGGCCCTGTAAAGGCAGGCGATATTCTTATGCTCAGGGAGACTGAGATTGAGGCAAGGAAGCTTAACCAGGGAAGGAAATGAGCTACAAATGCAGTTTTTGCGGCGAGCAGATTGAGCCAGGCACTGGCAAGATGTTTGTAACAAGAGCCGGGAAGGTTTATTATTTCTGCTCCAGCAAGTGTGAGAAGTCCATGGTGAAGCTTGGCCGAAAGCCAAAGGTTGGAAAGGCTGTTGAGGAGGCTGAGGCATGATGGAGAGGACTCTGGTAATTGTAAAGCCCGATGGCGTCCAGCGGGCGCTTGTTGGAAAGATACTTACAAGGTTTGAGGATGCGGGCTTTAAGATTGTGGGTCTCAAGATGAAGTGGGCTGACAGGGATTTTGCCATGAAACATTACACTGAAGACCTGGCCAGGCGCAGGGGCGAACACGTAAGGAATCAGATGGTTGAGTTCATAAGCAGCGGCCCTGTGATAGCGGTCGTCCTGGAGGGTGTTAATGCAGTGCAGAATGTCCGCAAGATTACTGGCGACACCCAGCCGATGGCAGCATTGCCCGGAACCATCCGGGGAGACTTCTCCCACGTCAGCTACGAATACGCTGACAGCAAAAAGATTCCTGTCAAGAACATCATCCACGCCTCATCCAGCCTGGACGACGCCAAGGCTGAAATCGCGCTTTGGTTCGGGAAGGGTGAGCTCCACAGCTACAAATCAGTGCATGACGAGCACACGTTAAAATGAGGATTGTCCTGCTTGGCGCGCCGGGCGCTGGCAAAGGCACGGTTGCCGCCCTGCTATCGCAGAAGTACGGCCTGCCCCACATCTCAACAGGGGACATATTCAAGGAGGAAATAAGGAGGGCGAGCCCCATGGGGCTGAAGGTCAAAGGCATCGTAGAGTCAGGCGCCCTGGTTCCGGATTCAGTTGTGAATGACTTGATGAAGGACAGGCTGTCAAGGACTGATGTCAGGAGCGGCTTTTTCCTCGACGGCTATCCAAGAACAGTTGAACAGGCAAAGGCGATGGACTCTTTCGCCACGCCTGAACTGGCGCTGAATTTTTCAGCCTCAAGGAGGACAATAATTGAGCGGCTTTCAGGAAGGCGCGTCTGCCCAAAGTGCGGCGCAATCTATCACGTCAGCAACAATCCGCCGAAAAGGCAGGGCATCTGCAACGGCTGTAATGAAAAGCTGATAACAAGGAAGGATGACGAGCCTGCGGTAGTTTCCAACCGGCTGGATGTCTATGACAGGGTGACCAGGCCGCTGATTGACTATTACAGAAGCCGCGGCCTGTTAGCTGAAATCAATTCAGACTTTCCCATCGGGAAGATTGACAGGATAATTGAGCAATGCGTGAAGGCTCTTTCAAGGGTGGGCAACAATGGCTGAAAAGATGGTTGAAAAGGTGCTGAGGCTTATGAACAAGCCTGAGAACATCAGGAACATCTGCACATCCGCGCATATTGACCACGGCAAGACGACATTTTCAGACAACCTCCTCGCAGGAGCTGGCATGATCAGCGAGGAGCTTGCAGGCAGGCAGCTTGTCCTGGACTTCCACGAGGATGAGCAGCAGCGGGGCATTACGATAGACGCTGCCAACGTCTCGATGGTTTATGATTTTGAGGGCGAGGAATACCTCATCAACCTGATTGACACGCCCGGCCACATTGATTTCGGCGGCGACGTAACCAGGGCGATGAGGGCTATTGACGGCTCCATAGTTCTTGTTGACTGCGTCGAGGGCATAATGCCGCAGACCGAAACTGTGCTAAGGCAGGCCCTGCGTGAGCGGGTCCAGCCAGTGCTTTTCATCAACAAGGCGGACAGGCTTATCAAGGAGCTGAAGCTCACGCCTGATAAGATGCAGGAAAAGTTTCTGAAGGTCATAAACGATGTCAATGGCCTTATCGCGCAGATAGCCGAGAAGGAATTCAAGGAGAAGTGGCAGGTCAACGTCAACGAAGGCTCTGTCTCCTTTGGAAGCGCCTTCCACAAGTGGGCGCTTAACATCCCCTACATGCAGAAGTCAGGCGTAACTTTTAAGGATGTTATTGACGCGTATGAGTCAGGCAGCGAGGCAGCCATAAAGGAGCTTGCAAAGAAAGCCCCCCTCCACAAGGTCGTGCTGGGCATGGTTGTGAAGCACCATCCCAACCCCATACAGGCACAAAAGTACAGGGTTCCCAAGATCTGGCATGGAGACCCTGAAAGCGAGGCAGGAAAGTCCCTTGCCGGCTGCGACCCAAACGGCCCTGTCGCCTTTGTCTGCACAAAGATTGTATGGGACAAGCACGCCGGCGAGGTTGCCGCAGGCAGGCTGTTTTCAGGAACTGTCCATCAGGGCCAGGACGTCTTCATGATTATGGGCAAGAAGCAGGTGAGGGTCCAGCAGCTATCTGTCTACAACGGCGCCAAAAGGGAACCTGTTGACAAGGTCAGCGCAGGCAACGTGATCGGGATGGTAGGCCTTAAGGGCGTCTTTTCAGGAGAGACTATCTCAAGCACACCTGACCTTGAGCCGTTCGAGGCCATCAAGCACATCTTTGAGCCTGTTGTCACAAAAGCAATAGACGCGAAGAAGCCTTCAGACCTTCCGAAGCTCGTCGAGGTACTCAGGCAGGTAAGCAAGGAAGACCCCACAATCAAGATAGAGATTAACGAGGAGACCGGCGAGCACCTGATGAGCGGAATGGGCGAACTCCACCTTGAGGTAATTGAGAACCGGATAAGGACTGAAAAGGGCGTTGAGGTCCAGACATCGCCGCCTATTGTCGTATACCGCGAGTCCATTACAAAGCCAGGGCCTGAGATTGAGGGCAAGTCCCCAAACAAGCACAACAAGTTCTACTTTGTTGTCCAGCCACTTGAGGACCCGATTTACCATGCGATAAAGGAAGGGAAGATTCAGGATGGCAGGATTAAGAAAAAGGATGAGGCATTATGGGCTGGCCTGGAGGAGGCTGGCATGGAGAGCAAGATTTCAAGGCGTGTCAGGGATGTCTTTAATGGCAACATGCTGATTGATATGACAAGGGGCATTGTGCACATTGGCGAGGTCATAGAGATGGTCATGGACGCATTTGAGGACGTCATGACCTATGGGCCCTTGGGAAGGGAGCCAAGCACCAAGGTAAAAGTGTTGCTTATGGACACCAAGCTGCACGAAGACGCAATCCACAGGGGCCCTGCACAGGTCCTTCCTGCTGTCAGGGACTCAATCAGGTTTTCAATTCTCGGAGCAGGCCCTGTAATCTACGAGCCTGTCCAGATGCTCCAGATGGAAGCCCCTGTCAGTTACATGGGCGAGATATCAAAGCTCATCCAGAACAGGAGGGGCCAGCTTGTGGACATGCAGCAGGAGGGCGAGCAGATAAGCGTAAAGGCAAAAATGCCTGTTGCCGAGATGTTCGGACTGACGTCTGACCTCAGGTCTGCAACCGAGGGAAGGGGGAATTTCTATGTCGTCGACCAGTTCTTCGAGAGGCTGCCCTTTGAACTCCAGCAGAAGGTCATCCAGCAGATAAGGAACAGGAAGGGCCTGAAGGAAATTGAGGGCGTGGCGATGCCAGCTTAGGAAATTTTTTTAAATCCCAGACACTTCACTGGGAATATGGAACCTGATTCCAAGCCTCGTTATATTTTTCCCTTCTCCCCTGATAATGTGGCTGAAATACTTAGGGAATATGACCTGGGCAGGAATGCGTATTCTAAGCAGGGATGGCAGGAGGTTTCAAGCCGTTTCGGTGGCCTGCGGGTTGAGCTTGAATATTTCACGCTGGACCTTTTTGACGCTCCCTCTGCGCTTCCAAAGATTGCTAAGGCAACTGGAAGAGGAGATGACTTTGTGGATGGTCAGATTGCGGCTGCCAGGGACCTTACAGTCAGGTTGCATGCCGCCGCATTGTCGGCTGACGTATCCGACCCTTTAGCCCAGCAGGTAGTGCGTGAAATAGGTTATGTGGTCAGATGGTTTGAGGGTTTCCCCTAGTCTCGCCCTTCACAACTTTTATAAACCCCTTTCTTTTCTCGCCTTCGCATGGCTGAGCTCAAGGCTTTTGGAAGGTGGGGGACAGAAGGCATCAAGGTCTCAGACCAGGGCCTTGTGGATTTCGTCACCCTCAAAGCTCCATTGGTTCCGAGGACAGGAGCCAGGTATGCCAAGCAGAAGTTCTACAAGTCGCGGGTATTCATCGTGGAGCGCCTGATGAACAAGCTCATGGTGCCTGGCCACAAGGGCAAGAAGCACAAGATTACCTCCTACACGGACACAGGCAAGTCAGGCCAGGTCTACAAGCTGGTTGAGGGCGCCTTTTCGGCGATTGAGCAGAAGACAAAGGAAAACCCGGTCAAGGTCTTTGTTGAGGCCCTGGAGAACGCAGCTCCAAGGGAGGAAATCATATCAATAGAGTACGGCGGCGCGCGCTATCCAAAGGCAGTTGATTGCTCACCCCAAAGAAGGATTGACTTTGCAATAAAGCACATGGTCCAGGGAGCGTACCAGAAAAGCTTCAACAACCGGAAGACCATTAAGGATGCGCTTGCCGAGGAGATTCTGGCTGCTTACCAGAGGAATTCCGCCTCCAACGCCATCTCAAGGAAGCTGGAGATTGAAAGGCAGGCTGACGCGAGCAGGTAAATATAGTATATGCCAACTTTTTTATTGCAAGCCAAAACCCCTGCTGATCATGGTTATTGATGACGCTGTAAGGCCGGATCAGGAGCTGTTTGGCCTGTGCCTGGACCTGACCGCAGCCAACCCACCATACAACCCTGCCAGGGCATCCGACCCTGTCAGCGCATATTCCATGATTTAGCTTAGGGCCTGGCTGGCACAAAGACAATATTTGGCTGACCCTGCCGCCATCCACAGCGTGGAGTTTCCAGGAGAACAGAGGCTTCCTTTCTCACCCGAATTTATGGCGCATTTGTTTACTGCAATTGACAGCGAGGCGTTGAGGCAGGCGCATGGAAAGCCAATGACACCCGCTGCCGCAGATAGTCGTCTTATCCTTAATGCCTTTGTTCACGTCTACAGGCAGCTGGAAGAAGGGCATCCATCCGGTTAAATTAAAGAAGCTGAGTTTTCCAGGGTACAATGGAGGGGCTGAAAAATTTAACGATGGTCTGGCTTACGTATGCAGGCAACTGCTGGAACTTGACGGCCTGCCCCCTGAAGAATTTCATGAAGCTTATAAAGCATACCACGACCTTTATACACCTCTGGATTATCTCGTCCTCTTTGCCTGGATGGAACACCCCTGTTCCATGCTGGACGGCCAGCCCGAGTTTCTAGACAGTCTTTTGCGGGCCATATTCAATGAAAGTAGTCGACTATGCTACAACCAGAACAGGCCTGAGAGGACCCCCAGATCTGCTGAAAACATTTCCCTGATGCAGCGCTATATTCAACTCCATGAAGAGCGGACCAGAAATGCAGAGGCTGCTGAACAGTCTCATGCACAATCAGATTCTAGATAACAGCTATCCCCTCATACTTGAACCCGTAGATGAATATCCTGTTCCAGAGGAAGGTCTTGTTTCTGGTCACTCTCACTGAGAACCCCTGCTCGCGGAACAGCTGCTCTATCTTTTCGTCGCTGGACAGCCATTCAATTGACGGCAGGAGCTTGAAGAAGTCTGAGTACTCGACCAGGCATATCCGGCCGCCTTCCGGCAGTATGTTCCTCATTTCGGCCAGGATTTTCCTTATGTCCTGAAGGTATCCCAGCTGCGCGACTGACACCACCGCGTCAACCCTTGGCACTTCAGGGTGAACCCTGAAGAAGAATTCAGGGTCGTGGATGAAGGTTGCCTGGCCGTAGACCTGGCCCTCGCTTTCCCATGTGAGCCTTTCCACCCGTGTCTTGGCGATTTTCAGGTCGTTCCCTGAGAAATGGCTCGCATACACTATCCCGTCCCTGCCAACTTCCCTAAGCAGCCTTATGGTCATTGTGCCCACGCCGCATCCGAATTCCAGCACCCTTTTTCCCTTCAGGTCGCCGAGGAAACTCAGGACTTCCTGCCTTATGCTCCTTGGGTAGTTGATGTTCTCCATCAGCAGGTTAAGGTGCGAAGTGAGGTCGTTCACGTCTGTAATCATCTTGGGGTCATAGTAAAGGGCCACCATAAAGTAAAGCACGACTCCGACCAGGATTATTGAGCCGCTTAGCTGAAGAAGCGCGACCCCTCCAGCCACGTTTGTAGTGGCTATAATAATGGCCACGATAAGGAATAATGCAACCGCCACAGGGCCTATTTTTCCGAACGGAGCCCTGAATGGCCTTTCCAAGTCAGGGTTTTTGTGGCGCTGCAGGGTAACGGTGAGTATAACCGGTATGTACATCAGGGTGGCCATGGGCACCAGTATGCTGAGGAGAATGTGGTAGTTGGTTGAAAACATCCCAATCAGTATGATTGTTATTATGGTCTGGAATATTATTGCCTTGTGCGGGGTGTTGAATGTCTGGTTAACTGCCTGCATCTGCGACAGCATGAGCTTGTCCCTTGCCATTGCCATGAGGAGCCTGGGCATTGTTATCACGGATGACGCTGCTGAGCCGAGGAAGGCTATGACTATCCCTATTACCACCGCCTTTCCGCCTGCATTTCCGAAGAGCTGGTTTGCCAGGGTGGCTGTAGGGCTTTTCAGCTCGGCGAGGTCTGTCCATTTGAAATAGGCAAGGCTTACCAGCATCATGAAGAAGCCGAGTATTGCGATTGTTATTGTTGCATGGACTATTGCCCGGGGTATCACTTTTGTGGGGTCTTTTGTCTCCTCTGCCAGGTATGTTGCGGATTCCCAACCGAAGTAGGTTTCCATCAGGAAGAAGATGGTTATGAACATTGCAAGGGGTGGGTGCGTGAATAAGGGATTTAGGTTGTCCAGGCTGAGTTTGAGGAAGCCTTTTCCTATAATGGCGGTTATCACTGCTATGATGACCGCAGCGAACCCTATCATGGCTATTGAAGCAGCTTCAACACCGAGAAGCGCTATCAGGTTGAGGAGCAGAATTATTGCCATGGAGAGGGCTATTTTTGTCCAGGCAGCCTCATCTGGGATGAGTATGGTGACCGAACTCACCACAAGGGCCACTATGGAGATGTTTCCGACAAGCCACGCTGTCCAGCCTGTCATGAAGCTTACGAACCTGCCGTATGTCTGCTTGCTGTACTCGTACACTCCCCCGCTTTTTGGGAACATTGAAACAAGCTCACCGAAGCACATGGCGATGTAAATCGCGATTATGGAGAGCAGCACCCAGGCTATGAGCGTCATGTTTCCAGAGTATTGTGCGCCGATGCTTGCGCCGAAGAATATAGCGGTGCCGAGGATTGAGCCGATTGACAGGCAAAGCACTGTCCAGTAACCGAAACCCCTTTTCAGCTCAGGCATTAAGACTGCCTTCCCCTGCGAGCCTATTTAAGTTTTTGCCATCTTTTTCCACTTGTTGGCATTGTGGAAATACTTTCAGTAGCAGCAGAGCCAATAAACTTTAAATACCCCCTTTGGCTGGCCAGTACTGAAGAGGTGCCTGATGAATCTGGGATTTGTTGCGCTGGCTGTCATTGCAGTTCTTGTAATTTTTGTGGGCCACAAGCTGCTTGCCGAGGCCTTTGATTTCGTGCACATAGCCCTGTCCTTCGCGGGAATACTGCTTGTTGTGCTTCTTGGCTGGCTTGTTTTCGACGCCATAAGCTTCAACAGCAACTTCTGGTCTTCGGAGAGCCTTGTCCTGGTCAGGGACGGCAACACTTTGGTTGGAGGTGCCTCCATCAATCCTGGCTCAGGCGAGGCAGTGCTCCTGCAGGATGAGCAGCTTGCCAATGTATCAGGATACTATGCCTCAAAGAATTACAAGGCAGCCGCTGCAGGCCATTACAAGCTTATCACAGTGAGCGCGGATTCCCTGGAGAAGGGCCAGGTTTCAGAAGCATCGCTTGCTTCCCTCCTCGCTGAATATGGCAAGAACTCCGGGCTTTTCCTTTCTGATTTCAAGAAGGGTTCGGTTACAGTTTACCCTGAGTCAATCCTGTTCAAGGCGTTGAGGCTGGCTCCTGTCCCAAGCCTTCCTGACTTGAGCCTCCTGCAGAGGTATGGAAATGCAAGCTGAACGTTTCATGTTCTTCCTGCTGCTGCCCGTTTTGCTGGCCGCTGCCGCTGGAGCCGAGACCCAGGTTTTCAGCAGCTACCTTTACCCTGGAGACACGCTGGTGATAGACAAGACTGTCCTTGTCGTCTACCTTGACGCCAGCGAAAAAAGCATAACTGCGGATTATGGCGGGAAGAGCATAGTGGTGCAGAACAATTCCTGCGAATCCACAGACTATTTCAAGGTTTGCCTGGATAACGTGGAGCAGGATTACACGCTCAAGAAGAAGAAGATGGCAGTGCGGGCGTTTTCAAACACGCCTTCCATTACAATTACAAGGTCGGCCGCCAAGTCAGAGCTGATTGTGGGAGAGGAGACTGTCTTCGCTGCTTCGGTTTCAAACAGCGGCGGCATTGCAAGGGAGGCATCCTATACAGAGGAATTCCCGGATTATGTCAAGGTTTATGACGTTGAGGGGGCCAAGCTGGTTGGGAATTCTGTTGTATGGCAGGGGATTCTCGGCCAGTCGGCAAGCAGGGAATTCACCTACAAGATCAAGCCAAGGAAGCCATTCAAGCAAAGCTTCAAGGCGTCCTTTTCCTATTTTGACGGCTACGTGAAAAAGACAGTGTACAGCTCGGACATAACTGTCAATGTTGAGCATTTCCTGAAGCTTGAAACCAAGCTGGGCAGGACTGAGGCTTACATCAGCCAGCCAAACAACATCACCATTAACTTCACCAACCGCGGGAATAATTCATTAAATGCCACTGTTGAGCTTTTCTTTGACACCTCATACAATGTCACGTCGGTCCCGCGCGCCTTTGAGCGGGTGGACAGAAACGTTTACAGGTGGAGTGGGGAGCTGAGGGGCAGGAACCTCAGCAACACCCGCTATTTTTCAAAGTGGTTCACTTTTGAAATGCAGGGTGCGAAAGTCGGGACCTTTGACATTACAATAGCGGTGAGGTATGATGACCTTGTTGACCTTTATTCCCTGACACTCCCTGACGTCAGGAAATCAGTCAAGCTTACAGACAAGGGCTTTCTTTTCAGGAGCAGCCTCAAGGACAAGAGCCTGGAGTCAGGCCAGAAGCATACATTGAAGGTGTGGCTTCAGAATCCGAACGCGTATGTTGACATCAAGGATGTGAAGGTATCAACATTCTCTGACTTTGGCTACATTCCAGACATATACCTTCCTGTGATGGAGGCTGGCAGGCAGAAGCTTGTAATAGAGCGGGATTTTTACGCGCCCAACGTATCCTCGTCCTCAGGCTACAGGGTGCTGGTGAACGTCTCTTACACCCTCGCTGGCAAGGGAGAGTTCAGGGAGTTCAAGGATACAGCCACTGTTCAGCCTGTGACTGGCCTGGCCATTTCCCAGTCCGCCACCAAGAGCAGCCTGTCAAGCGGCGAGGAATCATTCGTGACAGTCACGGTCAGGAACCCCCGGACTACAGGAATAAACCTTGTGAAGGTCCATGACGATGTCCCGGACAGCTTCGAGGTTTACGGCCTTACATCTGTTGTGATGAGCATTCCAAAGGGAGGGACTGAGAATGCCTACACCTACAGGCTTGTGGCTCCCAGGGTCGGCAACGAGACTGTCTTCAAAATAAGGACTTATGCAGAGTACTCAGACTCAAACAACGAGTTTTCGTATTCCCCCCTCCTTTCATACGCCGTATCAAAGGAGCAGTCCATCACAGTAACGCCTGAGAAATTCCCCCTGAGCGTCACCAGGGCTATGAGGGATTCTGAGATTTTAAAGGCGAGCGCCCATTACGTGGACTACTCGATTGCAAACCCCTCGGAGCGCCTAATAGCCAGGGATGTTTCCCTCTCATATCCCCTTGCACCTGAATATGACCTGGTGGACTCCACCTATCAAACGCTTGCAGACATAGGGCCTGGCGAAAAGGCCCAGTTTGCAGGAGAGAGGATTAGGCTCAAGGTAAACTCGTCTTACACCATACCATACGCAACCTTAAGCTACAAGAGCCAGTTTGGAGACATTTATGTAACTAACATTTCATCAATAGGCCTGAGCATAAAGGAAAGCCCTCTTGATGGCCCTGCCCTTATACTTTCAAAGTCTGCGCCGCGCTCTGTGAACAGCACTGACCCCATCCCGGTTGAGCTGAAAATAACCAATTCCGGGACTGAGATGGCTGTGGCTGACGTCATTGACGGCGATGTAAAGTTTGCGGCCTACGTCCAACCCGCCTCTTCGCTGTCCTACAACTACACGCAGTTTGCCATCCAGCCAGGAAACCGCGACCTTTCTGCCGCTGTCGCAACCTATTCCCACAGGAACAGGACATACATAACCAGCTCAAACATCAGAAAGGTTGAGGTTGTTGACAAGCCCCTGCTCACTGTCACCAAGACCGCTCCGGCCAAGGCAGACACTGCCGGACAGTTCCAGGTAAAAATCGCAGTAAAATCCGTGGCAAACATCACACTGGATGTTAACCTCAGCGATGGAGAAAGGAATTGGAGCCTGAACTCGTTCCTTGGCGAGGCCGGCTATTCCTACAACATCTCCTTTGACAGGCCAGGCGTTGCAACCCTTCCGGCAGCGACTGCATCATTCGCCTACAATAACAGGACTTTCACAGCATCCTCCCCAGCGCCTGAGGTTGAGGTCTCTGAGAAAGCTGCTGTGAAGGTCTCAAAAACAGTGTCCAACTCCTCTGTAAGGAAGGGCCAGAAAATCAGGGTTATGATTTTGCTGAGGAGCCAGGTTGAAGAGCCGCTTAACGTCACCCTGGCTGACCCGGAGGGCAAATGGGATTTCCTGCTTTCCCCGGGCTCTGAGAAGGAAGTAGGTTACGATTTGGCTGCTGACGAGGCGCAGCTTGCCCCGGCTGTCGCAAGCTTCGCGTACAATGGCAGGCAGATATCTTCCTCCTCAGACAAGGTGTTGCTTGATTTCGTGAATGCAACCGGCCAGGAGGCTGTCGGCAGCCAGGCTGGAGGGAGCATTTTCAAAAGGATTATAAACAGCATCTTTAACATCCTGAAGTGGAAGAGGTCTTCCTGAGGTGAATTGCAATGGGCTTTTTTGACAAGCTTGTGTTCTGGAAAAAGAAGGACGAGCTTGAAAGCCTCGGACAGCAGAATTATCCCCTGCCGCCAGGAGGCGACCAGTGGTCCCAGCCCCAGCAATCCTGGAGCCAGCCAGGCCTGGGCCAGCCATACCAGCAGCCTGCATACCAGCAGGCATTTCCCCAGCAGCCCTTTCCCTCGCCTTACTCGCAGCCCATGGATTCAATGCAGGGCTCTGCCGCGTACACCCAGGGAAGGCAGCTTGAGCTTGTCTCGGCAAAGCTTGAAGCCATAAAGGCCGCCCTTGATGCGCTTAACCAGCGGATGGCCAATGTTGAGCGGCAGCTTGAAACTCAGGACGTTTACAGGAAGCGCGGATGGTAGATGAGAAAGCATCTGGCTTTCGTGGGCATTGTCTTCGCCGTGGTTCTTTTGGACCAGCTTACCAAGTTTCTGGTCAGAAGCTACTCTCCTGAGGCAGGCCTTGGCCCATTCAGGATAATCTTTGTCAGGAACACCGGGGCTGCCTTCGGCCTGCTTCCAAATTCTGCCATAATCCTGGCAGCAGTTGGAGCCCTGGTCCTGGGAGCCATCTTCTACCTTTACAGGCAGATTCCTGACGAGCTTACGGCGGTTGCCTCAGCTGCGCTTATCACCGGAGGGACAATCGGAAACATAATTGACCGCATCCTGCTGGGGTATGTTACAGACTTCATCAGCCTGTGGATTTGGCCTGCGTTCAACATAGCGGACTCAGCCCTTACACTTGGCGCAGGGCTGTTGCTTCTTCACCTGCTGCGTGACCAGCACAAAAATTAAAAGGCAGTGCAAAAAATCATGAGCCATGGACAGGTTGGCTGGAATCCTGCTGCACATTACATCGCTTCCAGGCAGGGAGGGAATAGGCACCTACGGGCCTGAGGCGCACCAATTCCTTGAAATCATTCATTCAGCAGGGCTCAGGCTTTGGCAGATTCTTCCCACAGGCCCTACAAGCCTGGGAGATTCGCCCTTCCAGGGGCCATCAGTAATGGCTGGCAATCCCAACCTGATAAGCCTTGAATCGCTTGTGAAATCCGGAGACCTGCCAGGAAGGGGCTTTGATGATTACCTCAGGGAATACCACGCTTTCAGGAACGCCCATAATGGAAGGTCAGAATCCTATGCCGAGTTCGGGTTCTTATGGCAGCGCAAGCTTGGATTTGAAAGCCGTGAGGGCCCGCTAAGACAGGCTTACAGCGGTTTTCTTCAAAACAGCGACAGAACCAGAAAATCAGCCTTTGAGGAATTTGTCTCTGGCAACAAATGGGTTGAAGCCTATGCAACATTCATGGCCTTAAAGGAGCAAAACGGCTTTGAGATGCAGTGGAACGCCTGGCCGCAAAACCAAAAAATAGAGACAATGCCAGACTTTTACAAATACCTGCAGTTTGTGTTTGACGAGCAGGCAACACTCCTCAAAGGAAAAGCCGATGAGCTGGGAATAAAAATCATTGGCGACATGGCAATATACCCTGGATACGACAGCGCTGAAGTGTGGCAAAACCCAGGGCTTTTCCAGCTTGACGACAGCTTCCAAATGAAATACGTTGCCGGAGTCCCGCCTGATTACTTTTCCGAAAACGGGCAAAGGTGGGGAAACCCGCTTCCGCGGTGGGGGATATCAGGCACAGAACAGCAAAATCTTGGAGTGTTCAAACTGTATGCAGAACGGCTCGCGCGGCTGCTAAAACACCATCACAAGGCTAAGATAGACCATTTCAGGGGCGTTGTGGCAAGCGGCAGGGTTCCTGCAGCAGAGGCAACCGCGAGAAACGCCAGGTGGGTGACAGGCCCTGGAGCAGAATTGTTTTACGCAGTCCATTCAATCCTGGGCTATATGCCGGAAATAATCGCAGAAGACCTTGGAATAATAACGCCGGCAGTGACCGCGGCGATGAATGCCCTCAACTTTCCAGGAATGCGGGTTTTTCAGTTTGCAGACTACCGCAACCCTTCTCACATGTACTTGCCACACATGGCTGACCGCAACTCGGTGATGTACACAGGCACGCACGACAACGGCACAATCACCCAGTGGCTTGCACAACTGCAGGGAATGGAGCGGGATTTTTTCATGAGCTACCTAAAAGAGCATTCAAGGCAGAGTGAACCTCACCTCCAGGCAGTTGAAGCCGTCTTAAGCGCCCCCTCAGGATACGCTTTGGCGCCAATGCAGGATTTCCTGGGCTTAGGGCCAGAGGCGAGGATGAATGACCCCTCCCAATCCAGCGGCCAGTGGAGATGGCGAATCACAACAGAACAGCTCTGCCAGTTCGGCACGCTCGCGCCCACAATAAGGGAAATGATACAGGGCTCTTACCGGATTTTCAGAACTCCTCAAACTCTTCCAGCGCCTTCAGGTGCCCGTTCTGCTTGAGCCACTGAATCTGCGCCTTCCTGTACTTGAAGATTATGTCGCCCTTCTCATTGGTTGACAGCTCCCACGGCTGGACAAGGACAGTATCACCCTCCCTCACCCAGAGCCTCCTCTTGAGCCTTCCAGGAATCCTGCATATCCTGTTCTTTGAGTCCAGGCACCTAACCCTCATCCTGGTGCCGCCAAGCCTCTGCTCCACTATACCAAAGGTCTCATTCCCCCTTGGCAGCTTGGTCCTGCTGATTTCCTGCTGCAGCTCCTCCTGCTGCTCCTCCATCTGCTTCTTCAAACCCATCTCAGGGGGCAGACTGGCGCGGGCTATTTAAATGTTCCGGCAGGTCAGGCAACGATTTGGTTAACCGTATTTCAGGACTCAGCATTGGTTTAAGCCAAAAGCTATAAATATTAGTTACCCTTTCAATAGTTACGTTACGTGATATTTGTATACATTAAAGGTGTCTTTTATGGATGTGATAACAGTAAGGGTTCAGGATAAGGTGGCGAAGGCTATAGCCTTTCTGACTAAAGAGAAGAACAAAACCAAGGCCGACTTAATAAGGGAACTAATGAGCAAGGCTGTTGAACAGGAGGAGGCGAAGGTATATTTGCAGAAATATCAAAACAAGGAAATAACCTTAAGAAAGCTTGCAAGGAATTTGGATTTGCCTTTGTGGAAGGCGTACGAATTGGCTGCCAAGACAGAAAGTCCTTACTCCAGGGCAGACCTGCAAAGGGACCTGAAGCTCATAGGGGAAGGTTAAATGGCTGTTGTTGATTCTTCTGCGCTTATCCCTTTGATAAAAATAGGCAGGCTCGATCTTCTTAGAAAGGTTTTTGATGAGATCTTAATACCAGAAGCTGTCTGGGAGGAGGTTGTTGTTGAAGGGAAAAAACTTGGAAAGGCCGTCAAGGAATTTGAGGAGGGCAAGGAACGCTGGTTTAAGGTCGTTGCCGGAAGAAAGCCGGACTCCACGCCAATGAGTTTAGAAGCTAATGATTACCAAGTTTTCAGTACAGCAAAAGACGATATTTTATTGACCAATGACGCTTCACTTTATTACTTTGCATTATCCCAAAATGGAAGGCCTTACTGGCTAACTACTCTCGTGCTGGCTGCCGTTAAAAAGAAAAAGATAAGCAGGAATGAGGCGCAGGACATCCTGCTGGAGCTCGTGAACACAGGCGGCATGCATTTGAAAAGCGACATCCTGAGCGAACTGCTAATGATAATCAGAAATATGTAAGGCGTAAAATTTTGAGAATAGTCCCCAGCCGGAGGCAATCCACGGCTGCCGGAAATCAATGAAATTTTTAAGCAGGCTCTGGTTCCCGGAACTTTATGAGCTTTTTTTTTCATCAGTTCAACTTGCGTATCGAGGAGATGTTGAGGGAGCATAATACTGCGGACGACGTCCTTCATTCTTGGGATAGAAGGCGCATTCTTGAAGATCTCCTTACTGAGCGTGGCTTTACTGTTCTGGCTGGCGACTCCACTTTCGGAGTTCTTCCCCAAACCTACATAGTCGGTGCTGATGAGCGGGACATGGCTGTTGTGAAGCGGAAGTTCTTTGATGCTGCTAACAGGCTTGGATTATTGTACAGCTCAGGAGAGACTTACAGGCAGGTACAACCTTCTCAATTGGAGGCATCTACAGGATAGTTTTTCTCAACCGCAACCTTTAAATATAATCAGTTCATCTCATCTGCTTTGCGGGAGAGATGGGAACTGGAGCGGCTAGTTTCTCTTTATAACAAATGAAATCATTGCCAAGCCTGAAGGAAAAAAAGCGTTACCTGGTGTTTGAGGTTATTGCTGAGCGCAGGGCAGGCTTCCATGAGGTCAAGGAGGCTGTTTCAAAGACAATACTTGGCTTTGTTGGCAGCCATGGCTTTGCCAGGCTTAAGCCGCGCCTGCTTGCTGACAGGTGGGACGGACAGCGCCAGAGGGGCGTGATTGTCGTCAGCAGAAGGTGGGTTGACCAGCTGAGGTCAGCGCTATGCCTTGTGACCGAGGTTGACCGGAGCCCTGCAATCGTCAGGACTCTGGGCGTGAGTGGCATCCTGAGGAGGGCCCTGTCCAAGTTTTATCTGAGGTGAAAAAAATGCAACAGCCAATGCCGCATCAGCTAATGGGTTATGACCGGGCCATCACAATGTTCAGCCCTGATGGAAGGCTGCTCCAGGTTGAGTATGCGAAGAAGACTGTAAGGCAGGGCAGCACTGCCATCGGATTGGTCTGCAAGGAGGGCGTTGTGCTTATCACTGACAAACGGATTGTGGACACTCTTGTAGTGGCTGAGTCTGTTGAGAAGATTTACCAGATTGACGACCATATCGGCGCAACCGCCTCAGGCATCCTGTCTGACGCGCGGGTCCTTATCGAGCGCGCCCAGCTCAAGGCCCAGCAGCACAGGGTGGCGTATGATTCTGCCATTGACGTAATCAGCATCGTTAAGGACATATGCAACCTCAAGCAGATCTGCACGCAGAGCGGCGGCCTGCGGCCATTTGGAGTTTCCATTCTTGTTGCCGGCATTGACGAGACCGGCTCCAAGCTTTTCGAGACAGACCCCACTGGAATTTTCTTCCAGTACAAGGCGACTGTGATAGGCGAGGGCGAGGCTGATATCGAGGAAATGCTTAGGAAGGAGTACAGGGATGACATGAGCATGCAGGACGCCTTCAAGCTCGGCCTCAAGGGTCTCATGAAATTCCTGGACAAGGACTTCAGCCCTGAGCGCATAGACGGCGCCTTTGTCAGGCTCTCTGACCGCAGCTTTGTAAAGCTCAAGCGCCAGGAGATTGACAGGTTTATTGATGATGTAAAAGGCAGGAGGAAGCAGTGATTCTTATGAAGGGAGACCAGCTTTACAGGAGTGACAGGCCTTCTTTCAACGTCGCGAGGCTGAGGATGGGCGGGGAAAAATTTGAAGTTGTTATCCATCCGGAGGCGGCAATTGAATTCAGGCATGGCAGGAAGCTTGACCTGCGCGACGTGGTCGTGTCTGACAAGATTTTCGCTGACGCGCACAAAGGGCTTTTGGCGTCTGAGAATATGATTAAGAGCCTGTTCAAGGAGGATGGCCGCGAAGAGGTTGTGAAGTCAATCCTTATGAAGGGCGAGATTCAGCTGACTGCCGAGTACAGGGAAAAACTGCGGGAGCAGAAGTGGAAGTGGATTATCCAGCTTATCCACAGGAACGGCATTGACCCGAGAACGAACCTGCCGCATCCCCCGCAGAGGATTGAGAATGCCCTGCTGGAGGCCAAGGTCCGCCTGGACGAGCATAAGCGCGCTGAGGACCAGATTCAGGACGTTTTAAAGAAGATCAGGCATGTGCTTCCAATCAAGTTTGAGGTCAGGGAGCTTTCTGTCAGGATTCCCGCGCAATACGCTCCCAAGGCTTTTCCGGTGCTTAAGGCCAAGGCCACTGTCCTAAAGGACGAGTGGCTGGGTGATGGCAGCCTTTCATGCGTTGTTGAGGTGCCTGCCGGCCTTCAGCAGGACTTGTTTGACCAGCTGAACAGGCTCACCCACGGCAATGTTGAATCAAAGATGTTGAGGACTAAGTGATGTATTATGGGACTTCTTGTAAATGACAAGCAGATAGTGATTCCGGGAGAGGACCTGGCGTCTGGCATGGATTTCCTGCCTTCGCACGGCACTTTCCGCGACGGCGAGCACATTGTAGCGGCCAAACTCGGCATAGTGTCTGTGGATAACAGGATTATCAGGATAATCCCGCTTTCAGGCAAGTACATGCCCAAAGCCGGCGACAACATCGTGGGCAGGGTAGTTGACGTTACAATCAACGGCTGGCGGCTGGACATAAACTCCGCGTATTCGGCGATGCTTTCTGTCAAGGACGCCACATCAGAATTCATCGCCAGGGGCGCTGACCTCACCAAATACTTCAACTTTGGCGACTATATCCTTACAGGCATAATCAACGTCACATCACAAAACCTTGTTGATGTCTCCATGAAAGGGCCTGGCCTCAGGCAGCTCGGCGAGGGAAGGATAATCCACGTAAACCCGTACAAGGTGCCGAGGATTATCGGCAAGCAGGGCTCAATGGTCACAATGGTAAAGGACGCCACCAGCTGCCGCATCACAGTCGGCCAGAATGGCGTGGTATGGATTCAGGGACTTCCTGAGGATGAGCTTGTGGCTGTGGACGCGATAAGGAAAATTGAGCAGGAAAGCCACATACCCGGCCTTACCGAGCGCATGAAGGAATATCTTGACAGACGAAAGAGGAAGGTGGATTCAAATGAAAACAAGGCCTGATGGCAGGAAGTTTGACCAGCTCCGCCCGATATCGGCGAAGGCAGGGATTGTAAAGAAGGCTGACGGCTCTGCGATGTTCAAGATTGGCGATACAATTGCATACGCGGCTGTCTACGGCCCAAGGGAGCTTTACCCCAAGTTTTTGCAGGACCCAACCAAGGGCATTTTAAGATGCAGGTACAACATGATGCCCTTCTCAGGGGCAGGCGAGCGGGTGAAGCCAGGCCCGAGCAGGCGCTCCACTGAGATAAGCATGGTCACCCAGAAAGCGCTGCTTCCGGTCCTGAACCTTGAGGACTTTCCCAACGCAGTCGTTGATGTCTTCATCGACCTCCCGCAGACTGACGCAGGGACACGATGCGCAGGCATCTGCGCAGCGTCCATAGCCCTTGCCGACGCAGGCCTCTGGATGAGGGAGATGGTAAGCTCAGTCTCAGTCGGAAAGGTAAACGAGGACATTCTTGTTGACCTCACTTATGAGGAGGAGTCTGCTGAGGGCGAGGTCGCTGACATTCCTGTAGCGTACCTGCCCAAGAGCGGGAGGGTTTCGCTGCTCCAGATGGACGGCGAGATTTCAAAGGATGAGCTTGTGAAGGCGCTTGAGCTTGGCAGGCAGGCGTCGCTCCAAATTTATGAGGTCCAGAAGCAGACCATTCTTGACAAGTACCGTGGTGAGTCTGATGAGGAATGATGAAAGGTCGCATCTGATAAAGTTCCTGGAAAAAGGGCTTCGATTTGACGGAAGGAAGCTTGACGAGTTCAGGCCAATCACCGTGGAGTATGGAGTTTCAAAAAATGCAGAGGGCTCCTCCAGGGTAAAGTTTGGGGACACTGAGCTTTTCGCCGGCGTAAAGATGAGCGTTGAGAAGCCCTACCCTGACACCCCTGGCCAGGGCAACCTGATGGTGGGGGTTGAGCTCTCCCCAATGTCCAGCCCTGACTTTGAGACAGGCCCGCCCAGCCCTGTGGCAGTGGAGCTTGCCAGGGTTGTTGACCGCGGCATAAGGGAATCAAAGGCAATAGACACTCAGAAGCTATGCCTGACAGTGGGCGAAAAGGTATGGGTGGTCGCGATTGACATTGTAACTGTCAACGCCGATGGCGGGCTTATTGACGCATCTGCCCTTGCAGCGCTGGCAGCCATCAAGGATGCCAAGTTTCCATCCTACGACGGCCTTAAGCTGGACTATAACAATCACACTGATGGGCTGCCAATCCTCAAGCAGCCCATCGCAGTCACTGTATACAAGGTGGGCAGGCACTTCATCGTTGACCCGACAGGCGAAGAGGAGGAAGTTGTTGACGCCAGGCTTACTGTAACCAGCTTTGACGGCAAGCTCTGCGCGCTGCAGAAAGGGGATTCAACGCCCCTTTCCCTGGAAGATGTTGAAAGCATGGTCTCGCTTGGCCTGAGGAAGGCCAAAGAGCTCGCCAGGCATTTATAGGTGGTAGTCATGACTCAGTACACGAAGTATGAGAAGGCGCGGATTATCGGCACAAGGGCACTCCAGATATCTTACGGCGCCCCCTTCCTGCTGAAGCTCACCGAGGAGGAGCTTGAAAGGCTGCGCTACAATCCCAAGAAGATAGCAGAGCTTGAGTTTGAGAAGGGCCTTATCAAAATAGAAATCAAGCCTTAGCCTTGTGCCTTCCCCTCTGCTCCACCTTTTCCAGGCGAGCCAGGACATCCTGACTGCCCGGGTTGTTCTCACAGTATGCCCTGAGCGCAGCAGCGAAGCATCCTTCTGAAACGTCAGGATGGCTGCTGTCCAATGCCTGCTTAAGCAGATGCAGGTCCACTGCCTTGTCCTCTGACTTGCCTGAGACGAAGCTTAGCCCGAAGTCTATCAGCCACAGGCTGCTTTCCCGAACAATCATGTTTGATGTTGTCAGGTCACAGTGCACAATATTGTTCCTGTGCATTATTCCAATCATCCGTCCAGCCTGCGCCCCGAACTCCACAGAGTTTTGCCCTGTAATCACATCCCTCAGCTTTTTGCCCTCGAGCCAGCTCATTTCCAGCGTCATTGCCTTATCAGAGAATGATATCACTGAAGGCACTTTGAGCCCCATTTTTTCAAGCACAGCCATAATCCTGGCCTCCCTTCTGGTCCTTGCCCTGCGCAGCCTTTCATCAATTGCCTGCAGCCTGTACTTTTTGGGAAGCCTCTCCTTTATCGCCTTTCCGCCACTCCTGTAAACCCTGGCCTCAGCCCCCTCTGCAATGAGTTTCATATGGCAAGGGGGAATTTTTACTGGTTATTATTGGTTTTGCTGGAAGGGCTGTAGGTTGATGGCTGGCAGTTAATGGTTAGTAGCGGGCTGACTCTTCGTGAACAGTACAAGGTGACTGGACAAGGAAAGAACACAAGGAAAGGGCGTTAACATTGTAAATGCGTGAACGAAGCCTGACCGTACACGTAGCGAATACAAATACGCTTAGGCGTATTTGCACATTTGCCCGCAGGCAAATTGTGTCCCGCAAGGGGGATGCTGAATCTGAGGAAGCGACAACCTGCTAATCGTTAAAAGTTTTTTATGTGATTTCTGCGGATAAACTTGAGAACAACTTTATCCGAATTGCCTGACCAGCGACCTTACAACATTGCCTGTTGGCTCAGGCGAAGGCTGCTGTGCAGGTTCGCCGGATCCAGATGGAGAACTGGGCTGTGGTTCAGCCTGCGGGAAACTTGCAGTGCTTGCTGCCGACCCTGTTTGGGATTCTGTGCGGGGGAAGCTCCCGGTGGGCATAGGCCCTGACCGTTCGCCTGAAGGGAATGTTGAAGGCATCCCTCCGGTGGGCATGTTACCTGGCATTGGCTGGCCTGTGGGAAATTCGCCCCCTGGCAACCTGCCGACAGGAAGAGTTGTCCCTGCTTCAGGTATCCTTCTCATAGGCCCTCTGCCCTGTGCATCGCGCCTTTCTCCGCCTTCCATTCTGTCCCCTGGCTCGCCTTGCCACTCGCGCGGTTCTCCGCGATGCTCACCAGGCTGTCCTGCCCCATCACCCGGCCGCCATTCTCCCTCCCTGGGCTCGCCGCGGTTTTCATCGCGCCTTCCCTCAAACTTCTTCATGCACTCTTCCTTGGACAGGCCTTCACATTCCGGCGGCATGCGGAATTCTCCCGGCAGAGGTCCTTCATTCCCAGACCCTGCAGGCCCACCCCTCCAGCCATCCTGCCCTTCACGCCTGGAACCCTGCCATTCCCTGCGCGCCTTCATTCTTTCCATACACTCTTCCCTGGACAGGCCTTCGCATTCAGGAGGCATTTTACCATCTGCGAACAGCTCCGAGCCCTGGTCAGCTGGCCTGGTCTTCTGCCTGCATTCCTCAATGCTTATGCCCTCGCACTCGTGCATCCTGCCGTCATTATACATCTTTTCAAAGCACTGGTCTCCTTCCAGTCCCTGGCAATCGTTAAACCCTTCCCTCCTCTCACCCATCCTTTGCCTGCACTCCTCTTCGGAAACGTCCTTGCATTCAGGTATTTTGCCCTCACTTGCCATCCGGCTAAAGCAGTCTTCGGGTGATAGTCCTTCACATTCCGGCGGCATGCTGCCTGGCCTTCCCATTTGCCCCCTTGTCCGCATAAGCTGCTCGCATTCCTCCCTTCCAAGGTTCCTGCACTCCTCAGGCACGCCGTACTTCTCCTTCATCTTGCCGAAGCATTCCTCGGCGCTTATGCCCTTGCATTCCTCAGGAAGCCCCTGCCCCCTGTTGCCCTGCATCATTTTCTGCTTGCATTCTTCAAGTGTTATTCCCTGGCATTCAGGCAGCTTGCCTTCAGAGGCCATTTTCTCAAGGCACTTGTCTGGCGCAATCCCCTCGCATTCCTGCGGGAGTTTCTGGCCACCCCTCCTGCCTGCTATCTTGAAGCATTCGTCAGAGCTGAGGCCTTCACACTCCGGAGGCTTTCCATATTTCTCAGTCATAAGCTCAAAGCATTCCTGTGGCTTGGTGACGCCCGCCTCCTTGCACTCAGGCGGAAAGTCCCCTGACTGGCCCTCTCCCCTTCCCTGCTTCATCGACTCCTTGACGCAGTCGTCAAAGCTCAGGCCCTCGCAGAATGGAGGGGTCCCATACTTTTCGAACATGATTTTTGCGCAGTCCTTAGGGCCTTTGACCCCTGCCTCCTTGCATTCCGGAGGCATTTCTCCCGGGCCATCCTTTGGAGGATGCTTCTTTATCCATTCGAAGCATTCGTCATCTGAAAGCCCTTCCTCATCACACTGGAACGGCTTGCCATAGAGGTTGCTCATTATGTCATAGCACTCGCGGGGCGTGGCTGCCTCGCTGCACTCCGGCGGCCTCATCTTCGCGAACATCTCCTTCTCCTTTTTGGCTATTGCCTCTTTCATTGTGGATTCGAATATGGGCGCCAGCCCAGGCGGAAGATCCTCAGGCTTTTCAGGCTCACTCTCTGAAAGCTTCCCGCACGCCTCCAGGTCATTCTCATATTCGCATTTTATTGCGAGGTCCCTGTTCACCTGGCACTCATACTGGTGCCTCTTAACAGGTATCTTACTGCAGTCACACTCCCTTGGGTTGAGCACGCAGGTTGTGACCTGCTCAACTATCATCGCCCTTGCCTTGCCCTCACGCTCCTTCAGGTCTTCGTCTATGTATTCCTTCAGCCAGTCCGGCGCCTTCTCCTCCATGCAAGTCTCGTCCTCATCAAGCAATTCAAAGTCCTCAAATGCCAGGGCCTCGCAGTAGTCTCCTATTGTCTTTATGAAGTCTTTGGCAGCCCGTATCTTCTCCTCCTGTGTCAGCTGGGCGTTTATTGCCTTTTCCACCCCTTCAAGGCCTCCAGCTGGAAGCCTTGCCTTAAGAGCCTGCAGCTTGGCTATGCTCTGCTTTACGTCTTCTTCGGTGCTGCTGGCCATGCCTGGCGAGAATTTGCCTTCCTCTATGATTTTGCCTGTCTTTTCAGCGTTCTCAAGGGCGGTTACTGCAGCGCCTGCGTTCTGCCTGTCAACCATTGCCCCTGCTTCTGCTATTCTTTCATTTTTTATCCTTAATGCAGCCTCTGCCTTGTCGCTGCCTGATTTTGTTGCCAGGGTGATGTCATCAATGAACGTGTCAAGGACATAGAGCGGGCTGTCCGGAGTTATTCCGGTTGCCTCTTCAGTGAGCGGAGCTTCCTCAAGCAGCACCTCTTCCCCAGCGCTTGCAGGCAAAGCGGAAATACCTAAAACGATGAGAAGCAGAATCGCCGCTGGCACGGCCATCTTTTTCATAACCCTTCCTGGACAAGGTTCCTATTTAAACGTTTCGAAAATATGTAATTCTTTAGTGTTCTGAAGTTATTCTCGGGAATGGGTCATATATTCTGTGG
>CAZDCW010000017.1:0-28093 GCA_964504135.1 uncultured Methanosarcinales archaeon
CTGATTGAAAACCCGTTTTTGCTTTAACGTATATCAAAGGAAACTAATATTCGGACGTTTAATTTTTCCTTTGATATTCTGTAACGGACTACTATTATTCCGAAAATTATTGTCCGTTACTATAAATTAACAAATATCAGGCTAACTCTTAATGCACTGCCCAAGGTCAACGAAAAACGCAGAGTCAGCCTGCAAAGAAAAAATACAGTAACTTCAACAATGGAGGCAGGGTTTCCAATGCAGCATCCCAAAAGGTTTTTAAGCCTGCCAAAACCAATTGCCCCTGCCAGGCGCGTTTGCGGGGGTAGCAAAGCCTGGCCAACTGCGCTGGACTTAAGATCCAGTCCCTTAGTGGGTTCAAGGGTTCAAATCCCTTCCCCCGCACTTATCGCATTTACGAGAGCAGAAGCTTCAGGCCGCTTGAATACTCCTCCATTGTCTCTTCGGACCTTATCCCTGCATTGGCAAAAAGCCGCATTGCCTCTGGAACAGTTATGGAAAGCATAGCCGCCGCCCTGTCAACAGATATTCTGCCTTCACGGTAGAGCTCTATCGCCCTGTTCTCCAGAAGCTTACGCCTTCCATGCTGAATTAATTCTTTCAATGCCGATGTTTTGTCCAGCCCCTCCTCCCTGGCCGTATCCTCAATCATCCTTGTGAACCTGGGCTCCAGCCTCGCCCCCACGAATTTTGACCCTGTCATTTTTTTCGCACCTCCTCAAGCAGCATTTCAATAAGCACTTCATTGAACCAGCCTTCCCTTTTCAGCAGCCTTAGCGCCTGGACGGTCTTTTCAGTGGTAATTTCCCCCTTTTTAAACAACCGCCGGTCAGAGACCGACGGAATTTAGCTACGCTGCAAAGGCTGTGAGACTTGTTTGCCTTCGGTCATGCAAGGGGCTTCGAAGGCCGTATTTTTGCCCCTGACCTGATTGTGTCCTCGATATTTTTTGGGCTTCCGATGTAGTATGCAGGGTTCCACAGGCCTGAATCCCAAAACAAGGACTTCTTGAGCTCCGGGAAATACTCGAAAAACCTTTTGGCACTTGGACCTCTCAAAAGCTTAGCCACCTCAGGCCTCTTATAATTCCCTATATCCGCCATGAAATGCACGTGATTCGAATCAAAACCAACCTCTCCAACCGGAATGTCGTATTCAAACGCTGCTTCCAAAAGCAGTGTTCGCATCGCTTCACGATGCAGTTCGTCGTCAAAAATGTTGTGGCAATACTTAACCTTGAACATGCAATGCATCCAAGCCTCACCAACCGCAGAGCTAAACCTAACCGGATGTAGTTTTCGCATTTTTCTCAAACCTCACAGAAAGTTTTATATGCTTCGCGCGCACAGCTACCGCTACACGAAACTATGGTGGGCAGTGCTCATTCAGGAGCCTGCCTTTATTTTTTCACACTCCAGACAAGAAAAAGCTTGTGATTCATCCACTGGTTAAAAACCAGTGGAATTACGTATTAAAGAGAGCCATGACAATTTCCGGGCTGCCAACCAGGTTTATGCAATTAACAAACGCCGCTTTCCTTCCCTGCCTGTTGTCTGTTGCAATAACATCGTAGCCATTGGTCATCGCCAGCGCCAGTGACTCCGCCTCGCCAGCCCCCATTCCAAAGTCATTAACCAGGCGCGCCACAAGCGTTCTGTTTTTAGCCTCAGCAACGGGCAGCAGCTTGTCTTCCACCAGCCTTTCTGCAAGCAGGGCGTCAGGAAATTTTTTTCCTTTTCCCCGCATTACCTCCCTGAATACTTCGGCAGGGAGTGTTATCGAATAAACATAAGCTTTTCGGTTATTGCGGGGGTAGCAAAGCCTGGCTTAAGTGCAAAGAGAAAGATTTGTATAACTGTGATTAGTAGGAGATTTACTAATTAGTGTTAAAATGGAAGGGCTTTCAAAAAAAGAAGTTGAAATTGTATCCTGGCTCGAGTTTTACCAGAAATACTTCTAAAAGAGGACACAAAAGAATGGCTGAAAGCAAGAACCCAACCATATACGAACTAAAGGATATAGCGGCAACAAGAAAATTCGACGAGATTTTCCTGATAAAAGACCATTATTAGGCAAAAATTTTATAGTGCAGCAAATCCCCGCCGCCATGGTCAGAATAAGGACCGGCAGGGCGGTCATCAGGTATCCGGTAGGCGACTATAATTCTGTAATTCTGGTTAGGGAGGCGGTTACAGTACGCTGGGGGCTGCCTGGCGGAACATATGACCACAGAAGGGATAAGTCCACCGCAGACACTGTGCTTAGGGAGGTAATGGAAGAGCTGGGAGGCCGCCTGCAGGTGGGAGCTGCACAATATTTGGGCGTGCACCATGGCAACACGCGAGACCACGACATCTATCTGGTGCAGGTTACCGGCAGGATTGAGCTTGGACACGAAATTAGCGGATTGGCATTCTTCAACTCAGGCAGGCACAACAGATTGCCCACCGAAAGTCTTGAGGACCATGTCCGGTTCCTGCGCAATTTGTACAGCAGCGGAAGGCTGCCCGGCGAATGGCAACCCGGAACAAGTTATCCTGACATCCCTAGGCAGCTTATGGACGATTGGCAGAGGCAGGTCAGGAGCTGGCGGCAGCAGGAAAGGTTTAAAAGCCGAAGACGCTAATGGGTTTCCATGGCAAGGCGCCTTTACAGAAGCAGGGCAAACCGGGTACTGGCAGGCGTCTGCGGCGGATTAGGAGACTACATGGACGTGGACCCTACAGTGATAAGGCTGGTCTGGGTACTGTTGACTCTTCTAAGCCTTGGGTTCGGCATTATAGCCTACCTGCTGGCCTGGATAATAATCCCTGAAAGGCCGCGGATATAATTTAAATACCACTTCAAATTCTGGAATATTCACGCCTCTGTAGCATAGTTAGTGGTGCGCGGCCTTGGTAAGGCCGAGGTCCGGGGTGCAACTCCCCGCAGAGGCTTTGAGCTTCTCGTACGAAAATGGGGTAAAATTTATAGGACATACATTACAAATCCCTGCCAGCACTAAAAATAGGCAGACTCTGCGTACATGACGACTTCTTAAGAAGAGGAGTGGGCGCACTGATGGTGGCGTCGGCTATCCAGATAGCCAATGAAATAAACCAGACAAAAGCAGGATGCAGATTCGTAACTCTGGATGCAAAAAGAAACCCTGACAAAAGCAAAGACTCAATCCACTTCTACAAAAGGCTAAATTTCAAAACCCTGAAAGAAAGGAAGAAAGGAACAACACCAATGTATCTTGATATAACCAGTCCTAACGATAATTGAACTTAATCTTCAAAGCCTGCTTAATCATCCTGACCCTGACTGGAGAAGGGTCTTCCTGCTCCTTAATCATATCCCGAACAAACTCAACTGCATCCTTGCCTTCATCCCTTTGATTTAGGCAGCAAATATGCTGATTTAATAATTACTTGTATGGTGCGGCCTATAGGTTATTCACAGCCAGGGGGATTCCAATTGTGTCCTTCCTATGGCAAATTCTCGCCCGACATTTTTTTACCGAAATGTTTAAAAGCGGCATGCTGCCAGGGTGGAACATGCCCAAATCCGCACTAAGCCGCGTTGACGAGCTCTTGGAGAAGAAGCCAAAGCTGGACTTGAGGGACAAGAAGATACTCGCAATGCTTTCTGAAGACTCCAGGATGCCGCTGACAGCCATAGCCCGGAAGGTCAGGATGTCAAGGGATACAGTTGACTACAGGATTAAGAGGCTTGCAAGCAGCGGGATAATACTCGGGTTTGCGCCCCAGATAAACCTTGGCTTCTTCGGATACAGCACATACCACATCTTCATGGTCATAGACACGCTGAACGAGGCCAGGAAAAACGCGCTGATAAGCGCCCTCTCAGGCCATCCAAACACAAGGAGCGTCATGGAATACCATGACACATGGGACCTTGAGTGGGTGCTGGTCGCCCGCAGCCTGAAGGAGTTTGACACTATCCTTATAGAGATTACAAAAGACTTCAAGGACGTGATAAACCGGAAGGACAAGCTCGCGATAATAAAGGGCCTCAAGTCAATACAGCTTCCCGGAACCCTATACAGGGAAAGCCAGCACAGCTTCAGGAGAACAGCAAAAAGGGAGAAGGTCAAGGCTGCGGTGGATGAGACAGACATAGAGCTTCTCAGGGCACTGTCGCAAAACAGCAGGCTCTCAACATACGAGATTGCCAAGGTTACCGGAATCTCGCCAGATGCAGTTGGCTACCGGATAAAAAAGATGGTGGCAGGAGGCATAATCTATGGGTTTACAATCCTGACAAACCTCAGCGCACTGAACTATCACCTTTATACGTTTTGCATAAACGTAAGGACCTTTGACGTGCACAACGAGATGAGGTTCAGGGAATTCATCACGCAGAACCCAAACATCCTCAGGGCAGTCAAGGTGCTCGGCGACTGGGACCTGCTGATATACATAACCGCGGACAGCCAGGAATCATTCCACCAGACCTTCAAGGAGACTCAGCAGAACCTCAGGGAAGTAATTTCAGACTACCAGACCTGGGCAGCCTACAAGGAGCACGTGTACAACAACTTTCCAAAGGCAGTGGCTGAGTCACAGCTTAGGAAATTCCAGAAAACTGAAAAAGTGTAGGGCTGCCAGGCCATATTTACGGTTTTCTGCTTATCCGACACTTCAATTCTGCGGCAAAACAGAACATCTGCCCAGAAAGCAATAAATAGTGCTTCATTACTTATTAGTCATAACAACGGGGTGATTTCATGTATCAACCAATAAACAGCGCTTATCAGACAATCAGAGGAGCAGGAAGCGCAGCTGCCACGCTGGCAGTTGTAGGCACACTGGCGGCTTTGGTAGCAGCCTGCGGAGGCAGCAGCGGGCCTGAGCCGAGGAAAATAGAAACGATTGTATGCACATTTGACGGAACTACTCCAGTAGGCGTGCTTAGGGGCGCCCAGGCCCTAAGGGGATTTGGTATAGATGCAGGATATGCGGCAAGGGTTAACCCGGATGACGTAATTGGAACTGAACTAGATGTCTCAAAATGCACCAGAGGCGGGAAGCCAACAGAAGAAGACCCTCAGAAAATTCGGGTAATAGGGTCGGATCAAAAATTGTATGGAATCAAAACCATGGAACCTGGCAGGAGATACAGATTTGCTGTCAACAGGGGAGAGCATGAAGGCCAGCTTGACCGCAGGCCAGAGCCTGTTGACGAGTCAAAGGAGTCCAAAAGGTGACTATGATGAACATGGGAATGGATGACTTAACCGGACAGCGGAACAGAGGATTTTATGATGATACTGGCTTGGGGATGGAAGAGCCCGGCAGGGCGATGAAGAGCCATCAGCCAGCTCAGGCCTAATGAAGAGGTTGCGAATAGCAGGAGCAGCAGTGGCTGCAAGCGCCGTAGGAATCTGCCTTGGAGTCTTTGTACTTGGAGGCCAAAGGCAGGCGCCGCCGGCACAGCCAACAACCCTTGAATGCAGGGTAGAGAAGCTCAGCACAATCAGCGAAACAGGCTGGCAGGTTCCTTTCACTGGAATAAACAGGGCAGGCCCGGATGTTGGCAGGATCATATATGCAGACTGCTTCAGGGAGGACGGAAAGCAGATGTTTGTGGTTACATATGACCCCAACAATAACTGGAAGGCGCCTGAAGGCTTTGATACAATCAAGGAAGGCCAGGTGTATGCATTCCCTGTGAACAGGGGCGGCTACCAGCCAAACACAGTTACTGGCAATCCCCGGCTTGTTAAAGAAGCCAGGTAATTGCTCTTTCTTTTTTTGCGGCAAAACAGGCAAAATCGGCTGCGAATTAATTTAAGCACGCCACCGCTCCTAATGTAAATATGCCAACTACACTTGAGGAAAGGCTGGGGCGAGGGGGGAAAGGGCTTCTGGACAGAGCCAGGAGGCTTCCAAGAAAGCCATTTGGAGTGCCTGCAAGCCGCGAAGAGGCGATTCAGGCAGCAAAAGGATTCTTCGGCCCGCAGACCACAGCAGGAGACCTTGACGCGCTTACAGACAGGCTTGTGCAGAAGTACGACGTACTGAGAGGAGCATCTGAAGGCGAGAGGGAACAGGTCTGGAACCATTATAGAGGGGCAATACAGGATTCCTATGAAAGGTATGGAAAGACGCTGGACGGCGGAATAAGGGTTGACAAGATTGACAGAATACTCTCATGCGCTGAACTAACAACCCTAATCCCCGGAGTAGGGGACGCCATAGATATCACCAAGGATATAATTGAAGGCGTTGCAGTAAAGCTGCCGTATGGGGCTATGGAATACTTCATCAGGCCTCTGCGCGCAAGGAATGGTGACAGGACAAGGGAAAAGGTGCACCTTGGAAGGTTCCTCACCATGGCAGGCGTGGAAATAGCCAGCTTCATTCCAAGGGTGGGCGCGTTTATAGACTTCATGGACCTTTACAGGAAGATGGCTGCTGACACGCTGATAACTGACGCCTACAACAGGACTAATCCAATGGACAGGCGCGGCTACGATTTAGGCTATTTCCTTGACTTCGCCTTTGGAGACGTTCTGGGAAGGCAGCGAAGGACGCTGCCATACGAGCGCCCTGAAAGGGCTCCTCCAGTCAGGGAAGCTGTGCCAAGCCTGGCCTAGGCTCCCTTTTCCGGTGAAGAAAGTATTATAAACGCCCTGTCCGCAGAAGGCACAAAAAGGAGGTGCAGGCATGATTGCCAAACTAAAGCTCGTAAGTGCACTTATATGCAGGGAGAGCGAGGCTGCGCAGGCAGTCGCAAGGAAGCTTAGGTCGAAGAAGGCAAGGTCAATCTTCGTCGTAAATGGCAAAAGCCAGCCTGTGGGCATAATATCCTGCACAGACTTCACCTACAAGGTGGCTGCTGAGCATAAGGACATAAGCAAGCTTAAGGCAGGGGACATCATGAATTCGCCGCTGGAATGCTGCGACATCAATGATGAGCCTGAGAAGGCGATGGCGATAATGATAAGGAGGAGGAATTACGGCTGCCTTGTCACAAAAAACAGGAAGGCAAAGGGAGTTCTCGACTACAAGACAGCGACAGAGGCAATCATAAAGGCGCTTAAGGCTGGGCAGCATGGGGCTTGAGTCAATAGTGGGGGGCGTTGCAAACACTTTCAGCCAGGTCAAGGACTGGATACTTGTCCCTGACAACGTGAACAAGATGGTTGACTACGCGAAAAGGTACTACCTCAACAAGGAAACCCAGGAGCACCTTGCCACGCTGAGTCCTGCGGAAAAGGAGAACCTGTACAGCAGGCTGAAATACCACATAGAGGAGGCGGTAAAGTACCAGCAGAAAAACCTGGACAGCCTCATGCTGAAGGTCGGCAGGGGAGCAGGGCTGGCGTCAGTGCTCAACGAAACCTATTCAATAATCAAGGGCATACCCTTCAGCAACTGGGGCTACCTTCAGGCAGCGCTGGTGGGCTCAAAAGGGCTGCTCGAGCTTCCGACAATGTACAAGCACCTGGTGGAAACAGCTGACCTGTACGGGACAGTTGAATGGCTTGCCTCCAAGGCAGTGGCCTGGTTTGTCCCGGTTGCAGGCCCGGCACTTGACTACAATGTCGCGCGAAGGGTGATAACCCGTAATGCCATATGGCGCGGAGCCAGCGAATTCATGAAGGAGATAAAGAAATACACGCCGCAGCCAGCGCTGCCAGACCAGCTTTACGAAAGGGTAAAGACAATAGCAGGCCCAACGCTCAGGGAACAATATGCCTGAAGTCCCAAGAACCTGGATTAATGACTGGAAAAGGGCAGAGGAACTCTTCGCAGCCCTGGCGCAAAGCTACAGCAGCAGGCTCAATTCGCGCAGCCAGCAGCCGGGCCTGCTGCAGAGAGACCTTTCTGCGATTCAGCAGCTGCTTGACCTGATGGACGGCTTCAAGGCAGCGCTGGGTGCTGCTTTCAGCCAGCACCAGACAACCCAGTCAATAACGCTCGCCTCAAAGATTTCATGGCTGAAAAAACACCTCCAAAGCCTGGCGAAGTCCCTGAATGAATCAGCACAGCAGCATAAGGACACAACACTGCTGATGGACGTGAACCGTTTCACGCCAGCAGCCCTTGAGGAGTGCAGGCGGGCAAGGGTGATAGCAGCCGAGCTTGCAAGGCCGCCGGCGGCAACTGAAAACGTAAGCCTGGCAAGAGTCACCCGGCGAGGTTTCCTGGTCGGCGGCATGGCAGCTGGCGGAATCATCGGCGCAGGGTTCATGCAGGACTTAAGAAACCTGGGCCAAGCGCTGAATTCCTTCGTGGATCTTCTCCTGGGAATAAAGAAGCTTATTGAAGACCTTGGGCTTATGAACCCAAGAAGGTTTGACGAGATTGTCAGCCATATGAAGGCTGCAGACCCGAAGAACGCTGGACTGTACAAGGAGTTCCAGGAAAGGAGGGCGTCAGCCCTGCTCAAGTTCCAGCAGCTTTCAACCAGGTTTGAACATTTCCAGTATGACGCCAATGAGATGGTCAGGGAGATGCAGAGGAAATACGGGCCTGACTGGGTTGGCAAGATCATTGAAAGCAAATCAGGAATAATTGACCAGCTTCAGAGGCTTTTCGGCCGCAATGTCTCTGAGAAGAACTACGTAAACAACTACAATAAGCTGAAGGCCACCTATGAAAGGGCGATAAAAGTCCAGGACAGGCTTGAGCGGGAGATAATCCGGGCATACGAGCAGCATGGCCTGAGGGCAGTCCAGCCAATCCAGAGGATGATGAAGGCCCATGTAGCGCTAATGAGGTTCCAGGAAGAAGTCTATGCGGCCAACATCAAGCTAGGCGAGGACAACACCAAGCTGTTTGACGGGTATGACTCAAGGCTGAACGCAGCAGAGTCAATGGAAAAAGAGGCGCTCAGGCTGGCCGGGCAGGACATATACGAAAGGGACATAGACTTTACGAAAATTCAATACGCAGCCCCAATAGGAGGAGCCATTCTGGGCAGAAAGGTAGCGCATGCTCTTTTAGGCTGGACAAAAGGCCTTGATAAGGCAACAACAGTCAAGGTGCCAAGGCGCAGGCTTTTTGGAAGGTGGTAAAAGGTGGGGAAGGGACAGGCGACAGTCTTTGCCCTGGCAGGAATGCTGCTTCTCTTTGGCGCAGTTCTCCTTCTGATTCCCCGGCAGCCACCGGCTGAAAACAGTGCTGAGCTTTCCTTCCAGCAGTCTGCTGTGAAGCAGGCTGTTAACATCTGCCTGGCAAGGCTGACTGATGAGGGGTTAAGGCTTTACGGGAATGACGAAGCCAAGGTAGCAGGGCATATCAGGAGCAGCATCGCAGCCTGCTCACAAGCGCCAGGAACCGGGCAAGCAGCCGCAGCCAACCCGGTGCCTGCCTGCACCTGCGGCCGCTACCACGGATGGGACTATGCGCTGCGCTGCTACAACGGATGCGCATGCGACAACAAATACGTGGAGCTTGTGAAAAACGCCGAGCTTCAGGGCATAGGCTAAACAGCAGCCTTGACAGCATCTTTTGCAGAATAAGACTCAAAAGGAGACCAGCTGATTACAGACTCCCTGTAAATGTGGACCAGGTCATAATAGTTGTACTGGTCAGGAAACCTCGCCTTGAACATCTCAACGATGCTCTTCAGCACAGCATCATTCTCCACGGCAAGCTCAACATTAATGTCATACCTGCCAAGAAGCTCAAAGGCCCAGATGCAGGCATTTGTCTGCCTGAAGAATTCTATGATAGTGGGGAGGGAGTTAAGGTTCCTTATGCCAATGGTGATGTGCACCCGCTCAAGCCCAAGCTTCTCAAAGTCAGGGGCGATGGTGTACAGGATTATCAGGCCGCTGTTTTCCATCTTCCTGAGCCTGTACTTAAGCACTTTGGGATCAGCTCTCACAGCCCTCGCAAGCTCGGTTAGCTTGGCCCTTGAATTCGTGGACAGCCTCTCCACAATCCTCTGGTCCATCCCATCCAGCTCAGCGTCGTCCACGTCTGACTGGCTGAATGATACGGGTTCGACTTCGCCGGCTGTGAAAAACTTCTGGTTGAGCTTATGGGTCCTTACAACAGAGTGTATTTCCTGATGGAGCATATACTCGCCAAACTCATTCTTGAACCTGCGGAAAAACTCCCTCAGGCCGCCCGGGCCCTTCACCATGGTCATGAACACGATGTCATAAGGCCCTTCGCACATCCGCAGGTTTGCGCAACTGATATCGCGGGCAATAAACTCCACAATGAGCCTTTCCACATCAGGGGTTGTGCCGGTAAACTTCATGAAAGTCTGGTAATAGTAATAGCCAATCCTCGCTGCGTTGAAAACCGTGTAGAAGGACTTGACATACCCGCGGCCAATAAGCCTGTTCACCCTGAAATTGACAGTTTCCTTGGAAGACCTGACCCTTCTTGCAATTACAGTGACAGGCATGCGGGCATTCAGCTCCAGCTCATACAAAATCTTCCGGTCCAGGAGGTCTGGCTGCATGAAAAGGATAACCCAGCCGGGTATTTAACCCTTTTTTTATAAATTGCATAATGCTGAGCCACCCTCTTTTCATTTTGTGCAAAAACAGCCTGAATACCTTTAATAGCCTCTGCGCCTACTTGAGTTTAGATGAAAAAAAGCGCACTGAGGTGACAAACATGGGAGATACAGGCAACAGGGGATTTGCCTCAATGGAGGCTGAAGTCCAGAGAGAGATAGCCCGCAGGGGCGGCAGGGAGGCGCACAGGAGGGGCACAGCCCACGAATTCACACCTGAAGAGGCAAGGGAGGCAGGCAGAAAGGGCGGTCTGGCAGTTAGCCGGGACAGGAAGCACATGGCCCAAATAGGAAGAAGGGGAGGGCAAAGCTAGGTAAAATGAAAAAGGAAATCGAAAAGGAAGTGCTCACATCAGACACCACAGGGGTGGATAGGATGGAGGATGACCAAAGGCCGTTAAGCAGCCGGAAGAAGAGGAGCAGTTAGCTGGTCACCTCTCCCATGCCTTCCTAACTTACTAATTCTTTGCCTGGCCTGAAGCCGAGGGCGCACGAGTTTATGCAGAACCTTTTTCCCTTAGGGCCATCCCTGAAGAAATGGCCAAGATGGCTGCCGCACTTTGCGCACAAAACCTCTGTCCTGAGCATTCCATGGCTTTTATCCGCCTGGAGCCTGACCCTGTCAGTTGCAATCGCCTCAAAAAAGCTTGGCCACCCGGTCCCTGAGTCAAACTTTGCGTCAGACGAGAAAATTTCAGAACCGCAGCCAGCGCACATATATACGCCCTTCTCCCTGTTATGCAAAAGCCTCCCGCAGAAAGGGGCTTCTGTTCCCTTCATCCTAAGGACCTGAAACTGCTCAGGTGTCAAACGCGCCCTCCACTCCTCCTCGGATTTTGGCATCAAGGCGGTTTAAGGCAGGTTTTCACCTTATATAGTTTTATCTGCCATGCCATAGTGTATAAGGCCATGCCATAGCAAGGCTTATAACCGACAAAGCCCATGCGTGGCTAATGGCAGAGAAAAGGCAGCCGCTGAAACGCTCCCTTACAGGGTTTGAAGTTGAGATGTTCCTGATAAACGGGAAGGGGCAAATGCTTAATTCCGCTGACGCAGTCATCAGGGAAGCCAGGAGGCACGGCTCAGGCGCCAAGAAGGAATGCAGCCACAACCTTGTTGAAATAGCAACCAACCCAAGCCAGCGCGCATTCCAGACCATGGACGAGCTGCTCAGCGACATTGAGCATGTGGTGGCTGCTGCGGAAAAGCACTCAGCCTGCATCCTGCCGCTTGGAACGTATCCCGGCCAGTTCAACCCTGTCATGAGGACTACCAAGCCATATAAGATAAAGGAGTCAATTTTCGGAAAGAACAGGTTCAGGATAGCAGGAAGATGTGCGGGCTTCCATTCGCATTACACCCTGCCAAGGGGCATGTTTGACAGCGAGCTCAGAATCCTCAAGATGCTTGTAAGAAGCAAAATCAAGGACAGCCTTGTCAACAGCCACAACCTGCTGATAGCCGCAGACCCTGCGCTGGCGACATTCATGCAGTCCTCTCCTTACTATCAGGGATCATACATGGGAAAGGACTCAAGAGTAATTATGTACAGGGGAGGCCAGGCGCTTGGCAGCCCGCAGGGCCTGTATTCCAACTTTGAGGAATTCGGAGGCCTGCCGCCTTACATACCAACAGCGCTTGACGTAATAGATATTATCGGAAGCAGGTTTGACACATGGAAGGCGCATATTCGGAGCATGGGAATCAACATAGCAGCCCTCTCGCTTTACGGCTCTGTCATGGACACAACGTGGAACCCTGTAAAGATAAACCCAAACGGAACCCTTGAGCAGAGGGGTATGGACATGAACCATCCGCCATACCTGGCAGCTGCTGGAACGGTTATCTCAGGCGTGCTCCGGGGCCTCCAGCAGGAATTCTACCAAGTCGTTCCCTCAGACATCGCAATCAGGGAGCCCTTCAGGATGGAAGGGGATGTGATTTACATTCCCCCATACACCCACGTCAAGAACAACCTGCAGCGAAACTCGGCATACCAGGGGCTGGACAACCATGAGGTTTACACATACTGCAGAAGGTTCCTGAAGCTCGCGGAGAGGCTCCTTCCCAAGGAGGAATATCCCATGCTAAGGCCCTTCAGGAAAATCCTTGACGAGGAAAAGACTGTCTCAGACCAGATACTAGCCATGGCAAAGCGAAAGGGGTTTGGAAAGCACGCGGAGCTAAGCAGAGAGGCTGCGGCTGAAATAGCCATCCACCACTCCGAGAGGCTCCTCGATGAAATCATAAGAACAAGAGACCACCTTCATTCTTCCTTCTCAGGGGCAGAGCGCCTCCAGCACTCATCACAATAGACGAGGCCTGGCTTGATGATCTTATACACCTTGCAGAGCTTGCACCTGGTCTTGTACGCGGCCATAACAGGAAACGGATTAAGCTGAGTATAAAAACCCTTTGAAAAAAAATGAATTTATCAAATTGACCTTAATTCCTTCTTCAGGTCCTCTATTGAATATTCTGACTTATATCCCTGCTCTATAAGGTATTTTTCCATTTCCCATACTGTTATTTCCGCCTGCCTGGCTGCTTTTGAGATTGTTATTCTTCCCTTGGAATATTCTTCCGCCGCCTTCTTCCTTACGAAGTCGCGGTAGCCCATCATGAGGAGTTTTCTGATTACAGTGCTTCGGTCCTCTGCCTCCTCGTCGCTTATCCTCCTTATTTTCTCCATAATCTGCCCTGGAAGCCTTATCCCGATTGCTCTGCTCATTCTGCCTCCATTAGCAGCTTATCGAATATTGAGCTGCTGAACCAGCCAATTTTCCTTAGCGCAAGGACGCTTGACTTGAACTTATCCCTGGTTATTTTTTTGCGCCGGTACAGCTGCACCATTATTGCAGGCGTTCCGATAAGCCTCAAGTCCAACATTTCCTGTTTTTTCCGGACATTATCATCATCAGTGGCAAGCAAATCCGCCTTTTCCTCCCAGTATAGTGCCACGGCTTCAGCCTCGCCGCCGAAGATACCGAACAGTTCTGCTCTTTTGATAAGTTCCCTCTCCGCCTTCCTTACACTAATCTTTCCGCCTGAAACAAGGCTTCTTATCAGTTCGGCATCCGCATGCCCCTTTCCTTCCATAACCTCATCGTAAACAAGGCCGGGTATTGCTATTCTTCCAAAACACTCGCAGCTGGCCTCAAGGAGGGTTATTTTTGCCAAATGGATTAAAACCATGGCGTCTTTAACCAATAACATGTAATACGATGTGCACATTGTTCTATTTAAACCTTTCGCTGCCAGCGGCGTTGCAGAACCAAAAGGCATATAAGGCTGAAACCCCTATACAGGGCAGGTGCAGCCTTGTGACAGCCGACGAGTACGCCTTTGAAGGGTATCCTGTCTCTGAAGTAAAAAGCAGGTATGGGGTTAATCCATACAGGCTGGAGGATTATGAAGAGAAAAGTCTGCAGGAAATCATGGCCATGCTGCAGAAGCTGCACACGTACAGGGATTTGGAAACCTGTGAGCAGCACCTCGCATACCTTCAAAGCCTCCTGAAGAAGCTCAACCTTATTATGGCAACTGAGGAGAGGGAGGGCATACTCAACCTTGAGCTGAGAAAGAAGTCCGGCGAAATAAGGAACTGCTGCGCCCAGCTGGCCCAAAGGATGGAGGAGGCAAGGAATTTCTAAACTCCATAACCTTTATTAATGCGCCGACTTTTTCCGCGGTTTGAACATGGGCTTGAAGGAGAACCTGACGCAGGTATATGACAAGCAGTACAGGAAGCTCATAATTATCCCAGCCATCATCATACTCCTCTCGATTGGTGTCATTGTTTCCAATTACGCTGCCACAGGTGAATGGTTCAAGAAGGACGTCTCTTTGAAGGGCGGCATTACAATAACCGTATTCTCAGACAAGCAGGTGGACGCTGATTCTGTTCAGGGCCAGATGTCCAGGCAGCTTGGCAGGGACGTTTCTGTGAGGCTGCTGTCACAGGCTGGCGCGCTTACAGGATTCGTTGCTGATGCAGAGGGCGCTGAGAGTGATGTTGATGCAACAATTAAATCCCTGGAGTCCATTGTCGGGCCTCTTGACAAAGAGCAGTACAGCGTGCAGGTAATCGGCTCCACGTTGAGCGAAAGCTTCCTCAGGGAGGCTGCTGTTGCCCTGCTGATAGCGTTTGCCCTGATGGGCCTTACTGTCCTGATTTACTTCAGGGCGTTTGTGCCCTCGCTGTTTGTCATCTCGGCTGTGCTCAGCGACATCCTGTGCACCTTTGCCGTGATGGTGCTGCTGAATGAGCGCCTTTCAAGCGCGGGTATGGCCGCCTTCCTTATGCTTATCGGCTATTCGGTTGACACCGACATACTGCTGACCACAAGGGTGCTTCGGGGCAGGGAGGGAACTGTCTTTGAAAGGACTATGGGAGCGATGAAGACAGGCGTTTTCATGACCCTGACAGCCCTCGCAGCCACTGTTGCAGGCCTTCTTGTTACACAGTCAGAGGTAATAAGGCAAATCATGCTTGTCCTTTCGGTTGGCCTTGTTTTCGACATGGTGCACACCTGGCTTACAAACGCTACAGTTCTCAGGTGGTATCTGGAAAGGAGGCCTGCTGCATGAGCAAGCTGAGGCAGATTATCCTGAACGTGCGCGTCCTGATTGTGCTGGCAACGCTTCTCATAGCGATTTACGCGATAGCGCCAAACCCTTTCAGGGATGGGGCGACGATAAGGGCAGTGGAAAAGGGAAGCGCGGCATCTGACGCAGGCATAATCAGCCCCCAGGCCAATGAGCAGCCGTCCTCAAGGGAGAGGGTGCTCCTGGTCGGGACTAAGACAATAGGCAGCGCGGATGAATACTACCAGGCGGCTGGGGGCCTTCCTGCGAACCGCACAATCCAGGTGAAGACCAGCAAGGGAAGCTACCGCCTTCTTACAAAATACTCAAACCAAAGCAACGAAACAGCAGACTTGGGGCTGAAAGTGTATGACGCTCCAAAAACAAACATACGCAAGGGCCTTGACCTTCAGGGCGGCACCAGGGTGCTGATGAAGCCCGCGGAGAGGATACCTTCCGAGGACCTTGGGCTTCTGCTGGACAACATGAAGAACAGGCTGAATGTCTTCGGCCTTACAGATGTGGTGGTTAGGGAGGCGACAGACCTTACAGGCAGCCAGTACATACTTGTTGAGATAGCTGGTGTGAATGAGGAGGAGGTAAAGAACCTTCTCTCCAGGCAGGGAAAATTCGAGGCCAAGGTATCAAACAGGACTGTCTTCAGGGGAGGGCAGGACATAACCTATGTCTGCAGGAGCGCGGAATGCTCTGGAATAGACCCGCAGAGGGGCTGCACCTCTTCCCCAGATGGATGGTTCTGCGGGTTCAGGTTTTCCATAACGCTAAGCCAGTCAGCTTCTGAAAGGCAGGCAGAGGCGACAAAAAACCTTGCTGTCACGCTTGACCAGGGCGACCGCTACCTGAACGAGTCGCTTGAGCTTTACCTGGATGACCAGCTTGTTGACTCGCTTAGGATAGGCGCTGAGCTGAAGGGCAAGCCGGTTACAGACGTGCAGATTTCCGGCTCAGGTGGAGGTGCGACGCAGCAGGAGGCTATTAAGAATTCCCTTGAGAGCATGAGGCGTCTGCAGACCATCCTTATCACCGGCTCGCTTCCGGTAAAGCTGGAAATCGCCAAGACAGACTCTATAACTCCTTTGGTGGGTGAAAGGTTCACGCAGAATGCCCTGCTGATGGCATTGGTTGCGGCAGCGGCAGTGGGAATTGTGCTTTTCATACAGTACAGGAAAATCACAGTCGCAGTCCCGATTCTTCTTGTGAGCCTGATGGAAGTTGTAATCATGCTGGGCATAGCGGCCATCATAGGCTGGAACATAGACCTGGCTGCGGTTGCGGGAATTATCGCGGCTGTAGGAACAGGGGTGAATGACCAGATTATAATAACCGATGAGGCCCTGCGCGGCGAGGCAAGGAAAATCTACAGCTGGAAGGACAAGATTAAGAGCGCCTTTGTCGTGATATTCGGGGCGTTCTTCACGCTTGTCGTTGCAATGATACCCCTCTTCTTTGCAGGCGCAGGCCTCCTCAGGGGATTTGCGCTTACGACAATCATTGGAATTTCCGTCGGAGTGTTCATCACCAGGCCAGCATACGCCAACATACTGGAGATACTCCTTAAGGACTGATTCACGCTTCCACAATGGGGGTAATAGGCTTCTGCCAGTTGCCTCTGGCATTAAGGGCATAACCCAGCGAGGCAGCGCTATTGTCTATCCTTCTCCCGGCAGCGCCAGAAAACACCTCACCATAGGTTGCATTATTTGCAGAAATAATCTTTACCTCTTCAAAGCCTCTCTGTGCACACCATAACTCAGTTAGCCTAATCAGTACAGAAGTCCAGTCAATACCAAAAAGCCCCCTCGCATGCCCATAATACTCAGGGTTAACACCCTGGAGCTGCACAACAGTCAATGAGTGCTGGCTATCAATGTTAAAACACAAGGCCGCATTAGGCTTTCCTTTGTAAACAAGCCCGATGCCAAAAGGGGCATCCATGTAAAAACGACTCCACGTGCCAAGCTCCCCTCACGAGAGCTCTCGGTTAGGAATTCCCTGAGAACATCACCCAGGCAGCCACTAACAGATTCAGCAGCCCTGCTCCTGAACTCAGCAATACAAGAGTATTCCTTCTTCAACAGGGGGATGAACCCACCAAAGTTCAATTCAGGCAATACAGGATTATCATCAGTCATAAGCGCGGCGTAGTCCACCTTCCTGATATAACTAAGCCTGACAGAAAAGAGCGCCAAGCCCAACAAATGAGGCTCTAAGCCAAAATCACGCCCTTGAACAAGAACATGCCTGAAATCCTTCTCATGAAAATAGCCCTTGGCCACAAGCCTGAAAAGCTCTCCTAAAAGCTCCTCCTCTGAAGCTATTTTGACTTCATTTACAGAACCTTGGGACATGGGCAATTGTTAAACTGCATAAATTTAATAAATCTCCGCTATGATGTCACAAGCCATGATAATCACCATAGCAGGCGACCCTGGCAGCGGGAAGAGCACAGTGGCTAAATTGGTTGCCTCAAGATTAAGGCTTAAGCATGTGTCAGTGGGCGACCTGCTGCGCGAGCTGGCAGGGCGGCGTGGGGTTTCAATCCTTGAAATCAGCAGGATGGCAGAGAAGGACAGGTCGGTTGATGAATACCTTGACAGCAGGCAGCGGCAGCTTGCGAAGGAGGACAGCCTTGTTGTTGACTCAAGGCTTGGCTGGCACTTCATTCCTCGCTCATTCAAGGTTTTCCTAAAGGTGAGTCCAGAGGAGGCAGGGAAAAGGATATTCAGCGCAAGGCGGAAGATAGAAAGGGAGAACACAACGCTTGCCGCAACCATAGAAAACACAAAGCAAAGGAAGCAGTCCGAGCTGCTGAGGTATTGGAAGTACTACAACCTTAACCCTTTTGACATGTCACATTACGATTTGGTAATTGACACTACAAAAATGCAGCCCGAGGAGGTGGCTGGAAAGATTATTTCTGACCGTAGGTGAATACATGCCTGTATGCTGTGTGGTGTGCATGCCTTTCAACCTTGTATTCAAAGCCGGCTGCTCCAGCAGGCCAGACATGGAAGGTTTCATCCTTGATTCTGACCGTGGGATTTCCGTCCAGCACTCCAGGGTCTGAGACACTGTAAAAATTATAGCCTCCCCTATGCGGCCTGAAAACCTCCTCCCCAGGCTGCCGTGAAACAGTGCCTTTCTCGCCGGCAACCGGAACCCGCCTCCTAAAATCAACTGCTACCGAAACCTCAAGGGCGTCAACCATCTTCCTTACCTCCAAATAGCCCTGCCCCTGGCCACTTCGCCTCCAGAATCGGTTTGGTTCAGACGGCCAGAGAAAAAGGCTTTTTTACTGAACCAATACCAGGACTGCAACAACTGCCAAAACCACTACACTGAAAAGCAGCCGTGAATCCATGGCAAAAGGAATTGCACAACTACTTTAAATTTTTTTTGTAAATCTTTTTAAACAGGCCCTTTTTGCCAGCCATTCATGCCAATAGCCAAAGGCGACTTTGTTGAGATTGACTACACTGGCAGGGTTAAGGACAGCGGGCTTATCTTTGACACCACAAGGGAGGAGGATGCCAAAAGCCAGGGCATCGGCGATGATACCGCAAAGTACGGGCCTGTAATAGTCTGCATAGGCGAAGGCCAGCTGCTCAGGGGGCTTGAGGCTTTCCTGGAAGGGAAGGAGCCTGGAAAGTACCAGGTCCTGCTTGCTCCAGAGGATGCCTTTGGCAGGAAGAATGCCAAGTATTTTCAGCTCATGTCGCTGGCCAGGTTCAAGGACCAGCAGGTCCAGCCAGTCCCAGGCCTGCAGGTTAACATCGATGGAATGTATGGGGTTGTAAAGTCTGTTTCAGGCGGCCGGGTGGTAGTCGACTTTAACCATCCGCTGGCTGGAAGGGAGCTGGAATATGAGATTGAGGCGCATAGGATAATAACAGAGCCGAAGGAGAAGCTTGACTCGTTTCTAAGGTTCTATTTCTCGCAGTCAGCATCCTCAATAACAGATGGAGCAGCAACCATAACAGTTAAGTCTGATATTCCGAAGCCGCTTCAGGACAAGCTTAGCGGGGAAATAACCAGGCTCATGCCTGAGATAAGCTCAGTCAGCTTCATATCCGAAGCTCCTCAGGAGACCAAGCCTCAGGCCTGATGTTCAAGCAGAGTTCTGCAGAACAATCTTTATATACAAGAGTAGTTATTTCCCAGTAGGTTCAGTGGGGGGAGCATGGGTGAAAAAAGCTTTGTCTCGTCAGGAGTGAAGGAGCACCGTGCAGAGAATGTAGCGGATGCGGAGCTTGCCGAGTACATATCCAGCCATAAGGCCAGCATAAAGGTGTTTGGCTGCGGAGGAGGAGGCAACAACACAGTCACAAGGATTAGCGAGATAGGCGTTGCAGGCGCTGAGACCATAGCAGTGAATACAGACGCTCAGGACCTTCTTTACTCGTCAGCTGACAGGAAAATCCTCATAGGCAAGCAGCTTACCGGCGGATTGGGAGCAGGGGCAGACCCGAAGATAGGCGAGCAGGCTGCAAGGGAGCAGGAGCAGGAGCTGAGGTCTGCGATGGACCAGGCTGACATGGTTTTTGTCACGTGCGGTTTGGGCGGGGGCACAGGCACTGGCAGTGCTCCTGTTGTCGCCGAGGTTGCCAAGAAGCAGGGTGCTTTGGTTGTCGGCGTGGTCACGCTTCCGTTCTCCATGGAAGGCAACAGGCGCTACGAGAATGCCCTGATGGGACTGGAGAAGCTGGAGGCATTGGTGGACACTCTGATAGTTATTCCGAATGACAAGCTCCTTGAGCTGGCTCCAGACCTGCCGCTGCAGACAGCATTCAAGGTGGCTGATGAAATACTTACCAATGCGGTCAAGGGGATTACAGAGCTGGTGACCAAGGCAGGCCTGATAAACCTTGACTTCGCGGACATCAAGGCAGTGATGATGGGCGGAGGCGTGGCTCTCATTGGAGTTGGCGAGAGCGACTCTGAGAACAGGGCTGTTGAGTCTGTGGAGAAGGCCATGCAGAACCCGCTGCTTGACGTGGACATTGCAGGCGCCACAGGCGCGCTGATAAATGTGGTTGGAGGCCCTGACATGACTCTTGAGGAGGCGAGGCGTGTTGTAGAAATGGTCTCTGACAAGCTGGATGAGGACGCCAAGGTAATCTGGGGCGCGCAGATATCAGACGACATGTCCAGGACCATAAGGGCGCTGCTGATTATAACTGGAGTGAAGTCCGAGCAGATTTTCGGAAGGCCGCTTAGGCAGAAGTCAAAGCAGGCTCAGCAGATAGAGAGGAAGCTTGGAATAGACTTTATCAGGGGATGAATGGCATACGCAACAATGAGCGCGTCAGATGTGCAGGACAAGGCCACGCCTGGCGAGAGGGTAAGGGTTGTGGGAACACGCATTATTGCAGAGGCTCCTGAACCCGGAACCAGGCCAAGGGGCTTCGTGCCATGGTATACGGCAAGAATCAACTGTAATGGCGATGTTATACAAATCTCCAGCAGGCAAAGCGTACATCCCGACTTTGTGCGGGAAATGGAGAGGAGAAAGGGGGAAATGGTGGCTGTCAGCGGCGAGGTCAGGGGCGCGAGAGGCTCGAAGCGCATAGCTGTGGATGATATAGAATTCCTGGGATACAGGCAGGCTCAGGATAGAAGAGTTGCTTATGGCAGTGGATAGCGATGCATTGGAGGCAGTTAGCCCGAATGGCAGGGCGCAGGGAGGCATAGAGGGCCTGACAGAAGGTTTCTCCCTGTTTGAGCGCGTCTGTGTAAGGGGGCTGCCCATAGGAGTTGGTGCTGATAAGGGAAGGTATTGGATGCATATTGAATCCCAGGACGGAGAACTCTGGTTTGTTACAGGTCCAAATTATGGGAATGGAAGGAGCGCCTCCAGGCTGATGTGTGCAGAGGCAAGGAGGGAAACAGTGGCTGTTCATGGGCTCCTGACGGTCACAAATCCGGAGTTTAAGGATAGTGAGAGGTACACCATGGAAGCCGTTGAGTTTATGATAGGAGACCAAGTCTACAAATAGGAGGGGATAACATGACTATAGACGCGTCTGTAAGGGATGAAGAAACACCAATAAACGCCAGGATTGGGGATTTGGATAATTTTCTGGAGGGTTACAGGGCAAGGTTGTGGGGGGTTCTGACAAGCGTAAAACAAAGCCTTGGACCTGCTGGATTTTCAGGCTGGGTTGCGGACCCGACGCACAGCGTGCCATACGTATTTGCCACTGGTAATAGGCTTGCCGGGCTCCGCTTGGAAAGCTACGTATCCAGCAAACAGACAGTTGAAGTCACAGGGCTATGGAAGGACGGCATCCTTAGGGTACACAGTGTGGAGGACATATACGGAGCCAGGCTCATCTAGAAGGGTGCCCCGAAGTGAAATCATATACTGTATGGCTAAAGCCAAAGCAAAAGCTTTAAAAAAGCATGGCTTATCCTCTGCTGAGGGATGGAGCTTCTGCTGAGGATAAAAGAATTCGCTCTGGAGAGCAGGCGCATTTTCAGGATAACAAAGAAGCCCACCAACGAGGAGCTTAAGGTCATCGTTAAGGTTTCAGGACTGGGCATACTCCTTATTGGCGCGATAGGCTTCCTGATGCAGATGGTCGCCAGGATGATTACAAAGTAAGATGGAAAAGGAAGAGCTTGCACGCGAATTCGAGTCTTCGTCCAAGGAGGAGGAGACTGAAGAGGAAAAGCCGGCTGTTGCAGTTGATGCTCCGGAAATTGATACAGGGGCTTCCCACATATTTGCCCTCAGGACGACTGCAAACAGGGAAGACCAGGTGATGGACTTTGTTGCCTCAAACAGCCGCAAGAAAAAGCTTCAGGTATTCTCGGTCATAAGGCCCCATGGCCTCAGGGGCTACATCTTTATCGAGGCAGGGACAAGGGCTGAGGCCGAGACCTCATGCTTCAAGGTGCCTTACGCCAGGGGAATCCTTCCCAAGGAAGTTACTTATAAGGAGATTGAGCACATGCTTGAGCCTCCGAAGAAGGTTGAGATGAACATCCAGAAGAATGACATTGTAGAGATAATCGCTGGCCCGTTCAAGAGGGAGCAGGCGAAGATATCAAGGATTGACAAGGTCAAGGAGGAGGTTGTTGTTGAGCTTCTCGAGGCTGCGGTGCCCATTCCAATAACGCTTAAGATGGATGCTGTGAAGGTTATCCGGCGCGACTCTGATGAGGGAGTTGCAGCAGAGAGGGATGATGACTAGAATGGCGAAGCAGACAGTCCAGGCGCTTGTAGAAGGCGGAAAGGCAACCGCAGGCCCGCCGCTGGGGCCTGGTCTTGGCCCGATGGGCGTTAACATAGGGCAGGTGATTGCTGAGATAAACAGGAAGACTGCCAGCTTTAAGGGCATGCAGGTTCCTGTTAAGGTTATAGTGGAGCCGGCTGACAAGACGTTTGAAATAACGATTGGAACTCCTCCTGCCAGCGCGCTTATAGTGAAGGAGGCCAACATTGAAAAGGGCTCTGGAAATCCAAAGCTTGACAAGGTGGCTGACCTTAAGATAGAGCAGATAATTAAGATTGCAAAGATGAAGGAGGATTCCTTGAGCGGCACCACGCTGAAAAGCAGGGTAAAGGAGATTATCGGGACGTGCAATTCAATGGGCATCCTGGTTGAGGGAAAGCCTGCTGTTGAAACCCTGAAGGATATTGGCCAGGGCTCCTATGCCGAGGAGATAGCGGCTGAGAAGACAGAGCTGACAGCAGAGGAGCTGAGGCAGCTTGAGGAGGAGAAGAAGAGGCTCGCCGGGGAAATGATGAAGAGGCGCGAGGACCTGCTCAACAGGGCTAAGGCCATAATTGAGGCCATGGCAGGAAAGGAGAGGGGCGAGATAAAAGGAAAACTAGTCCAGGCAGGAATACCTTCAGCGATAATAGACGAGCTTCTGCCTGTTGAGGGAGCGCCAAAGGGCAAGGAAGGCGCCCCTGCAACTGCCCCTGCAGCTGGAAAGGCTCCGGCAGGCAAGGCCGCGGCAGCCAAGCCTGAAAAGGCTGCTGAGAAGAAGTAATATGCCATATCTTATGGCAGAGATAAAAGGGCTTGACCCCGGGAACAGCATAAGTAACCTTCAAAGACTGGAAGACATTGTCTGGCAGGATGGCTTTAGGCCCAAACACCAGGCCGACGGGACATGCGCATACAAATTCTATGAAGGGCCTGGCTCGTCAATAGCGGTGATGCCTGAGCTGAACGGGAATCCAAGCCTGTGGAAATTCGACACGATGAAACTAATGGTAATTGCAGAAACACCTGCTGACACCCAGAGAATAGTTGAAAAGGTTCAGAATGCGTATCTTACTCAAGCCGCTTAGTCTTCACAAGCCTGGTCGCATAGCCGACAATAGCATTCCTCAGCTTCCTTGAGGGCGTTTTTACCGTTCCAGCCATGATTTTCTTGTTCTCGGCATAGTCGTTCGTTAGCTTTCCAGCCATCATCCTGACTACCTTTATAGCCGAACTCTTGATAAGCTGCGTCTTTATCCTTCCCACGAAGAGAACGATTTTAGCCGCTTATTTAAAGCTTTGCCCGGCCTCGCGCTGCAAATTGACAACATTTAAATAAGCGGATGGCTAACTGCCATTCGTAAATGGTTAAAGGCAAGCGGTTTCTACCTGTTGACAAGCTGACGCCGGTTGATGAGGACGCCGAGTTTCCTGAACTTGACGAGCAGCAATTTCTGCCCAGGCGAAGGAACGTATACATTGCGAGTTAAGTTTATTAAATGCTTCTTCTCTTCTGAAAAAAAACAAGCGGGCTCGTAGCTCAACGGTAGAGCGCACCATTCGCTGTGGTGAGGCTTCGGGTTCAAATCCCGACGAGTCCATCATGAACTGGGCTAAGATCGGAGGGGTTGTGCTTGCGGCAGTGCTGCTGCTCAACCTTGCCTTCTTCCTGTTCGGAAGGACTGCTGCGCTTGTCTTCTGGGCTGTTATAATAGCTGCAGGGGTTTACGCGTTTGTCATAGCGCCGCACCTGAGGCAGATGGGGCGGTAATTATCTTTTTAAGCATCAGCCTGTTCCCAAGGCGGAAATGCTATCCTTCAGGCAGGCAACATACGTTGACTCTCATCCTGAGATTGCCATAGCTGAATTGTCCCGCAGCTTGAGGGTGGGCGCTGAAATGCTTCTCAGGCACCGGATGGATAACTACCCCTTCCCGGAGTGGAGAGTGACTCCTGAAGCAAGGGACGGGCTGTATGAGGATTTTTACTTTCTGAGGAACCGCCTTCCCCGCAGCATATATCATCTCAAGTCAGTTGAGCCAGGCGAGATTGAAAATTTCTGCAGAGCTGCCTAAAAATGGCCTGACTGGGAGCAGGTACGGGCAGTCAAGCCAATAGATGCGCTGGAAGGCATCTCCGCAGAGCCGCATTCAAACGGAAAAGAAGCCGCATCCCTAAAGTGTTTGTCCGAAAAATATCTGACCGATTTAAGGTCGTTCTACGGACACATATACCCTGCTCATCACAGCTTCCAGGTGAAGGTTCCTGCGGATGCGAGCGAAATAACTGAGGTATTTTCACCCGAAGGCCAGGTTAACATTCACCTTGTGAAGAGCATAGGCGGCTTCAAAGCTCAGGCGTATCTTGTGGTCACAACCGAGGCTGACATCATTCACTTGATTGGAGAGGACGTGGAAATACCTCCGCTTGGAGCTGCTACGACAGTTTACCTCCAGGAGCCTTTTTCATTAGATTCCCTGCCTGCTGTAATTTCCCCCCATGATCATTTCACAGCAGCCATTGCAGCGCCTGCGGAGTATCTTCATATGTCGGTAAAGTCCGCTACCATTGGGCACTGTCTGCACGAAATGAAGCTTGAATCCATAGTGCTGGCCAGCGAAGCAAACTGGCCTGACATAAAAGTAATGACGAAGTGGCATGTCAGGGAGGAGCATGTTGTGCACCTGCTGCACAGCATATGGCTTCTAAGTCTGGCTGAACAGGGCATTCTCCCCGCCAACCAGGTCAGCGAATTCATTGAGGACTACAGGCATCCGGAAAAGTCAGCAGACTACGGAAAGGTTCCTGACATGCTGAAGGTGTACAAAACAGCAGAGGAAGGCAGGCGGGCTGCAGCCAAATATCTTGGTGAGCCTGAGCTGCTTTTCCCGCAGTTTGGGATTTGAACAAATTCATGACGTGGTTGAACTGGGAACTGATGGGTATTATTCTCTTAGAGCCGTTTTTGTTGCTGATAAGACCTCTTTGGCTTGGCTTAATAAAGCTTCATATAGGTCGTCTTTAATTGACAGCTGTACTCCGTATTGATACTGCTCTCTAATATCCGTGCTTGTTCTTGCATCAGGCTCTTTGGTGTCCAATGAGGAAATCTTTTCAAGCATCTTCTTGTTAAAGTTAATTTTGCCTTGTTCAATCAGGTTGTGGATTAGGGCAAATGTGCATTCCTGGTTCCTTGATTCATAGCCCGATTTTGCCGCCATTGCAAGAAGGCAGTGGTACATTGAGTAGAAAGCGGTGCTTGCGCCAATATCTGAAAAGTCGCCTTTCTTCAGGTATTGTGTTGCTTTCAGGTAATGTTCTGCTTTTTTAACATAGTCTTCAGCTTTCCTTATATCCGGGTCTGTTTTTATCAGGCCTCGATGCTTGCCTGTTTCTTTTAGCTCTTTATCCGCTTTATCGAGGCACCACTTCACCTTTTTATCCGCATGGCTCATTTCGCTATTGCTCCTATTAGTTCATCTTCTCCAAAGGCTGCCAGCCCCTTAATTGCTGCCAGGATTATCTTATCCCCTTTTCTAAGGTTATTTGCGAAATCCTCTTTTGTTTGGTAGACCGGGTGCAGCTTTTTAACATTAAGTTCGTTGATTTCTTCAATTTCCTGCCTTAACTTTTGGAACTTTTTCTGGTCAGTTATAAGAACTGCATCTATGTCTCTTGGCTCATGGCCTTTTCTAAGGACTGAACCAAATAGCAGCGCTGCATCTGCGCTTTTGAGCTTTTTGAGTTCATCAATCCAAACTTTTGCCTGAGGGCTTGCCTGTTCTTTTTCCATTTTAAGCAGAAATCGCAAGTAATCCTTAACATAGTCGTTTGCTAGGTTTAGGCTGTAAAATTTGGCCTTGCCAAGTTCCCTGGCTACAATTATGTTCTCCTTCTCCAGCCGTCTGGCTATCTTAAGCGCGCCCATTGGGCTTATTCCCAGCTTTTTTGAAATGCTCCTGGCGTTGTAATCCTTTTCCGGATTTTTCAGCAGGCTTAGCATGAAATTCATCTCGTTGCCTGTTATATCCTTCATATAAACTCACAGTTTACATATATAAACTATCAGTTTAAATACTTTTCCATTAGCCTCTTTGGCAGTTATAGTAACGGACAATGATTTTCGGATTTAATGCTTGTCCGTTACAGAATATCAAAGGAAAAATTAAACATCCGAATATTAGTTTCCTTTGATATAACTTGACTTTGCCGAATCTTAGTAAGCTTTAAATACTGCATAGAGTGATGACGAGAGATGTTTTTGGATACACGAGCTATAAAAGTTTTGCAATTGTCAAAAAATTATTTTGCCAAAAAATAAGCCAAACCCAAAAAACAGGCAAGATTCTCACCATGATATCGACCATGCCTTAAGAGTCGCTTACTGGGCAGAGGTAATTCTGGGCAAGAAAAGGCAGACAAAACAATAACCATTCCAGCAGCATTGCTGCATGATATAGGCATTCCAAAAGTTGGTGATGCAACACATGCGCGTGAAGGTGCCAAGATGTGCAAACCCCTTCTCAAGAAATGTGGTTACAGCCAAGATGAGATAGAAAGAATTTCAGGGATTATAAGGACACATAGCACTGATGACCCGCTTGCTCCTGAAACTATAGAGGGCAAAGTGCTTTTCGATGCAGACAAGCTTGACGCTACTGGCCCGGTTGCACTTCACAGGTTTTTCTTTGAGTACCAAAAAAGAGGATTTCTTCATCACGATGCAGCCAGAAAGACAATTGAACATATAAATAGATGGAAGCAGAAATATGGCAGTGAAATATTTTTCACAAAATCAGCCAGAAAAATCGGCAAGGAAAGAATAAAATACCTTACATCAAAATGCCAAGAAATTCTTGATGACCTTGAAAAGTTCAAAGATGTTTATGAACACTTGGAATAATTCAAGCGAGGAGAGGGATTCGAACCCCCGAATAACCGCTCTGCAGGCGGTCCCCTTAGCCACTTGGGTACCCTCGCGCTGCATAGGCAAAAACCAGGCCTGTTTTTAAAGTTTACCGCTGGCGCAAAGCAGAAGCCAGGTAACCTTCAAACTCAACAACCTGATCAACAGAAACGCCATCCTTTGCCTGGAAACCGGTTGTGCGCCACCACCTTGGAAGATATTGTGAACCCTGAATGTGATGAAACAACACATAACCGCCTTCAATTGTAGCCGCATAAGCCTGCGCAGTTTCCTCCAAAGTAGGACCCGAGCCAAGCACAAAGTTAAGAGGGATTCTGCCTTCCATTATATGGTACACAAGCTCATATCTCCCTTCTTCGCCTCTCTGAAGAAAATAATCTGCATCATCCGGCCTGTCATTTTCCCCGGCCCTAATTGGAAAAAAAGCAATACCCATCAGAAACAGAAATAATTCCAACTATAAAATTCTTATGGACCTGCGGGGATTCGAACCCCGGATTTACAGCTTAGAAGGCTGTCGCCTTGTCCAGGCTAGGCTACAGGTCCATTATTGTGAAGTTAAGTTCGTGAGGCTAAGCGCAGCTTATGCCTCACTTGACTGATGACGCAAATCATCCGTTTGCGCGCGGAAGGCTGTCGCCTTGTCCAGGCTAGGCTACAGGTCCATTATGGAGCAGGCTCATGGCAGCTTTAAAAAGGTTTGTCCGATGGTTTTTCTTTTTCACTTGTGAATGCGTACTTTATTTTAAGGAGCCAGGAAATGGCCTCATTGAAAACTCGTTTTTGCCCTAAATTAATAATAGTGGGCTTACTCTTCGTGTACTAACGCAAGGGCATGTTAACAAGGGCA
>CAZDCW010000018.1:0-26484 GCA_964504135.1 uncultured Methanosarcinales archaeon
AATAAACATGAAACGAATTAAACCATCGAGAGGAAATACTTTCAGGATAGCACACCCCACAGGCAGATGACAATATTTATATATCAATCATTACTACTGGCAAGTAATGTCTGTATTGCCTAATTCAAGGGAGCCATTTGGAAGGATGATTAGCAACTATGATGGCAGCCCTCTTGGTCTGGCTGAGATTGTGGCTATTCATAGCCTGCCTGGCTCGCCGCCTCATGATGACCATGGTGTTCCCTGGCAATCCTACGTTTCCAGGGTTTATTCGGTTGCAAGGCAGGCTGAAGGCCAGTTTGACTTTCCAATCGATATACCTTCAATGGGCCCTCTTAAGGGTCCTGACCCGCATTACTCGCTTATCGCAGTAATTGCGCCATCCGGAGAGCATGCGCACGGAATTAAGATGGTCGGGTACTTAGGAATTGAGCAGATCACACTTGATGAGGGCTCCTTTCTCATATGGAACCCGGGGCCTGTTTTTGACCCCAGAAACAGGACCCTCCTTTTGGAAGAATCCCCCCATTCTTTTTATGACGCATTGATTTTCTCAGCGCAGAGAATACTGTCACCCATAGCTGGAGAAGACCCGCTTATTGTCAGTGACGGAAGATGCAGCCTGACACCATACTCCCTTTCAAAATACGGGTTTTCACCCTTGCTTACAGACCTAAAAGTCCCAAGCCTAAGAAATCCATTTGACCAGATAGACGACCGTTATGAGCAGGTTACGCTGTATGTGAAGCCAGGAGAGAAGTATAGCCATGAGGCTGCTCCAAGCTCCCTGGTTGAGGCTTTTGTCCTGAAATACCTTGATTTAGTCCAGGGCGTGAATGCCCAGACTATAATCTACCCTTATTTTGCGCAGGCCGCCAGGCTGGCAAGACAGCAGGTCAGGAAATTGGCATCTCCAAAGAGAAGGGGCCGGGCAGCCATCTGAAAACAGGCAGTTTCCCCTTTTTCCTGTATTCCCGCGCAGCTTCCCTGGCCACATCAGGGGCAATCATGATTCCTTTATCCTGAAGCAGCGAGTGCATTCTTGTGGATGCAATAAACTGCAGGAACTGCGTGACATTCTTTGGCTTTCTCGCCTTTTTACACCTTTCAAAATCTATCATCACGGGCTTGGTTCCATCCACAAGAATGTGCTTGACAGGGTGATGCATTTCCTGCTTGTTCACGCCCAAGGCGTCCATGACCAGGCACTGCTGGAGAATCCTGCGCAGGACTGCCAGGACAGCCTCCTTTCTGGCTGTTTCCATGTATTTCAGAATTGGAATGCCATCCACATAATCATACGCGATAATGTCCTTTTTGGCCCAGAGCAGCCTTGGGCCTATATGCATTTTGTTGAGCCTTTTCAGCCATTTTGCCTCATTCGCGATAAATCCCCTGGCGGCAGTATCATTTCTGGCCGCCTTGACTGCAATCTTCCTCCTGCCCCTGCTTCCGGTAAATACAACTGACCTATGGCCCTTAGCCAGCAGCCTTACGTCCTTTATTCCCTTTGACTCAAGTTGCCGGAGCAGGCTGGACTTGTAAATCCTGTACACATACAGCCGCTCGAAAAAAAGCGGAGTTGATGAAACGATGTCATACTCATAGCAGCAGTCAGCAATGGCCTTTTCCACATTTCCCTTGCCTGTCAGGGTGCTGAACAGCAGTAGGATACTGCCAGAGGCGCTCAGGTAGTCATTGCTCGCGCAAAGAAACCTCTGAATGGTCTCATGGCCTTTCCTGCCGCCGTAAATGGCCGCATCCTTAACTCCCTTATCCTGCGGCAGGTATGGGGGGTTGAATATTATTGTGTCGTATTTCAGCCTTGGGACTTTGCTGAAAAGGTCGCTTTGGAGGAACCTTATGCCGAGGCCTGATGCTGCCCTTTTTGCCGCCTTTAGGGCTGACTGGCTTATATCGGCGGCTGTTGCGCTGCTGACCTGCCCTTTCCTGGCTGCGGCTATCGCAAGGAGCCCGCTGCCTGTGCCTATGTCAAGCACATTGCCTTTTGCGAATTCATTGACAGCCGCGAGCATAAGATAGCTGTCTTCCCTTGGCTGGTACACTCGCATACCTGCCAGGGCCCAGGAAAACTTTAAATAGCTTTACATTTTTTGTAACATAAAGGGTTGGTTGCTTATGGCTGAAGGCTGGCGCGGATTCTTTACTGGACTGACAGGCCAAAGGCATGCCCTGGAACACAGGGCAGTCATCTACAGTCTGGTCATCCTTGGCGTTCTTGGCCTGCTGCAATTCAGCGCATACCTGGTGTTCCCAAACCTTGCCTCTTACTGGGTCTGGCTTATCTACATTGACTTGGCGGTAATCAGCATTGGAGCCGCAGCCTGGCACGTAGCGTCGCACAAGGGCGGCTTGGCCTGCATGCCTGGAATGATGGTAGGCATGACTTTTGGAATGCAGACAGGGCTTATGGTGGGAGCTATAGTTGCTGCAAACAACGGCCTCATCGTTGGCGCCTTCGCCGGCATGATTTCAGGAATGGCAGCAGGCGTTTACAATGGAAGGGATTTTGGCATGATGGGCATAATGGAAGGGCTTATGGCAGGCATGATGAACGGGATAATGGGGGCGATGATTGGCATCATGTTTTTCTTTGACAATATCCTGCTATTCATGCCCTTTTTCATCGCGGCAAACCTCATAATCATGTGGGGGCTTTCGCTTCTGGTTTTTGAGCAGCACTCAGGCCAGGAGAAGAAGCCTGCGCCGTTTGCAGGTCTCCTGATTTTCTGCATTGCGGCCTCTGCGCTGTTGGCTGCGTTGATTGTGGCCGGGCCGCGAACAGGATTTGCAGGGGTGATAGCAAGGTGAGAAACGCGGCGCTACTGGCTGTTCTGCTCTTGACTTTGTCCGGATGCTCGCAGCAGGAGGCATCCAGCGCGCCCCAGATTTCAGGAGAGACTGTCCTGGCTGACGGAGTCCAGCATGTCAGGCTAAGCTGGGGCAAATTCAACTATGAGCCTGCTGTAATCACAGTAAAAAAGGATGTGCCTGTAAGGATTGAGGCTGACATGCAGAGGATTACAGGCTGCTTCAGGTCTTTTGTTGTTCCTGAGCTTGGAGTAAGCGGCCAGTTCACAGAGGAAAACAACGCTGTGGAGTTCACCCCGGCCAAATCAGGGGAATTTGCATTTACCTGCACAATGGGCATGGGGAAAGGCAAGCTTCTTGTAAGGTGATGGAAATGAAAGAATCGTTCAGAGGGCCATACATTGGCTTTTCACTTGCCATCGCGGCCACGTATTTTGTGCTCAATGTTTACTTTTCAGGCTTTTACAAGACCCTGCTTTACCTACCTGTTTATGCTGACACAGTTAACTGGGCTTCGCTGCTGCTGGGAACCTCACTGTCAGCGGCAATCGCCCTCCTTGTGGGGCTTAACTCCGTCCTCGCATACAGGCACTTCAGGCTTGGGAAGAATGCAGTGAAAGGCGGCGCTGCTGCAGGTCTCGGGTCAGTTGGAGGAATGGCAGCCGGGGTATGCACGGCATGCGGCGGCGGACTGGCTATGTCAGCACTTTCAGCCGCAGGACTTTCAGTGAGCCTGGCTTCGCTGCCGCTAAAAGGGCTGGAGGTGCAACTCCTGACTTTAGGCGTACTGGCAGGCGGCTTCTATATGGCCTCCAAAAGGCAATGTGAATCCCTCAGCCAGGCAGCTTGACAGCCTTGGCTGTAATCTCAAGGTTGCAGCTGTTATTAGCCCTGCACCATGCCTCGCACTTATCAGCGAGCTTTTTGCTTTCGTAGGCGAAACTGCACTCACTGCACGTATAGTAAGCCCTGCCATTTACAATTTTTTTGGATGCCATTTTTGTCACCTCATTCTGAAATTCCTCATAAGAAGCGTGTTGCCTACAACGCTTACTGAGCTGAAGGCCATCGCAGCGCCGGCTATCACCGGATTAAGGAGGAACCCTGTGAACGGGAAAAGAAGCCCTGCTGCTATGGGAATACCCGCGGTGTTATAGGCGAACGCCCAGAAGAGGTTCTGCCTTATCTTGCGCAGCGTGTAGGCGCTGAGCTTCATCGCCTTTGGAATGTCCAGCGGGTCGCTCTTCACCAGGATTATGTCGCCTGTCTCAATGGCCACGTCTGTCCCTGAGCCGATGGCTATGCCCACATCTGCGGCAGCCAGGGCAGGGGCGTCGTTAATCCCGTCGCCGACCATCGCCACCTTTCCCTTTTCCCTAAGCTTCCTGATTTCCTTCTCCTTGTCCTCAGGAAGCACTTCTGCCAGCACCCTTCCTATCCCAAGCTGCCCTGCGACGGCCTCAGCAGTCCTCCTGTTATCGCCGGTTATCATTATCACTTCCTTACCCATCTTCCGAAGCTCTGCAACCGCCTGCTTCGACGTTTCCCTGGCAGTGTCAGCTACTGCTATCAATCCCAGCAGTCCTTTGCCTGAAGCCACAATCATCACTGTTTTGCCCTCTCCCTCCAACTTAGCAACTGCCTGGACGGCCACCGCAATGTTAACCTTCATCTGCTCCATCAGCTTCCTGTTGCCCAGCAAAACCTTTTTCCCTGTGACGGTGGCCTCTATGCCTTTCCCGGGATGCGCCCTGAAGTTGGCGGCCTCAGTTAGCCTTAGTTTTCTTCCCTTTGCAGCACTCACTATTGCCTCTGCCAGCGGATGCTCTGATTTCTTTTCAGCCGCTGCAGCTGCGGCAAGAAGCTCATTTTCGCCGCCGACCACGGCAATTATATCTGTCACCTCTGGCTTGCCCTTGCTCAGCGTGCCTGTCTTGTCGAAAACGATTATATCCACCCTGTTAGCCTGCTGAAGCGCCTCTGCATTCTTGAATAGTATGCCATGCTGCGCCCCCAAGCCGGTGCCCACCATTATTGCCGTCGGCGTTGCAAGCCCCATAGCGCATGGGCATGCAATTATCAGGACTGCAATGAAAACAGTCAGGCTGAACGCCACGCCGTACCCGAGCAACAGCCATGCTGCGGCTGAGATTATGGCAATGGCTGCAACAGCAGGCACGAAATAAGCGGAAATGCTGTCTGCAAGCTTCTGAATCGGAGCCTTGCTTGCCTGCGCCTCCTCCACGAGCCTTATTATCTGGGCCAGCAGGGTATCCTTTCCAACCTTTGTGGCCCTGAAAATGAAGCTCCCTGTCTTGTTTATCGTCCCGCCTATAACCCTGCTGCCTTTTGATTTCTCCACAGGTATGCTTTCGCCAGTCACCATTGACTCGTCAACAGAAGAATGCCCCTCGACGATAACCCCGTCCACAGCAACCTTCTGGCCTGGCTTTACAATCACGAGGTCGCCCTCAGCCACTTTCTCCACAGATATTTCAAGCTCCTTCCCGCCTCTTTTTACCAACGCGGTTTTTGGCTGCAGCCCCAGCAGCTTCTTAATCGCCTCAGAAGTCCTGCCCTTTGCAACAGCCTCAAGATACTTCCCAAGGAGTATGAACATCAGGAGCAGGCCAGCAATCTCAAAGTAAAGGCCATGCGCGCCTGCCCTCCCTGTAAGCATCAAGTGCATAACCACCAGGCTGTAAATATACGCCGCGCCAGTGCCAACCGCTATCAAAGTATCCATATTCGCAGTCCTTCCCCATAAAACCGCGCGAATGCCCCTCACGAAGAAATCCCTGCTAATAATCATAATCGGGGTTGCAAGAAGAAACTGGATTACAGCCGATTCCCGCTCGCCAATGGGCATAGGAAGACCTACTGTATGGGCCATGGCGAGGTATGCAAGCGGCAACGCAAGGGCGAGGCTCGCAAGGAATTTAACCTTCAGCTCACTTATCTCACTCTCCCTCTCAGCCTTCTCACGGTCAACACTCTCCTCAGCGTATTCCTCAGGCTGATATCCGGCATTTATGACTGCCTTCTTAATTGCCTCAATTCCAATCACTGCAGGGTCATATTTGACTTTTGCCTTCATCGCAGCATAGCTTGTCCCAGCAGAGCTTACTCCTTTCAGCCTGCTGACTGCGTTCTTCACAATCATGGCGCAGTGCTCGGAGTCCATGCCCCTGACTTTGAGGGTTACTTCCTTTTCTGCACCGTTGTCGGCGGGCTCTGCCTTATACCCTGCCTTTTCCACTGCATTCACAAGCTCATCCTTTCCTGCTGCCCTCTCATCGTACTCGACAAGCGCCTTTTCGCTGGCAAAATTGACATTTGCACCTGTTACTCCCGCTGTTCCCCTCAGCGACTTCTCTATCGTCGCTGCGCAGCTTGCGCAGTGCATCCCCCTGATTTTCAGCAACGCCTTCGCCATATTACCAGACCTCGTATTTTTTTCCTAAAAGCACCCTTATACCCCCATACAGGTTGTAGAGGAGCGAAAAAATTGCGTAAAGGTAAGGGACATCAACGCCAAGCAGCCTGACTTTTACTGTGCCAAGGCCTGCGCTGGCAAAATCCCTGCCAAGCCGCTTCATCAGCACAGACCGGTCAAGCCCCCTTTTAGGGTTCAAGCCTGAAATTTTCACACCTGCCAGCACGGCTGAAGGAGGCACTCCGATAATTTCGTATCCCAGCAGCCTGTACGTGGTTGGCTTAACGCATTCTTCAGATGCCTTCAACTCCATGCCTTTGGCAAGCTGGGCTGTGAAGGCCTCCTGGCTGAAATTGCCGAACAGGATAATCGTGATGGGCACATAGTTTTCCCTTCTTGCCTCGGTCCACCTGAAGCCAGCCTTCTGCTTCCGGACAATCCTAAACCCTTCGCGCCTCAGCAGCCGCATAATCCTGTCTTTGTCCTTCTGGGGCGCAATCATGTCCACGTCTCCAATTTTCCTGTACAGCCCCCCATTTATTGCGGCTGCAAGGACAGAGCCAAGAGCCCTGTATTCTATGCCCTGCCTGTTGAAAACCCTGGTTATGGCCTTTAGGGTATTTGCTACACAGGCTGAGTTGTACATTTCTGGAACGCTCATCTGCCCAGCCTGCTGTAAGCAAAGGCATGCACTGCTCCCAGCAGATATCCGCCAACCAGCGTTATCACAGCTCCTGCAATTGCCTGAGCTGCAGTAACACCTGCTGTCATCAGCCTGCTGACGTCAAATGTATGGAACAGGCTGCTGGCAATGAACTGCATTGCTGCAGGCGGCAAAACAAGCACTGCAAAAAGGCACACCGCATACAGCGCGCCAAGGGTCACCGCAAGGCTCATGCCAGCCCTGTGCACGTCCATATTCATAGCTTTCATCTTTACACCTCCGCCTATTGCAAGGCCCAGCTGTAAATCCTCCTGTCTTCCTTCGGAATACCTGATATCATAATTGTGAACTCCTTACTCTTTCCGAGGTTAAACCTCATTATCCCTGAAGCATGGTGGCCTGAAAGCTGAGGCGCTGATTCAGGAAAAATTTCCCTGCCCCCTGCAACAAGCCTAACAGCCCGCCCCAGGTCATACTGGCTCAGGTCAACCGAATGCGTATTCGCGGCAACATCAACCTCAAGCAGGCCGTTAACAGGCTGCTTTGGAGTAAGCTCTATGAGCACGTCGCCATCGCCTGTGCTCCCAGTTGACTTTGCCTCCAGGCCTGCAGATTCAGCTGGTGGCGTTTCCTGCCTGGGAGGCTCAGTCGCAGCGCACCCGGCAATGAAAAGCAGGCTGAACAACAGCAACGCAGCAGCAGCCTTAAGCATGGCATTTCCTCCTGCTTATCCTTTCCCTGATGAACAGCGCCACTCCCCCAAGGGCAACTGCCCCGCCCATAATCCACCAAAGCGGCTGAAGAGACTGGACCTGCTGAAACGGGACCCCTGCAATAATCAGCCCTGAATTAAGGATAAGAAGATTCGGCGAAATGCACCTGTGACGGGCATACATGTAAACAGTAACTCCCAGCAGCGCCACAGCAGCCAACCACGCAGGCACAGCTATTTTTGTTAGGAAAAGAAGGGGCATTCCTGTGACAGTAATCCCGATTATCCCCAGCAGAGCTATAAGGCCCAGGCACACATTATGGCAAACCTGCCACGAGCCGAGTATGCTGGCCGCGCCTGAGGCAGCTCCTGCCGCAGTTGTGGTTTTTTGACCAACCGCCGCCTTCAATTCCCTTCCAGCCTGCGCTTTAGCGCCGTTTTTCATATATCTAAAATAGGATATATCGAAATATTTAAATATTTCGGTTTATGCCAGGCTTACATGCAGATCAACAGCCTGGTAAAGTTCTACTCCCTGCTTCTCATCGGAGAGGAGCCGAAGCACGGATATGAACTCATGAAAGAGCTCCAGGCAAAGCTGGACCGGGGGATAAGCCCGTCGCAGGTATACCCATTCCTCGCACAGCTTGCGAAGAAGGGGCTGATTTCCGTTGACTCAACAGGGCAGCGTGAGCGCAAAACCTACAGGCTTACAAAACAAGGGAAGCGCTTTGTGGCTGAATTCCTCGGAAGCCTGGAAGACCTTATCTCAGCATCGGTCAAAAGCAGCCTGACAGCCTGCGCACACTGCGGATGCAAGGTTTTCGGGAAATCCAAATCAAGGCTTGTTGGAGGAAAACAGCTAAGCTTCTGCTGCACTGCATGCGCAAAGTCCTTCAAACACAAAGCTTAGACCTTAACTATTTTTAAAACGCCATGCCAATTCCATACGCTATGGACATCTCATCCACAATATTGGACGCTGATGGAAACATGCATCTTTCCTTTTTGGACGGGTGGGTGCTGGGCCATCTACGCAGCGGCCAGGTTTATTTCTCAGGCCCCATCCAAAGCAGGCATTACCCTGATAAGGAAATCCGGGCAGTGAGAGCGCTTTACTGGGGCGAAAGGGATTACCTATGGACAGCGGATGAGAGCCTTGAAAGGGCTTTTGCTGAGCACTTACGTGCTGCTGCCGATGCCGCTGCTGAGATGCAGGCCGCCTATTCCTATGCCCTGTTTGAGGAGGCAATAATTGAAATTGCGGCAGGGCACATTCAAAACAGGCATGTCGGCTGATTCAGGGAACTGAGTGCTTACTATAGTCAGGTGGGCTGGCCAGGCTTTGCCGAACGAACCCCTGCCCAATTCAGGCAAACCGGCATCTTCATGCTAAAATATTTAAATGCGTGGACCGCTTTCCAGCTTGAGGTGACCGATAATGAAGGTAAGCGACTGCACTTTATTGAAGCCGCTGCAATGCGGCAGCGATGAGCCAGCTGTCAAAGTGGCCAAAATACTCCGGGACAACAAGCAAAGGAGGATTATAGTCGTTGACAGGAAAGGCAGCCCTGTGGGAATAATATCCACAACAGACATGAACAACAGGGTTGTGGCTGAAAACAAGCAGCCATCAAGCTTAAAGGCTAAAGATGTAATGACCTCGCCAATATACCTGGCCTGCGGCATAAAGGAAAACCTTGATGAGATATTCAAGAAAATGATAAAGCATGAATCATACTTCTGCCCTGTAACCAAAGACGGGAAACTGTATGGGGTACTGACCTACGGGGAGCTGATGAACAAGGTGAGGGGTGCGGATGCCAAGCGTAAAGGTTAAGCCCACAGGAAAAGGAAACCTCTTTGACATAGCCACCACAAGCCTGAGAAGGCTGTACAGCACCTTCACTGATGACAGCTTCGAGAAGGACCTTACCGAGAGGATAAGCAACTACCAGTTTAAGGACGCTGAGCTTGGCGAAAAAGGCACAATAAGGGAAGTTGCAAGGAGGAACGGCCTTGAAGATAAGCTGGACGCGTATATACAGAAGGACATCCTCGGCGGGACAAGAGGGAAGCTTATCAAGGCAATGGACGGCATAACCTCTGCAAAGGACGTTTTTGAGAAGGGCGCTGAGGCTGTGGAGGTCGCAGTAACCATAGGCGCAGGAGTGCCAACAGCAGGAGCAGGAGCAGTCGCAACCCAGGCAGGGGCAACTGCAATAGAGCTGCCTGGTTACCTGGCGCTGGCAGGGGCTTACCACGTGATAATGGGCGTTTTAGGATACCCGACAGGAGTCTACAAGCTGAAAAACCTGGGAACGGATTACATAGCTGACACAGGGGTCGGCCTGGGCAAGGCAGGGCTAAGGGCGGTTCCGGTTATAGGAACCCTGTCCGAATTAGTGCTCAGCGACGACATGAGGCCAAGAATAGCCGAGGCAAAATCAGGAGATGCAGCCGACTGGCTCAGGAATGAGCTAAGGAAGGCAAAAAGCATGCCTCCGATACCAAGCGAAAGCCTGTACATAGATGATGTAGTCAAACGGCTGGCGGCGCCCTCAACACGAAAAGCCATGAAAAAGGAGGACCTTGCGGACTACCTGAAAATGTTGGATTCCGCCACATGCTACGGGTCTGACCTCGCCAGCAAACCCGCATACAAGGCAGCAGCCTGATAGTTGGTGGTTGGTTGTAGGTAGTTTGTAGTTTCCTGTGCAGACCCAAAGAAAGCCAGCATAAAATATATAAAGGCCCCATATCAAAGCCGGACTGATGAAAAAGGCGTGCCTGGCTGTTCTTCTATCAATGGTTCTCGCTGCGGCAATCGCAAGCGGCGGAATAAGCATAGACAGCATCAACAAGAAGCAGCTCAACCTCGGAGACAAGCTGGCAGTATCATACAACCTGACTTCCGAAAAGGACCTTGAAGCGCTGTTCAAGCTAAGCCTGAAATGCACGAGCTTCGACTTGGATTACTACACCATACCGGTAATGGTAAAGGCAGGCTCAAACAAGAGCGTGGTAGCTGCGCCGCTCACCATCAACTCCCAGATGATGGGCCAGTGCAGCGTCAATGCAGTGCTCCAGGCCACGGACAAGACCAGCCTTGAAGAGCTTGAATCAGACAAATTTGACGTCACCAACAACATAATCGTAAAGCTTGCAGTGCTCAGCGGGAAGGCATACTATCCAGGGGAAAGGGTAACCATCGCCGGGGAAGTGACTGAAAGCTTCAGCCCTGCAAGAATGGTGACAATAGTCCTTGAACGCCAGACCGTAACAATGGCGATAAACTCAGAATACTTCAACCAGACAATGGAGTTGCCAAAGACAATCAAGTCAGGCCTGCACAAAATCAAGGCTGAGGTAAACGACACCCACGGCAACCGCGGCTTCGCAGAGGAAGCAATTGAAATAGCCCAGGTTCCGACAAGCATACTGATAGACATCAGCAAGGACAGGGCAAGCCCTGGCGATGAAGTGAAGATTTACACGATAATCCTCGACCAGGCGAACGACAGCATGGCAGGGACTGTATCTGTCAAGCTCACAAGCCAGGACAAGAAAGAACTCCTCAGCATGGAAGTGGACAGCCACGAGCTGTTCAAATACAAATTTGACGAGTACGCTGCTCCAGGGGTGTACACCCTCAGGGCTGCCAGCCAGGGCCTCAAGAACGAGAAGAAGATAATAATAATCACAATGGAAGAGGCCACAGCCAGCTTTGACGGCCAAAGGATAATAACGGTTAAGAACACAGGAAACGTGCCCTACGAAAGGCAATTTGAAACAAGGCTTGCATCAGAAGCAGGCGAGATTCCAATAAGCAAAAACCTCAATCTCCAGCCAGGCCAGGAAACAAAAGTGGACCTCTTCCAGGAAGCGCCAGCCGGAACCTACAAGGTAAGCTTCACATCAGCCGGGCAGAGAATGGAATACCCTGGCATAACAACAAGGGACGAGCGAAACCTCGGCAAGAAAACCATGGACGGGCTGGGAGGAATAACAGGAGCTGTATTCGGAACAGGCTCAACCAAAGGAATAATCTTCAGGAAGCCAATACTGGCCTTATTCACAGTGCTCGCAATAGTGGTCCTGGTGGTGATAGTCTTCCAAAGCGAGCAGAACAGGAGGAAAGAGCTGCTGAAGAAAAAGCAGGAAGAGGCAGCCATGCAGAACAAGCTGCAGGAAGAGATACAAACTGTGGCAAAGGAAGACAGCCTCAGCCTTGACAGGGAAAAACACCAGAAATTCGTCCAGAACATGCTAAAGGAGAAGGAGTTCAAGTAAGAATCCTACAATTTAATAAACCCCCTGCAAATCCTCAATTCTATGATTAGCGTCAAGGAAAAGCCTGACACAGCGGAAGCAATAGACAGGATACTGACAGCGACTGTCAAAAAATGGTTCTACTCAAGGTTCCCAAGCTACAGCCAGCCGCAGCTATACGGGGTGCTGGAGATACACAGCAGGAACAACATACTGATATCAGCGCCAACAGGGGCAACAAAGACGCTTACAGGATTCCTGTCCATACTGAACGAGCTGGTGGACTCAGCCGAGAAGGGCATACTAAAGGACAAGACATACGCAATCTATGTATCGCCGCTAAAAGCCCTTAACATGGACATTGAAGTAAACCTGAAAGAGCCGCTGGAGCAGATGGAGAAGATAGCCGGCCGAAGCCTCGGAATAAGGGTTGCAGTAAGGACAGGGGACACAACTGCCTCTGAAAAGTCAAAAATGCTCAAAAAGCCGCCGCACATACTGATAACCACGCCTGAAAGCCTGGCCATAGTCCTCAGCTCATACAAATTCATAGAACACCTGCGCGAAGTGGAATGGGTGATAATAGACGAGGTGCACGCCCTGGCGGAGAACAAAAGGGGAACACACCTTGCGCTAAGCCTTGAAAGGCTGCAGGCCATCACCCCGGCAATGTGCAGAATCGGCTTAAGCGCCACCATAGCGCCGATAGAAGAGGTTGCGCAATTCCTTGCCGGGCTTGAAGGCGGAAAGCCAAGAGGCTGCATGATTGTTGAAGCAGAGTTCCTTAAGAAAATGGACCTCAAGGTGCTGAGCCCTGTGCCTGACCTGATAGACACAGAACACCAAAAGATGCACGGGGCCATGTACGAACTGATAGACCGCCTCATACAATCGCACAGAAGCACCCTGATTTTTACAAACACAAGGTCAGCAACAGAAAGGGTGATACACCACTTAAAGGAGAAGTACCCGAAAAACTACCTGACAGAAGAGCAGACAATAGGCGCGCACCACGGCTCGCTATCCAAGGAGCACAGGCATAAGCTGGAAGAAAGCCTCAGACAGGGAAAACTGAAAGCAGCGGTCAGCAGCACCTCGCTGGAACTCGGCATAGACATAGGCTACATAGACCTCGTAATACTGCTCGGCAGCCCGAAATCAGTGGCAAGGGCCATCCAGAGGATAGGCAGAAGCGGGCACAAGATGCACGAAACAGCAAAAGGCAGGATAATAGTCCTTGACAGGGACGACCTGGTTGAATGCTCTGTGCTGCTCAAGTCCGCAACGGAGAAGAAAATAGACCGGATACACATCCCGGCAAACTGCCTTGACGTGCTGGCACAGCAGATATACGGCATAGCGATAAGCGGCAAAACAGGGGATAAAGAGCTTTACGAACTGCTGAAAAAGGCATACCCATACAGGAACCTGCAATACAAGGACTACAAAGACGTCCTTGACTACCTAAGCGGAAAATACATTTCCCTTGAAGACAGGAGCATATACGCAAAAATATGGCACGACGAGCAGACAGGAATGATAGGAAGAAAGGGAAGGATGAGCAGGGTAATATACATGACAAACATAGGGACAATACCAGACGAAAGCTATGTCACTGTCAAGATTGGAGAACAGCCTATCGGAAAAATCGACGAAGGGTTCCTTGAGAAGCTAAAGAGGGGAGACGTGTTTGTGCTTGGCGGGGAAAAATATGAATTCCTTTTCAGCAGGGGAATGGTTGCAAGCGTCAAAAGCGCAGTATCCAAAGCCCCCACAATCCCAAGCTGGTTCTCGGAAATGCTGCCCCTCAGCTACGACCTGGCACTGGAAATTGGAAGGTTCAGAAGGCTCATGGAGGAAAAATTCCTGCACAACAGAAGCAAGGAAGAGATAATGGAATTCATGCACGAAAGCCTCTACATTGACGAGAACGCGGCAAACTCAATTTATGAGTATTTCAGAGAGCAATTCCTATACGCGGCCATACCCCACGACAGAAAGATAGTGATAGAAACATATGCTGACAGGCACGGAAGCCACGCGGTATTCCACACATTGTTCGGAAGGAGAGTCAACGACTGCCTAAGCCGCGCAGTGGCCTTCGCCATAGGAAGGACCCAGCACAAGGACGTTGAAATAGCCATAAACGACAACGGATTCTGCCTGACATACGGAAAAGGCGTAAACGTCCTGGGAGCATTCAGCCTGCTCAGGCCGGACAAGCTGGACATGGTCATGAATACAGCGCTTGACAAGACAGAAGTGCTCAGAAGAAGGTTCAGGCACTGCGCAGGCAGGGCGCTTATGATACTAAGGGAATACATGGGAAGGCGAAAAATGGTTGGAAGGCAGCAGACCAGCTCAATGATACTAATGAGCGCGGTAAAAAGGATATCAAACGACTTCCCCATCCTAAAGGAGGCAAGGAGGGAAGTGCTAGAGGACCTTATGGACATAGAAAACACCAGGCAGGTCCTCCAGATGATACAGGAAGGCAGGATAAAGATAAAGCACATAAACACAGCCATGCCAAGCCCCTTCGCATTCTCCATAGCACTCCAGGGCTACACAGACATCATGAAGATAGAAGACAGGGCAGAATTCCTCAAAAGGATGCACCAGGCCGTACTGGCCAGGATTGGAAGCAAAACTAATACCTAGACTTTTCCCTTATGAGTGCTGCCAAAGCCCCATAGTCGTTAATGGGCGGAACAATATAGCCGCAGGCCCCTGCCTCCTCTGCAAGCTGCCGGGTCATTTCAGGCGTGCCTGAAAGTATGACAAAAGGTGCCTTGTACCTATCGAAAAGCACATGCACAAGGTCAAGCTCCGCAAGAAGCGTCGCCTCTCTGAGCATAAAGTCGCGGTGGCCTGTCCGGATCTCATACAGCACAAAAGGCGAGCCTGACTTAGCCAGAGCATCCTCAAGACCATCCTTTGGCGTTTGCAGAATCCTGCCTGTAACAACCCTCCCGTGCTGGCGCTCCATTTGCTCCACAGCCACCCTGTAGACCATCCGGGAAACAGGGTCATCCGAAGCTATAATCAGGTCCATAAAGGCAGGCTGTGAGCCAGAATATATAAAATTTTAGAGTTTAATCACTGGGCGATGATTAAGCAGCCCCATCCATTAGTGCCTTCCCTAGCTAAAACTTTAAAAAGCAGACTCACCCAATAAACGTGACAGCGATGGCAGGCAAAGCCAGAAAAGCCAGGAAGGCTGCAAAAAGGGTGTCCAAACCTAAGAAAAGTATTCACAAGAGGCCAAATAAGGCGACAAGAGTGGCAAAGGCAAAAGGGACACCGCGGCAGGGCGGATATGAAACAGCAGGAATCTACGAAGAGACAACCATAACATGCCCTGGCTGCGGCCGGGCAAACAAGGTAATCAAGCTGGCCGGGTTAAACACAGAAGGCATGATATGCCAGCGCTGCGCAAAAGGGGAAATTGAAATAGAAGAGATGGAGTTCTAGCTACTTAACAAATTCAACATGTGGAATATCCTTAAACGCAGAGTCCCCAGTAAGGAATATGCTGCCTGTCTTCAGCGCCGCTATGTATCCAATTGCACCTGCGTATGACATGTCCATTTTCCTGTTTCTGTGCCTGAATTCAGCTGCCTCAACCAGCCATCCATCATCAACCTCCACCCTGTATTTAAAGAAAAATCCGAGCTTTTCCCTGTCAACACCCGCCTTAACCAAGTAGTAAGCGAACTCAAGCAGATTGAAGACAGAAGTACAGCATTCCCCGTCAAGATATTTCGCATAGGCAGAATTGCCGTTAGCGATTTCCACCAGTGCGTATGAGTCCAGAAAGCTTTTCATCCCGACGCTTATCCTCTGCCCTTATCTCATCCTTCATTTTCTGCGCATCGATTTCATGCCCCTTCAAGATGCCAAAAAGGTCCCTCAGCGTCATGGCTGGCCTGATGTCAACAGAAACCTCATCCCCTTCCCTCAGGTTCTGGCTCCTGATTAACTCACTAGGTATAACTATACCCAGCGAACTGCCCCAGTTCCTGAGCTTCGCCCTTGCAATCATAGTTAGATTAGATGTTATATCTAATATTTAAGGGTTTTGGAACTCAAAATTAACTTAAGGCCTGGCCTGGGCTACCATGCGCTCAATCATTGGAGGCGTCACCAGCTTAACCGCCAAGGTTGCCTGGTACAAAACGCGGCCTTGCTGCGCCATGACCAAAGAAAAATCAGCATTCCATCCCCTCAGGCTGGGCACTACAGAATAATCAAAATTCCCAGGAACCGGATTCCAGATTCCACCCTGCATGGAAAAATCCAGGCCCAGATAAACAGGACTCCGACCTGCTGTGGAAATCCTGCACGCCACAGCCTCCTGCTCCGGAGTTTCAGGATTGTCAATGGCCCTGTAAAGGGCGCTGGATGCCATGGCAACTGAAAAAAGAAAGGCAGTTATGCCCTCCCTGCCTTTTTCAGCCATTGGAGAAATCAGGCCAGCAAACCTTTCAAACCTATCACCGTCAATCACAATATGCTGCGCCAGTGAAAGGCTGCCTGGAACTTGGGCATCCTTAAAATAAAAACCTGACTGTGCGGTCTTTCCCAAGGCGTCCAACAGCTTCCCATCCCTAACGAAGCAAGCCAGCAATTCCAGGGATTGCGCATCCGGAGCCAGCCTGTGAGCAGCAACAATCCTGTCGCTAGGAGAGGTAACTTCAGTGAAATAAGCTGCCAGGGCATTATATCCCCCTTCAAGCACCCAGCCTCCTGCCGGATAAGCCGCATAGCAAAGGTTAAGCATCCCGGGAATAATCGGATTGCTGCCCCTGTGAATCTGGTTGGGGTCGCCTGTCACATCACAGAACTCTGCAATTTCAGCAGCTGAAAACTGATGGCCTATCTGCCCAGCCGCAAGCATATCAGCCAAATTATCCCCATCAGCCAGAATGCCATCCGAATCCCCAACCGCAGGAATGCCAGCCAAACTGCCCAGACCCTCAGCCATGGCAAGCCGGGCAATACTACTAAAATATAAAGTTTGCCACAATATTCCATCCATTAATGAACATAACAAAAGGAATCCGAATCATAGACCTCGCCCTTTACCTGGAGAAGCATAACGCACTGGTCATAGGCGACGTGCACCTTGGATATGAGGAAGCCATGAACAGGCAAGGAGTGCTTCTGCCAAGGTTCCAGTTCAGGGATACAATGGCCAGGCTGGAAGGCGTATTCTCAAAGCTGGAAGGCAGGCTTTCTGGAGTGATAATAAACGGAGACCTGAAGCATGAATTCGGCGGGATATCAGAACAGGAATGGAGAGAAATACTAAAACTGATTGACTACCTGCTTGAAAAGGCAGGGAAAGTGGTGCTGGTAAAAGGGAACCACGACGTAATACTTGGGCCCATCGCCAGGAAAAGGAACATAGAGCTCAAGGAATACCATTTTGTTGATGGGGTTTACATCTCCCACGGCCACGTCATACCCTCAGATGAGGACTTCAGGAAAGCAAAGCTGCTGATAATCGGCGATGAGCATCCTGCGGTCACAATCCGAAGCAGAGCCAGGGCAGAGCTATACAAATGCTTCCTCAAAGGGAAATGGAAGGATAAGGAACTTGTAGTGATGCCCTCGTTCAACCAGGTAACCATAGGAAGCGACGTACTTAAGGAGAAGTTCCTCAGCCCATTCCTTGAGAGAATAGGCGATTTTGAGGTGTATGTTGTTGGAGACGGGATTTACCCGTTTGGCAAGGCAAAGGCTATTGCGCGCTAACGCTGTTTCGCCATTAAAATGTCAGACTTGGTTACAACTCCCTCGAACCTTGCCCCATCAGCCACAAGAACAATAGGCGAGTACCTCAGCAAATCAATAAGCGCCCTGACAGGCGTCTTCCCTGAAACTATCGGAGGCGAGTCCTGCATGACACCTGAGATGCGAGTGCGTGAAATGTCCTTTCCCTCAGCAAGCAATTCAAGAAGGTCTGACTCTGAAACAAGGCCAACAAGCGCGCCATGGTCAATGACCGGGAGCTGGGAAATTCCATGAGCCCTCATCCTGCCGACTGCCGAGGAAACAGAATCGCCGGAAGAGCAGCTGATTATACGCCTCGCCATGACATCAGACGCCAGGCCCTCCTTCCCCCTGGCCAGGCCTTCAGTAACTGAGAAAATCCTCCTCACATTTGAATAAGTAGGGTCAATACGGCCTGACTCAACCTTTGCAATGAGCGACTGCGAAACACCCGCAAGCTTCGCCAGGCCAGACTGGGTGAGGCCATGAATCCGCCTGACCTTCTTAATCTCAGACAAATCGGGAAGCATAAAACAGGCGGGAAAGGAACCGGTATAAAAAGGTTTGCGGAATATTGCAATCATGGATTATTCCTTGAAGAATTTTCAGAAAGTTGGCAAGGTTTATTGCAGCGGGCTAAATCATTAATGGTTCGTCGTTAGTTGTTGGAGGTAGTGGCTATTCTTGGTAGCAGGCTGACTCTGCGTGTACAGGACACCCCGTTTGCGGCAAACCGTACAAAAGTTCAGGAAGCATGACAGTAAACCTTGCAAAGCGCACCGTACACGTGGCCAATCCACAGATTACCATTACCTGCCATACCTTACCCTGCTTGAATTTGACTGGCCGGCGCTGTAGGCCGCCTTTGGATGGCCTGATGAAGCTGAATAGCCCTGCTGGCCCTGTGCGCCCAAAGCACCATAGACGCCTGCGGCCGCAGCCTCCTGGCCGGGAATGCCCTTCTGCACAATATTGCCGTCATCCTGCTTTGAAAAGCCGCAGCCGCAATCACTGCAAACAGCGTCAGAGCCGCCATGGCCATAAACTGAGGCAACAGACTTGTCAGACTGACCGCCCATATAACCGCCGAAAGAAGCCTCTTCAGCTTCCTTGCCTGTGTAACCCCCGAATCCGGGCTTATTGTCCTTGGCTGCCTGATAGCCCATGAACTTCTTATCAGCCTCCTTCTTAATCATTGATATTTCCTCAGACTCCTCAGACTGCTTCTGAGCCTTCTTCTCAGGACTTGAGGAAAAAAGGCCATCCACTCCGGACTTGGGCTCCTGGCTAAACCTGAACTTCATCCAGTCATCAGAGGCAATCCCTGCCAGGCCCTCATGCTTCACAGGCTCAAGATTGGTAAATACAAGCGTGGCATTCGCATGCTTCTCCATATGACTCCTGACAGCCTCGGACTCCATAAACTCCCGCCTCCTGGCCAGAATGGCGGCCTCATCAGTAAGCAAATCCGACAACTCGCGGTTGATTTCCTCATCCAGAAGCTTAATCCTGTCTCTCCTGAGCATATATGGATTTGAAAGAAACAGGCGATTTAAATAGGTTCTGCCAAGTGACTTTAAGATCGCCTGCGACACTGACGGGCTAAACAGTTTTTAAGATGCGGGCTGACAGCCAAGAGACAATAACTTGGGGAGGAATAGTGAATAACCAAACAGGAAGTCAAAATAATTGGTAATTTTCAGAAATATTAACTTTTAACTTTATATCATGAGTATAAATCTATTAAAAATAAGTTTATATCGCAATATAAATATATTTATATATGAGTTAATATTATACTATAAACATGGAACTATTAGATATAAGAAAACAGAACCCCTGGTGGGAAACCAAAGAAAGGATTAATGAGGATCCTAAGATAATGGATTATATCTCTGCCAAGGTAAAATGGATGCCGAGGCTTAAAAAATACATCTTTCTTGATAAAAATGTAGTTTACAGCATAAGGGGACCTAGGCAGGTAGGAAAAACAACCCTGATAAAAATCATTATCAGGGAGCTTCTTGAAAAAAATAGTCCATTGAACATCATGTATTTTGCCTGCGACCTTTTGAGGGATAACCTGGCGCTAAATGACTTGCTAAACACTTACTACGATTGGATTAGGCCGCAAAATAAAGAAAGAATATTCATATTCTTGGATGAGATATCTTCTGTCAAAGATTGGCAGAAATCAATAAAGCTTTTTATTGATACCAATGGAAACCATAATTTGACAATAATCCTTACAGGTTCGCATACTTTGGATATAAAATCAAGTGCCGAAAGACTGCCTGGCAGAGTTGGGGAAAAGGAGCATATCCCGACACATAAAATACTCCTGCCAATGAAATTCGCAGAATATGCAGAGATGAGAAATCCTGAGCTTTACAAACAAGTACAGGAATTTAAGCTTGATGTTGCTGAAGAGCGGACACGGCAATTTCGCGAACTAATAGCTGGAAAAATTCCAAAATCAGCGCAAAACCTTATAAGGCTTCTCCCCGAACTGGATGCATTGCTCGACGAATACCTTGTAACAGGGGGCATAATGGTTGCAGTAAATGAATATGCGGGGCATAAAAGAATAAATTCGCAGATTTATGAGATGTATATCAGGCAATTACTAGGGGATATGGCGCGAATAAATAGGGAAGAAAAAACTGCTAAGTTGATTCTTGCTGCAATGCTAAAAAGAATAGGCTCAGCATACAGCTGGAACAGCATTAAGAAAGCTGCTGGAATCCCAACGCAGCCAACAGTTGACCAATATGCAGGCATACTTCAAACAATGTTCGTGCTAAATATTTATTACAAAATAGAAATGAACGGCGTTATTAAAAGGGCAAGCGATAAAAAAGTTTATGTGCTAAATTCGTTTATTTTTCATGCACTGAACAGCTGGCTTATCAATCCTGCCCAGGACCCCTATAATTCATCAATTGAGTTTTTGTCAAACCCCGAAAACAAATCAAAGCTTATCGAATCTGTTGTAGGCGATCATCTTAGTCGTGCTGCCCATAACATCAGGCCTGCTGATATTTTTGACCCCTCCGATTTCGTTTTTTACCTAAGGACTAATAAAGGATGTGAAGTCGATTTCGTTTTCAAGGCGCAAGACCTTTTTGCAGGAATAGAGGTTAAATACCAAAATACCTTAAATTCAGAAGATTTCAGGGGTTTAAAAAAGATAAACAGAGGGTGCATGGTAAGCAAGAAAGAATTTATCCAAAAAGAAAAGTTTGCAGTAATTCCTGTAAGCTTGTTCCTGCTTTACATATAGGGACTTGCACTGACAAGTTGATGGATATGCGCAATTATAATCATATTCGTATCATTAACCATTTTAATGCCCTTACCGGAATCATTCAACGTGTACTGTCCTGCTTCGTGCAAAGGCCGGCGTGATAAAGGGTTTTCAATTCGGCCAACTTTAGCAAAAACTATAAATAAGCAGCCAAAAGGGGTTAACACATGCCAAAAGATGCAAAAAAGGACACAATAATAATCGGGGCAGGCTGCTCAGGGCTTGCGGCTGCGGTCTACTGCGGCAGGTTCCTGATGAAGACGCTCGTCCTGGGAGAAATAGTGGGCGGCGTGATAATCACAACAGATGTTGTTGAGAATTACCCAGGATTCATCAGGCTAACAGGGCTTGAGCTGGCAAAAAAGCTTGAACTCCATGCCAAAGAATACAAGAGCGTGGAGATAAAAGAGGAGAAAGTAAACAAAGTAGAAAAATACGGGAACCTATTCAAAGTGACAAGCGAAGAAGGGGAATACCTCGCCAAGACAATAATAATCGCCTCAGGCACAGAATACAGGAAGCTCAACGTGCCAGGGGAGAAAGAGCTTGCGAACAAAGGCGTGCACTACTGCGCGCTTTGCGACGGGGCAATATATCCTGAAAAGACTGTTGCAGTGATAGGAGGCTCGGATTCTGCTGCAAAGGAAGCACTGGTGCTGACACAATGGGCCAGCAAGGTCTACATGATATACAGGGGAGACAAAATAAGGCCTGAGCCGGTCAACTATGAGAGGGTAATCGCGAACAGGAAGATAGAGATAATATACAACACAAACGTGCTGAAGATAAACGGCAGCAACAAAGTTGAAAGCCTGAGCCTGGACAAGGCATACAAGGGCAGCAAAGAATTCAGGCTGGATGCGGCATTCATCGCCATAGGCCACATACCCCTAACCGCCTTCGCAAAGGAATTGGGAGTAAAGACAGATGCCAAAGGCGAGATAATAATAGACAGGCAGGCCAGGACCAATATTCCAGGCGTATTTGCCGCTGGCGACGTGGTTGACACTGCCTTCAAACAGGCAATAACAGGGGCAGCAGAGGGTGTGCTGGCTTCATACGCCGCATACCAGCATATCACTGAGAATGAAGCTATACTGCCGACCGGGGATGTGCATAATTAAGGCAATAGCTAGTTAATCCGCTGCCAGCCCTGCATCCATGGGGCGTGCTCTGTGTCAATATAGACCAAACGATGCTGGGGCTCAAAATAGCAGCGAAGGTACCGCCCAGGCCCTCTGGTAGCACCATCAAAATTACCAAACCCTGCCTGTTCCAGAGCTTTCTTTAAACCGTGCATTTCGCCGTCCCCTATATTTGCCACAATCTCGTCAATTCCATCAAAAAACCTGCCACCAGGGTCAACTTCTGCAGGGCTTAGGGGGGCTGGCCCAGGTTCTTCCAAATGCCAACGCTCCTGAACAGGCGCGTAGCGGCCCACAACAGCGGCAACCTCATCAGAAACATACACAACCAGACACCCGCATATGCATGGCAGGCCCAAAGATAAATAGCTTTTGATTATACTGTATATACCCACTATATAAAATCCATTCCAGGCAGCCGGCAGGCCCATTTCAACAAGCTTTAAATAAGGCGCAGTGGGAAAGAAGAAGCATGCACGATGCGGTCACTGTGGGAGGCGCGGCATACGACCTATTCATCAACACAGACAGGAAAAGCACAGAGTTCCTCAAGGCGAGGCATCCTGGCGAAAAAACAGAGCACATAGCCTACCCCACAGGAGCCAAGGTGCTGATTGAAAGCGCAGTGTTCGACGTAGGCGGAGGGGCAACGAACACTGCAACATGCCTCTCCAGGCTTGGCCTGAAGACCGGAAGCATCTTCAACGTAGGAAACGACCTGTACGGTGAAAAGATACTTGAATGCATGAGAAAAGAAAAGGTAGAATTCCTAGGGAAGGTGACAAATGAAAAAACAGACTTCTCAATAATACTGGACAGCAAGGGGCATGACAGGACCATATTGGCCTACAAGGGCGCGAGCTGCTCGCTAAAGCTGAACCAGATAAAAAAAGAGCCTGCCAGATGGCTGTACATTTCCACTCTAACAGGGGACTCATATGAAACCGCTGTAAGGCTTGCAGCAGGATACAGGAAAAAGGGCACAAAGATAGCCTTCAACCCAAGCACATACCTTGCAAAGAAAGGGCACAAGCACCTCGGCAGGCTGATACACAACATTGATATGCTGGTGCTTAATAAAGAAGAGGCCATGCTGCTGACAGAAGAGAAAGGCATTCCAAGAATGCTGCACACGCTGGAAGGCTGGGGGCCTGATACGACCATAATCACCGATGGCGCAAAGGGCGCATATGCCTGCTGCGGCGGGACAGTATACAAGGCGCACCCTCACCGGAACGCCAGAATAGTTGAAGCCACAGGAGCAGGAGACGCCTTCGCGTCCTCAGCCGTGGCAGGAATGATAACAAAAGAAGACCTGATGTTTGCATTGCAGCTTGGGATATGCAACGCGGAATCCGTAATAAGCCACTTCGGAGCCCACAACAAGCTCCTCACATGGAAAGAGGCTATCCGCAGCATAAGGCAGAACCCTGCCAAAATCACAAAAATAAAGGGGTAGGAGCATGGACAAGCAAAAAGAGCCAATACTCTGGTTTGACACCATAGAGATAAAGGACGTGCCGCTCGTCGGAGGGAAGAATGCGTCCCTGGGAGAAATGTACCAAAATCTTACAAAAGCAGGTGTCAGCATACCAAACGGATTTGCCATAACCGCAGCCGCGTATCGGGAATTCGTTGACAAGGCAGGAATAGAGGCGGGCATGAGGAAGCTGCTGCGCGGACTGGACACAAAAGACCTTGAAGACCTGGCAGAGCGCGGCCACAAGGCAAGGAACCTCATCAGAAAATCAGAATTCCCGGAAGGGATAAAACAGGCAATACTCCAAGCATACGAAAAGCTCTGCGGAGAATACGGGGAGCACACAGACGTTGCGGTCAGGAGCTCGGCAACAGCGGAAGACCTGCCCTCCGCAAGTTTTGCAGGCCAACAGGAAACATACCTGAACATCCGCGGGGAAGCGGCACTTCTTGAAGCAGTAAGGAACTGCTTCGCATCCCTCTTCACAAACAGGGCAATAGTGTACAGGACAGAGAAGAAGTTCGACCACTTTTCCATAGCGCTTTCAGTCGGAGTCCAGAAAATGGCCAGGTCAGACAAGGCCTGCTCAGGAGTAATGTTCACACTGGACACCGAAACAGGATTCAAGGACGTGATACTGATAAATGCCGCATACGGGCTCGGCGAAATGGTAGTCCAGGGAGCAGTGAACCCGGACGAATACTACGTCCACAAGCCCACGCTAAAGCAGGGATTCAAGCCCATACTCCAGAGGACTGTCGGCGAGAAAAAAGTCAAGATGGTATACTCGCACGAGGGAAACAAGCCAACAAAGATAATATCAGTCCCGAAGGAGGACAGGCAAAACCTGGTGCTAACAGACGGGGAAGTCCTGACCCTCGCAAAATGGGGAGCAATAATCGAGGACTACTACACGCAGAAGCTGCAAAGGTACTGCCCAATGGACATAGAATGGGCGAAGGACGGCGTCCTGAACAAGCTGTTCATAGTCCAGGCAAGGCCGGAAACAATACACAGCCAGGAAGACCGCACAATAGTTGAACAGTACGTGATGAGCCAGAAAGGCGCGAAGAGGCTCGCGCAGGGCAGCGCAGTCGGCGAAAAAATCGGAGCTGGCAAAGCCCGCGTTATAAAGGACACCCACAACATGAAGGAATTCAAGCCAGGGGAAGTCCTGATAACAGACATAACAGACCCTGACTGGGTGCCGATAATGAAGATAGCCTCTGCAATAGTAACCAACCGCGGCGGAAGAAGCAGCCACGCAGCAATAGTAAGCAGGGAACTCGGCCTGCCAGCAGTGGTGGGAACCATAAACGCAACAGGGACAATAAAGACAGGAAGCGACGTGACTGTAAGCTGCGCAGAAGGCGAAACAGGCTACGTGTACGAAGGAATACTAAAGTACAACATAGAGAAAATAGACCTGAAAAAGCTGCCATCCACCAGGACAAAAATGATGATAAACATAGGCTCGCCGCAGGAAGCCTTCAACTTCAGCCACCTGCCAGCAGAAGGAGTCGGTCTTGCAAGAGAGGAATTCATAGTAAACAACTACATAAAAATACACCCCCTCGCCCTAATAAACTACAAGAAAACAAAAGACCACCATGCAAAGGCACAGATAGACCAGCTGACGCTCGGCTACAAGGACAAGCAGCAATACTACATAGACAAGCTGGCAGAAGGCATAGCGACCATAGCAGCAGCGTTCTACCCAAAAGACGTGATAGTAAGACTTGCCGACTTCAAGACAAATGAATACGCAAACCTCATCGGAGGGCATGAGTTTGAACCGAAAGAGGAAAACCCCATGCTCGGATGGAGGGGGGCGTCAAGATACTACAGCGAAAGCTACAAGCCAGCCTTTGCGCTTGAATGCGCGGCCTTCCTGAAAGTCAGGGAGGAAATGGGCCTGAAAAACGTGAAGATAATGGTGCCCATGTGCAGGACAGTCGAGGAAGGGAAGAAAGTGATAAAGGAAATGGAGCAGAACGGCCTGAAGCAGGGCAAGGACGGGCTTGAAATATACGTGATGTGCGAAGTGCCGTCAAACGTGATACTCGCCGAGGAATTCTGCAAGGTATTCGACGGATTCAGCATAGGAAGCAACGACTTGACGCAGCTGACGCTCGGAGTTGACAGGGACTCTGAACTGGTTAGCCACATTTTTGACGAAAGAAACGAAGCTGTAAAGAGAATGGTGGCTGCTGCTATAAAGACAGCAAAGGCCAACAAGAAGAAGATAGGGATATGCGGGCAAGCCCCTTCAGACTACCCTGAGTTTGCCGAATTCCTCGTTGAATGCGGAATAGACTCAATATCCCTGAACCCGGACGCGCTGATAAAGACCATCCTGGTTGTTGACAAGAAGGAAAGGCAGATGGCAAAGAAGTGACAGAAATATCCCTCAATTTCCACCAATGAGTTGTGGGCGAGGCCGAAGGCAATGTTCACAGAGAAGGGGGAAGTCGCTGCCGGGTGATTCCAAAGTTCAGGCATATCTCCTAGATTCTCGGAAATCCTGCGAAATATTCGCAAATCTTTCCATTGGACACTGGACAGATGCCCCTGCAAGATTTAAATAGGCGGGAATTCCTGCAGAAAAGAAAAAATTGCGGTCGCATAAAGTCCGGCCGCAGATGGCTGATACCCGCAAATATGCATGAATAATGAAATATTTAAAACTTGTGCCGCGGTCGCACAACGGCTGTGCGGGTGGCTGATACCCACCTGTCCGAAAGGATATCTGGGTTCGAAACCATTCTGGGCGAAACTCCCAGCCGCGGCGCACTTTCAAACAACCATACAATGAAGAATTCCTCGTTGAATGCGGGATAGACTCCCTGTCGCTGAAC
>CAZDCW010000019.1:0-26401 GCA_964504135.1 uncultured Methanosarcinales archaeon
CCACAGAATATATGACCCATTCCCGAGAATAACTTCAGAACACTAAAGAATTACAACTTTCCGCTAACTTTATAAGCCAGGCCTTCCTCCCGTCAGTTGATGAACGGCCATGGCCGCCCGGAAATACCTGATCCCTTTCCGAACTCAGCAGTCAAGCGGGCGCACGTTCCAGGCAGTACTGCATTTTCATGCGGGAACCCAGGTTCGCTGTTCATCACTTTTTAATCCTGTTTAGGTCTTCAATGCTGTGCAGGTGTATTTCCTTCTCTGAGCTTACGTGTCCTTGGAGGAGCCCTTTTGCGGCCAGTTTTGGGAATACGTCGTACTCAAGGCTGGCTCCCTGCTGGTCAAGAAGCTCTTCAGATGCGGCGATTATGGGTGAGAATACAAGGTGTATGTCTGACCTTTTTGGTTTCTGTACGAATTCAAGCACCTTGTTGCCCTCCATTTTCACAGTTCCCTTTTCCTCTGGCTTTGCAGAGGTGGTGAGCATTATTGTGGCTATTGAGTTGCTTCTGGCGTGCTGGCTCCAGAGCTCTTCAATGTTGACTTTGTCAAATAGTATGTCTCCGTACACGGCCAGGAAGCCTGTCCGCAGCTTGCCCTTGACCAGTCTGAGTGTTGAGGCTGTCCCGCTGGAGCTTTTCTCCTCTATGTAATGCATTTTTACTCCGTGGCCGCTTCCGTCCTTTAGTATGTTAAATGCCTGGGTTAGTATCTTGTGCCTGGCTATGTAGTATATTTCCTTGAAGCCGTTTTCCCTTAGCTTTGCCACAGCCTTTTCTGCCACGGTCGCCTTTCCCATGTTTGCCGTGGGGCTGTATGCTCCGGGAGCCAGTTCCAGTTCCCTTTCATCCCCTCCTGCCAGTATTACCGCTGTCCGGTGGCCGCCCAGCGAGCTTTTCACAAGGTACTCTATTGCCTGGCTCCTGTTTCTTATGAGCAGGTTGTCTATGAGGCTGTCTATGTCCCTTAGTATTTTCTCATCCATTGTTATGCTTATCTTCTGTTTCATCCTATAAGGTAGGATAAAGGTAAGATATTTATACCTTTCGGGCTTCCCGGCCTCATGAGGATTTCAGTCATAGGCTGCGGTTACGTGGGTCTTGTCACAGGCGCCTGCCTGGCTAACCTTGGGAATGAGGTAACCTGCATGGATATTGACAGGGAGAGGGTTGAAAAGCTTAATCAGGGCATCCTGCCTTTCTATGAGCCTGGCCTGAGGGACCTTGTTGAGCTTAATTCACGCGAGGGCCGCTTGAAGTTTACAGTGGACGTAAGGCGGGCTGTCCATGATTCTGACATAATATTCATTGCTGTCAACACGCCTTCTGCTGCGGACGGCTCTGGCGACATGTCTTATGTGCTTGCCGCAGCCCGGGAAATCGGAGCTGCCATGGATAGCTATAAGGTGGTGGTTGTGAAGAGCACTGTTCCTGTTGGCTCTTCCTCTAAAATCAGGGAGTCCATATCTGCAAGCCAGAGGTCAAGGCTTGCCTTTGATGTTGTTTCCAATCCGGAGTTTTTGAGGGAGGGCGAGGCGGTCCACGACTTTATGCTGCCTGACCGCGTGATTATAGGTGCTGAGAGTGAGGCTGCGAAGAAGATTATGATGGACATTTACAAGCCTATCGAGAGGACTGGCAGGCCGATAATGGTTACCGACATAAACACTGCTGAGCTTGTCAAGTATGTGAGCAATGCCATGCTGGCCACCAGGATTTCGTTTATGAATGAGGTTTCAAGGCTTTGCGAGGCTGTGGGCGCGGATGTTAAGGTCGTTGCAAAGGGCATTGGCCTGGACAGCAGGATTGGGCCCCGCTTTCTGCAGGCAGGTGCTGGTTACGGTGGTAGCTGTTTCCCTAAGGATGTCAGGGCTCTTGTTCACATGCTGAAGTCCAGGAACCTCCCGTCCGGGATTCTTGAGGGAGTGGACAGGATGAATGAGCTGCAGAAGGCTTATGTGGCGAGAAAAGTCCTTGGCGTTCTCGGTGATCCAAAAGGGAAAAAGGTTGCTGTCTGGGGGCTTTCGTTCAAGCCGAAGACTGATGATATGCGCGAGGCGTCATCGATTGTGATTATCAATGAGTTGCAGAGGCATGGCGTTCAAGTCGCGGTTTTTGACCCTGTTGCCATGAATAATGCCAGGAAGCTGCTGAAGAATGTTGAGTACGCCTCAAACCCTTATGAGGCTGCGAAGGCCGCGGATTGCATCGTTGTGGTTACTGAGTGGGATGAGTTTAGGGAGCTTGACCGGGTTCGCCTGAAGTCGCTTATGAATTCCCCGAACATCGTTGATGCTCGGAACATTTATGAGCCTGATGAGATGAGGGCCCACGGTTTTGTTTATGTGGGTATTGGAAGATGAAGGCGATTGTTCTCGCCGCAGGTTATGGCACCCGCCTGCACCCAATAACCGAGTCAACCCCGAAGCCGCTGATACCTGTTGCAGGGAAGCCTCTTATCGAGCATATTTTGCTTAGGATTTCCGAGTTGCCCCGGGTTGAGGAGATTGTTGTGGTGACCAATGAGAAATACCACAGGAGCTTTCTTGATTGGGTTGCGGGCTACACTTCGCCAATTCCCCTGGTTGTGCTCAATGATGGCTCAAGGTCCAATGATGACCGGCTTGGCGCGATAGGCGACATAGATTTTGCGGTCAAGTCGGCTAATGTCAATGATGACGTGCTCGTTATTGCAGGGGACAATCTTTTTGATTTCAGCCTTGTTGACCTTTTCAGGTTTTTCAGGTCCAGGGCCGCCTCTGTTGTAGCCCTGCATGACTTGAAGGATCCCTCTAAAGCCTCTGGCAGGTATGGTGTTGCGTCGGTTGACAGCGAATTCAGGATTGTTGGTTTTGAGGAGAAGCCCGCCAGGCCAAAAAGTTCGCTGGCAAGCACTGCATGCTATTTTTTCACAAGGGAGGACCTGGCAGAGCTTGAGAAATGCATCCGCGAGAACAGGAAGCCCGACAATCTGGGCGACTTCATAAAATGGCTTTCATCAAGAAAGCACATTTACGGCTTTGTCTTTTCAGAGAGGTGGTTTGACATCGGGAGCCATGACCAGCTTAGGGAGGCGGAGGAGCATTGGCGCAGACGGTAGTGATTACTGGCGGCGCGGGTTTTATCGGCAGGCATCTCTGCGCTGCGCTTCTGGGCCGCGGCTTTAGGGTGGTGTGCGTTGATAATCTCATAACAGGCTCCCTTTCGAATATCAGTGAGTTTGTGGGCAATTCAAATTTTGAGTTTGTAAACCACAATGTCGTCCAAAGGATTGATTACAGGGATAAGGTTGACTTTGTCCTGCATTTTGCCAGCCCTGCCAGCCCTGTGGACTATATGCGTTATCCGATTCCAACTTTGAAGGTTGGGGCGATGGGCACTCATAATGCTCTGGGCCTGGCGAAGAAGAACGACGCTGTTTTCCTGCTCGCCTCAACAAGCGAGGTTTACGGCGACCCGCTTGTCCATCCGCAGCATGAGTCTTACTGGGGGAACGTCAATCCGGTTGGCCCCCGGGGCGTTTATGACGAGGCCAAGAGGTTTGCTGAGGCAATTGCCATGGCTTATCATCGCACCCATGGGATTGATACCAAGATTGCGAGGATTTTCAACACCTTTGGCCCTCATATGCGTCTTAGTGACGGCCGCGCTGTTCCAAACTTCATAGGCCAGGCCCTGGCCAGTGAGCCTTTGACTGTTTATGGTGACGGTAGCCATACGAGGAGCTTCTGCTTTATTTCCGATTTGGTGGATGGCATAGTCAGGCTTATGCTTTCCAGGATTAATGAGCCTGTAAACCTTGGCAACCCTGACGAGCATTCAATTCTTGAGTTCGCAAGGCTTATCATTGAGATGACCGGGAGCAGGAGCAGGATAGTCTTCAAGGACCTTCCCCCGGATGACCCCAGGACCAGGCGGCCTGACATAACGCGGGCAAGGCAGCTTCTGGGCTGGAGCCCGAGGGTCAGTCTTGAGGACGGCCTGAGGATGACAATAGACTGGTTCCAGCAGCAAAGGCAGTGATTTTTTTTTGCGTTTACATGTTTGCTTTTGTTTCTTCTGGGCATTGCCTTTTTTTTGTCGGAGTGCGGCCCATTCCGAGCAATCTGCCACTTAGCTGCTCAAATAAATACAGGGCCGGAAGCGACACCACTATTTTTTAATGCCATGTGCACCCGGAATTAAGGTGAACTTATGCTAGGAGGACTGCCGCAGCTATGCATGAGCCTATTCCTATTACCTTCTCCCTGTTCAGCTTTTCGCCGTAAATCCATATGGCGAGGCCGAGGGTCACTGCTATTCCGATTCCAATGAGCGGGAATATCACCATTGCCTTGCCTTGTGTAAGGGCTGTCAGCAGGAGATAGTAGGATATGAAGTTCACTATTCCAATGATTATTCCAAGTCTTATGGCGCCCGGGTTTCTGGCCAGCTCCCTTATCGGCCTTTCCTCCCTGTTTACGAGTTTCTGCAATCCAAGCGCGAGTGCAAAGCTGGCCAGGTACGAGAAGAATATGAAGCTCATGATGTCTCCTGATGCTGCGGCTGATTTTCCTATCAGGTTGTTGAAGCTGGTTGAGGCTGCTGCTGCTCCTGCGAAAACAAGTCCCAGCCCTATGCCCCTGAATTTCTTTGTTTCATGCCGATGCGCATGAGTGAGGGTTACCACTGCGAATGTGGCGAGTGTAAGCCCGATTAGCTGGGTTATGGTTATCCTCTCCCTGAATATGAAGTATGCGAGCAGCGGCGTCAGCGCAACATACATCTTTGATATTGGCGCCGCGACTGTCGCAGGGCTGAACCTGTAGCTTTCTATCTTGCATATGTTCGCCAGGAGGTATGTGATTGCATTGGCCAGCACAAACAGCAGGAAGTATGGCCCGGACACGCCAGCATCTGACAGCAGGTAGAATATGCCTGATATTGCCGCCACAGTAAGCATGAATACTGTGTTTACCCTTATGCTGTTGTACCCGTTCTCAGCAGCCACCTTGAACAGGAAGTGCTGCACCCCGTATCCAATCATTGCCGCCAGCGCCAGGATGAACCATGGTTCCATTTTTTCCAGAAGCCAGGGCCATGGTTATAAACCTTGCCCTGCCCCGAAAGTGCCTGGGAAAAAGCTTTTTATTTGCCTAAGGGTTCCCTTTTTCTATGGGCAATGTTTTTGATTTACATCCTGCTGAGGCAGTTCGGCATCTTTCAAATTACCTGGCAGACCCGGGTATGCCTGCACGCGTAAATCCCAGGCTTACTCGTGAAGGCGAAGTTCTTGATGACTTGGTGGAAAACCTGGCCAGGGGAGGCGATTTTACTCCTGCCCGGATCAGGAATCTTAAGGGCAAGCTTGAGCAGCTCGGGCCGAAGTGGGAGCAGCTGCGGTTGGACAGGAGATACCTGGCTTGCCTGGTTGATCACGTTGCTTCGCTTGAGTTGCAGGGCTCAGGAGCGCCAGCGCACCTTCAGTCCGTTGGCCAAAGCAATGCGCCCTTGGCCATTTCACCTTCGTATAAGCCCTCTGATAAGGCTGTGGCATCCGACGGCTTGGGGGCTGCTGAAAGGATAACTCCGAAGAGGAGAGCTGTGCTAGCCAGGGCTGGCAATCCCACCTTTTTCCAGCGGCATTTTGGTGCGGCGGCAATTACAGTTGCTGCCCTTGGCGGCCTTGCCGCAGGCGTGGCGGTTTTATATGCGCTCTCAGGGAGGCCAGAAATGCAGGTTCCGTCAGCCTCGGGTGGTGGCGGTGTTGGGGCAGTGTCCGGCCCGGTGGATGTCACGGATTATGACAGTTTGTATTCTGCTGCTGTTCAGGCAGGGGATTCGGTGGAGGCCTTTAAGGTTGCAAAGCGTTCCAACTCTATCATCTTAAGGCAGCAGTTTCTGGATGACTTGGTTGAGTTTAGGGGTGATGAGTTTTCTGCTGTGAGACGCGCATTCTATTATGCGCCTGGCCGGGAGAGGGAGCTTGAGGAGCTAATGGTTCGTGCAAATATCGGGAACGGTTTCAGTGAGTCGGAAGCGCGCAGTAAGGTTGTTTTGCCAATCACCGCTCCTGGAGTTGCAACGCTGCAGGTTTATAATCCTTCTAAGCCTTGGTTCAGTGGCCAGGGCAGGTTTGTTGTGGTGGCTCTGCCAGGGCTTTTCGAGGGTGATCCTTATGAACACAGTCTTCTTTTCAATGCTGCTGCCCTGCATGCCAGGGATTTAAGGGATGGCCTTTATGTTGGGGGAAACTTGGTTGTTGGCTCATCTGACGTTGCGAGCGGGAGGATAGGGTACGATGTGGCGGATTCTTTGGCCTCTCTTCGCCACTTTTATCGCCGGTTGGTGTCATACATCGGATTTGACCTTTATGCTGAGCGTCTTCCGAGGCAGCTGCCCAGGCCTTTGGTAAGCGCTGATTCCATTTATGCCGCGGCACAGCACTATTCTCTGGCTAGGGATAATCTGCTGAATATGCGGCTGAATGGCGATGAAAGCCTTGCCCTGCGCAGGCACCTTGAGATTTATGACAGCAGCCTTAGTGTTGGGCTGGTTCGGACCGCTGCATACCCGGTTTACAGGATTTTTATTCGCGGCGACAGCAACCTTTCAATGGATGTCTCCCCTGCCCCGAGGTAGTCTCAAACTTTATATATTACCTTCCAACCTTCCCCATTAATGGAAAAGCGCCGCGCACTTATTACAGGAGTCACCGGCCAGGACGGCTCCTTCCTTGCAGAGCTTCTGCTCTCAAAGGGCTATGAAGTCTATGGCATGGTCCGGCGGTCAAGCACTGAGAAGATGGAGAGGATTGAGCACCTCCGCTCTCAGCTTAACCTTGTCCAGGGTGACCTGCTTGACCAGTCGTCGCTTATTGAGGCGCTGAAGGCTTCAAGGCCCAGTGAGGTCTATAATCTGGCTGCCCAGAGCTTTGTGCCCACTTCCTGGAACCAGCCTGTTTTGACTGGAGAGTTTACCGCGTTGGGCGTTACAAGGATGCTTGAGGCAATCAGGAAGGTTGATGACAGCATTAAGTTTTACCAGGCGAGCTCAAGCGAGATGTTCGGAAAGGTCAGGGAAACCCCCCAGTCTGAGGCAACCCCTTTTTATCCAAGAAGCCCTTATGGCGTTGCCAAGGCGTATGGCCATTTCATTACTGTGAATTACCGCGAGTCTTATGGCCTGTTTGCGTGTTCTGGCATATTGTTCAACCACGAGTCAGCCCGTCGCGGCCTTGAGTTTGTCACCAGGAAGATTTCAGATGGCGTGGCAAGGATTAAGCTTGGCCTTGCGAAGGAGCTTCGGCTTGGGAATCTGGATGCCCGGCGTGACTGGGGTTTCGCCGGTGATTATGTTGAGGCCATGTGGCTGATGCTCCAGCAGGCGAAGGCGGACGATTACGTTATCGGCACTGGGGAGAGCCATTCTGTGCGGGATTTTTGCGAGGCCGCCTTCAGCCATGTCGGGTTTGACTATAAGGATTATGTTAAGGTTGACAAGTCTTTCATGAGGCCTGCTGAGGTGGACCTTCTTGTGGCTGATTCCTCAAAGGCCAGGCGTGTGCTTGGCTGGAGTTCCAAGGTTAATTTCCGGGAGCTTGTCAGGATGATGGTTGAGCATGACCTGGCTCGCCTTAAAAGATGATTTCGCTTGTTACCGGCGTTGGCGGCTTTGTTGGCCCGTATCTTGCTGCGCATCTGAATTCAGCAGGCCATAAAGTATTCGGCATTGAGCGCCATCCAAGGCAGGTCCCTGGCTGTGAGATAATAAAATGCGATGTTACCGATTTGGCCGATTTGGACAGCGGTGTCAGGGACGTCAGGCCTGATTTCGTTTTCCACCTTGCAGCAGTGTCCTCAGTCTCAGCCACTGCCCAGGACCCTGATTCTGCAAACAGGGTTAATGTCGGCGGGACGAAAAATCTCCTGTCCAGCGTCCAAAGGCATTCTCCAAAGGCGTATGTTCTGGTTGTTTCCACAGCGCATGTTTACGGAATTCCTGTTAGGCTTCCAATCAGCGAGTCCCATCCTGCAAAGCCTGTGAGCGCTTATGGGAGGTCAAGGCTCGGGCAGGAGGAAGTCGCAGCTTATTTTGCCAGGGCAGGGCTTCGTGTTATCATTTCCCGCAGCTTTAACCATACAGGGCCAGGGCAGCCGCCTGGATTTGTCTGCTCTGACTTTGCCAGGCAGGTTGCGGCCATTGAGAAGGGCGCAGAACCTGTAATGAAGGTTGGCGACCTTTCTCCCAGGAGGGATTTTACCGATGTCCGCGACGTGGTGCAGGCCTACCTTCTCGCCTTGCAGAAGTGCAGCCCTGGAATCTACAATGTCTGTTCTGGGAAGGCGTATTCAGGAAGGGAAATCCTTGATATTTTCCTGCAGATGAGCGGCCGGAAAATCCGGGTTGCCGAGTCCAGGCCGGAAAGGGAGGGTGATATCCCGGCTTTGGTGGGCGACAATTCAAAGTTCGTGGCTGCCACAGGCTGGTCTCCTTCTATCCCCTTCAGGCAGACCCTCTCCGAGGTTCTGGATTACTGGAGGGGGCGCGGCAGTTAGAATCCTTCAAATCCAAGGGATTTCAGGATGTTTTTGACCGTGGCTATTGCCTTCCGCTGGTCCTTCTTTTCTGACATTTTGACGAATTTGATTAGGAGCCTGGCAAGCTCATCTGCCGACCCAAACTTGAGTATATGGCCGTTGGTAATGAAGTAAAACCTGAACTTTTCATGTTTTATCTCCTTAATGACGATGCCCCCGATGTGGCCTAAGGCTTTGCCTTGTGACGGGCGGGTTTCCAGGTTCTTCATCCGCAGGAAGATATCCTCTGATTTCTCTTTGAACTTGGAGTATATCTCTTCCTGAAGGGATTTTGTTATTACGACTTTGGCCATCGTTTCCGCGCGCCCTCAATGGCCTCGTCAATTCCTATAGAATCGGTCTCGTCGTAAAGGTATTGCATCAGGATGGTTTTTTTGGTTGCCTCGTACATTTTCTGGATTATGTCATCATAGGAGTCTCCAGTCCTTCCCAGGTGTTTGAGCTTTTGCTTGGTTTCTTCGCGTACTGATATTGTGGTGGCCATGAAATCTATGGACTCTATGGAGCTTATAAATTTTGTGGTACTGCCCACGTCCAGCAGAGTCTGCAAAAGTGTCAGCGTGACATCCATCAGCTTATCGGGCCGTATTAAGCTCATCAATGTCCTTTTTTGAATGCACGTTCTTCCATTTGCCTGAGTACAGGTATCCTACCAGCTTTCTTTGCTTTGCCAGCTCTGCGAATGTGTTTTCCTGGAGGCTCCAGTTTATCCTTCCTGCAGGTATGTGGCTGAATATTTCCGGCTCGGCGAAGCCTATCATCAGCGCGGTGAGGTGCGTTTCAGCTTTCTTCGGCTTTTCAATGTATTTGGTCACGATGTTCCCTTCAAGGCTGACTATTGAGCTTTGGTTCCATTCCTGCTCTGTGCCTGAGTACACGACCAGTGTTGCTGTCTGCCTGTTCTTCTTGTGGTATGCCTCAACCTCTTCAAGGTTTATTTCAAAGTAGTGGTCGCATGGCATGAATAGGAAGGTGTTTTTTATTTGCTGCCTTGCCATGGCCAGCGTCTTGCCTGAGCCGAGCGGCTCTTTTTCTTCAAGGTATTCAATTGTTACGTCCACTGCCTTGCCGTCGCCGATGGCGCTGTATATGGCGGACAGCAATTCCTTGGATCCTATTATCAGTATTTCGCGGTAGTTTGCCTTCCTTGCCTTTCTGATTATGTCCTCTATCAGCGTGTGCCCCTTCACTTTCACCAGGGGCCTGTAACAGCCAAGCTCCTTTATGTAAAGCTTTTCAGGCGGGCCTCCTGCGAGTATTATGCACTTCTTCTTTTCAGACACGTGCGCTTCTATTATTTTCTCTATTGCCTCAGACCTTGAGAATACCTTTACGTTGTCAACTTCCCTGTCCAGCCTGGAGAGGACTTCCCTGTCAATGGACACTGATATCCGCGTCTTCATAGTAATACTCGGGTATTACTTAAGTAACAGCAAAGTATTTATATTTGTTTCGGTCCCGCTTTGTGCATGATAGTGGGGGTTCAGGTGAAGCAGCTGGTCAGTCATGCTGATGAGAGGGGCGTGCTTATGGAGCTGTTGCGTTCTGATGACGCCCTGTTTGACAGGTTTGGCCAGGTTTACATGACGACCTGCAATCCTGGCTTTGCTAAGGCCTGGCATCTTCATAAGGTCCAGGTTGATAATATGGTGTGCATCCAGGGAAGGCTGAGGCTTGGCCTTTATGATGGCAGGAAGGGTTCCTCAACTTTTGGGAAAGTCCAGGAGTTCATTCTTGGCTCTGAAAATCCTTTGCTTGTGAGGATTCCTGAGGGCGTTTACCATGGGTTTGAGTGTGCGGAAGATGAGCCTTGCATTGTGATAAACATTCCAACCCATCCCTATAACAGGGCTCAGCCTGATGAGTTCAGGAAGCCTTTTGACAGTCCTGACATCCCCTTTAGGTGGAAGGCGGGGAAGGGTGGCTGATGTGAAATTTCTTGTTACCGGCGGCGCTGGATTTATCGGCAGCAATTTCATCAGGCTGCTTCTCAGGGAAAGGAAGGACTCTGAGATTGTCAACCTGGACAAGCTCACTTATGCGGGCAACATTGAGAATTTGCGGGATGTTGAGGGTGACAGGCGCTATACTTTTGTGAAGGGTGACATCTGCGACCGCGAGGTGGTTGAGGCTGCCGCCGATGGCGCTGACCTGATAATAAACTTCGCTGCCGAGAGCCACGTTGACCGCTCTATCAACGAGCCTGGAAGTTTTATAAGGACTGATGTCTTTGGCGCATATACTCTTTTGGAGGCAGCCAGAAAATATGACTGCGGGTTTGTTCAGATTAGCACTGATGAGGTGTATGGCAGCATTTCCGAGGGCTCTTTTTTTGAGAATTCCATGCTTTCCCCTTCCAGCCCTTATTCTTCCAGCAAGGCAGCTGCGGAGCTTTTGGCGAAAAGTTACTTTACAACGTATGGGCTTCCTGTCCTTGTTACGCGCAGCAGCAACAACTTCGGCCCGTTTCAGCATCCTGAGAAGCTCATCCCGCTTTTCATTACGAATGCCATGGAGGATAAGCCGCTTCCTGTTTATGGCGATGGCCAGCAGGTGAGGGACTGGCTTTATGTGAGTGACAACTGCCGGGCAATTCTCGCTGTGATTGACAGGGGCAAGTCAGGGGAGGTTTATAACATAGGCGCTGGCAATGAGCTTACAAACCTTCAGATTACAGAGATGATTCTGGCCGGGCTTCACAAGCCCAGGTCGCTGATTAAGTTTGTGAAGGACAGGCCAGGGCATGACAGGCGGTATTCTGTGGAGGCTGCCAAGATAAGGCAGCTTGGCTGGCATCCTGAGTATGAGTTCGGGAAGGCCTTGTCAGAGACAATCGGCTGGTACCGCGGGAATGCTGGCTGGTGGCAGAGGCTGAAGAGCGGCGAGTTTCTGGAGTATTATAAAAGGCATTATCATGGGAGGCATGGGCTGGGTGATGCGGCATGAGGATTCTGTTGCTGGGCGCGAATGGCCTGCTCGGGAAGGACTTGCAGAGGGTTTTTGCCAATGAGAGTCTTACTGCGTGGTCGAGGAAGGAGCTGGATATAACAAAAAAGCCAGAGGTCATCAGCAGGATTGGCAGCCTGAAGCCTGATGTGGTTATCAATGCCGCGGCCTACACGGACGTTGACGGCGCCGAGTCAAATAAGGGGCTGAACATGCTTGTGAATGGCGAGTCTGTCGGATACATAGCAGATGCGTGCAGGCTTTCCGGCGCCGCGCTATTGCACGTAAGCACTGACTATGTTTTTGACGGCCAGCAGAGGGGCTACACTGAGTTTGACCCTCCAAACCCCCTTAATGAGCATGGCCGGGCAAAGGCCAGGGCTGAGGCTTTGGTGAAGGAGCACCTTGACAAGTATTTCATTGTCAGGACTTCATGGCTGTTTGGCAGGCATGGGAAAAATTTTGTTGACACAATTCTCCGGCTGGCAAGGGAGCGTGACAGCCTTGCGGTGGTTGATGACCAGGTCGGCTGCCCAAGCTACAGCATGGACGTGGCCTTGAAGATTCGGAATATCATTCAGGGCTACGACTACGGCGTTTATCACGTAACAAATTCAGGCTCATGCAGCTGGTTTGAGTTTGCAAGGGAGATTGTGCGGCTTGCCGGGATTAAGACGCCAATTAACCCGATTACAAGCGGGCAGCTTAACAGGCCTGCTCCAAGGCCCAAGTTTTCAATCCTGATAAACACAAAGCTTGAGCCTTTAAGGCCGTGGCAGGAGGCTCTGAAGGATTACATGGGCTTGGTTAGTGTGAAGGGCGTGATTCTTGCTGGCGGCACAGGCTCCCGCCTTAGCCCTATTACAAAGGTGACGAACAAGCACCTTCTTCCTGTCCATGACAAGCCGATGATTTTCTATCCGCTTTTCTCGCTTGTTGATTCAGGCATCAGGAAAATCATGATTGTTACAGGGCATGAGTGCGCCGGCGACTTCATGAAGCTGCTTGGCTCTGGGAAGGAATTTGGGGTGGATATAACCTATAAGGTTCAGGACGGCGCGGGTGGCATTGCACAGGCCCTGTCGCTCTGCGAGGATTTCGTGGCTAGGGACAAGTTCGTGGTTATCCTTGGCGATAACATCTTCACAGACAGGATTGGCGCTGAGCTTGAGGCGTTCAAGAACGGCTCTGAGGAGGCTCGCATACTCCTTAAGGAGGTGGATGATGCCTATCGCTTTGGCGTTGCAGAGCTCCAGTCCAAGAGGATTGTTGGCATTGAGGAGAAGCCGGCGAAGCCGAAGAGCAACCTGGCTGTTACCGGAATCTACATGTACAGCCCTAATGTATTTGACATCATCCGCGGCCTTAAGCCCTCTGCCAGGGGCGAGTATGAGATTACCGATGTCAATAACCAGTATATTAAGAGGGGAACCCTTGCTTACAGCATCCTGAAGGGCCACTGGACTGATGCAGGGACTTTTGACTCCCTTTACCGGGCGTCCACATTGGTCAGGGAGGAGAGGGATGGGAAGCAGTAGCGAGTCAGAAAGTGTGCGATCCTAAGCCTGTTTTTTCAAAGAACAGCTTCGTGAATTCCAGCTCATACCTTTTCAAGTATTGCTGCAGCTTCCTTTTGTCAATTTTTTTTCTCATTGCAGTTAATATCCCTTTATCGAGCGGCTGCCTGAAATGCACCATGTCCAGCAGTGTTTTCTCGATGTCAGAGACAGGAATGTGCTCTTCGCCATACCGGACATACTCAAATCCAAAATAATGCTCCACAGGTATATGCCGCAGCAGCACATTGTTTCCAAGGATTTCCCGCGTCCCTTCCCGTATCCTTTTTGTGGTGAGTATGACTGCGTTTGTTTCCTGTTCCCATATGTTGTGGATGCTCATGGCATTCTGCAGCCCCAGATAGGCTGGCTGGAAGCAGAACACAGCCATTGTGGGGTCATCAATATGCGAATAGCAGCCCTTGGTAATCCTGTGAAGCTCGCCTTTCTTCACCATCGTGTGGAGCAAAAGGTGGACATATGGCCCGCCGGCAATCTTTCGGACTGAATCTACAGTGACAACCGGCGTTTTCCTGGTCAGCGCAATTACTGCGTTACGGTATTTTGCTTTCCCCATCTTGTGATGTACTCCCTGATTTCCTGTATTGTGGGTATTGGCCCTGAAAGGATTATGGTGGGCAGCGTTTCCTCATCCTCAATCTGTACAGAGGTAACCGCGTCAAGGCCCTCTGGATGGGAGTTTACGAACCGAAGCAGGGAAAATATGTCATACAGGTCCCTGGCTTTTTTGCGCTTGATGCACGCAGCAATCTTCTCCTGCAGCAGCTCTTCAGGGGAGAGTGTGTAGACAGACATGAGGTTTCCATCAGCCTGCTCATACTCCCTGAGGATTGCTCCTTTCTTTGATGTGAAAATGCCCTCAACACTTACCAGTGTCCTGTTGAACTCCACTAAGGCATACAGTGAATTTTCCTTGACCCTTTGCTTGAGGATGCGAAAGCCCTGGCGCTCCAGGCTCTGGAAAAATGCAGGGACTCTGTTTTTTGAGGGGATGTAAAAGTCCAGGTCCTCTGAGAACCTGTTTCCCCCATAGCACCGCCAGATGGCCGTCCCGCCATGGAATACTGCCTTTGGGAAGTGGCGGTATATGGCTGTCATGACTATGTCCTGCGCCGCAGCTATGTCCCTGTGGGCCTGCCTCCTTAGCCGGTTGTAGAGGGGGATTCTCATTTTAACCAAACTTATAGATATGTATAAGGATGGTTATTTAAAGCTTTTGCCCGGCAGCAGCGTTCGCAGGTGGAGTTTTAATTAAACCGATACCAAAAGTAATTTAAACCCGCAGCCCGGATGTGTGTTTTATGGATTTAAGAAAGCCTTTGTATGCGAATATTGTGGCCGGAACACTTGCATCCGCGGTGTTGGGCGGGGCGGGCTATGGGTATTACGTGGTTTCCAGCACTTTTGAGCGCATAAAGGCAAACCGGTCGCCAAGCGCGGTGTTGGTTCCCGTATCACCTTTTTCACCGCGTCCAAATCCGGCTATTAACAATGACGACGTGAATGGCGACGGGTCATATGAGTCTGTACTTTCTTTCAAAAATCCTGAGACTGGTGGTCTGGAGCGCTTCCTTATTGAGCGGGATGGGCAGGGCCGTCTTGCAGTCAGGGCATTTCAGGTTGCTGATGGGAAAATTTTGTACAGGGATTAGCCACAGCCTGCTACTTGATAAGAAGTTTTAGTTTTTTTTATAACTCTCCTCAGCCCAGTCTATGAATCTCTTTAGCCCGTCCCTGAGTTCTACCTTTGGATTGTAGCCCAGGTTTGTCTTTGCCTTTGTCAGCTCAGGGCATCTTCTGTGGGGGTCTGCCCTGGAGTATGCGTCGTTAAGCCCTTCTATGTTGTGTATTTCAGCAGTAGGGTTGTGTATCTCTGCCATTGTCCTTGCCAGCGTCAGCATGGTTACTTCGCGGTCGTCGTTCCCTATGTTGAACACTTCTCCGCTTTTGTCTGAGAGCAGCGTCCTCAGGAAGCCGGTTATGGCGTCGCTTATGTAGCAGAATGTGCGTGTGTGGTGTCCTTGCCCGTAGACCGGAATGGGCTTGCCTGCGAAGAGGCTTGCGGTGAAGTTTGGTATTACGCGGTAGTCGTCCAGCCTCATTCCAGGCCCGTACACGTTGAATGGCCTCACCATCTTTACAGGCACTCCGTAGACTTCATAGTATGCCATGCACAGGGTTTCCCCAAGCCTTTTTGACTCGTCATAGTTTGACCTTGGCCCTATTGGCGACACATTGCCGTGGTATGTTTCGGGTGTTGGAACGAATGCAGGGTCAGGGTCTCCGTACACCTCGCTTGAGCTGAAGTACAGGAAGCTCTTCACTTTTTTCTGCCTTGCAAGCTCGAGCATGTTCCTTGTTCCTGTTGTTGCAACATCTATTGTTTCGAGCTTGTATTGCCTGTAGAATTTCGGCGATGCTATGCCTGCCGCGTGTATCAGGTAATCTACAGGCTCCTCAACCTTGAACGGCTCCCGGACATCGTGCTTGATGGTCTTGAAGTTCGGCCCTTCCTGCAGCCTGTACTTTACTCCGGTTATGAAGTTGTCAACTGATATTATCCTGCATGGCCTGTCAAGGAAGTTTTTGTTGAGGTGGTCTATTGTTCCGATGAAGTAATTCCCGAGGAATCCCGCCCCCCCTGTTATGAGGAGCGTGCTTCCTGCCAGCCTTTGCGCCAGCTCTTTGATGTCGCTGCATATCGCGTGCAGGTCCTCCTGTTCTATCCGGCTCATAAGGTCACCTGATATTTTTTTGTGTGCTCGCCAAACTTATTGGCGTCCCTGTTCCCTGTCGTTATGTTCAGCATTATGGAGTCCTCAAGGAATTTCATTGCGTGTGCAATCATGGGCGGCGTGTGCACAAGGTCTCCTGCCTCGACATTCACCTTCTCCACCCTGCCTGTCTTCATCTCCTTTGATATGCTTTCGTAGCTGCCTGTTATTAGGTAAACATACTGCTCCTGTTCAGGATGGTAGTGGTTTCCCCTTATGCTGCCCTTTGCGGATTTTATTACTGCGATGTGTGATACTGGCTGTTCAATCACATTGGTTATCTCTCCCCTGGCGTCGGCAAAGGCAGGCTTTATCAGGGTTATTTTCTCATTTCCGCCCAGCGCGATTCTTGGTGTGGGGACTGGTATTATAAACCTCACTCCTTTTTCTGCAAGGTGTCCTGTCTTGCCTATTATCTCATTTGCAAAGTTCCAGGCCAGGATTATCAGGTAGTCAGGCTTTTCAGTTTCAAGACTTTCGGACTTTACAATGGGTATCCCTGTTCCGGGTATGTATAAGCCGACTTTCATCGGGTTGTCGTCAACAACGTATTCTATTTCCTCCTTTCCAAGCCCGCAGAAGTTCAGCAGGGTTGTTGCCTTTGCCGGCGCCCCATAGCCTGCCACCTTGCAGCCCTGTTCCCTTAGTGATTTCACCAGTTGCACAAGCTTTTCCCTGTTAGCATAAGCCTTTTCTGCGAATTGCCTGTAGGTATTCTCGCTGCCAATTCCTTTTGCCTTTTCGCTTTCAAGCATGCGGCTCACAGAGTCTTCCTGCCTGCCTTGCTTCTGCACGAAAACCCTGAGTGAGCCTCCGTGCGAGTCAACGTGCTGCACGTCTGTTATCTTCATGCCCATTGAGCTGAAGAATATATCAAGGGGCATAAGGGAGAAGTAGGAGAGGTGCTCATGGTATACTGCGTCAAAGGTCATTTTTTCAAGCATGTCAGGGAGGTATGGCGCTTCTATTATGAACGTGCCTTCTTCTTTCATCAGGTTTTTCACGTCCAGTGTCAGCGTTTTAATGTCGTTCACATGAGCAAATACATTCGTTGCGGTTATTACGTCAGCTTTCCCCTTTGCCCGGAGGATTTCATTCACCGCTCTCTGGTTGAAGTAGTCGTTTATTGTTTCAACTCCGCTTTCGTTGGCAAGCTTTGCCAGGTTTACAGCAGGCTCAACCCCTGTCACGGAGAGCCCCATTTTGGCAAACCCTTTCAGCAGCAATCCATCATTGCTTCCTATGTCAACAGCCAGGCCTCCCTTTCCAAGTCCATACCTCTTGCATACATCCTCCGCCATCTGCGTGAAATGCTGCTGGAAGGTCTTGGTTGTGGAAGTGACATAAAGATAGTTCCTGAACAGTGCGTCAGGCTCCATTATATAGCCCAGTTGGACAAGCTTGCATTTGCCGCAGAAAAGCAGTTCAAGCGGATACTTTTCCTCCCTTCCAGCCTCCTCTTTCTTGGATAGGTTGTTGGCGAGGGGGCTGCTTCCAAGCGACAGTATTTTCTTCAGTTCAGAATTTCCGCAGATGCGGCAGTTCATGCTGGCAGGTGCTTTGGGCGGCTTTTATAAATATTGTGGGTTGCCCGGTTTTCTGCCAGAAACTATTTAAACAGCCCGGGGTTTTTCAGGCTGTATGGGCCTTGATAGCGAGAAGCGTAACTTTGGCATGTTCAGGGACGACAGGGGGGTTCTGCTTTGGGCCAGCCCTTCGCTCCTGAACTTTGATTACAAGTACCTCACTATTGGCAGCATCAGGCCCGGCTGCACAAGGGGCGGACACTTCCATAAGAGGACTTTTGAGCAGTTCATGTGCATTGGCGGCGAAATCACGTATTTCAGGGATGGGGAGAAGTCTGTCCTCGGGCCAGGGGACATTATAGACATTCCCTTGGATACGGTCCATACATTCGTGAACAATGGCGCGGAGACTGCCTATTTTGTTGAGTTCAAGAGTGTGGAGTTTGATGAGGATGACCCGGACACATTCCACAGGGACAGTGGAAAGAAGTAGGATTGGGAATAATACCGTGGTGTGGGGGTGCGCTGTGGTTTATGACTCTGTTATAGGTGATAATGTAAACATTGCCTCGCATGCGGAGGTTGGCTGCGCGAGGATAGGGGATAATTGCAGGATTGGCCACGCCGCCTTTATCTGCGGCGGCGTAATCATAGAGGATAACTGCTTCATTTCCCAGGGTGTCTGCTTTACCAATGACCGTGCGCCTTCAGCCCTTAAGGCGCAGGAATATCACCATTCTGGCGGGAAATTTGAGCCTGAGAAAACACTTGTCCGGAAGGGTGCTGTCATCGGCGCGAATGCTACAATCCTTTCCGGCGTAACCATTGGGGAGAATGCTGTTATTGGCGCTGGTTCTGTGGTTACAAAGGACGTCCCTGATGGCGAGGTTTGGGTTGGAAATCCTGCGAGGCCGCTGAAAAGATGATTCCGGTTTGCGAGCCTACGCTCAGGGGGAATGAGAGGAAGTACGTTGACCAGTGCATGGAGACAAATTGGATTTCCTCAAGCGGCAGGTTCATCCAGGAGTTTGAAAAGGCGTTCAGCGCATATTGCGGTGTGAAGTTCGGTGTAAGCTGCTCAAGCGGCACCACTGCCCTTCATCTTGCGCTGAAGTCCATAGGCTTAGGAAGGGGTGATGAGGTGATCGTGCCTGACTTTTCAATCATTTCGCTGGCCAATTCAGTGATTTACTGCGGCGCAAGGCCTGTGTTCGTGGATTCTGAGCCGGAAACCTGGAACATTGACCCGGCCAGGATTGAGGAAAAGGTTACAAAGAATACAAGGGCAATCATCGCCATGCACACCTATGGCTGCCCTGCTGATATGGATGCAATCAGGAAAATAGCCGACAGGCATGGGCTTAAGGTTGTTGAGGATGCAGCTGAGGCTCATGGCGCAGTTTATAGGGGCCGGCGCGCCGGCTCTCTTGGCGATGTTTCAGCGTTCAGCTTTTATGCAAACAAGATTGTTACGGCTGGCGAGGGCGGGATGGTCCTTACGAATGACAGGGCTTTTGCTGACAGGGCTGTTCTGCTGCGAAACCACGCTTTCACCGAGCCAAGGTTTGTGCATTATGAAATCGGCTTTAATTACAGGATGACCAACATTCAGGCCGCTATCGGTGTTGCGCAGATGGAGCATGTTGATGAGCTTGTTAAGGCAAGGCAGGAGAATGCCCGCATTTACAGCAGGGAATTGTCAGGGGTAAAGGGGCTCACGCTGCCTCCTGAGTGCCCGTATGGCAGCAGCGTTTACTGGATGTATGGGATTCTTGTGGACGAAGAAAAGTTTGGCATTGGCCGGGATGAGGTTATGCGTCGCATGCTTGAAAAAGGGATCGAAACCCGCCCTTTTTTCCACCCTATGCACCTGCAGCCTGTCTTCCTGCAGGGCGGGGATGTTGACTGCGGCGGTTCCTATCCTGTTTCAGAGCAGCTGGGCCGGCAGGGCCTCTATCTCCCTTCATCCTCTCACTTGTCAAAGGAGCAGATAACGCTTATTTGCTCCGGGTTAAGGTCCCTTGGGGGGTAAATTATTGCAAAGATGAGAAAGCTGAGGATTGGGATTATCACTGATGAGACAGACGCGCAGCTTGTGGGGTTTGGGACCTATACGCTCGAGCTGACCAGGCATATTCTGGAGCAGGACAGGAAAAATGAGTATTTCCTTATTCACCGCAGGAAGGAGTCCCATCCAATTTACGGCATGGCAAAGGAAATTATTGTCTCCTACAATCCGGCTTTTCCATTCTCCACTGTCAGGAACTTCATCACGCTTCCATTCGCTCTCAGGAAATACAGGCTGGACATTGTCCATCACATGACTATTACTGGCCCCTTTCTTTTCAGGCCTTTCATGAATTATAAGGCTGTTGAAACCATCCATGAGTTGCTCACGGTTGTTTACCCTGAGTGCTTTGAGCCTCCTGTAAGGATGGTTTTCAGGTGGCTTCTTCCAGGGATTGCCAGGAATTCTGATTTTATTTTCACAGCTGGTGAGGGCTGGAAGCGGGAAATAATGAAAAGATACGGCATTAAGGAGGATAGGATAGGCGTCATCTATCCTGGCTCAGACCCTTCCTTCAGGCCGATGGACAGGCGAAAATGCAGGGCTTTCCTTAAAAAAAAGTACGGCCTGAAGGAGCCTTTCCTGCTTTTCGTTAGCACTCTTGAGGCTAAGAAGAACATTCCGGCTCTTATCCGGGCTTTCAGCATCCTGAAGTCCCGCGGTCGTCCGCATAAGCTCGTCCTGGTTGGCAGGAGGGGGTATAAGTTTGACATGGTTGCCAAGGCAGTCAGGGAGCTGCGTCTCGAGGCTGATGTGATAATGCCAGGTTATGTCCCATTTGAGGACCTCCCGTCATTTTACAATGCGTGCGAGGCTTTTGTCATGCCTGCCTTTGACTCGTTCAATCTCACTGCGGTTGATGCGATGAAGTGCGGCTGCGCCATTGTCGCTTCCAATGGAGGAGGTGCAAGGGAGGGGTTCGGCGACTGCGCCCTGCTGGTGGATGTGGCTGACGCTGAGGGCTACGCGGCTGCATTGGCGAGGATTATGGATGAAAAAAATCTTGCAAGGGAGCTGGGAAAGAGGGCTTTGGCCTGGTCTGAAAGGTTCAGCTGGGAGCGGGCTGCAGGGCAGACGATTGCCGTTTATGAAAGGCTGGGCGCGTTTGAATGAAAATCGGCATGGTCAGCAAATTTGGGGAGGAGGACGGGATTGCCATTTATTCCGGGAATCTTGTGGACAGCCTGCGCAGGGAGGGCGTGGATGTCATCAGGATAGGCGACAAGCGCTCCAACGCAGATTATCACATCAACCTGAAGTCGTTCAGGCTTGGAGGCGAGGTATCCAGGATTGCGGACAGGGAAAAACTTGACCTTGTCCACTTCCAGTATATTGCCGAAAGGTCGTGGTATGGCCTGCACACCCTTAACCTTAACCTGGTGGCTGCTCTCCGCCAGCGCGTTCCGGTTGTTGCAACCTTGCATGAGGTGCATTACACTCCAGGGAATCTGCATGAGTTGGTTGTAAAAAAGCTTGAGGCCGCTGTAATCAGGAGTTCAAGGGCTGTGATAGTCCACACAGCCAGGCAGAAGGAATATATTGAAGCCAGCTACAAAAGGGTTGCTGAGCAGATTAACATGGGCGTTACCCTGCATCCCATGCATCGGAGGAAGGGCTGCAATCTTCTTTTCTTTGGCATTATTTCCCCTGCCAAGGGCGTGGAGTTCCTTATTGGGGCCGCAGGCCTGGTTAAGGGAGCAAAGCTTCGGATTGCTGGAAGGCCGCTTAGTGAAAAGTACGGGATGAGGCTTCGGCAGCTTGCTGCAGGGGAGGCCAGTATCGATTTGGGGTGGGTTGGCGAGGAAAAAAAGAAGTCCTATTTCAGCGATGCGGACATAATCGTGCTTCCTTACCTTTCTGCGCAGTACCAGTCCGCTGTCATGCACGATGCCCTGTCTTATGGCAGTCCGGTAGTAGTCACAAGGGTTGGCGCGATTTGGGAGATTGTTGATCAGTATGGCTGCGGCGAGATTGTTGAGCCTGGCAGCAGCAGGGCCATAGCTGGTGCTGTTGAAAGGGTGTACAGCAACTACGGAAGATACCAGAAGGGCATTTTAAGATACAGGAAGGAGGCAAGCTGGGCCGAGGTTGCAAAGAGGCATATCAGGCTGTATGAAAGGTGCATCGGTCGCAAATAGTGATCTTTAAACCGTACAAACTAATTTTGAATCGGGCAAATCCCGGCCTGTTGGCTCAATTATTATGGGATTTCTTTCAATAATCTTGTTTCTGTTTACAATGCTGAATACTAGATTGAAAAAAATCCTGTTGTTTTCAACAATGGCAGTAAATCCCCACTTGGGAATTTTTAATAACAGGTCTTTATTAATATTAAGCAATGTAGAGGCGTCAAAAATCTGTATGCCTACAATATATCCTTCTTTATCAATATCCAGCACCAGTTTGTCAAGCTCAACAGAGCTATCGTACTCTCTCTCAGAGCTTTTAAAAAAAAGAATGTCATTCTTATAATCATAGTCCGCTTCACCTTTCCCTTGCAGATGCTTTTTTTCCATTTTTACAATCTGGGCAGTTGTTGGTGGTTGGGTATCCAAAACGAAACCACTCTTATTTTGTCAATCTCATGCGATAATATTAATCTATAAAGCACATTTTTAACTTTGTAGTAAGCTGAGTAACATCCATTCTCTTGAATTCCAGCAAAAACTGGCGTTTCATTCAGTATAAGCTCTTTAATCGTTTCTTCTTTAAAAAGCTTTCTTTGCTTCGAACTTAGGCGGAAAAAAGCATGATTTGTTGTAATTATGTTTGTCTTTTCAAAACCATTTATCAGCTCCAAAAACTCCTCATTTGTCACTTTTTTCACTATCCTAATGCCCACTTTTCCGCTTGTTAAAAAGCACTTTATAATACTCGTTTTCTTGAAAAACGCTGCATCTTCCTGGCTCCACCTCTCTGCGCCCTTTAGCTCAATCTTTTTATACCCTGCTCCCATTCCCCGGATTATGGCGGTTTCGGTTGGCATTATCGGCCTTGGAAGGTGGGGCACTAATTATCTCCGCACATTTGCAGGCCTTGGGGCTGACATCAGGATGGTCTGCTCTTCAACCGAGGCCACTATTGCTAATTCCCTGTCGCAGGTGAATCTCAAGAGCCCCCCCACAGCCACAACTGACTACAGGAAGGTCCTTTCAGACCCTGCTTTGGATGCGGTTGCGATTGTAACCCATGGCAGTACACATTACCAGATTGCCAAGGCTGCCCTGGAGGCCGGGAAGCACGTTGTTGTGGAAAAGCCTGCTGGCTTCACCTCGCATGAGGTTGAGGATTTGGTCCGGGCGGCCGATAATGCTGGCAAAATGCTTATGGTCAGTGATATTCACAGGTTCAACCCTGGCATCCGGAGAATTTCAGAGGACATGAAGAAAGGTGTTTTTGGCAGGCCTTTTTTCATCAGGACATTTGGCTTTGGCAACGGCCCTGTCCGGTCAGACATGAGCGTGCTTTGGGATATCCTTCCTCATGATGTTTCAATTTTGTCATCCATCATGGGTGATTACCCCCTTTCGGTAAGTGCCAATGGCGCCGCTTACATTAAGCAGGGCATAGAGGACATTGTTACTCTTGACTTTACTTTTGCAGAGGGTGTTTTCGCCAGTTCAATCGGCAGTTGGCTTTACCCTTTTAAGCGGCGTGATGTGGTGGTTGTGGCTGAGAAATTTTTTGCCTCATACGATGATTATGCTGCAAAGGACAGGCTGGTGTATTCAGGCCGGGGCAGTGGGGCTTTTGAGCCAATTGCAGTTTCAGATGAAAAGCCCTTATCCCTCATGATTTCCCACTTCCTTGAATGCCTGGCTTCAGGAAAGCCTCCTGTCAATGATGGCCGCCTGGCGCTGCAGGTCGTCAAGGTGCTGGAGGCTGCAAACGCCTCCCTTCTTCAGGCCGGCCAGAAGGTTGAGGTTGCCTGAGTATTCCCCTGATAATCAGGCGAATTCTGGCTGGATGGCTATTTCTTCAAAGCCACATCCGATGTTGTGCGTGCTGAGCCCATGAACAGTCTTAATTTTCTTGAGGTAGATTTAAATATTGTTCAGGGTTCTCCGCCTTCATGAAGATTCTTATGATAACCTCAAAGTTCCCCCGCTTTGAAAATGACCCCCAGCCTCCTTTTGTTTTCCTGTTTGCAAAGGCTTTGGTAGGGCTTGGCCATGAGGTTTGGGCTGTTGCTCCGCATGACTCTGGCGCTAAGATGGAGGAAGTTATTGATGGCGTAAGGATTTTCAGGTTTAGGTATTTCATTCCGGCTTCAATGCAGAGGCTTTCTTACGGCCCTGGAATTCCCACTAACATTCACAACAGCCTTTTTGCGGCTTTCCAGGTGCCTTTTTTCATCCTTTCAGAAATTGCCCTGGCCAGGATGGTTGCAAAAAAGTTTAGGCCTGATGTTGTGCATGCGCATTGGGGTTTTCCTCAGGGCTTGGCGGCAAAATTTACTGGAATTCCTTACTTCGTGAATTTTTATGGCGGCGAGTTTTCCATGGCCCGGAAATTCCGGCTTATGTGGCTTCTCAGATGGATAGTCAGGGGTTCTGTGGGCAGCTTTACAGTTACCAATTACTATGTGAGTATGATGCGTGACGCAGGCCTTGATATGGTTCGCATTCCCATCCCTCTTGGTGTTGATACTTCCAGGTTCAGGCCAGGGGTTGCAGGTTCAGGTGACATTAGGGAAAGGCTCTGCAAGAAAGGCGAGCTTTTGGTTTTGTTTGTTGGCAGGCTGGTTGAGAGGAAAGGGCCTGATTATCTTGTTTCGGCATTCCAGAAAGTGGCAAGGCAAATTCCAAATGCCCGGCTGGTGATGGTTGGCGGCGGGCCTATGGAAAAAAGCCTTAAATTGCAGGCGGATAGGCTTGGCATTTCGGTGAATTTCCTTGGTGAGATTCCCAATGCAGAGCTTCCAAAATATTACTGCGCCGCTGACATTTTTGTGTTGCCTTCAATTGTTGACAGGCATGGGGACAGGGAGGGCCAGGGCGTGGTTTATGCTGAGGCTATGGCCTGCGGCATTCCTGTTATTGGCACAAGCACAGGCGGGATTCCTGACGTGATTTCAAAGGATGTTGGCCTGCTGGTGAATGAGAAGGACCCTGAAGACCTTGCCAGGAGCATTATCAGGCTGCTGAAGGATGCAAGGCTCAGGAAGTCCATGGGTGAAAACGCTTATAAGCTGGTGCAGGAACGCTTTTCCTGGGGCAAGATAGCTGCAGAGTACATAAAAATTTTCGGGCAGGGCATGAAGAAATGAGGATTCTTGGCATCAATCACAGTCATGACGCAGGAGCTGCCATTGTTGAGGATGGGAGGATAATCGCGGCTGTTAATGAGGAGCGCCTTAACAGGGTCAAGCTTTTCTGGGGCTTTCCTGTTCTTTCAGTCAGGGAAGTTCTCAGGATTTCCAGCTTAAGGCCGGCAGACATTGATTACGTTGCAGTTTCAAATGTGACTCCTGGCTCTGGCATTGGCCGCCAGTACCATGAGTACAATTTCAGGCGGCGGATGATGAGTTACATGGCATATGCGCCGTTTATCTTCGGTACCAATTGGTTTGCTTCTGCTTACAGGTCTTTTTACTCCTTGTTCAGGCAGCGCGGCAGCATTGAGGCTGCTTTGAGGGAATTTGGCCTTCAGGCACAGGTGCATTTCGTTGAGCATCACGCAGGCCACGCCGCTTCTGCATTCTACACTTCTCCTTTTGACCAGGACACTTTGATAGTTACCACCGATGGAGCTGGTGACGGGTTATGCGCTTCAATAAGCGTCATTGACGGCAATAACATGATGCAGAGGGTCTCCTCTACGCCATTCTTCCATTCTCCTGCATCCATTTACGGCTACGTCACCTACAACCTTGGCTTCACGCCTAACAAGGATGAGGGCAAGCTTACAGGCCTGGCTGCGCATGGCAAGGCGGAAAAGACATTGGGCATTTTTGAGAAGGTTGTGTCGGTTGATGGCCTGCGGTACAGGGTGAATATGCTGCCTCCCTGGGGTTTTAAGGCTGTCCAGAAGCTGCACAGAATTATGTGGCATAAGCGTAGGGAGGACATTGCCGCCGGCCTTCAGAGGAGGAGTGAGCAGGTTGCTGTGCAGCTGGTTTCAAATGCCCTGAAAAAATATCCGCGGTCGAACATTGCCCTGGCAGGCGGCCTTTTCGCGAATGTAAGGGTCAACCAGGAGATTTCGAAGATTAAGGACGTTAAGAGGATTTTCATCCACCCGCATATGGGTGATGGCGGCCAGGGTGTTGGCGCAGCCTATGCATTGTGGGCCGACCTTCTCCTGGACAAAGGCCAGAAGCCCAGGCCGGTGTTCCATGACAATGTCTATCTGGGCCCGGAATATTCTGATGAGCAGATTGAGGCTGCGTTGGCTAAGAGCAGGATGAAATACAATTATTCAAAGGACATTGAGGCAGAAGTTGCAGAGCTTGTGAAGGATAAGAAGGTTGTGGGCAGGTTTAACGGCAGGATGGAGTACGGCCCGCGGGCTTTGGGCAATAGGTCAATTGTTGCCGATCCAACAGACAAGTCTATCAATGACTGGCTTAACAAAAAGCTGCGCAGGACTGAGTGGATGCCTTTCGCTCCTTCAATGATGCGTGAGCATGCTGAGGAATACTTCAACAACTTTGCAGTTGGAGAATATGCGGCAAAGTTCATGACCATTACTTTTGACTGCACGAAGACGCATATTGACAACACCGCCCGCCCGCAGACAGTTACAAAGGAGCAGAACCCCAGCTATTACAGGCTCCTGAAAATTTACAGGGAGCTCACAGGCCTTCCGATTTTCGTCAACACTTCATTCAACGAGCATGAGCAGCCGATTGTCTGCACCCCCAAGGACGCCATTGACTCCTTTAAGCAGGGCAATATTGACGTCTTGGCAATTGGGGATTATAT
>CAZDCW010000020.1:0-23739 GCA_964504135.1 uncultured Methanosarcinales archaeon
ATTGGAAACTTCGAAATACTGAGGTTTAACGAACTTAAGAACAGACTTGAAAATGCAACGGCCAAAATACTGACAGGCCGCTTAAGGGAATTAGAGGCCAAAGGGATAATCCAACGGCGTTCATACAATGAAATACCGCCAAGAGTTGAGTACTCCTTAACCAAAAACGGAAAGAAACTGATGCGAGCGCTTCATCCCATGATTCATTGGGCTGAGGCTGGAAAAAAGAGCAAAAAGTAACCCCGGGCGGGCACTTAGTGTTTCTGTTAAAAAGTAGGGCTTTTGACACTACTATTAAACAGATTCAATAATTATCTTATTCTTCCCTTCAGGATAAACCCTTACTTCCTCGCCTTTCCTCAGGCCTGCAAATTCCGCTATTTTCTTGTTTATCTTAACATCAATCGAATTACCAACTTGACCTATCTTGGTTCGCGATTCAAGCCCCCAAAGCCCTTTGCTTTTTGCAGCTTCATCTATTTTGTCCGATGTCTGTTCGCTGAAGAACGTTTCATTGCATTCAGTGCAAACTTGAGCATCAAACTTTCCGATTGACATCCCATACGGCTTGACATCTACTTTTCTCTTTACAAGTTCCCCTTTTCCGCAAATGTAGCATTTTTCGCTCATCGTAGCATCACCGTTTTTACAATGTTCTTATCGCCTCTTATCTTGTAAGCAACTTTTATGTAGCCATAGGAAGCTAAAAAGCCATCAGTCTGAACAACTTTCGAGCCTTTCTTTAACGCATCAATTATCTGCTGCCTGCTTATTCCCCTCTCGACCATCTGCTCTTTTGCATGAAGGGTCAAAATAAGCTCCATAGTAATTACGTGTTATAACATGTATATAAAGCTTGTGAAAAATAGCCCCGGGCGGATTCGGGGCGTATGCTGCCTTTTAGGCATAAAGAGCCAAAAAAACGCTTAGCCCGTATCCAAGCAGGCACGCTGCTGTTATGAAGGGCATTGCAGGGTAAAATTTATTCTGCTTTCCGAATATCATGAGGCCCAGCAGTGCAAGGCCTGCAGCCGCGGGTATTATGAGGACCTGGGCAAAGGGCAGTGTTTTCAGCGCAACGCCTGCAAATATCAGGGGGAAGCCCATGTCGCCGCCTCCAAGCACTGCGCTTGTTTCCTTCTCTTGGGGCTTGGCTGGCTGCCCTGCGGCCTTCCCTGGCTTAAATTCAGCCTTCTCCCTCCGCCTTGCATGGTGGGCTTCCTTGGGAAGGTAAAGGCCTGAGAATATTCCTGTTGAGGTCTGGAATTGCGCCAAGGTTACCATGTGCCTGCTTTGCCAGACTGCTATCGCATCGTATGCAGAAATTGCAAGCAATAGTATTGTCGCGTATAGTATGTTGAGCATTGGCACGAATATCGCGGCCAGCCCGCCGTATATGAACACCTCTGTAATGTTGTGCACGTAGATGTTTGGCCTGAATGTTTTCCAGGCGGCTAGGCCGATGCTTGCAGCCAGGGCAGCGGCTGCTGGTATGAATGATGCCAGGGCCATGCTTAGGGTTATTGCAACGCTGAGGAAAAACCAGACCTTCCAGAGGCCCACCTTCCTGAATTTGATTAGAACCAGCAGGATTGCGGTGCCTATGCCCACTCCGGCCAGCATTAGCCAGATTGATTCCTGCGGCGAGACATTCGGCCTCTCAATGTTGTAGGGCAGGTCTTTGTAGGTTACAGCCCCTGTTTTCGCAGTTGCTTCCCTGTCTGTGTAGTTGTCCACAACGACAAGCCCGACCAGCTGTGTCAGCAGGAATAGCGTCAGCAGCAGTGCTGTTGTCCTTATGCTGTGCTTCATTTTTTGGAAATAATTTTAAAGCTATTTAAAGGTTTGGAGATAGGATGAAGTTTGCGAACTCAGTTACTATACGCGTCTTTGTGAAGGAGGATGAGGATTATGACGCTGTCCATGCCGCTTTCAGGTCTCTTGTCCCCTTGGACCTTGAAAAGGTTCTGGTAAGGCAGCAGGCTGCTGTTGGCTTTAATGAGCGCAGGATTGGCATTCTGGAGATTGTGCTTGTGAAGGACAGGCACATCAGGGCGTTCCTTGATTTTCTTGGGGAAAGGCTTGGCGAGCGCCAGAGGCAGCTTTTGATTCATCAAAAGGAATCCAGGCTTGATTCAGGCCTTGACTTTTTTGTGCGACTGGACAAGGATAAGCTGCTTGCAGGGGAGTTTTTGGTTACTGACAGCGGCAATTGCTTTCACATTAAGATTGGCATTGCCGCCTTTCCAAGGAAAAGGGCTGTTGCTCTCGCAACAGTTGAAAGGATGCTGTCGTAAATTGCATCAGCGCAATTCACTGTATCTGGCTAGCGGCTTGGCTGTTTGAAGCGGCTCATGCTTCATTTTCAGCGCTTCTGCAACCTGCTTGTTTGTAAGCTTCCCAAGGAACGTGTTAACGCCCTTTGCAATGTATTCATCCTCCAGCGCGGCCAGGCCTTCGTTTGCTATTTTCAGCGCGTATGGCAGCGTTGCCTTTGTCAGGGCTGTTGTTGATGTGTTCGGGACAGCCCCTGGCATGTTCGTCACGCAGTAATGGGTGACTCCCTCCTCTTTATAGACAGGAGCTGCATGGGTGGTTGGCCTCGACGTCTCAAAGCAGCCTCCCTGGTCTATGCTTATGTCCACTATCACCGATCCTGGCCGCATTCTGCTGACCATTTGCCTGGTTACCAGTTTGGGTGCAGATGCTCCGGTTACAGCCACTGAGCCGATTACTAGGTCGCTTGAAGCAACCGCCGCAGCCATGTTTTCTGCTGTGGAGTGCATGGTCTTTATCCCAGGCAGCAGTGATGCCGCCCTTTTAAGCTGTCCTTCCATTATGCCTACCAAGATGACCTGCGCCCCGATTCCATGTGCTATCCTTGCAGCATTCATTCCTGCAACCCCTGAGCCTATTACCGTTACAACTCCGGGATTTACTCCTGTTACGCCTGAAAGCAGCTTGCCTGAGCCGCCGTTTGTCCTCTCAAGATAGTGCATGCCTATCTGCACAGCCATCCTTCCCGCCACTTCGCTCATTGGCCTGAGCATTGGCTTGCTGCCGTCATCCAGCTCTACTGTCTCATATGCTATGCCAATTGCTTTCTTGTCAAGAAGCGTCTTTGCGACTTTTTCCTCTGCTGCCAGGTGAAGGTAGGTAAACAGTATTAGCCCCTCTCTCAGGTATTTGAACTCGGACTCAAGCGGCTCCTTTACCTTGATTACCATTTCCGAGCCTTCCCAGACCTGCGAGGCATTTTCAGCTATTTTTGCGCCAGCCCGGGCATACTCTGAATCCGGAAACCCTGATGCTGCTCCTGCAGAAGACTCAATTATCACAGTATGGCCGTTCCTGGTCAGCTCAGCCGCGCCTTCAGGAGTTAAGCCTACCCTGTTCTCGCCTGTCTTTATTTCCTTTGGGAGGCCTATTTTCATAAGACCACTGAAAAGTATGATTTAGTATTACTTTATAATACTTTCTCTTTTTTGGCTGTTTTGAAAAACTTGCATTCATTGTTGAAGTTATATCCAAGGAAACTAATATTCGGATGTTTAATTTTTCCTTTGATATTCTGTAACGGACAAGCATTAAATCCGAAAATCATTGTCCGTTACTATAAACTGTTATGTTCTTTGCAGGCAAGGTTTGCGTTTTTCGTTCCCTTCATCGGACCTTGGTTAGTATGCCTTGCGTCAGCTCACCTTTGCGTCAGTGAACGAAGAGTTCAGCCTGCTAATAGTAAGTAACAGTAAATCAATGGTGTAAAAATGTAAGTAAGCCAAGAGTCGCGAGTTTGAAGAAAGTTTTAAATACATGCGTCTGCTCCCATGATGTATAATGAAAAGGCCTGTAGTCAGCGGAAGTGCATCTGATTCTTTTAGCTTTTATTTCTGGTATTGATTTCGCCTGCTGAAAACCTGGCAAGATAAGGCGGGCGCACAGTTTTTTCCAGTCAGTGGTTTAACCATATCCGATGAATCATGGAGAGTGATGCAAGATGATTATTATGATGGACCAGAACGCAAGCGAGTCTGATGTTGGCAGGGTGGTTGATAGGATTAGGGCGCATGGGTTTCAGGCGCACATACACAGGGGCGATGAAACGCTTGCCGTAGGCGTGATAGGTGATACCAGGGGAATTGGTGTGAATGGGTTCAGGAGCATGCGTGGCGTGCTCGCAGTGATTCCCATAATGAAGCCCTACAAGATGGCAAGCAGGAAGTTCAGGCCTGAGGGGACTGTTGTGAATGTCGGCGGGGTGGAAATCGGGGGAGAGGAAATCGTGGTTATTGCAGGTCCCTGTGCTATAGAAAGCGAGGAGCAGCTCATGGCTGTTGCAAAGGAAGTGAAGGCAGCTGGCGCAAAGATATTAAGGGGCTCTGCCTTCAAGCCCAGGACAAGCCCTTACGATTTCCAGGGCCTTGGGGAAGAGGGCCTCAGGATGATGAGGAAGGTAAGGCAGGCTACAGGCCTGCTCGTTGAGACAGAGGTCATGGACACAAGGGACGTGGAGATGGTTGCCGGATATGTGGACATGCTGAGGGTGGGTGCCAGGAACATGCAGAATTTCGACCTGCTTAAGGAAATCGGGAAGACAGACAAGCCGGTGATTCTTAAGAGGGGGATGAGCGCCACCATAAAGGAGCTGATGCTCGCTGCAGAGTACATGATGAAGGAGGGAAACCACAACATTGTGCTTTGCGAGAGGGGTATTAGGACTTTTGAGACTGCAACAAGGAGCACTTTGGACATTGGAGCCGTGCCTGTGCTCAGGGAGGAAACGCATCTTCCTGTGATAGTGGACCCCAGCCACGCAGCAGGGAACAGGAATTATGTTGGAGCCTTGGCAAAGGCTGCTGTGGCCGCGGGCTCTGATGGCCTGCTCATTGAGGTGCATCATGAGCCTGAAAAGGCGCTTTGTGACGGCCCGCAGGCGTTGCTGCCTGCACAGTTCGCAGAGCTGATGCAGCAGCTTAGGGAAATATCCAGGGCAGTTGGCAGGAAGCTGTAAAATGGCGACAATAAGATTAAGCCTGAAAAAAGCTGTGGATGAGTCATACGACATTCACATAGGCTCAGGGCTCCTTCAGGAAATGGCAAAATTTGCAAAGGCCATGGGCTTGAGGTCGTGCGTTGTAACAGACAGCAACACTGAGCGGCTTTTCAGCAGGAAGGTTTTGGACGCCCTTGAAAAGGCGCATGTTGCAGCAGAGCTTGTGAGCATCAGGTCTGGAGAGGCAGGAAAGAGCCGCGCTACAAAAGCCCTTATTGAGGATGAGCTTATCATGAAGGGGTTTGGGAGGGATACGCTCATAATAGCCTTGGGCGGCGGAGTGGTTGGGGACCTTGCAGGATTTGTGGCCGCAACTTACTGCAGGGGGGTTCCTTACATTCATGTCCCTACAACTCTGTTGTCAATGGTTGACAGCAGCATTGGCGGAAAGACCGGCGTAGATACGCGCCATGGCAAGAATTTGATTGGCGCTTTCTGGCAGCCCAAAGCCGTATTTTCAGATTTGGACTTCCTTGAAACTCTTCCTGCCAAGGAAATGGGCAGCGGATTGGCTGAGTGCATAAAGCACGCGATGATTGCTGACAAAAAGCTGTTTGCATACATTGAAAGGGACATTGAAAAAGTGCTGGCAAAGGACAAGAACGCGCTTATGGAGGCAATATCAAGGTGTGCGGCTGTAAAGTCTGCAATTGTCATGAAGGATGAGAGGGAAAGCATGCTTAGGAAAGCCCTGAACTATGGCCATACAATAGGGCATGCTGTGGAGCAGCTGAGCAGCTATGCGCTTAGCCACGGCGAGGCAATATCCATAGGCATGGCTGTGGAAGCGTGCTTGGCTGAAAAGGCGATGAAAAAGCAGGACATAGAAAGGCAGAATAGCCTGCTGAAAAGGGCAGGGCTGCCTGTAAAGGTGCCTGGTGGTATAAGAACAGCCGACATAATCGCAAAAACCATGCTGGACAAAAAGGCAAAAAACAGGCAGGCAGAATACGTTCTCCTCGGCGGGATAGGAAAGGTTGAAAGGGTAAGGAATGTTGACGAGGTGTTGGTAAGGAAAAGCATAGACTGCAGCAGGTGAGAGGCAGAATGGTTGATGATGGCCTTAACAGTTTGAGGAAGGAGATTGATGAGACTGACAGGGAACTGGCACGCCTGATAAGGAAAAGGTTCGCGATAGCAGACAAAATAGCTGAGCATAAGGAAAAAGCAGGCATGCCTGTGCTTGACCTGGAAAGGGAGCAGGAAGTGATTGGAAGGGTTAAGGCCATTGCCAGGCAGGAGGGGATTGATGAAGTGGCAACAGAAAGCATTTTCAGGGAGATAATAGCGCAGTCAAGAAAAAGGCAGCTCAGGAGACAACAGCGATGATATGCATCCCCATAACAGCGAAAACTGAGCAGGAAGCCCTGGACTGCATGGAAACAGCAGCGGCAAGGGGTGCTGACATAATTGAGCTCAGGATTGACTGCATGGAAAGCCCAAGGCTTGGCAGGCTGCTCAGTGCCAGGAAAAAGCCGGTTATCGTGACTTGCAGGAAAAAGGAGGAGGGCGGTTTTTACAGGGGAAGCGAGGACGAAAGGATAGCGCTGCTTAAGGACGCCATAAGCCTTGGCGCAGAGTATGTTGATGTGGAGCTTAGCAGCGGCTCGGATTCGATTAAGATGCTGGCAGACGGCAGGGGAAGCTGCAGGCTGATTGTTTCCTTTCACAACCTAAAAGGGACTCCGGCTGACATAGGGGAAATGAGAAGGGTTTTTGCCGAAATGGAAGGCGTTGGCTGCGATATTGCAAAGGTTGCCACTTTTGCAAATGACATAGTTGACAATATCCGCATGTTTGAGTCTGTGAAGGATTTGAAAACGCCTTTCATAGCTGTTTGCATGGGGGAGAAGGGGGAGCTTAGCAGGATTCTTTACAGGGTGTTTGGCTCTTTTCTCACCTATGCTGCCCTTGATTCAGGAATGGAGTCTGCTGCAGGGCAGATTCAGTTTTCGCTTATGAAGGATGTTTACAGGGCTGATAGGCTGAACCGGAAAACAAGGATTCTTGGCACTATCGGAAGGCCTGCGAGGTACAGCAGGAGCTTCTACATGTTCAACCCTGTCTATGAGAAACTGGGCCTTAACCTCGTTCACATGAAATTCGAGGTTGACAGCCTGGACGATTTTCTGAGGGAAATAAGGAAACTTAACCCTGCCGGGTTTTCTGTAACAACACCCTACAAGGAGCAGGTAATTAGGCATCTTGACAGCATGGATGAAAACGCCGGGAAGATTGGCGCTGTGAATACGATTTCGGTAAGGGACAGCAGCCTTATAGGGCATAACACAGATGGCATGGGCGCGAAGAAGGCGCTTTTGGAAAAGACGGCCATTAGGGGCAAAGTCGTAGTAATCATCGGCGCTGGAGGGGCTGCAAAATCAGTTGCGTTCGAGCTGTCAATGGAAGGCTGCAGGCTTTTCATCCTGAACAGGACTGTGGAGAGGGCCCGGCAGGTTGCGGAAAAGCTTGGGTGTGGCTATGGCCCGATAAGCGACCTGGATAAGATAGAATACGACATCCTGATAAACTGCACCACTGTTGGAATGAGCCCAAATGATGGCGAAACCCCTGTCCCGAAAGCGCAGTTGAGGGGTGTCGTCATGGACGTTATATACAAGCCGCCTGTAACAAGGCTGCTGAAGGAGGCAAAAGAGGCAGGCTGCATGACAGTGGACGGCCTCGCAATGCTCCTTCACCAGGCAACCGGCCAGTTTGAGCTGTGGACCGGCAAAAAAGCTCCGATAGAAATAATGAGGGAATCCTTATGGAAATCTCTGTGAAGCCTGTATGTGAAGGTGAACTAAACGCAAGCATCGGCTGCCCAAGGTCAAGGAGCTTCACAAACAGGGCACTAATGATAGCAGCCCTGGCGGATGGCAGGTCAACCCTGAGCAACTGCCTTGACAGCGATGACACCAGGCACATGATAAACGCCCTGAAACAGCTTGGGGTTAATTCCGCAATGATAGGCCAGAACAGTGGGGCAATCGCTGTTGAAGGGAAGCCGGAAGCTATGACTGCTCCTAAGAAAACCATATTCGCAGGCAACTCCGGAACTACAGTAAGGTTCATCGCAGCTGCGGCAACATTGGCAGAAGGCCGCACCATTATTGACGGGGAAGCAAGAATGAGGGAAAGGCCGATAGGCGACTTGGAGGAGGGGCTGAGGCAGCTTGGCGCAGAGATAAAGACGAGCCATGGTTTTCCGCCTGTGACTGTAAGGGGCAGGAGGCTGGCAGGGGGGAAGGCAAATTTAGATGGTTCATTAAGCAGCCAGTACCTGAGCGCAATGCTCATGGTTGCCCCATACGCTGATAATGATGTCCAGATAGAAATTACAGGAGACCTGACTTCAAAGCCCTACGTTGATATGACGATTGACTCAATGAAGGCATTCGGTATTAGGGCCTCCAACAGGAACTACAGGGAGTTTTCAGTGAAATCAGGCCAAAAATACTCAGCGAGAAACTACTTTGTGGAGGGCGACTTTAGCAACGCATCATACTTTTTCGCTGCAGCCGCAGTGACAAAGGGAAGGGTAAAGGTAACAGGGGTAAACCCGAAAAGCGTGCAGGGCGATGCAAAATTCCCTGACCTGCTTGGAAAGATGGGGTGCAGGGTAAGGAAAGGCAAGGACTGGATAGAAGTCCAAGGCGGCAGCCTCAAGGGGATAGTTGCTGACATGAACAGCATGCCTGACACTGCGCAGACCTTGGCAGTCGTTGCAGCCTTTGCAAATGGAAGGACGAGTATAATGAACATAAGCAACCTTAGAGTAAAGGAAACTGACAGGATTAGGGCAACGGCAACAGAGCTGAGAAAGCTGGGGGCAAAGGTAACTGAGACTGAAAACAGGCTCCAGATAGAACCAGGCATTTTGAAAGGGTCTGCCATTGAAACTTACAATGACCACCGGATGGCCATGAGCTTTGCCATTGCAGGGCTTGCAGTGAAGGGCATGGTTATTAGGGGTGCTGAGTGTGTTTCAAAGACTTTCCCGGATTTTTTCAGCCAGCTTGAGAGGCTTTGCTGATGAACATAGTTCTTACAGGATACCGGGGTGTTGGCAAGACTGCGGTTGGGAAAATTCTTTCAAGAAAGCTTAAATCCAGGTTCATTGACACTGATGATGAGGTTGAGAGGCTTGCGAAAACGTCCATCGCTGAGCTGGTGGCCAAATCAGGGTGGAAAAGGATGAGGTCTCTGGAAAGAGTGGCTGTAAGGGCTGCCATGAGGTCAGGTCGCGCTGTGGTTGCGACCGGAGGCGGCGCATTTACAGAAAGCAGGATAAGGTTTGACCGGAAAAAAAATCTGGTTATTCTCCTGACTGCGGACAGTGAAGTGATTGCCTCAAGGATAGCCGGCAGCGGCAGGCCCTCCATTACCGGGAAAGGCGCGGTTGCTGAGATAAGGCAGGTTTTGCGGGAAAGGGAGAAGAAATACTTTGGGATTGCGGATGTGGCTATTGACACTTCAGAAGCAAGCCCTCAGGAGGCTGCACGGATTATACTCGGCTTTTTAAAGCACGCAAGGGTGAAACAATGACCAGCACTTTCGGAAGGATGTTCAGGATAACAACATGGGGCGAGTCTCATGGGAAAGGCGTGGGTGTTGTCATAGATGGCTGCCCGCCAAACTTGGAAGTAAGCGAAGAGGACATTCAGAAAGACCTTGACAGGAGAAGGCCTGGCCAGAGTGCAGTCACGACTCCAAGGAAAGAGGCGGACAAGGCCATTGTAATGTCAGGCATCTTTGAAGGCCGTACTACAGGAGCCCCTATATCCATAATGGTGATTAATGAGGATATAGACTCGACCAAATACGAGAAGTTCAGGGAGCTGTACAGGCCAGGGCACGCTGACTACACTTACGAAAAGAAATATGGCATCAGGGACTGGAGGGGTGGCGGAAGGAGCTCGGCAAGGGAGCAGGTAGGCCGCGTGGCAGCAGCTGCAATCGCAAAGAAAGTCCTGGAAAAGGAAGGTATAAGTGTTATTGGTTTCACAAGGCAGGTGGGCAGGATAAGGCTGGAGGACAGCGAGCTAGACTACAGCGAGACAGAGAAGAACCCTGTAAGGGCTGCCCACAGGAAAAAGGCGTTGGAGATGGAAAAGCTTATTCTGGCTGCAAAAGCAGAAGGCGATTCGGTCGGAGGCATAGTTGAGGTTGTTGCAAAAGGCGTTCCCGCAGGCCTTGGCGAGCCGACCTTTGACAAGCTGAGTGCAGACCTTGCAAAGGCAGTTATGAGCATAGGCGCGGTTAAGGGTATTGAGATTGGTGACGGGTTCAGGCTTGCTGAGATGAGGGGCTCAGAGGCAAACGATGCGATGACAGGCAAAGGGTTTGCCACAAACCACGCAGGAGGGATTCTTGGAGGGATTTCAAGCGGCCAGGACATAATCATAAGGGCCGCAGTAAAGCCCACTTCATCAATAGCTAAGGAGCAGCAAACAATAAGCAGGGCAGGAAGGGAGGAAAAGCTGAAGGCAGAGGGAAGGTTTGACCCGTGCCTCTGCCCAAGGGCGGTTCCTGTGGTTGAGGCAATGGTTGCCCTTGTTCTGGTAGACCATCTTCTCAGGCAGAGGGCGTATGGTTAAGGCAGCTAAGAAAAGCCTTGGAATAATCGGGCGTGGAAGGTTTGGAAGGCTGGCTGAAAGGCTGCTGAGCCAGCACTTCAGGACATTAGTCTATGACTTGAAGCGTGAAGAATGCACAGCCACATTAGAGGAAGCAGCAGCGTCTGACATCGTATTGCTGTGTGTCCACGCATCCTCTCTTGAGGATGCTGTAAGGCAGATAAGGCCCCATGTCAGGAAAGGAGCGCTGGTTTTGGACGTGTGCTCTGTAAAGGAATATCCTGCTGGTGTATTGCGCAAGGGGCTGCCTCAGGCTGATTTGATTTCCACTCACCCATTGTTCGGGCCTGACAGCTACAGCAGGCCTGGGAGCAGGAGAATAGTTTTATGCCCTGTAAGGATAAGCCAGGCAAGGCTTAAGAAGGTTAAGGATTTCATGGCCGGGCTCGGGCTCAGGTTAATGGAAACCACGCCTGAGGAGCATGACCGGCAGGCTGCCTTTTCGCTTGCCCTTATCCATGCAATTGGAAGGTCTTTTCCGTCTGGCGCGCCGGAGATAAAAACCATGAATTCTGAACTCATGGCAGGCATTAAGGAGAGGGTTGAAAATGACTCTTACGAGCTGTTTTTGGACATGCTTCGCTATAACAGGTTTGCAAGGCCTGCACTGATCGGCTTTGGAAAAAGGATTATGGAACTGGCAGGCAAAAATGGATGACGTTGCATTCCAGGGCGAGCACGGCGCATACAGCGAGCTTGCAGCCTTCAACCATTTCGGCAGGAAAGTGCAAACTTCCCCCTGCAGGACTTTCAGGGAGCTTTTTGAGAAGGTGGAGAGAAGTCACGCAGATTACGGAATGGTGCCTGTGGAGAACAGCACTGCTGGAGACGTGAATGAGAACTATGACCTGCTCCTTGAAAAAAACCTCGTGGTCTGTGGTGAGGAATACCTTCCTGTACACCACTGCCTGATTGGCCAGAAGGATTCTGTCCTAAAAGATATCAGGAGGGCGTATTCCCATCCGCAGGCCCTCGTCCAGAGCCAGGAATTCCTAGACAAGAACAGTATTCAGAGGATTGAGGAATATGACACAGCAGGCGCTGTTAGGATAGTAAAGGAAAGGGGGAATAAGGAGGAGGCTGCTGTTGCCAGTGAGCTGGCGGCAGAGATATACGGCATGAAGATGCTAAGAAAGCGGATAGAGACTGACAGTGGCAACACAACACGCTTCTTTGTTGTGGCAAGGGAGCAGGGAGTTGCGGGCAGCAGGGAATTAAAGACCTCAGTGGTATTCAGCGTAAAGCACACCCCCGGCTCTTTGTACCGCAGCCTGAAGGGGCTTGCAGAGAACAATATCAACCTGACAAAGCTCGTTTCAAGGCCAATGAAAGGGAAAAAGTGGGAATACATGTTTTACCTTGATTTTGAGGGCAGTCTTAAAGATGGAAAGGTAAAGAATGCAATTGCTGAGCTGAGGAAAAACGCGTTGTTCATGAAGATACTTGGCTCCTATCCAAAAGGAAAGGATTTTTGACAAACTTTATTTACTCACCCATGGACCTGCCTGTAAATATGAGGACTCCGGAAGAGCTCAGGGCGTTTGCAAAGGAAATCCGGCTGCAAAGTCTTTTAATGACCAACAGGGCTGGCTCTGGCCATCCTGGCGGCTCTTTGTCTGCTGCTGAAATTCTTTCCGTATTATTCTTCCGTCAGATGAAGTTTGATGCCAAGAACCCTAAGTGGCCTGACAGGGACCGTTTTGTCATGAGCAAAGGGCATGCAACACCTGCATTATATGCGGCAATGGCAGAGGCTGGATTTTTCCCAAAGGAAGAGCTCAAAACCTACAGGCAGCTGAACAGCAGGCTTCAGGGCCACTCCAGCATCTACACTCCGGGAATTGATGTCTGCACTGGAAGCCTTGGCCAGGGCTTGTCTGTTGGCAATGGAATGGCCCTGGCAGGAAAGCTTGATGGAAAATCATACAATGTTTATGTGGTAATGGGCGACGGCGAGCTTCAGGAGGGCCAGGTATGGGAGGCTGCAAGGTCAGCTGCCCATTACAGGCTTGATAATGTAATAGCCATCGTAGACAGGAATGGCCTGCAGCAGAACGGCCCGACTGAGAAGCTGATGCGGATTGAGCCTGTTGCTGAGAAGTTTGCAGCCTTCGGATGGTATACGTCCGAGGTGGATGGTCACGATGTGCAGGAGCTTTGCAACGCTTTTGACCTGGCATTGACAATCAGGGGCAGGCCGAAGGTTGTCATCGCCCGGACAGTCAAGGGCAAGGGCGTTTCCTTCATGGAGAATGTTTCCTCATGGCATGGGAAGGCTCCAAATAATGATCAGCTGAGGCAGGCTTTGGCAGAAGTGGAGGCAATGTGATGGAAGCGTCGAGGGATGGCTATGGAAGGGGCCTGCTTAAAATTGCGGAGGACAGGAACGTAGTAGTCCTTGACGCAGATTTGCAGGACTCAACCAGAAGTCTTCAGTTCGGGGAGAAATATCCTGACCGTTTCTTCACGATGGGAATCGCCGAGGCTGACATGGTCTGCACTGCGGCAGGCCTTGCCACCTGCGGAAAAAAGCCCTTTGCCTCAAGCTTCGCCTGCTTCCTTACAAGGAATGCCTATGACCAGATTTTTGTATCAGTGTGTTATTCTAAATTAAATGTAAAGCTTGTAGGCAGCCATGCCGGGCTTGCCACAGGCGAGGATGGCCCTACAGCGCAGGAGATTACTGACATTGCCACCATGAGGGCTTTGCCGAATATGTCTGTTATAGTCCCTGCTGATGCAGTCCAGGCAGAAAAGGCTGTTGCTGCCATGCATAATTTCAGTGGCCCGGTTTACATGCGAATGTCCCGCGCTCCAGTTCCGGCAATTTATGATGACTCCCATAAGTTTGAGATTGGCAGGGGTTATGTTGTGCGTGAGGGCGCAGACGCAGCTATTTTTGCATGCGGCACAATGGTCTCAGAATCTGTTAAGGCTGCAGAGCAGTTGGAAAAGGAGGGAATTAAGGTTGCTGTAATCAACATGTCTTCCATAAAGCCAATAGACAAAAGCCTTGTTCTTGAATACGCCTCAAAAACCAGGGCGGTTGTCACTTCAGAGGACCACAGCATAATAGGAGGCCTTGGCTCTGCTGTCCAGGATGTTCTTAATGACAACGATATTCTTGTCCCTGTCCAGAAGGTTGGCGTTAAGGATGTTTTCGCAGAGTCAGGCAAGCCAGGGGAGCTTTACGAGAAATACGGATTGAGTCCAGGTCACATTGCAGCTGCGGTCAAGAGGGCTGTTGGAAAGAAGGCGTTGAGGCAGTGACTCAGGCGCATGCCCCGCCATTTGCTATTCCCTTCCAGGCAGTGCCGTTGTAGAAGCAGAACTCATTAGTATCATTGTCTACATAGATGTCTCCAAGTGCCGCTGCAGAGGGTGCTGCCGCCCTCGGCTCAAGCCTTAGTACGTCATTGATATGCAGGCTTCTCTGCGGGCTTGACGTCCCAATCCCGACATTGCCTCCGTACCTTACGAACATCCCGGAGTTTGGCGAGCCTCCTGGCCCTGCGGCGACGAAGGCCCCGGTCAGGGTTGTCTGGCCGCTGTGCATGTACCCGAACATTGCGTAGTCGCCCGCTGACCTGTCTCCCACCGATATGTAGTTGTAGGTTCCTGTCCCTTCAGGATTTGAGCTGAACCTTGCTATTTGGGTGTTGCCCATCGAGGAATTATGAACGTGGAGCTGGACTGCAGGATAGGTGCCTATACCGAACCGCCCGGAGGAAGTCATCCTGAATACTGACGGGCTGGAGGTATTGTCGTTTACTGAGAAATGCATGCTGCCGTCGCTTGTGTTAAAGCCTATGGAGGCCGCCTGCTGCTGGCTTTTGTAGAACCTGAGGCTGGCTGACTTCCCATAAGCTCCTGTCTCAATCCCTATTCCCGCATTGTCAGCCACATTCCGCACTATCAGCTGGGAGTCCCTATAGGCGTACATTCCAGTTGTTCCTATGCCTACCCTTCCTGAGCTGTCAATTCTCATTCTCTCAGACGGTATGTCTGAAGTGTCATTGTTTGTGCTGAATGTAATCTGGTACCCTGAATCGTCATAAACCAGGCCCATGTCTGCCGCGTAAATCGGACCGCCGCCATCAAACCCGGGGAGTGCGCTTGCATCAAACATTCCAACCATGCTTGCTGTCCGGTTGGAAATCGAGAAGCTCGTTGCCAGTTTTGTAACATTGGCTGCATAATCAGCGTCAGTTGCGCCTTGAGGGCTTCCATAAATCATCAGCTTGGCACTGGGGCTGTCTGTGCCAATGCCTATATAGCCTGTATTGTTGTTGTATATGTTCGTGCCGCTGCCCAGCCAGAACTGATCAGCCGACGCTGTTTGAACTCCGAGGAAAAGAAAAGTAATCAGCAGGGAGCTGTATGCTATTCTTCGAACCATATTATCAAAGGTTGGCCTGCCAGTGTATAAAAAATTTTTGGGCGGAGATTATCCTGCTTCAAAAAAATATTTAAATCCAGGAGCCTTTCCTAACATAAAGGACAATGCTGTTTCAGTCCATGCTAATCCTGTTAAGTTGTTGCCTGGGGAATAGTTAAGGGCTTGCACTTGGCAGGCCATTTTAAGTGGAGGTGTTTGGAATGGGTCAAGTTCAGGAGGACATTGGAAGCCGTGTTTTGAGTGAACCATTGCCAAGGAGGCTGCAGGGAAGGACTATGCCTCTGGATGTAAAGGATGCCGCTGTTATGTTGGGCGGTCAGCTCCCGGATGGTGTTGAGATTGTAGCCGCAACAATTACCTATGGGCGTATGCCGCGGGATACGATTGTCTATGTTACGTACATAAACAGGGATGGAGAAGCTGCAACACGCCTGTTCTCGGATGGCGGCGGCTACTCGGCATAAGCGCCATTCGGTCAACATTTTTTGCACGCATAGCAAAATATTTAAGTTTCGGGCTCTGCTGTATTTTTCCATGTCAAAAGGCGATTACCTTTGTCATAGGCAACTCGTCTTCTAGGTCTTGCAATAAGGTTTTCAGGGTTATTGGCCCAAGTCCGGTTACGCAAAGGGAAATTGTTCTGGCTACCGGCCTTTCTGTTCGTTCAGTGAAGTACAGCCTTAAGAGTCTGGTTGCCTCAGGTACAGTCTCAGAGTCATTTGACCTTTCAGATGTTAGGATAAAGAAGTATTGGAGGTAGATTGGAATGGATGACATTAGGGGATACGTGAGGGCGGCTGACGCCGATTTACCAGCACTGCTGGATTTGTTCATGGGCAGGGAGTATAGAGGGGCAGTGGCACTTGTTGCTGACAATCGCCCTGGAGTTGCCACATCCGCAACAGCCTTTTTCAAGGACGTTCGGTGTCCCTGAAGCTCTTCTGTTTACTGAGACTTACATGGATGGCGGGCAGCAAAGGTCGCTGTATGTTCGCTCTGATAATAACTACAAAATATGATTTGCAGGTAGATTGAAATGGCTGATTTTAACGGGTTTGATAGGTTTTTAGGGGCTTTCCAGCCTCCCTATGTTAGGGTTACGGGCAGGGAAGAGTTGGAGCAGCGTGAGTTTCTTGCAACACTTGACCGGGCATATGGTTTGCCTTTTTGTATGAGGGAAATCAGGCTTCCTTCAGGCGTGACTGCCATAACTTTCTATGGCCGTGCTGAAGGCAGGGAGGAGGCTATTTTGTTTAGAGATCTGCCAAGGAACACAGAATTCCTTTATGTCATGGTCTGAATTTTGCCCCTACCAAAAGGTATTTAAGCAAGCCTGCCATTCTGTATTTCTATGACTGCGACGTTGAGTGGTGGTTGCCTTTGGAAGGCAGGCTTCAGTTTCTAAGTTAGATTCCGCTCCAGGCATTTCAGGAGTTGATTGCCGGTGGCCTGAATCGTTCCTGCCTTAGGATTCTTGAAGTATTTTTATCTCATGAAGCTGGTTTAACGCAGGGCTTCATTGCGGAAAAAACCAGGCTTTCCAGGCGCGGCATCAAGTATTCCCTGAAGCTGCTCCTGCAGGCCGGGCTTCTTGCAGAGGAGTCTGTTCCTTCTGACCTGAGAAGGAAGCTTTACTTCAGGAGGCAGGCCTGATGGCTGCAAAAAAAAATAGCGGGCACATTGCCCTTAATCCAGAACTTAGCCCTTCAAGTGTTTTTTCATCCATATCAAGGAAGTGCAAAAATGCTTTTCTTCTGGAAAGCTGTGAGGGGAACGAAAAGATGGCCAGGTTTTCCTTTGTTGGATTCAGCCCGGCAAGGCACATCGTATTCAAAGGGGGTTTCATTTATGTGAATGGGAAGAAGCGCCCGACCAATGACCCTCTTCGTGACCTGGAGGCCAACTTAGGCAGGAATTGCTTGGCTTCAGAAGGCTTTGTAGGAGGCGGGGTTGGCTATTTTTCTTTTGATTTTGCCAGGAGCCTTGAGGAAATTCAGCCTCAGAAGGGAGCTCAGCTTTTCCCTGACTTTGAGTTCGGGATTTATGACGATGTAATAGTCTTTGACCACCTGAAAAAAGAGGCAAGGTACGTCTATTCGGCGAGGAACAGGTATCCGCGGATTGCTCAAATGCTCGCAGCGAAAACGCATGGGGAAAAGCCATTCAGGGTTGTAAGCCTGAAGCCAGGCATGTCACAGGAGCAATTCTGCAGAAAGGTGAAGAAGGTGAAGGAGTCAATTGTTTCCGGGGAGATTTTCCAGGCAGTGATATCCAGAAGGTATGAAATAAACTTTTCAGGTGATATCTTCTCCATTTATCCAAGGCTGAAGCAAATCAACCCCTCCCCTTACATGTACTGCCTGAAGTTTGGCGAAAGGAAAATTATAGGGGCAAGCCCTGAAAACCTGATTCGGGTTGAGGGCAGGGATATCACCAGCTATGCGACATTGGCTGGCACGAGGCCAAGGGGGAATTCAGCAGAAGATGACAAGAGGCTTGAGCAGGAACTCCTGGAAGACGGGAAGGAGAGGGCAGAGCACCTTATGCTTGTTGACCTCACGCGGAACGATGTTGGAAAAGTGTCTGAAATAGGCTCGGTTTCGGTTCCTGAGCTGATGGGAGTCCAGAAATTTTCGCACGTCCAGCACATGGCATCCCTTGTCTGCTCCAGGCTAAAAAAGGGAATGACCGGCTTTGATGCGTTCAGGGCGATTTTTCCTGCAGGGACTGTTTCAGGCGCGCCAAAGATTAGGGCGATTGGGATAATTTCGCAGATGGAGCGTGACAGGCGCGGCCCTTATGGTGGTGCAGTGGGTTATTTTTCCAGCAATGGGAATGTGGACTTTGCGATTTGCATAAGGACATTGTTTGCAGTGAAAAACAGGGCTTTTTTGCAGGCAGGCGCAGGGATTGTCTATGACAGCATCCCTGAAAGGGAGTTTGAGGAGACCGAGGCAAAGGCAGCGGCATTGCTCAGTGTGATGGGGGTAAACAAATGAAGGCGCTGCTGATTGACAACTTTGACTCGTTTGTTTACAATTTGTACCAGATGCTGGCTGAGTTTGGGCTGGATGTTGACGTGGTCAGGAACAATGCGCTTTCGCTTGGCCGGATTAAAGAAAGGAATTACAGGCTGATAATTATTTCCCCAGGGCCAGGGAATCCCGAAAATAAAAGTGATTTCGGGGTATGCGCAGAGGTTATTTCAAAGCTGGGCAGGAGTATTCCTGTATTGGGCGTCTGCCTCGGCCATCAGGGCATAGTTTCTGCTTTTGGCGGGAAGGTAGTAAGGGCCCGCAAGCCGATGCATGGAAAAACGAGCCTTATCACGCACTCAGGAAAGGGGATTTTCAGGGGAATCAGGAACGATATCCGGGTAATGAGATACCACTCCCTTGTTGCCGATGAGGAGTCATTTCCTGGCTGTCTTGCCATTACTGCCCGCAGCCAGGACGACAATGCAATAATGGGAATCCAGCACAAGTATTACCCGATTTTCGGAGTCCAGTTCCATCCTGAGTCAATAATGACTGAGCATGGAAGGGAAATCTTATACAATTTTTGCAGGATTGGCCTGAATGAAAGACCTTGATTTTTCGCGGATTATGGAAAAGCTGATGGAAGGGCAGGACCTGTCAGATGATGAGTCAGTATTTGCAATGCGCGATGTGGTAAACTCAAAATTCACGAATGCCCAGTCAGCATCATTCCTTGCTGCTTTGAGGCTTAAGCCAGAGTCTGTTGGGGAGATTGCAGCGTTTGCAGGATTTTTAAGGGAGCTTTCCCCCTCTGTAAATTGCGATAAAACCGGCCTGATTGACACCGCCGGGACAGGGGGGACTGGAATAAGCACCTTTAATGTGTCCACCTGTGCTGCCTTTGTTGCCGCAGGCTGCGGGGTGAAGGTCGCCAAGCATGGCAACAGGTCTTCTTCAGGGATTGGAAGCGCAGATGTCCTTGAGGAGCTGGGGGTGAATATCAACGCTGGCCCTGAATTGGCGCAGAGACAGATTGAGTCCATAGGCGTTGCGTTTCTTTTCGCCCGGCTTTTTCACAGGTCATTGGGAAACCTTGCTCTGCTGAGGAAGGAGCTTGGGTTCAAGACAGTTTTTAATCTTCTCGGCCCGCTGTTAAATCCTGCAAGGCCCGCCAGGCAGCTGATTGGCGTTTATTCCGGTCATCTGCTTGAAAAAATGGCCTTGGCCGCCTCGCGGCTTGGCGCTGAAAAAGTGATGGCTGTTTCAGGCGACACGGATGAGATAAGCATGTCTGTTGAGACAAAAGTGTGTGAAATTTCAGGAGGCAGGGCATCAGCCTATACGATAACTCCTGAGGGGTTCGGATTTTCGCGCGGCATTTTAAAATCAATCCAGGTTGGGAACAGGGCCCAGAGTGCGGCTATGCTGATAAGTGTCCTTAAGGGAAGCGATGGGCCTGCAAGGGATATTGTACTGATTAACGCTGGCGCGGCCACCTATGTTTCCGGCGTTGCAGGCTCAATAAGCCAGGGAATAAGCCTTGCCGAAAAGTCAATAGGTTCTGGGAGGGCGATGGAAAAGCTCCAGCTTCTGAGGGATTTCAATGGACATCCTTGACAGGTTCATTGGCCAGGCGAGGATTAATGTTGAATCAGGCTATTATGACCTTGGCAGGCAAACCTCATATAGGCGGCTTTCCCTGAGAAAAAGCCTGGAAAGCCGGGAGTTCAGCCTTATTGCAGAGATTAAGCACCGCTCTCCGGTTGGAGAGTACTCATTCATTGACATTGATGCAAAAAAGGCCTCTCTTGACTTCAGGGATGCAGGGGCAGACGCAATATCGGTTGTTGTGGAGCCTGCGATTTTCAGGGGAACCCTGGCTAATGTGGCTGCCGCAAGGTCAGCAGGCATTCCTGTTTTATTCAAGGATTTTGTTATAAGCAGGCTCCAGATTGTGTCAGCTGAAAGGTCAGGGGCTGACGCAGTGCTCCTGATAGCGCGGGTTTTTGACAGGCTGGGAATCAGCCCAAAGGTTATGATTGACTATTGCCATAGCCTGGGGCTGGAGGTTCTTCTGGAATGCTATGACGAGGGGGAAATGGAGAGGGCAGCGCAGACCGATGCAGATTTGCTGGGCATAAACAGCCGGGACCTGCGGACGCTTAAGGTGGACATTGGAAGGGCCGCGGGAATACTGAAAAGAGTCAAATCAGACAAGCCAATAGTAAGCGAGAGCGGCATAAGGACAGGGAATGATGCAATGCTGCTAAGGCAGTCAGGCGCAAAGGGAATACTGGTTGGCACTGCAATCTGGACTGCGCAGGATATGAGGGCTAAAATTAGGGAATTGAAGGGATTAAGATGAAAGGGAGATACGGCGAGTTTGGGGGAAAATACGTGTCTGAACTGCTGCTGCCTGTGCTTGACCAGCTTGACAGGGCATTCTCCATGGCTAGGAGAGACAGCCAGTTTAACTCAACTCTTAACGTTTACCTGAAAAAATATGCTGGCAGGCCAACGCCTCTTTACCTGGCTGAAAGGCTTGGTAAGAACCTGGGCTTGAGGATTTACCTGAAAAGGGAGGACCTGCTCCACACAGGAGCCCATAAGATAAACAATACCCTCGGCCAGGGTCTGCTTGCAAGATACATGGGCAAAAAAAGGGTTATAGCAGAGACCGGCGCTGGCCAGCACGGAGTGGCAACAGCAACAGCAGCTGCCCTGCTTGGGCTTGAATGTGACATATTCATGGGCGAAAAAGACGCGGAAAGGCAGAAGCTGAACGTTTACAGGATGAAGCTGCTGGGAGCTAAGGTCAAAATAGTGGGCGCAGGCTCAAAAACGCTGAAGGACGCCATAAACGAGGCCTTGAGGGACTATGCAGCGAACCACAGGGATACGCACTATCTGTTGGGCTCTGCGCTTGGCCCATATCCTTTCCCGAAAATAGTTAAGCATTTCCAGTCAGTAATTGGAAAAGAGGCCAAAAGGCAGATAATTAAGGAAGAAGGGAGGCTTCCGGATTTTCTGGTTGCCTGCGTCGGCGGGGGAAGCAATGCAATCGGGCTGTTTGCGCCTTTCCTGAGTAAAAAGGTAAAGCTGATTGGAGTGGAGGCAGCGGGCAGGGGATTGAAGACGAAAAAGCATGCTGCGCGGATAAGTGGGGATGGCGAAGTCGGGATTTTGCATGGGACAAGAACCTATGTCCTGCAGGACCGCTATGGCCAGATAAGGGAAACGCATTCCATATCAGCAGGGCTTGACTACCCTGCAATCGGACCCGAACACTCAAATCTTTACGCTAGGCAAAAAGCAGCGTATGTTGCAGTCACAGATAAGGCTGCAATGAAGGGATTTCACTTGTTGTGCCGAACAGAAGGGATAATACCTGCGCTTGAGCCTGCGCATGCAATAGGTTACCTGCCAAAGCTTGCCAGGCATAACCCAGGAAGCTTGGTCATTGTTAACCTTTCAGGAAGGGGCGACAAGGACGTTGAGCAGATAGCAAGGGCTGAGGGGGTATTATGAAGCTTATACCTTACATCTGCTGCGGCGACCCTGACAGGGAATTCACTATGGGGCTGATAAGGACTCTGGCTCCGTATTCACATATGATTGAGCTTGGAATACCCTTTTCAGACCCTGTCTGTGACGGCAAAACCATTCAGGATGCGTCAACCCGGGCGCTGAAAAATGGGGCGAGCATAAACACTGCGTTTTCAATAGCGAAAAGTGCAAGGGGAACGTCAAGGCTGGTTTTTATGACGTATTACAATCTGGTGCATCAGTTTGGAGCAAGAAGCTTCCTGAGGAAGGCTGCGAAGTCAGGAGTGGAGGCAGTAATAATTCCTGACCTTCTGTTCGGCGAGGACCGGGAATTCGGGGCAGTCGCAGAAGAAGAGGGCATTAAGGTAATATGCATGATAGCCCCGAACACTGGCTTAAGCCGCGCCAGGCTGATGCTGCGGCAGCCAGCTCCGTTTGCCTATCTGGTGTCAGCCTCAGGCACCACAGGGGCAAGGGGAAGAGTTGCAGGAGAAAGCATCAGCTTTGTAAGGAGGATCAGGGCAGTGGCTCGCGGAAAGGAGCTGTTCGTCGGGTTTGGAATATCCAGCAGGGAGCAGGCGGACAAATACGTTGCTGCGGGCGCTGACGGAGTGGTAATAGGGAGCAGGATTATAGACATATACAGCAAATCCATAGGCCAGGGAAGAGGCGTTGCCCTGGAGAAGGTGGAAAGGTTTGCAAAAAGCTTTAAATAAGCGTTTGGGGGTTAGCATCAGGATGAATAAGCAAAAAATGATAGACCCTTACGGAAGCGAGCTGATTAAGGATTATTCAAAGCTTATAACAGATTTCCACCTGGAGAAATTTGAGCCTTCCTTGTTTCCGAACCCCAACAGGCTGATGAGGAGGGGCGTTGTTTTCTCAGGTTTGGGGCAGAAGGTCATTGCGGATGCAATCCGCGGCAAAAAGCCCTTTTACGTTCTCTCAGGCATTATGCCTTCTGGGGAGAAAATCCATTTCGGCACGAAAACGGTTGTGGAGAATATTGCATACTTTCAGAAGCATGGGGCCGAGACCTTCATCCTTGTTGCAGACCTTGAGGCTGCTGCAACCAGGGAGGTTTCGCTTGAGCAGGCTAAGAAAAGGGCGCTTGACTTTCACATTCCCGCATATATTGCCCTGGGCCTTGACCCTGGGAGGACAACTTTTTATTTTCAGTCTGAGAATGTTGAGGTGATGAGGGCGACTGCAGCCCTTTCCAGGAAGGTTACCCTAAATCAGTTTATGGCGCTGTACGGCAACGCAGAACCAGAACGCATCCTCTCAGCAATAACGCAGGTTGCTGATATTCTTTACCCTCAATTCAGGAAGCGCATGCCAGGCATCATTCCTGTCGGGCCTGACCAGCTTCCTCACATACTTCTCACCAGGGATATTGTTGGGAGGATGAGGAGCGAAAAGTACGTGCCGCCATCTGCAATTTTCAACAAGTACACGCCTTCACTTGACGGCTCTATGAAGATGTCCAAGTCAAAGCCTGAGTCATGCATTGAGCTTCCTGAGGATCCAAGGCTTGCCTGCAGGAAGATAGGCAGGGCCCTGAGCGGTGGCAGGGACAGCCTTGCAGAGCACAGGAAACTGGGTGCAGTGGTGGAAAAGGACATGGCTTTTGAGCTTCTGAAGCAGCATCTTGTTGATGATGACCAGGAGCTTGGCAGGATTTACAGGGAATACAGGTCAGGCAGGATGACTTCCGGCGAGGTGAAGGAGATTGCCTGCCAGAGGATGACTGAGTTCATGAGGGACTTGGAAAGCGGCATTAGGGAAGCCAGAGGCAGGGTTTCAGAGCTAAAGTTCGTGAAGCCTGTTTGACCGCCTCAGTTAGCCTCGTTCTATACTGACGCCAGGCAATTTGGAAAAGGCTCTGTCCCCTGTGAGGAAGATGAAATTGTTCTTCCTGGCATATAAATAACCAAGGACATCGATATAGGAAAATTTCTTGCCTTGGCTTCTTTCAGCCAACCTTAACTTCATGGCTGAGGGGATTATCGATTCATTGAAATCCCCTGCAATTGGAAGAAAGAATGCAAGCGACTGTTCAGCAGATTCCTCGCTGTATTTTCTAAGCAGGTAATAGTAGAGCTCTGCCATGTTGTTTTTGAG
>CAZDCW010000021.1:0-23648 GCA_964504135.1 uncultured Methanosarcinales archaeon
TAATAAACATGAAACGAATTAAACCATCGAGAGGAAATACTTTCAGGATAGCACAGAATGCGAGTATCTCAACAAAGTTTTATATAACCGCCGGGATTCTGCACCGGAAATGGTTGAGCTGGTCATCACAGAAAAGCCAAAGGCAGCGCAGATGATAGCTGGCGCCTTGGCAGACGAAAAGCCTGTCAAGAAAAGCAATGCTGGAGTCCCTTATTATGAGCTTAAGCATAAGAGCCGAAAGATAATTGTTGGATGCGCTGTCGGCCATCTTTATGGCCTTGCTGAGAAAAAGGACAAGAAGAGGAAAGGATGGACATATCCCGTATTTGATATTGAGTGGAAGCCGATATCAGAGATAGACAGGTCAGCGGCCTTCTCAATAAAATACCTGAACACCCTCAAGGAGCTGAGCAGGCATGCAGACTCATTCACAGTCGCCACGGATTATGATGTGGAGGGCGAGACAATAGGCCTTAACATTATCAGGTTCATATGCGGGCAGAAGGATGCAAGGAGGATGAAATTCTCAACGCTTACAAAGGATGAGCTAGTAAGCGCATATGAGCATGCAAGCAGCCATCTTGACTGGGGGCAGGCAAACGCAGGCTTGACCAGGCATGAGCTCGACTGGTTCTACGGAATAAATTTGTCGAGAGCCCTCACATCGGCAGTAAAAGAAGCGGGCTTTTTCAAGATACTTAGCGCAGGAAGGGTCCAGGGGCCTGCCCTGAAGATAATTGTGGACAGGGAAAAGGAAATCAGGGCATTCAGGCCAGAGCCCTTCTGGATGCTTGAACTCAAAGCGCAAAGCCATGGGGGCGAATTCATAGCCTGGCATGAAAAAGACAAGTTCTGGAAGAAAGAGGAAGCAGAGGGGGTTTTGGATAGGACGAAAGGAAAGGATGGGGCTGTTGCAGAAGCTGAGAAGTCAGAATTCAAGCAGGCTCCTCCAAGCCCATTTGACCTTACAACCTTGCAGACCGAAGCATACAGGTGCCTGAGGATAAACCCTAGCAGAACGCTTGAAATAGCGCAGGACCTTTACACCAGCGGATACATCTCATACCCGCGAACATCCTCGCAGCAGCTGCCGCCAAGCATTGGGTACAGCGGAATACTCAAGAACCTGTCCAAGCAGAAGGAATATTCTGAACTTTGCAGCGAATTGCTGAAGGGAAAGCTCCAGCCGAACAACGGGAAGAAAACCGACCCTGCGCATCCCGCCATATTCCCGACAGGGATTCCTCCGAAGGCTCTGGACGGGCAGAAGAGAAGAGCGTATGATTTGATTGTCAGAAGGTTCCTTGCAACATTTGCAGAGCCTGCAACACGGCAGACAGTCACATTGAAGAGTGATGTTAATGGGGAAATGTTCGTTGCAAAAGGAACAACCACGCTGGAAAAAGGCTGGCACCTGTTCTATGGGCAATATGCCAAAATGAAAGAGGAGGAACTCCCTAAAACAAGCAAAGGAGATCACATCAGGAACAAGGGAATTGACATGCATGACCGGGAAACCCAGCCGCCGAAGAGGTATACGCCTGCCTCAATAATAAGGGAGTTGGAAAAGAAGAATCTCGGCACGAAGGCCACGAGGAGCGAAATAATAGAAACCCTCTATAAGAGAGGCTACATCCAGGGGCAGGCATTGGAGGCGACAGACCTTGGGATTCAGACAGTGACTACTCTTGGAAAATATTGCCCGGAAATAATCGATGAAGAATTGACGCGGCATTTTGAGCTGGAAATGGAGGAAATCCAGGCAAAGCAGAAAACAGGCGAAGTAGTGCTTGAAAAGGCAAAGAAAGTTCTGGAGAAAACTCTGGAGGAATTCAGGAAGAAACAAAAGGAAGTTGGGGAAGAGCTTATAACGGCAACAAGGGAATCTGAGGAGAAGGCAAACACCGTCGGCCAGTGCATAGCCTGCGGCCAGGGAACCCTTATGATTAAGAGGGGCAGGTTTGGAAGGTTCATTGCATGCGGCCGCTATCCTGAGTGCAGCGCAACATTCAAAATACCGTCCACCGGGCTGCTTAAGCCCACCCAGGACACATGCAAGGAGTGCAGTCATCCAATTGTGCTGATGATAAGAAGGGGCAAGCAGCCCCAGCCGCTGTGCATTAATCCTTTATGCCCGTCAAAAAACACTCCGGCTGATGTTAAGGAGAAGCCGTGCCAGAAGTGCAGTGAAGGGACTATGGTGCTGAGGACAAGCATCTATGGGGGATTCCTCGCCTGCAACCGCTTTCCCAAGTGCAGGAATATTGAAAAGCTGAAAAACCCTGTCAAGTTAGCCCCTAAATCTTGATGCTGCTCCAAATCTCTTTCCTTTCGCTTAGGGCAATCGGGCTTGCCCCTCCGTGCCAGGTCATCTTGGGCCTTATCTGCGAATTGTACATCCTTTCGTTTGTGTCGTCAAAAATCAGGGCAGCGCCCTTGACGTCAGGAAGCTCTGCCAGCAGCTTGTCAACGTTCTCCCTCATGTAGCTCTGCATGAGGAGGCCGAGCGAGTCTATGTCTATCTTGGACGTGAGCCTGTGGGCGATTATAATGTCTGATTGGGTCATTACGTCTGTGTGTATCTTTCCCGGCTGCTGGGTGGCGAGCACGAGGCTTATTCCCGGCTGCCTTCCCTCCCTGAGGAGCGTGAGCAGCGCGTCTGTTGCTGCGGTGTGCCCCTGGAACGGGAGGAACTCATGCGCTTCATCCACCATTATCCAGATGAGGGGCAGCTTTCTCTTTTCAGCCCTCTGCGATTCCAGGGTGAGCTTTGACTTTATCATTGCAAGCTCCTCAAATTTGCGGACAGACATTCGCTCCTCAAACAGCTTTTTTGAGACAAGCCCTATGACCAGGGACCTGATGCTTTCAACCCCTGTGAGCGAGGCATAGCAGCTGACATCCAGTATGGTAATCTGGCCTCCGGACACGAGGTCGCCGAATTTCGTCCCTTTCTCGTCAAACAGCCCCCACTTGTCAGCCCCTGCAAAAAGGTTCTCGGCTGCTTCCCGCTCATTCTTGCCTGCCCTTGCATCGGCATTGACAGCGTCTATAATTTCCTTTACGGAGTAATCATTCCCTTTTTCCTGCAGCGCGCTTACCGCCCTTGAAATCACTATTGAAACAGGGTCGTTCATTCCAAGGCCGAATGTCATCAGCCAGTCGTTTACAGAAAGCTCGGATGTCCTTATGGAAAATGGGAAGTCGCTTATTCCCTTCTCCTTGTAGGAGGGATAGAAGCCTGCAGGGGTGTAAATCTGGATGTTAAGCGGCTGGTAGCCGATGTGCCACTGCTTCAGGAGGGCCGCATCCTCCCTGTTCTCGTACTTCATTGTCCAGAAAATCCCCATTGTGTCAAGCATTATTATTGACAGGTTTTCAGTAACCTCAGGGGGGAGCAGCATCATGCTCTCAGCCATTGCGCCTGATGTGTAGCTGTTGTGAACAATAATATCATTAGCAACAAAATTATGATATTCTGGGACACTCAAATCAAAAACCTCAAAAGACCCTGAAATTTCCTCAATAGAGCGGATTTCATCCCAGAAGATATCTGATGTTGCGAGCTTGTAGAGATAATCATTTTTCACCACAGAGGCAATCTGCAGTAACTTCGCCCTGCCAGGCGAGTATCTTATGCTTTCCCTTAAGCTCTTGGGATGCTTGTAACCCATTTCCCTTCCAACCTGCGCCCAGCTTTCAGGCCTGTATAAATTCCAAATGCCCTTAGGCACTGTATCTACATTAGGATTCCGCTTTACCACAACTGTCTCCTCAATAGCTATCTCCTCCCTTACAGCCTTATGGCTGATAAAGCCAATCTGCTCGCAGAAATTAAGCAAGTTTTCACCATCAAAGACCAGCTCAAAGGAAGGGATTTCCTTGCCATTAATCCTTGTTATCTTATTTCGTAAGCGGGCGACGACATCAAACCTTAACAGAAGATGCTGGACATCCCTTATGAGCCTCTCAGACTTGGAGGAGTACGAAATCTGCCACATGAGCCTTTTACCCTTTCTTGACTTGTAAATGCTTCCGTCACAGGTAAATAGCCTGTTCAGGAAGACCGCCAGCAATTTCCTGGGAAGCTGCATTATTTTCTCGGGGATGAACTTGTCGCCTGACAACTTTCCCTTGAGACCGTGCAATTCAAGAAACTCCCTTATTCTTGTCTTGCCTGAAACCCTGCCCCGGGTATAAACCCGATAATGCCCTTCCTTTAATTTAACAAGCTCACAGAAGGGATCGAACTCATGCAGGGCCCCCTTAAACTCTGCAATTATTTTGTCATCCATGTTGGCAAACAAAACACCTTGCTTAAGATGGCCTTCAGCTATCAAATAGGCCAGCAGTTTAACCTCACTTTCAGGCATGGGCTTGTTTCCAAAATTATCCAGCCTGCGAGGGGTAGCAATCCTACTGCCTCCTGAAAGGTCAGAAGCCTTCTGCCAGCCGCTGATAGTCAGCAACGGGTGTTCAGGAGTCAATTTTATTTCCTTGCCGCTCTTAAGAGTCACCTTAAGGATTTTATTGACAGTTCGCCTGAAAAAAGCTGATTTGCCGGCAGCAGTCATCTTGAGCTCGCTATTGAGTGCCAAAACCCGGCCAGTATCATTTTCCAAGTCTTTTACCTGAACAATGCGGCCATCTGACAGGGGTACCAGAGTGTCTCCTGTTACGCATTTCCCGCTCCCCCTCTTGCCCACCACAAAGACTACATGGGGCCTCAATGCGTCCATGTGGATGTTGGCCGAGAGGGAGGTTGTCTGGCCCATCTTCACATAATGCCGCGCAAGGAGAAACGCGCCCTTGTCCCCGAATCTCCGCTTGTCAGCCTCGTTCCGGCCAATCATTATCTCATACATGCGGCAAATTCTGAAATTCGAGCTATAAAAATTTATCCCGATGTGGATGCGAGTGCCCTTTTTTTGCGGCCTTTGTAGTTTCCTTATGACTGGTAGTAGGCTTACTCTTCATGCACGGGTCTCTTGGTGTACGGTACAAGGTAAGCTGTACAATTGAAAGAGTTCATCAAGCAAGAGGAAGTGAACAGGGGCGGTTCACGAAGCATGGCCGTACACGCCACGAGTCTCCCGAAAGGGGCTGTTAAATCCAAGGTAGCCACAGCCTGCTATTTGTGTAAGCTAATGGTATAGCAAATCACGTTAATAATCGGAACTTTGTTCCGCTCAAATAAGTGATTTGCTTATTAGTAAATAACCTTGCAATACTTTTTTAATATACGAAAATTAAGGTTATTTACTATAGTTTATCAGTTGTATCGCTTCTAATTTAAATGTGGGCCTGCAAGGAAAACAGTTTAATTGCGCATGGGCTTCATTAAAAATATTTATAAACGGCGTTGAGGTTCTCTGCGTTATGATTGACAGGAAGGATTTCTCAAATATGGCAAAGGAGCTGCAGAGGGCTGATGAGGTCAGGGAGCAGACAATTGCCCTGTCAAGGGAGATTATCAGGCTTTCGAAGAAGATAATATACAGCGTCCACAGGGATGACTTGGCGGCTGCCAGGAGCGGCATCAGTGAAATTAGGTCTAAAGTCAGGCTGCTGAAGGAAAAGGGCGACGCTTCAGAGGGCCACTTCCGGACCGCGATGCAGGAATACGTTGAGGCCGCCTGCCTGTTTTCATTTGCTGAATCAAAAAGGCTGCCTACAAAAGGCCAGCTTGGCGTTGAGGCAGAGCATTACCTGCTCGGCATATGCGACTTGTCAGGCGAGCTTGTACGGCTGGCGATCAACAGCGCGGTGAAGGGTGATGCCGATAAGGCGATGTTCATTAAGGATTTCCTCAATGAGTTGTATGGCGAGCTGTTGAACTTCGACTTCAGGAATGGCGACCTGAGAAGGAAGTTTGACGGGATTAAATATGACCTTCAGAAGCTGGAGGACCTTGCCTTTGAGCTTTCAGGTAGAAAATGACCGACCATGAAAAGATAAGGGCAGAGGCCAAGCAGATAATGGACCAGTTCATGCTTGCCCTGGAAAAGGTTGAAGTGGAGCAGGAGGAATATGGGACCGAGAGGGCTGAGCAGACAAGCGGGGAAAAGCCGGAGGCTTGGCCTGGTTTCAGGGAGCGGATGTTCAGGAATGCCCCAAAAAAGAACTCATCCTATATCATAGCTGAAAAAAAGGGCTGGTGAAATGCAGAAGCTCTCAGCGCTTGGGAAGGGCCAGGTAACAGCAGCAGAAAACGTGCAGAAATTCCTGGATGAGGCCAGGCGGAAAAAGGACCTTAATGCATTCCTGCAGTTGAACGACAACGCCATTGGGGATGCTGAGGCTGTCGACAGGAAGCTGGGGCAGGGCAGGGCAGGAAGGCTGGCTGGCCTTGCGATAGCTGTTAAGGCAAACATCAGCGTGGAGGGCATGAATATAAGCTGCGCGTCAAGGACTCTTGAGGACTATCAGGGGACCTTTGACGCTGACGTTATACAGAAGATAAGGCAGGAGGACGGGATAATCCTGGGCATTACAAACATGGATGAGTTTGCGTGCGGAAGCTCAGGCGAGACATCTGCATTCGGCCCCACGCAAAATCCCAGTGCGCCTGGCAGGATTCCTGGCGGCACAAGTTCAGGAAGCGCTGCTGCTGTTGCCGCAGGGCTTTGTGATGTTGCGCTTGGCTCGGATACAGGGGGGTCTATACGGAACCCTGCTTCGCACTGCGGCATTGTCGGGATAAAGCCCAGCTACGGCAGGGTGTCAAGATTCGGGCTTGTGGACAGCGCGATGAGCTTTGACCAGATAGGCCCGTTGGGGAAGGACGTCGAGTCCTGCTCTGCTCTTCTTGAGGTAATCTCAGGCAAAAGCAGGCATGACCCTGTATCTGTGCAGGCAAAGGCAGGCTTCAATGCAAAGCCAAAATCTCTGAGGATTGGCGTTAGTGATGAGATAAGGCATCTATGCACGGATAATAGGATTTATGAGATGTGCCTGAAGGCAATTACAGGTGTTGCGGAAAAAACCAGGTCAAGGCTGGTCAGCGTGAGGCTGAAGCACGCAGACCTGGCTGTGCAGGCATATTACCCGATTCAGTATGTCGAGTTTTTCTCAGCCACAAGAAAATTTGACGGAAGGAAGTATGGGAGGAAGATTGAGGAGAGCTGCGGGGAGGAGGTGCTGAGGAGGATACTTGGAGGGATGGAAATTTCCAGGGCAGAGCATCATGGCGCTTATTACAGGAAGGCGCTTAAGGCTAAGGCTCTTATAACTAAGGATTTTGAAGAGGCGTTTAAGGACGCTGATGTGATAATGATGCCCACCACTCCAAGGCTGCCCCACAGGATTGGCGAAAGGATAGACCCCCTGAGTATGTACGGTTATGATGCGCTCACAGTTCCGGCAAACCTTGCGGGTGTCTGCGCAGGAACAGTTCCAATAGGTAAGATAGACAATATCCCTGTAGGACTTCAGGTAATCGCGCCTTCTTTCAGGGAAGACCTTCTGATAAGCGCAATGGCAGCGGTGTGAAGTATGGACAGGGTGTAAATGATGAATATTGAATGGCTGGGTCATGCTGGGTTTAGGGTGGCAGGGTCAAGGACTGTTTACATTGACCCTTTCCAGATACAGGAGGGGGAAAAGGCAGACTTGGTTCTGATTACCCACCCGCATTATGACCACTGCAGCCCTGCTGACCTGAAGAAAATTGCAGGCCCGGAGACTGTAATTATTGCCCCCATTGGCTGCCAGAGCAAGATAGCGGCCGCCAGGTTCCATTACGCTGAGTTCAGGAACATCCAGCCGGGCGGGAAGGTAAGCATTTATGGCGCAGTTATCTCGGCAGTGCCGGCCTATAACATAGGGAAAAAATTCCACAACAGGCATGATGATTGGGTTGGCTATGTGATTGAGCTTGATGGGAAAAGGTTCTACCATGCAGGGGATACCGATTTCATCAATGAGATGGCGGGCATTAAGGCTGATGTCGCATTTCTTCCTGTGGGCGGCACATACACGATGGATGCGCGTGAGGCAGCCCATGCAGCAGCCATAATAAGGCCGAAAATTGCTGTACCGATGCATTACGGCAGCATAGTAGGGAGTGCTGATGACGCTGAGAAGTTTGAGAAGTCAGTTGCGCATTCAAGGGTTGAGATAATGCAGAAAGGCATTCCTGAAGAGTTGGTTTGATTTTTAAGCCGTCATCTTATACCTCAGCAGGGCGGCAATCCCTCCGAGGCCGTCCAGCTTTTTTCCAGGGTCGTTGTCGCTGTTGAGGATTGCAACTTCCCCGGCGGCTGTGTCGGCGCTGCGCATTATCTTTTCTATCCTTCCAAAGCTCCCATCCTGCCTTGTCTTCTGGATGAGCCCGTCCGTTACCATCAGTATCCTGACTGCCCCTGCCTGCGATGCGTTTTCTGTCTCGGCAAGCCCGTAGCTGGCGTTGCCCTGTCTTGAAATCTCGAGGAACAGCTCTTCAACAAGCCTGGATTCCTTTGCAGTGCGTTCCTGCCTTAGCACGCCCTTGAGCTCGCTGCTTTTCAGCACTTCATCAATGCCTTTTGTCACGCTGCTGCATGTGGCTGTGATTATTTTTGTTTTTAATTCGTTTCTTCCAAGCTCCTTGAGGAGCTCATCCTTCCAGAATGAGGGCGACGCAACTATCAGGTGCTGGGCATTGAACCTTTCGGAATATTCTGAGAGGAGCTTTATTATTTCCCCGTAGAAGTTCCTTGACTCTGACTTCTGCCCCTTTTTTTCAACCTGGCCCCTGATTTCTGCCAGCACCTTATACCCCTGGGAGAGCAGGAGGGCGAAAACCGCTTCTTCCCTGTCAAATGCGCACACTACAATCCTTTCATTCCTTTCTTGAGACGCTTCCCTGATTCTGGAAAGCTGGTAATTCAGCCATTTTTCCTTGGTTATCATGGCTACAGTGCCCTCTTCAAAGCTGAATGTGTGGTGCGCCTTTGGAACGTCTTCAGGCGCTTCTGTTATCAGCCCGCCAATCCTTAGCGCGTTGGAATACTTGTGGAACTCCACGTTCTCAACCTTGAGCTTTATCCAGACAGGCTTCCTCACGGTTTCAGTGGAGTCGCGGTCCCCGACCTTTATCTTTCTCAGGCTCCTTGTCTTGACATAGTCGCCGGGCTCTATAACCTGGCTCAGTGCCCAGAGGTCATCAAGCGAGGTTACCTCAACAGTGATTTCGCCATGCTTCAGGAAAGACTTCAGGATTCGCATTTTGGACACTAAGAAAGATTTATATATAAAGTTGTGCGATTCTAAGCTTCTTAATGCACGCGAAAAAGGGTCAGAGCGCAGGCGGGGCAGCTTCGCTTATAGCGGCAATACTCGGCCTTATGCTCCTTTACATACTTTTCCTGCCTCCTGAGGCAAGGGATGAGTTGCTGGGCAACAATGCCACCCCGGGCGAGGTAAAGGGGATTTCAGAGCCGTCAAGGATTCTTCTGCTGGAGAAGCCCGGGACAGTCTTCAGGGCAAAGCAGGACCAGTTTGAGCATAATCTTAATGCGTTTAACCTTTATGCGAAGTCCGAAGACCGCCTGATAAAGTCCATGGGCTCGGTGTTTGTCGAGTCCAAGAGCGGAAGCACCAAGAAAAAGACAGCGGCATTCTCAGCAGAGCCTGGGAAGACAGGTAACGCCCAGCTAAGCTTCCAGGTTAAGGACCATAGCGGCAGGCTGATTGTCTCGCTTAACGACCAGGAGATTTTTAACGGCGAGGCGTCAGCAGCGCAGCTGATTGTCCTGGACAATCTGCAGGCTGACAATGTGCTGGAATTTTCAGCTCCTGAGACCGGATTTGCCTTCTGGCAGAGGAACTTCTATGAGCTGACCGATGTTAAGATAACTGCCACGGTAAGCCAGACAGAGGGCTTGGAGGCCAGGCAGACATTCATTATCGGCTCAGAGGAGATTAATGGGCTGGAAAGCGCAAGCCTGCTTTACTTTGTGTACTGCAGGGTTACTGAGGCAGGGAGTCTGAGGGTCTTTGTGAATGACGGGCTTGTGCATTCAGGCGTTCCGGATTGCGGCAGCCCTGTTAAGCTTCCTATTGACGCTGGGCTGCTGAACAGGGGGGTCAACACTGTCAGGTTTTCAGCTGATTCAGGAAGCTACCTTATGGATCAGGTGCAGGTTAAGACCAAGCTGAGGCAGCCGATTGAGCCGATCTATTTTTTTGAGGTGAACGACACCCAGTATTCGTGGATAAACAACAACACCTTTGACACATTCCTCAGGATGGGCTTTGTTGATGATAATGAGGAGAAGAGGGCAGAGCTTACAATAAACAACAGGAAGCTGTCTATGGACACGAGGAGGACTGCTAACTTCACAAGGAACATAGACCAGTATATAGTGCGGGGGAACAACTTCATAAAAATAGCTCCTGAGACAACCCTTAATGTCATTGAGCTGAGGATTCAGCTTGAGTAAGCGGCTTCTGGGCCCTTTTTTTACTTATAACTAACTGTAGCAGGCTGACTTATTAATGGTCGGCAGTTAGTGGTTAGTAGTTATACCCGAACAGTGAACATTGCAGATGCAGTGGACCAGGCCAGGCCGTACATGTGACGAGTCTCCCGAAAGGGGCTGCTGAATCTGATGCGGGCACAGCCTGCTGTTTATTAGTGGTTCAATAGTAGTTCAATGGCGTGTCGCCTCTAACTTAAACATGCTTCTTTTGCTTCTAGAAAGATTTAAATGCGCCTGGGCGAATAAGTTCCTTTAAAAAAAGAGGTTCAGGGATAGATGGCTCCAGACCCAACGTATAACCTTCTGGCAAGGGAGAATTCTCCGCCGCAGCGCACAAGCATTACCATGAGGTGGCCTGACTTTCTGAAGCCTAAGGCAGAGGTTCCGGCAATATTCATTCTGTTTGTGGTCCTGTACCAGTTCTATGAGCTGATAGTCAGGTATAACATCAGTCTGGAGGCAAGGGTTCTTGCGTATGTCCTGATTGTGACCTTCGCCTACCTGTTCAGGGTGATTGAGCTCAAGCCCGCGATTTTCATCTCCCTGCTTTCCCTTGGCATTCCTTACCTGTGGCTGCAGGTTTCAAAGCTTCCTCAGGGTGACTTTACGCTTCTTCTGAACATGGCCCTGCTCATGCTCGCCCCTGTTTGGGCTTGGGTGTTCATCAAGAGCTATATTCCAAAGAGCTTTTTTGGCGAGCTTCTCAGGGTTTGTCTTGTCCTTTTGCTGGTCTTTGGAATAATTTACCCTCAGCTTTCCCTTGTCCTTGAGCGGCTGGGCCTCGCTGAAACAAGGGTGCAGGCAGGCCCGCAGGATTCCTTGGGGACATTGATTGGCGGTCTGCAGAGGTCAGGCCGCGCCATTGTAAACCTTCCGGTTACTGTGCAGAAGGCATGGGATAATTACATCAACTCTGCGACCCAGGCATTTTACCCTGGAAAAGAGGAGTCTGGCTCTGCCATAAGCCTGTCCATTACAGAGCTTAAGACCGCAGACCAGGAGTACAGGGAGGGCCAGGATGTGCTGCTTCTGGCAACAGTCAAGGCCGCGAATCTTGACAGGACAAGGCCTATTGCGGCTTCTCCCCATTGCTGGTCTGACCGGGAGAAGGTAGCTGAGACAAAAGGCGCAGCCCAGCCCGAAACCTTTGAAATCCTTGGCTCAGAGTCTGTTGTCTTCGACTGCAGGCTGAAGGGGCTTAAGAGGGGGACACATGCAATTAAGGCAGCAGCGCAGTTTACTTTTACAACTGAGGCTGAACTCCTCAGTTACTTTATGAAAAAGGAGACATTAAAGTCCTTGAACAGGGAGGGCGTAGACCCTTTGAGGCTTTACGATGCGCCTGATCCAAAGCCTGTGGCAGTGCACACTCCCGGGCCTGTTATGATAGGCATGAGCGCTCCAGAGCCTCCAATCGGCCTGGAGGATGCTTCAAAAATGTCACTGGGGATAACCATAAGCAACAAGTGGTCAGGCAGGATTGAGGATGTTGAAGAGGTTGTGATTACCCTTCCAAGGGGGATTGAGCTGGATGAAACTGAGGGATGTACGCATAAGTTCATCCACTCTGGCGAGGACTCCTCAGGAAACAGCCGTTATGCCCTGGACATAGCCGCAGAGCGCGAGGATGACTCTGAAAAATTCACTAAGATTGACAAGTACCAGAGTTTCAGGTGCAGCCTGCTGGTTACTGATAGTGCAGCGCTGCTGGCAGGAAAGCCCTTCGCTATCAGGAATTTCAAGGTTAACGCTAAGTACACTTATTCTGTCGAGAAGGACCTTTCCCTTGACTTAAAGGAAAAAAGGCCTGAAAAAGCTGGCTCCCCTGAGCAGCCCGCCCAGTCGCCTGAGGAAGCACCGCCTGAGGAAGCACCGCCAGCTGAAGGGGGTGCAAATGATGAGTCCGGTAGTGAAGCTGGTGCCGAGCCGGTTCCTGGGGAGGCTGTTCAATGAAATGGCCTGCATTGGCGATACTTGCGTTGATAACGCTGGCAGGCTGCAAATCAGGTGATGGCAGCCCAAGCCTGCCCGTTTCTTACTCGGCAATTCATTCAGGTACAGAGGGCATTAAGATAGAGTTCCTTCCCAACGGGCCTCCTGAAAACCTGCAGGCAGGCGAGGAGGAGGGAGTTGATTATAAAATCAGCCTGAAAATAAGCAATAAGGGTGCTGCGGATGTGGACAGCGGCCTTCTGGCAATAATATACAATCCGGATTATATTCTGGTTGAGGAGGCTTCACGTGAGGTTTCGCTCCTTGGAAGGGGCCCTGCAAACCCGCCTGGCACAGTCATATTCGAATTTTTCTCAGCGCAGACACTGCCGTTTAGTGAGGTTCAGTCCAAAAAGAGGGAGACGAAGATAACTGCTGCAGCCTGCTATAAGTACTCAACAGAATCATTGTCGGATACATGCATAGACGCAGACCTGCTCAACATCAACATGAAGCAGAAGGCCTGTACCCCCAAGGCAATGACCTTTAGCGGCCAGGGCGCTCCTGTTGCTGTTGTAAAGATTGAGCCTGAAATGATTCCTGATGGAAGCGGAAGTTCAATTACAGCCGTAAGGCCCCAATATACTGTTCATATCAAGAATGTTGGCTTGGGCCAGGTTGTCAGCGCCGGGGCAGAGCAGGCACTGTGCACAGAGGCAGTCCTTGAGCCAAGGGCGCTGAATACGGTGGGCATAGAAGCCAGTCTGTCAGGAGCAGGGCTTGAATGCAGCCCGAACCCTGTCAGGCTTGAGTCTGGAGAGGCCAAGGTGAGGTGCCGCACTTCAGATGCCATTCCGGCATCCACCCCAAGTTACAACACTCCGCTTCTTATCAAGCTAAGCTACGGGTACATGTCAAGCATGTCAAAAAAGGTCACGATAACAAAGACCGAATAATTTATATACAAAAGTTGGGAAAACTGCACTATGGGCAAAAAGGTGACCGCAATAATTCTTTTGCTTGCGGCAATCGTGGTTGCCGGCTGCGGGCAGCAGCAGTCAGCCCCTGACACAAGGTCTGGTACTCGCGGGTTGGAGATGAGCTTTATCCAGGGTAATCCTCCGGACAGGTTTATCGTTCCAGGTGAGATGGGCATCAGCCTGCAGATAAAGAACACTGGCTGGGCGACTGCTGACGGTAACGTATACCTTAGCGGGTTTGACCCAAGCGTGCTCAGTGACCTGCGCAATCCCAACGGTGCAGGAATCCCTTATGATGGGCTTGGCATTAGGGGAAAGTCTGTGGGAGACTCCCAGGGAGAGATAGCTTTCAAGGATTTCAAGGTGAACGCCAGGCTGAGTGACGAGGTGGATGTTTACAGGACAAGGATACTGGCAACTGCCTGTTACAATTACGAGACCATAGCCTCAACAGTTGTTTGTGTTGATCCAACCCCCTTTGGCGTTACAGAGAGGCAGAAAGTGTGCACGTCAGCTCAAGTAAGCTTGTCCAGCCAGGGCGCTCCTGTTGCTGTAACCAGGGTAGAGCCGAGCAATGCAGCAGGAAAGATTAGGTTTACCATACATGTCCAGAATGTTGGCTCTGGCCTGGTTTACCAGGTGGATCATGAGGATGGCTGCCAGCCGTATGGCCCTGGCCTGAAGTTTGAGGAGCTTAACCAGATAAGGGTGGAGTCGGTTACAATTGGCGGCCAGCCCTGCAATGTCGACCTTGGGAATAATGAGGGCTTCATTAAGCTTATAGACGGCAGGAAGAGCTTCTTATGCACCTATAACATTCAGGGAGACCAGAAGGCAGCCTTCAATTCCCCGATAATCATCAGGCTCAGGTATGGTTACAGGGACAGCGTCAGCAAGGACCTGGAAATCGCCAAGATACCCAGGTAAAAGAAAGATTTATAAAACACCATTCACAAGGCCAGCCCGGTATGAAGTCAAAACAGGTGCTTCCCTTTCTTGTAGTGCTTGCCGCAGTAGTGCTCGCAGGCTGCACTACAACAAAGCCAGGCACTGGCGGAAACCCTTTCTGCGGCGGCATTGATGGCATTGAGATGAAGTTTGTTGAGGGCGGCCCTCCGGCAGAGGTGTTTGACAATAACCAGTTCCCATTTGAGGTGACCCTGCGGCTCCTGAACAAGGGCGAGTTCACAGTTCAGCCGTCAGATACGAAAATAGAGCTGTCAGGGATTAGCCAGTCAGACTTTGGCGGCCCGTCATACAGCAAGATAGTTGCAGAGGCAGTTCCCTCCAGGCAGAAGGATCAGGATGGCAAGTGTACAGAGGGCAGTCCGATACACGTGTCTTTCGGCGTCAGCCCTGATGAGCCTTTCAAGTATAAGCATTCCCTGCCTGGGAACACGCCATTCACTTTAAGGGCAGATATCTGCTACAGGTATAAGACTTCTGCCACGACCCAGTTCTGCGTTGACAAGCTCCTTCCAAGGTTTGACCGCGAGCCGACTTGCAAGATAGATGAGGCAAAGACAGTTTCAAATTCAGGCTCGCCTGTGCAGGTTGCAAACTTCAAGCAGGACCCTGGCGGCGAGAATAAGCTTACTTTTTCATTTGATGTGGTTCATAAGGGTACAGGCGCAGTGCATGCAGGAGCCCTTTGTGACACGGCTTTCCAGAACAAGAACAAGGTGCATGTTAAGGTGTCTGCAAGCGTTGGCGCAATCACCTGCTCAACCCTTGGCGGAACAAACGAGGGCGACGTGGTTCTTACTGAGAACAAGAGGCCTGTCACCTGCTCAATGAATACCGCCTCAGTGTCAGGCCAGAGGGAGTTCCAGACTCCAATCAGCATAGAGCTTTCCTACAACTACAAGCAGCATGAGGACACAGCTATTCTTGTCAAGCATTTGAGGTAAGTTGGCTTTTTGCTCTGTAATATCATTTAATTGTAGCGTTCAGATTGACAGTACAGGAAAGAAAACATGGAAATGGCAGTGAACGAAGCAAGTCCGTACCATTACGATTCCCGTAAGGGGCTGTTGAATCCAAGGAAGGAACAGGCTGCTGTTTAATAGTTTAAGTTAAAAGTGAACCATGTGTCGCTCAGCCTGCAATTAAAGGAAGAATCTCCAGATAAATCTAAAGCCCCATCTTCTTGAACGCCTTTTCGATGCTTTCTTTTGAGTAGCCTGATGCTGCCAGGCTCTTTCTTATCTGTTCCACAGAGGTATTGTGCTGCAGGGCAACGTCAGCCATTGCTGCGATTTCATCAACTTCATGGTATCCGATGGACTGGCTTGCCAGGTCTATCTCTGCATCCTGCTTTGGCGCCGGGACGACTTTCTGGCTTGAGGCTTTTATTGGGATAATCCTTTGGACTGTTTCAAGCTCCTCCATGAGCAGGGGCCCTCTGTCTTTGGGCTGCTCCTTTGGTAGCTGTTGTACTGGCTGCTCCTGGGCAACCACGCTTACAGGCTGTTTCTCGATTACCTTGCTTACAGCCTGTTTGATTATGGCTGGCTTTACAATTGGCTTTGGCCTTTGTTTAGGTTCAGGCTTTGCTGTCTTAATTTCAGGCTCTGCTTTAATTGATGCAATAGCAGGCCGCATTTCAGCTGGCTTTGCCTCAGGCATGGAGTTTAGCTCCTTGTTTAGGGCTTCCTGTTGCTTGAGCAGGATTTGTTCCTGCCTTGACAGGCTTTCCTCACGCTGCTGGAGTTCGGCAAACCTCCGCTCAACAACGCCAAGCATTGTGTTCAGTTCGCTGTCCTTAAGGCTGAGCTGTTCTTCGCGGCGTTTCATCTCATTTTCCCGGCTTATTAGCTCCCTGTCCTTCTTGAAGAGGCTCTCTCTCAGGGCTCTGGCTTTCTTTGCGTAGTCGTTAAGCTGTTCTTCTGTCTGGATATGCCTTGGAGTCTGGTTCTGGACCGTTGTATCCGGCGCAGCTGGCTCTGGAGCAGGCTGCGTTATTGGCCTGAGCTGTATTATTTGGTCTGACCTGGCCCTGAATTCGGTTATGGCTGCGTCAATTTTCCTGGACTGCTCCCCAAGCTCAAGCTGTTTTCTTGAAACCTCTGACTTGAGCTTTTCATTTTCAGCCCTTAACATGGCCTCTCTGGATGTATAGTCGGTTATGAGTGCTTTGATGGAGCGGTCTGACTCTGCCTTCAGGCGTGGGAGCAGCCTCTCATAATCCTGCTTTGAGGATTCAAATGCTGATTTAACCTCCTTGAGGTCTGCTTCCAGGCCAGAGTTTTTCTCTCTTAGCCTGACCGAGTCTAGGAATGCCCTTTTGGCTGCTGCCTCCTTGAGTGTTATGACCTGTCTTGAATGGGCTATCTGCTCTTCAAGCTCTATGACGTGCTCTGCTGGCCTGGAAACCTCATGCTTCCTGAGCAGTGCATCCTTTTTTGCGATTTCCTTCTCAAGCTCAGCCTCCACGCTCTGGTATAGCGCCTCCCTTTGGGATACGAATGCCTTCAGCCTTTCAACCTCAAAGCTGCGCTCTTTCAGCTGGGCTGTAAGCTGGGCGCACAACGCTTCGTATGATTTTTCTTTTGAATCATGGGCCTGCTTGAGCTTTTCAATTTCATCCTCTTTCGTTTCAATCTGGGCCTTGAGTATTGAGGACGCCTGCTGGGCCTTTTGGAGGCCTGTTGTGAACAGGGCTGAATTTTCAGAGAATCTGGCTGAGTCTGATTCCAGCTTTGAGGAGTCAAGCGCCTTGAGCAGCTCATCCTTCTGGGCCATCTGTTGCCTGTATTCTTCGACCATTGCCCTTTCGGCAGAGTCCCTTAGGAGTATGTGGTCGCGGAGTTTTCTGTTGAGGCCTTCCAGTTCAGCCACCTTGTGCCTCATCGCCAGAACCTCTACGTCAGGTTTTTTGGGCTGCATTGCCGGCCTGAAGGAGTCTGCACGCTGGCTTAGCTCTGAGTTGAGCCGCTCAAGTTCTGCAATTCGTGCAGAGAGAGCCTGCACCCTTGACTGGGAATCCTTTTCCTTTACATGCTGCATCAATTCAAGCCCTGACTCGAGGGCTCTTCCTTTTGAGGCGAGCTTTTTGTTCTCAGATTCAAGGCTGGCAACTCTCAGTTTTAATGAGTCCTTTTCCCCTGAGCCAGCCAGCGCGTTGTCAAGCTCGCTGGTGAGCCTGTGAATCATGGAGTCCTTCTCCGCAATCTGCATCTTGAACTCATCAACAAGGCCGCGCTGGGCAGAATCCCTTAGGAGTATGTGGTCGCGCAGCCTTTTGTTGAGGGCTTCAAGCTCCTTTGCCCGCCTCCTGTTTATGGAGCTGAAAAGCTCTTCAGGGGGCTCATTGGATTCAAGCTTATTTTTCATCTTGGCAAGGCGTAGTTGCTGAGCAGCGCCTCGAGCTGGATAAACTCGTCAGCGCCTTCAACCATCCTGAACTCTATCTCTCCGCACCTGTCTATTAGCCTCAGCTTCCTGGCAGGTTCGCAGTCCAGCGCAGCAGTCTCTTTCTGTATCTGCCTTATCACGTCCAGCCCTGACAGCCCTTGGGCAGCCATTGCGTTGAAAAGCCTGTCCCGCGCTTCAACAAACTTTCCGGCTATAGCCAGCGCAAGCACCTCTTTTATTTCTTTTGGTTTTGCAACCCCCGCATGCCTGTAGACAAGCTCCTCAGTAATGGCCTCTGAGCTGGCAGCTGCGCTCTGCATGATGTTGGCAAGCTTCCTGCAGTCGCCCTCGCTTGAGTCAACCAGGGCTTTTTTTGCCGCTTGGTCAACAGTCAGGCCTTCGCCTGCTGAAATCCTGTCAGCCAGCATGCCAAGCTCAGCCTCGTTTAGGGGCCTGAACCTGAATACAGCGCACCTTGACTGGATTGGCTCTATTATCTTGCTGGAGTAGTTGTTGCTTAGGATAAAGCGGCAGGTTCCTGCATAGTTCTCCATTGTCCTCCTTAGTGCCTGCTGCGCTTCCTTTGTGAGTGAGTCAGACTCGTCAAGGTAGATTATCTTGAAGGGGACATTTCCGATGGCCTTTGTCCTTGCGAAGTCCTTGACCTTGTTCCTTATCACGTCAATCCCGCGCTCATCGCTGGCGTTCAAATCCAAGAAGTTCTGCCTCCAACCTTCTCCAAAGAGCTTCCTGGCTATGAGCATTGCAAGGGTTGTTTTTCCGGTCCCTGCAGGCCCTGAGAACATGATGTGGGGGAGGTTTTTTTGCTCGACAAACGACTTTATCCTCCGCACTGTCTCCTCCTGGCCGACAACCTGTGAGAAATCACCAGGCCTGTACTTCTCTGTCCATAAAGAGCTCATCGAAAAAAAGCAGTAATGGAATGGTTATAAATTTTGTTAGTTTAAACACAGGCTTTTCAATAGGCTAGACAATGTCCTCTTCTGCCACGACCATGAAGTCGCCTATTGCTATTACGGCGCTGTATGGTATCAGGATATTTCCGTCTTTGTCCCTTTCAAGCTGCAGCTTCTCAGTGTAGGCAGTGGGCTTGGCTAACACCATGTGTATGAGCTCGCCGGACTTTGACTCAAAGATTATGTCTCCCACTTCTCCGAAGCGCTTGCCGGTCTTGCTGACAACTGTCTTGCCGATTATCTGCCTTGAAAACTTCTTTTCCTCATCAGCCATAAGCAACACCCGGAAATTTTTTTAATTCCTGAAGAGTGAGTTCAAAACAGCTGAATATATAAATTTTTTGCCGCAGAAAAGTATTAATACTGACTGCCTGTAATCCTTCCAATGGCGCTTCCTGACAGCCTTTCATGGGCAGGGCAGTATCTGGATGTAATATTGCAGAATGACCTTTTGACAGCAGGCGCGCTTCTGATTGCCTCGGTAATTGGCGCGAAACTATTGTATTTCATAATAGTGAGGTATTTAACGCAGCTTACAAAAGCCACAAAGACAACGCTTGATGATGAGCTTGTTGCCGCCCTTCAAACGCCGATATACTTCCTGGCAATCACGCTTGGAGTCTACTTCTCGCTTCTCCAGGTAGAGGCTCTTTTGGCATACAAGGATGTTATACACAGGATACTGCTCATATTCCTGATAATCCTTGCAACTTACACTGTGGCAAGGCTTCTTGTCGCAGTGCTGGGCTGGTACGACAAGGAGGTTTCGCAGCGGACAGGAACAAGGGTCAGCGAGCACTTCATGCCTGCAATCAGGAAGATAATATACATCTTCATTTATGCGCTTGGCTTCGTAATTATCCTTGACCAGCTCGGAGTGAAGGTCACTGCCCTTATAGCGAGCCTCGGCGTGGTTTCCCTTGCAGTGGCTTTGGCCCTTCAGGACACCCTTTCAAATTTTTTCGCCGGCTTTTACATTATGGCTGACAAGCCTTTCAAGCCAGGAGACCTTGTCAAGCTGGAGACAGGCGAGGAAGGGGTTGTGTCAGACATCGGGTGGAGGAGCACCAGGCTGAAGCTTGGCCAGAATCTTTTGATTGTCCCGAACAACAAGCTTTCCCAGAGCAGGATAATCAACTACAGCCTTCCGATTAAGGAGGTTACATTCAGCGTTGGCTGCGCGACTTCCTACAAGAATGACCTTGAAAAGGTGGAGCAGGTCACTTTGAAGGTTGCAAGGGAAGTGCTTAAGGCAGCAGGGGTTAGGAATTTCGAGCCGTCGTTCAGGTTCACTGGCTTCGGCGAGTCTAACGTCATGTTCTCAGTTGTTTTAATGTCAGGCAATGGCAAGGACAAGGGAGTGCTGAATCATGAGTTCATCAAGCAGCTGATGAAGGAGTTCAGGAAGGAGGGCCTGGAGATTTCGCTGCCTGTTAGAAGGATTTATACCAGCAAGGGTTAGGCGCAGCTGCAGGACTTCCTGCCGCAGGCAGCAGGCGGTTCTTTTGATTCAAGAAGCGAAAGGACTTTTGCAGTTGTTGATTCAACTTCCTTCTGCAGGAATGGGTTCATTGCCAGTTCGCGTTTCTCGCCTGAGGAAATGTACTCAACAGCCATCTGCTTTGCAGGGACATTAAACCTGCGCTGGGCAAGAAGGGAATAGGCGGCCACCTGCATTCGGTGCCAGGGCCATACTCCTGAGGAGGGGGGTGAGCCTGATTTAAGCTCATACGTTATGCATCTGTCTGGAAACAGCTCAATCCTGTCAATCGCCCCCCGCAGGCTTAGTTCCCTGGACCTTACCCTCACCTCAGAAAAGATTTTCGGGACAACTGACTGCCATAGGTCAAAGCCGTAGCAGCCATTTGTCAATGCATACTTGTGCACTGCCGAGGCCCTTAATCCCGCTTCGGCGTCCAGTACAGGCAGCAGTGACGAGAAAGCCTCTGAAGGGTTGATTGACTGTTCTGAAAGCTGGCCTGCCTTCCGTTTAAGTTGCCATTCCAGCGCCCACTTGTATGCGTCCAGGAACAGGCTGTGCACATCCTCGGCAGTCATCCCTTCCTTGAATGACATGAACACCCTTCTCTCAACAAGGTTTGCATGCTGGAATACTGCGTGCTTGACCGAGCCAAGCGTCATCCTCGGTGATGGCGCCGCTGTGATTCCCAGCACCCTTTCATTGAACAGCTTCCTTCGGCAATAAACATATGCTGCCAGGTCGCTGACGCTTATGAGCATCGCAAAAACAGGAAAAGCCAGTTTTAAATAATTTGCCTGGGAAATTCGAAAAGCTTGCGAAAAGGGAATCTTAATTCACTCTCTTTTATTCGCAGAAATCCCTTATAAGACTGTTAACAAGTAGCAGGCTGACTCATTAATGGTCGGCAGTTAGTGGTTAGTAGTTATACCCGGACAGTGAACATTGCAGATGCAGTGAACCAAGCCAGGCCGTACACTTGCGATTCCCGACAGGTGCTGCTGAATCTGATGCAGCCACAGCCTGCTGCTTATTAGTCACATTAGTAGTTTAAGTTTAATCAGGCCAGCTCCTTAATGAAAATGCAGTAAACTTATTAAGCCCGCCTTCAAAACAGGTCAATATGGACGCAGGCAAAAGGCTCGCGCTGATTAAGGAGGTTGGCGAGGAAATAGTCACAGAAACCGAGTTATTGCAGCTTCTCGAAAGCAAACAGCATCCGGTCGCGTATGACGGATTTGAGCCTTCAGGGACTATTCATATCGCCCAGGGCATCCTGAGGTCTATTAATGTTAACAAGATGGCGAAGGCAGGTGTAAAATTCAAGATGCTGGTGGCTGACTGGCATGGCTGGGCAAACAACAAGATGGGCGGTGACCTTGAAAAAATCCAGGTTGTTGGCAAGTACTTTGTTGAGGTGTGGAAGACAACAGGCATGGACCTTGACAGCGTTGAGTTTGTATGGGCTTCTGATCTTCTGAAGGAAACACGTTATTGGAAGACCGTGATGCAGGTGGCGAGGCACAGTACTCTTAAGAGGATTCTGCGGACTGCGCAGATTATGGGAAGGTCAGAGTCTGATGCACTGCAGGCTTCGCAGATTCTTTACCCTTGCATGCAGGCTGCTGACATCTTTGAGCTGAAGGCTGACATCTGCCAGCTTGGGATGGATCAGCGGAAGGTCAATGTCCTGGCAAGGGAAATAGGCCCGTTGCTTGGTTTCTGGAAGCCGGTTATAGTCAGCCATCACATGCTTATGGGCCTTGGCCAGCCGGTTACAGGCATAACAGACGCGGCCGAAAGGGCAATAGCAATGAAGATGTCAAAGTCTGTGCCTGACTCTGCAATATTCATGACAGACACAGCAGATGATGTGAAGAGAAAGATAGCCAAGGCATACTGCCCTCCGGGGCAGGCAGCTGAAAACCCCATCCTGGAATACTGCAGGTTCATTATATTTGAAAGGTTCGATTCGCTGGGGATAAGCAGGAGCGAGAAGCATGGGGGAAACAGGGTTTTGGAAAGCTTCGCAGAGCTTGAAAAAGCATACTCTGCAGGCGAAATCCATCCTGTTGACCTGAAGGCTGCTGTAGCTGAAAAAATCAACGAGCTTCTCGAGCCTACAAGGAAACACTTCGAAAAGGACAGCAGGGCCAGGAAGCTTCTTGAGCAGGTAAAGAGTTTTGAGGTAACAAGATGAAGATTCCTGAGCTCCAGGATGGGCTCAGGGATGCTAATTTAGATGCATGCATCCTGATGGATACTGACCCCAATGTCTTCTATTTCGCAGGCGTGGAGCTTGAAAGGTGCACGCTGGTTATTCCCTCCAAAGGAGAGCCTGCGATTCTTGCAGTAATGCTTGAGGAGGAGCGCATAAAGGCTGATGGAAGGATAGGCCGTGTCCTCTCTTTCTCCACAGCAGTTGAAAGGGACAAAGTCCTAAGAGGCCTTCTGAAGGATTTCAGGAGGATTGCAGTAAACAGGGAATGCTTGAGCTTGCGAAACTCTGATTATCTAAAGTCTGTTGCCCCCATTCATGAGCTTGTTGACTGCTCTGGGAATCTCAGCATGCTGCGGCAGGTTAAGACCAGTGGGGAAATTGAGCTTATCAGGGAGGCGTGCAGGAGGACAGACGTTATTTTAGGGAAAACTATCAGCCAGTTTGACTTCAGGACAGAGCTTGAAGTAAAGAATCATCTGCATGAGCAGGTAATTAGGTTGGGGGATAAGCTCAGCTTCGATACAATCGTCGCATCAGGAAAAAACGCCTCAATGCCCCACTATTCAGGAAGCGGAAAACTTCAGAATGGGTTCTGCGTGATTGATTTCGGGATAAGGCATAAAGGGTACTGCTCGGACATGACAAGGACAGTTTATGTCGGGAAGCCTGGACGGAAGGACAGGGAAATGTATGAACTGGTAAGGGCCGCCCAGCAGAAGGGAATAGGCGCTGCAAAAGACAGTGCAGTTGCTGCTGATGTTGACGCTGCCGCAAGAAAGGCGCTTGGAAGGCACAGCAGCAGTTTTATACATGGCCTTGGCCATCACATCGGGATTGAGGTGCATGATGCAGGCTTCAGGATAGCTCCTGGAAGCAAAGGCGTTTTGAAAAGCGGGATGACCATCACAATAGAACCAGGGATATACTTCCCTGGAAAGTCCGGGATAAGGATTGAGGATGACCTGCTGGTAAGAAAGGGGCGAAGTGAGCTGTTGACAAACTGCATGAAAGAGTTTACTGTTGTAGGCTAAATAAGCCGTTTCTGTTTTCCTTAAGTTGCAGGCTGACTCTGCGTTTTTAGTTAGGTGTTCTTTCCCTGGGCCAGTGCACGAAGACTTAGCCAGCTGCTATGACCACCAACCATTAACTACCAACCACAAACCATTTACTTCAGGCATTAGCCCACCGTAATACTTTACCATCCTGAAGGGTTTTTCAGGATGGAATGTAGGTTTTGAA
>CAZDCW010000022.1:0-10501 GCA_964504135.1 uncultured Methanosarcinales archaeon
TACACAGACCTAAGAAACAACTACTATATAAATATCCCGTTTATTGGACAGTATCGGTATGTGGAAAAGTATAAATAGCTTCCAGTGGCCGATGGGTTCTGATGAAAAGGGGTGTTTCTGCTTCAAATATTGCTCTTATTCTGGGTGCACTGATTATATCAGGTCTCATTGTTGCTGCTCTGGGCCGGGTTCTTGTTTTCGGTAAGAGGGATTTGGCTGCGGATTTTGCTCAGTCAGTTTTCCAGCGGATAAATGAGGCTGTAATTGCTGCGTCGAGCTACCCTATGGATGCAAGGTATACTGTGGCTATTCCTTTTGCAGGTCACTATGATGTTAAGATCAGGGGCGGTGTTCTTGCCCTGCAGGTTGGCGGGCAGGATTACAGGTATGCTCTTCCTCCTGGCGTCATGGATTCAGAGTTCTCTGATGCTGGTGAACTCGTGCTCGTTCGCCTTGGAAACAGGTATTATATAGGCCCTGAGCCTAAGTGTGATGACTGCGGCTTTGGCTGCGTTATTGAAAAAAGGTGCCCGGATGGCTGCGCTTCCAGGCTTGACTTCTGCAATCCATACTGCATTGGCAGGAAAAAGTGTGTTCAGGCTTGCAATTCCAACCTGAGGGACACATATTTTGACCCGGGCTGCGTGTCATCTGGCGATGAGGTATGCGACCCTGATGCCCCTCAGGACGGGATATGCGATGAGGATTGCCTGGGCAGGAACGGCGTGTGCGACCCTGACTGCACAGAGGCTGACATTGACTGCCCGTCTGAGGGCAACGGCATCTGCGAGCCTGAGAAGGCAGAGTCGTGTTCAACCACTGATGACTGTAAGTGCTCGGCTGTGTGCAGGCCGGGCTGCCTGCTGGCTGATGAGAAGGGTTGCCTGAGCCCCTCTGCCAGTGAGGGCGCCGCCTGTTCGTCAAGCTGTGACTGCCCTGGCGGCTCGGTTTGCGACTTCACTTCGCATTGTTGTCCTCAGGGCAGCTATTATTCAAAGGGAAGGTGTATTCAGGCAGCTGGTGATGGAGTGTGCCAGCCTGAGTTGGGAGAGAGCTGTGCGAATTCAGCTGACTGCTCTTGCGGCGGTTGCTGCCCTGGCTGCCTTGGCAGTTCTAGGAGCGGTTGCTGCCCTTCTGGCAGCGTTCAGTGCGGCTCAAAATGCCTGCCTGTTTCAGGCCAGAAGGCTGGAAGGGGTGAGCCATGCGGCTGCGATGCCGAGTGCGGCAGTCTTAAATGCTCGTATGACGGCCAGAGTGCAGCGTGCTGTCCCGAAGATGAGGATTTTGACAGCAGGTCAGGCTTCTGCCTGAAGAAGGATGTGTGGACCATGGTTGTAGTCCCGATAAACTTCAACATGGATGATGACAGGCAGGAGTATGAGGCAGTTTCTCAGGCGGCTATTGGCCTCTGGAAATCTGAGAGTCCTCTTCGGGAATGCGGCGGCAGGGCCAGGCTTTTGCTGCTTGGTGAGTCATGCGAGGAGGCAAGGAACATTTGTGGCGGGGATAGGAATGCGTGCATGCCTGAGTGCGGCTTGGCGGTGATAGGCTGTGCAGAAAGCCAGCACGCTGATTTTGACAAGGCTGTGGGTGTTTTTAAGGGAAGCCTGTCAACAGTTGTGTACGGGTGCGCCTCCTTGGTAAGCTTTGGCTCAGGAAGCCCAATGGGCGGCTCTGTCCATTCCACCCTGAAGAATTCCCAGGGAGAGGGAACAATGCATGAGCTTGGCCATGATTTCGGATTATGTCATTCCATAGGCTACACCTCGCTGAATTCGCGTCCGCCGTCAGGGTGCCCGAACAATGACTTTTCGACTATGGATGATGTCATGACTCTTCTTCCGGGCACTGTCCGTTTCAGGTTTCTTCCAGAGGCTTATCAGCATCTGAAGGCCCATCCGTTGTTATCGCCTTATTTGGAGGATTGCAAATGAAGTCCAGGGAGGCATTGATGGTTGTGCTTGCTGTGGTTGTCCTGCTGCATTCAGTGCAGGCAGCAGCGTATGGTGAGGTTCTTGTGCTTACTTTTAAGGTTACCCCGGGCTCTATTGATGTTGCGGATGCCAGGGTGAGGTATGGGGAGAAGTACGATTTTCCAGGGAATTATTCGCATACTGTGGAGGCAGTAAGGCGTGATGGCATCATAATTTCCAGTTCAGGCTTTACTCCTTATTTCTATACGCTTGTTGAGTATGAAAATTCTACTGAGGCAAGGAAATTCAATTACACTTATGCAGTGCTCAGGCTTAAGTATGAGCCCGGAATGTCTTCAGTGCGTGTTGCGGCTGGTGGCCGGGTTCTGCGTGAGTATAATGCCTCGCTGCTTTGCAACCTGGATGGCGTCTGCGGCGGCTTTGAGAATTTTCATTCCTGCGGTGACTGCGGGCCTGGAAGCAGGGATGGCCTTTGCGAGGCATTGGCTGACGGGTTTTGTGATGCTGACTGCAGCGCTGATGTGGACTGCGGCGTCATTGACACCGAGGCAAAACCGCCTGAAATCGGTGTGGAGGCCCCGCAGCGTCGTGATGGGGCTGGATGGGTGAAGTATGCGGTTGTGCTCGCGGTTGTGGTTGTGGCCTTCCTGTTTGGCTTATGGCGGTTGAGGTCAAATGCGTAGCGGTACCATGGTTATGCAGGCAGTGGTGTACTGCTTTATTGTGGTGCTGGTTCTTCTGCTGGTTTTGCTGTATGGCGGTTCAAGGAGCAGCCTTCTTGGGGACTTCAGGCTTTTCAAGACATATGACGATGCATACGCATATGCGCACCAGGCGCTGTCGTCAGACTGCCTTGTGGCAGATCAGTGCAGTGGCGGAAAATGCAGGGGAATATACGGCGTAATTAGTGTGGAGAAAATTGGGAGGATGGGGAAGGGCTATGATGAGTTGCCATGCGAGAATATTCTGCCTGTGTACAGGCTCAGGTTCCGCGATTCGAAAAGCGGAAAGGTGTGGGAGATAGGCCCTAAGGCGGAATTGGATTCAGAGCAGCTCAGGGTTTCTTATCCTGTCAGCCTTCAGTATGGCGATTTTGAGGTGTCCCGGGGTACTGCTGAAATGACAGTCTACGATGGCTGGCTCTCTGACTTGAAGGCTGCGATTGCAAGGGTCTGCCAGACTAGGGAGAATTTGACAGTGCGGGTTGCAGGCGTGCCTGCAGTGGAATATGAGGCGAGGACTAACAGGTACAGCTCAGGAGCCTTTGTTATGAGGCCCCTTTTCGGGTGCCCTGTTTCGGATTTCAGGATTTCAGGGGACACTTTGGTGGTTTTGCTGTGGGACGGGAAAAAGCTTCAGGTAAGGCAATGAAAAGGGCGGAGATAGATGATTTGCTTGCTGTGGCGCTGCTGATTACCTTGCTTTCTGCGCTGCTTGTTGTGTCCATGGCTGGCAGGCAGAGCCAGCTTAGGTCGCAGACACTTGCCGAGGCATCCCGTGCTGAGAGGAATCTTGTTTCCGCTTCTGCAATTACGTCTGCGTATGTGACTGACAGTGGCATCCCTGTTGCCGAGCTTTTGGGCGACTATCTTTGCTATGGAAGTGAGTCTCCTGACTATGGCGCTGGCATAAGGCCGAATGCGTTTGCTGAGATTTCAGGGCTGTTTGATTCAGTGCACGGCAGGGGCAACTGGATGCTGGAGATTAAAAAGGCCGAGGCAGAGGCAAAGCAAACGCCTTATATGTTTTTCATTGACGTTACAAGCAGCATGACTGAGCCTCATTCTTTGGGCCAGCCTTCAAATTTTGAGGCGGTTTCGCAGGCAGCGCTGAGGATAGTTGATGACCCGGTGATTATCAAGAGCAGCTCGGTTACGCAGCACGCGCAGGTGGCGTGCAGCATCCAGCCTGAGCGTTTTACCGACTTTGACAACCCAAGGCAGGCTGAGGAAAACTGGCCTGGCTGGGTGACGCTGGTTGCTGAAATTGGGCCAATAGACGAGAATGGGGGGAAAATTGAGGCAGGCTGGGGTGATGAGATGCTGGTTTTCATTTCAAGCGATGAGCTGGCGTGCAGCACAGGTCCCACTTCGCGTTATGTTGAAACCGCGGTGGATAAGGCGTCCGCCGCAGGTATTAGGGTGTATTTCCTTAAGCCTCCGAGGCCGATTCCTGGCACGAGCCTGTCAAATCCTCTGGGGACTCCTGAGGACATGCGGGAGTATGAGGAGGGCGTGGCATCAATTACTTCTGGGACAGGTGGAAGGATTATTGAAATAACTGACGTTGATTCGCTTGCTGAGGAGCTTCGGAAGGTTATCAGGGCCAAGACCTCCAGCAAAACGGGTTATCTTACCTCAGAAGGCATCGTGTCCGAACAGCCAGCGGTTGGCGATGGCTCTGTCTTTGAGTTCACGTTTCCCCTGCCGTGCTCAGCCGCTGGCCATGGCAAGTACAGGCTGTACGTTAAGGGATGACCCTGCGGCCAGTGACTTCCACCTTTCTTGCTTCTGGTTTTTTTATGTCCAGCACGAAGCTGGCGGAATGCCTGGAGGGCATGTAGTCGAGGAGGCTTCCCTTTCCTCCGACATTTATGCCGTCTGCGCTCACTGAGCATGGCGCGGTGGCGCTGCATAGCGGCTGCTCCTTTTCAAATGCAAGGCACAGCTTGCCTCCGTCCTCTGTTGAGTAAATTGATTCAGCTCCTTTCGGGAGGCTTATTTCCGATGACTGCCTGGTGTTGAGCCCGCTTGAGCATACTACGGCCACGGCGAGGCTAAGCCTTTCAAACTCTGAGGATGCATGCTCAAGGTTTGAGTTGTGGAAATATTTGGCCATCAGCGAATACGCTCCCACCAGGAATAGGCTGGCGATTATGATGCCTCCTGCTGTCCACATCCAGTGCTCGACAGTCTCCACCTAGTTGACCTCGACCATGCCGTTCCTGTATGATATTATCATTCTTGGCTGGATGGATTTTACATTTACTTTCACGCCGCTGCCTGCAAACTGGCTTTCAAGGGCGTTTTTGCTGAGGCCGCATGTCCCGGGAAGTGTGAGGACAAAGCAGATTCCTTCTTTCATCCCCTGCTTTCCAAGTTCGCTGCATATCTCGATGTGCTTTGTTGCTTCTGGCATCGCCTGTTGGCAGTCCTTCACTTGGACTATGTCATTCAGTGGAATCTCCGGCTTGTTGCAGTCTCCGCGAAGCGTGCAAAGCGCGTTTTCAGCCCTGAATGACCATTTTGTGATTAGGCCGACTATTACTATCGTGGCGATGACTCCGATTACAATCAGGAAGACGTGCTCAAGCGCCAGGTCTGCCTTCTTCATTCCAGCACCACCCTTCCCTTTTTTCCATCGTACCATATTCTGTAGTTGCCGCCGGGTGAAAGCCTTGAAAGCCTCAGCTCGTAATTGGCTGGCGAGCATTGTTCGCTTTGCCCTGCGCAATTCTGCTTCAGGTAGGCTTCGAAAACTTCCCTGCTTAAAATCTTTTCCTGGCACGCCTTGGATATGGCTATGGCCGCGCATCCATTTTTCCTTTCAATGCAGGACAGGGCCGCCCCGATTGTCCTTTCAATGGGAAAGCACCTGCCATAGTCTATTTTTATGCCCACTTCGCCTGGGGGGTCAGAAGTTGCTGATATTTTGCATTGCATGTCGTATTCCGGCTGGCATCGGGGCAGATATGCGCGTAGGCTTTCTGAAAAGTCAGGGCCTGATGTCACGCCCCCCAGTTCCACGCGTCCTGCGGGTGTCCTGAAGAGCATCTGGGCTTTGTCAATCTCAGCGTCCTGGTAAACGTAGAACTGCATTGTCCGTGAGCCTTCTGCCATTTTTTTGCCGTCAGAGAATACCGTCACTGATTTTGCTTCCTTCTGGACCTGGATTATCTCAAGCCCTTTGTCGCATTGCTGGAAAATGCATGGCGCCCCTGCTATGAGTCCCGGGAAGGCCCTGGAGGAGAATATGACCGCGAGAACCACGCCCACCAGCGCTATTGCCATGATGAAGGTGAGGTCAACTGCAAAGGAGCCTAGATTCTTTTTGCCACGCATTTTTCCCTCCGGATTATCTTTGCAAGCCCTTCGCCCTGTATGCTCCCCTCAACTTCAAAGTTGTCGCCGAGGTCCTGCGCGGAGACTGGCTCTTCTGTCCTGTATTTTATTATTGTGCAGTCCTGCTTTTGGCAGGCTTCGCAGGCTTTTTTTGCTGTTGATACAAACGCGTCTTTGCCTTCGGTTGTGTATTCCTCTTTTATGCTTTCTGCAATGAGCCCTGCCTTGGAAACAGCCAGGAATAGCAGCAATACTGAGAGCAGGGCCGCAGCGATCATTAGGGGCTTCGTAATTAGGTATTCGCTCATCGGACCCTCACTTTTCCTGACTCTGCGTCATATGAAATGATGAGGTTTTCCTGCGAGCGCACTTCGCCTTCAAAGTCCATAAGCTGCCTGATGTCGCATCCGGTCGCCATGGCAAAGGCAGGGCAGAGGCGCCTCTCGTTCACCCTGTCTTGGATGCTTTGCATGCTTAGGGGGAATTTTGGGCTTACCGATACTGCGGAGCACATGCCGCCAGCGGCAGTCCTTCCGTTTGTGATGCAGTCATGCGCCCTTTCGAGGATGAAGTCCTCGGAGTCTGTTATTCGGCCAGCCACTTTGAGCTCTTCCGCTGCAACGTTGTTTTTCCTGCCCTGGATTTTCAGGGTGTGGCTGCATTTTCTTGATTCGCATTTGTCATGCAGGCTTTTCAGTTCCTTGGCGAAGTCAACTGTGGCAGGGCTTCCGATTACAGGATAGGAGGCCACTTCCACGCCCTCAAGGCTTACCTTGATGTTTTTCCCGGTAAACCTGTATCTTACGTCAAGGCCGCTTGCTTTTACTGAGCCGTCTCCTGGAAGGTGCAGGCTCATGGGGACTGTGCAGTCAGATGTGCAGGAATCTGCAAATTTCTGGAGTGCTCCCTTGAAGTTGGCCTTTATGCCTGCTTCAGGGAGCTCTGCCAGCTTGCTGGCCTGGTCCTTTCCTATCAGGAGCTGCGCCCCTTTTGGAAGTTCGCCTGAGATGGCCTGTATTATGCTTCTGGGCATTGTTTCGTCGCTGTATCCGAAGGTCCTTCCTCTTGTTGAGCTGGCTGCCTTGTTCATCCAAGCCAGTATTTTGCCGCATGTCCGGCTGTGTGTTCCGAGGCATTCTGCTGCGGGGATGCCTACATGGTAGCCTTCGGGGTTTTCGCTTGTGCTGTCATCCCCGTATATGGGGAAAAGGTAGGTTGATTGTGCCTTGGCCCTTTCAATGGCGAGGGAAACCGCTTCATCCTCGTTGCCTGTGAATGCCGCGTCTCCCTGGGGTATTGCGTTTTTGTCAGGGTCGGCAACCGCCCTTGTCTGGCCTCCTCCTGTGGGGTCTGAGTCGCTTATGGGGAATATTATCCTTTTGCTGTTCTCGCGCCATTCATAATTTTCGGCAGCCCATGCAACTCCGAGTGCCCATGCCTCTGCTGGGTCGTCGTATGGCTCGCTTGTCCATACCAGCCCTGATGGGTCCTTGGCGAATTTTTTGGGCTTTAGGCTGACTGGCGGGAGTTCATCCGGCGCGATTTGGCCTGTTGCGCAGTATTCATAGGTTGTCCCGTCACCCAGCCTGAAGATGTCCACTTTTACGTCCACACCTGCCTTCTCCAGCTCGCCTATTATTGATGGGATTTGCCTGCACAGGGTGTCCCATTCCTGGTGCATGCTGTCTGAGGTGTCAATGATGAAGACCAGGTCAGCCATTCCTGGCACAGGCGAGCCTGCCAGGGTGATGGAGGCCTCGAGGACTTCTATGTCAGCGGGTATTGTGAAGTCCAGCAGAGCCTGGCCGCCTTTGAAGCCGAAGTGGAGTTTTTTCTCTGTGGCGCCGTCACTGAATTGGTGGGTGGCTCCCTTAAAGGGGGCGTCCAGGGTGAAGGTTGCACTGTCAATCTCCATGCCGCCGGGCAGGGTAATTTCAAGAGTGTCTGTGTCGTCGAGGAGTATTCTGCTTCCCTTGCTGAAGCTGTTTGCTTCAGCAGGAGTTACGTCAGGTTTTTTTGCAGCTGGCACGGGTTCGCAGAAGGCTGGTCTTTTGCCTGTGCTTTTGAGCGCCTGGCTGCACAGGTAGTCCTTTACATCAACCTTTGAGGCCATGCCGATTATCAGAAACAGGCTTATTGCTGCGAGGGCTATGGCGAAGAATGCCAGAAGGGATATTTCGGCTCTGTTCATGCGTTGCATTTTTTTCAGCTTATTGAAGGCGGGTTTGATGATGGGGGTGCAGGGGGAAGGGGTTCAGGGGTAATCGGCCCTGCTGGCTCTGGCATTGGGATGCCTATGCCTGGCCCGTAGATTGGCGGCAGTGGGGCTGGCTCTTGTGGATACGGCGGCTGTGGCACTGGCGGGAGTGGGCAGGACACCGAGCAGAGTGAGGAGTCAGGCTGTGCCTCGTGCAGCAGGTAGACGTGCACGTAAAATACGAATTTCATCTTTTCAAATTTATTCTCAGCAGGGTAGTTGTACTTGTTGTCAAGGCATTCAAACCTTGCGACAAAGCTAAGCTCATGCCTTGTTCCAAATCCGTAGCATTCGCCGTTTACGTTGCCGCAGTTGCTTTCAGGCTGCCATTGCACTGGCACATATGGCACTGTTCCCTGGACGCATTGCATTCCCTTTTCAGATGCGTATGGGTCAGGGCATGGGCCTGACGGGCATGGCCCATCATCTGAATCATACTGGCATCCTATTGCCGGGCAGGTGCAGGCGCAGCCTTCAGGGCATGTGGCCTTGCATATGCTGTTGCCTGATTTCAGCACTTCTGATTTGGCGTGCGCGCTTAGTGTGGAGTAGGAGCAGGATACTTTGTCGTCAAACCTTTTGGCAAGCTCCTTTGCGCTGTACTCCAGGGCTGCATCTGCGGCCTTCTCGTCAATGGACGGAAGGCAGCAGGCTCCTGAGCCCAGGCCTTTTACGGCAGGCATTAGCTGGCATGCTGCTCCTCCAACTATGTCATCCATGCTCCATTTCCGGATGACCCTGTACAGGTACCAGAACCTGTTCGGGTACACTCCCACCCTGTAGTCGTGCATTCCTGAGTTGGCGTCGCCCGCATACCCTGTTGCCTGGAATTCCTCGCTTCCTTTTGTCTCAGCCAGGAAGTGGTCGTCAAACTTTCCTGCCTCATCCTCTGGTAACAGGTCGTCTTCCTCAATCATTATCTTTACTGATGCGACTTTTCCCTCCTTTATCCGCACTGACTCAAAGTCAGCCGCTGGAAGCTTTCCTAGGTAATTGCTTACTCCGTCAAGGGTCTTGAGGCCTAACGCCTCTTTTGACGAGATTAGCTGTGGCGGCGTGCCGAGGCCGTATTCCACCCAGAACCGTTTGGCCGCCCCTGTTTCAGCCTCCTTGATGCTGGCTTTGGCAGCTGAGAAGCGGGATGAGGAGTATCCGTATGACTTGATGATTTCGCCTGATTCTGCTGCTGACACTCTTTGGAGGCCTGCTTTGAAGCCTTCCTGCCTGGCCTGGAAAAGGTTGCCCCTCTGGCTGCTTATCATAAGGAAAATCGCCATTGTAAGGGCTACGAAAAACAGCACTTGGAAGGCCGCTCCTTTCTTCATCTTACGCGCCCAGCTGGCTCCCTCTCACAAGGAAAATGTTGAGCACAAGGACCCCGATCAGGGTGACTGTGAGGTAGATGGCGATTGAAAATGAGAGGTTCTTCCCGATTGTGTGCCTTGTCTTGACGTTGTCAAAGCCGTATTCAACCCCGCTGGACATTATGGAGAGCAGGACAGTTGTTTCAACAACATATATACCAATCAGCACTGCAAACAGCGTGGGGGGAATTATGTTTGAGAAGTCAAATATCTGGTCAAAGACGTTCGGCCCTGATGAGCCTGAATATGAGAAGGCGCTCATGATTTCAGAGAAGGCCTTTCCCATGCTCGCGAGTGCGCGTATTATTATTATTGTTATTGAGCTGACTATGCCTGCGATGAATGGCGCCAGGAATCTGGCCTGGAGGTTTATTGATGATACGGTTTCATTCAGCAGGACATATATTAGCTCTTTTATCCTTTTGACATTTGAAAGGTAAACTGAAATCTTGCCGCCTACATTGTAAAGCACGGCCGAGCCCTTCTTTGAGGTTTCGCTTAATACCCAGAATATCTCGCGCATAAGGATTGAGGGATACCTTGACAGGACGCCTCCTGGCCTTTCGAATAGTGCCTGCTCAAAGCTCCTGCCGTAGAGCTGCATCCTCTCCCTTATTGCTGAATAAAAATCGTAGGATTTCCTGCGCTGTATCCTCAGGACTTCATATTCGGCTATTATCTTGTTGATGGCGACTTCGATGGGGATGTTTTCTGTGAACTGGCTGGTCATTGCGAAGATGGTCTCATCGCTGTCCTCTTCAATCTCCTGCACCTCATCCCTTAGGCGCAGGCGGTCCTTTGATGTCAGGTAAAAATATACGATGAGGCCAAGGGCCAGGCCAAGGGGTATGGTGGCAACTGTCAGGAGCGCGAGTATGTCATACT
>CAZDCW010000022.1:10512-23072 GCA_964504135.1 uncultured Methanosarcinales archaeon
CCTTTCAACTGCCTCAGGCAGGTTTGATATGGTTGCCCCTGAGCTTTTGGCGTAGTCATATGCAGGCAGTGTTATTGTAAAAAGGTGCAGCAGCCCGGGAATCATTATGAAGAGGCCTATGAAGAGGGCAATTGGCAGTACAGGGAGTTCCCTCCCAAACAGCACGGCGTTTCCCTTCTTTGGAAGGCCCTCGGCCTGCTCGATGTCCGGCGCTGAGAATGCCCCGGGCCTTTTGGCCAGTATTCGTTGGGACAGGACAAAGATGATTGCAGGCAGTATTACGACGTATCCGAAGAATACGTAGCTCATGTTTACTTCCTCTGAAAGGAACACGCTTATCAGGGGAAAGGCGACGAGCCCCAGCAGTGGCAGCATGAGCCCGAAGGTCTCAAGCATGACCAGGGGCAGCTTCAGGTCGTAGGAGTAGTGCTGCATTTTTTCATATGTGTCCTGTAATATGGTGTCCAGGGCCTTGTTGAGGACTTTGTCCATGCCAGCCTCATCTGCCTGTTCGGTTATCTGGTAGAGGGTGACCATGGCCTTCAGGAAGTCAGGGTTTCGCTTGCTCCACAGGGGTATGAAATAGCTGACCGCGTCTTCAATTCTCGCGTATTTGTGGCTTTCAATCAGCCAGATTATCTGCTTCATGTCCCTGCCGAGCGGGCCGTTCAGGTGTACTGCGGTGAACCTGACTGCGCTTTCAAGTACAGGGCTGCTCTTAAGGTAGATGGTCATGTATAGGACAGCCAGGATTGATTCCTGGTGGCTCCTTATTTTGGCAATCTGTGCCAGGAAGTTGGGGTATCTGGCTAGCAGCAGGGATATGATGAATCCTGAGGTGATGGCAAAAAAGGCAAGGTCCTTTATGCCAGCGGTCCAGAGAAATATGCTGAGGGCTGATGTCACGGCAAAAAAGAGGAGGGCGAGTGCAAGTACGCCTGGTGGTGTGCAGTTTACTCCGGCTACAATTATGTCCTCGTTCATCCTTTCGTCAAGCTTTGCGCCAGGCTTTAGAAAAGGGAGCACTTTGCCTGAGAGCCTGCAGGCTGCCTCGTACCAGGTCTTTATCTGTAAGAAGGAGCGTTCTTCAGCCATGAACTGCCTGAAGTCCTCTGTCTGGAGTTGCTTTTCGCCAAGAAGTTCGTTTATCCGCTTCCCATACCTTTTTTCCAGGTCGCGGAAAATGTCATCCTGTGCCATTATGGCACCTTTAGGAGGCAGGCCTGTTGAATCCAAACGCCACTATCCAGTTGCTTGTTGTCTTGGAGGCATCGAGGAGCCTGCAGCTTCCCTTTCCGTCAGCGCTGTAGAACTTTGAGGTGTAGACCTCTGGCCTGTACTTGACAAGAAGCTCCCTGCAGGCCGCGCCTTTGTAGCTGCATTCAGGGTCAGAGTCCAGCAGCACAAAGCATGGGACTGTGTCCTCGCAGAAGTCCCATTTGCCGTACTGGCCCAGCTCATTGGTTATCGAGTTTCCGTTTATGTCTATGGCTTCGCTGGACTTGCAGAATTCTATTGCCGCATCCCTGTTGGAACTGTCAAGGCACTTCTGCTTGCAGCCCAGCATGGCAGATTCCCATACCTGCTTCTTCTTCGCGTCAGAAAGCTGGCCTTTTATGGGCTCCTGCGACTGCTGGATGGTCTTGAAGAAAAGGCCCAGCACGACCACAGTTATTATCAGGAGCACAAGGAGCCCAAAAACTATCTGTATCTCCTTTTCACCCCTTTTTCCTTTAAGCATTACTGCGAAATCTGCCTTAGTGGTATATAAATCTTTTTATCGCCCCGGTTTTTCCCTTGGTTTCGTGATAACTCGCAGGCAGGTTGTGGCAGGAGGTGCGGCTTTCCTTGTGGCTTCATTCCTTCCAGCCACAGCAGCCGCCTATCAGCAAGGCATTGTACCTCAGTTTGAAAAGTCGCCTCACGATTTGGGCGTCAGGAGCCTGTACCTGCCTGATAGGAAGCTTCTGGTCGCCCATTCAATAGACGCCGAAATCTACATGTTCCACCATGAGGCTGGCTCAGCATTGGACTGGGTTATCCGGCAGGCCCTGGCGGCAGGACGGCAGTTTGTCACCGTAAACCAGCTTGCTGACTTGGCTCTGGGTGAGGAACCCACAAGCGGCAGGTATGCTGTAATCACCTTTGATGACGGCTATCTGATTCAGAAGCAGGCAGTTCCAGTACTGGACAGGCATAGCGTAAGGGCCACCTTTTACGTTATGGCTCCCTCCTGGCAGGGTGATGGCGTTAACTCTTACTTCCCCAATGACTTCAAGGTCTTCCTAAGCGAAGAAGGCCATGAGATTGGCTGCCATACCGCAAATCACCCTCCTAACCTTATTGCGCTGCGGCAGGTTAACTTCGGAGCTTATCTTCAGGAGGTCTTTGGTGCAAAGCTGCAATTGGAGGACTTGATTCAGGCTCCTGTTACTGCATTCGCCTACCCTAACGGGGTGTTTAATCAGGCCATTGTTGCAGATGTCGCGATGGTTTACAAGGCTGCTGTTACAACCATTCCTGGCAGGCTGCATTCAGCTCCGAATGTTTACACAATGCCGAGGGTTAGGGTCAATTAGTCTTATTTTCACTTAGTGCTGTTATGGTAAACTGCGTGGCTTATGTCCGCTTTGACCCGCAGTATAGGCCTGCGGCATATATTCCTGCCCACAAGTAGTCGTACTGAATGTCCAGACCGTAATCGTAAAGAACGTACAGCACAAATGCCGCTGTAAATCCTGCCAAAGCAAGAAGGGGGACTCATAACAATACACTTACCGCCTTCAGTGGGGCAAGCTGGAAAAAACAGGTTAAAAGCCACCCACATCAATGCTACTGCTGCCCATATAATCAGGACTCTTCTTCTTTTTCCTCAAAGGAGTTTCTTCGCCATTGGACTACTTCATTATTTTTATGGGATCAATCGGCATCCAGTCCCAGTCATCTGGATCACGGTGGGAAATTTCAACAGCTTTTATCTCCTTCAAATCCTCAAGATTGTTTGCCTTCACCATCCGGTCAGATACAGTGTAAAGCGTGTCGCCTATGTACAGGCTTCTTTTGATTGAGTACAGCAAGGAGTAATAGTACGGCCAGGAGTAATAGTAATCGTTGCCGTCATATAGCTCATCAAGGTGGCTTATCCTTCCCCTTAGCTGTATTCCGTCCTGCAGCGTTACCTTCATTACATACGCGCCCTGCCATTTCTGCTCGCCATAGGCGTAAGGAGGCACTTTCCCGCCATCATACTTCGCAGGGTCTATTTCAGCGAGGCTTATTGGCATTACCAGTATCCCTTTTTCCCTGCTGAAGAGGAATGCGTGGTGGTCCTGCAGGGCGTAGCTGTCTGTTCCCCTGTCGCCTATGTTGAACTTGCTTATCTCCTTTGGGTTTGCAGGGTCGCTTACGTCAAACAGGGCTATCTTCACGCCCTGGTACCATGCAAAGTCTCCATTCTCTGCCTCGGCTGCTTCTTTTCCAATCCCTATTATGTGGTTTTCGTCGTACGGGTGCAGGTAGTCTGAGTAGCCTGGTATCTTTAGCTGGCCAAGCACCTTTGGATTTTCAGGCTCTTTTAGGTCTATTACGAAGAGGGGGTCGGTCTTCTTGAACGTTACCAGGTATGTCCTTTCGCCCATGAACCTCGCCGAGTATATCTTTTCTCCTGGCGCGAGGTCTTCAAGCCTTCCAACAATCTCAAGGTCTTCATCCAGCACGTAGACGTTGTTCCTTTCCTTTATGTCGTCCTCACCTCTGAACCTGAACTGCCTGCCTGTTGTGGTTGCTATCCGCAGCTTTCCGTTGTGTTCGTCCATTGAGAACTGGTTCAGCACTGTTCCTGGCACGCTTCCTTCTCCATCGTATTCTATTCTGCCGTCTTTTATTGATATCTTGTGGATTATGGTCTTCTCCCTTTCCCTTGCGATTTCCTTCTCGTATTCTATCATCTTTTCCTTGGCCTTGCGGTCAAGCTCTTTTATCTGCTCAGGGGTCAGCTTGTCAAGGTAGCGGTTTATTACTTCAGCCATTTTCTGCTGCTTTTCATCCTCGCTCCCTGTGGTGTCCTTGGCTTCCGAACTCACTTCTGGGGGAAGCACAGGCATTATTGCGTTCTCAATAACATTGAGGGGCCTGAAGTAGTCCCTGTATCTGGTGAAGGCCAGGTAGATGTTGTCCTGTGATACGTACATAGTCTGAGTGTCTCCTGCCAGGTACGTTTTGCTGGTCAGGGTTTTCGGGTCTTTGATATCAATGGCAACGATAGTTACGTATGAATAGCTTACGTCAGGGTATGGGAAGTACTGGATTTCGGTTGGCTGTATCAGCCTTTCTTTCCCATCCTGCCTTATGGCCGGGAGCGGAACAGCCTCGCCGTAGTAGTGGTACGTGGGCATGTTAACAACCGCATATACCTTGTCTCCTATCATTCTTGAGCTGAAGTAGTTGCCTGTCAGCTTCACTTCATCAATAAGTCTAGGCTTTTCTCTTGAGGATACGTCATACACCTGAATGTATGAGTAATAGGACGCATAATAGGGCGATGGCAGCTGGCTGAGTATTTCCGTGCCTTCAACCGGTCTTGGCTCGTACGCGCTGCCGAATACAACCAGCCTGTCGTCTTTTACAAATAGCTCGCTGGGGGTTCCTTTAAGCTCTGTTTTGTATGCGAGTTTTGCAGATTCAGCAGGATAGGCTTCCACTATGACAAGCTGGTTGCCTGTTATTGTATAGATGTATTTCCCGTCAGACTTGACTATGTCTGCCTCATCAACGCCCTCAACCTGTATGTTCGTTTTTGAGTAGTCTGCTGAGGGTGCAGTAGTCGCGGTTTCAACTGCTGTGGATTTAGCAAGGCCGAAATCAGCCATTACCCCAATGCCATACCTGCCGTAATCTGATTGCGCATTCGTCGCCAGGAATTCGCTCAGCTCAGCATATGACGAGAAGGTCTTTACCCCGGTTTTGCTCTCTGGCGGGTAGCTGCCTCCTGGCTGCTGTATGCATCCTGCTGCAACCAGGGCAATGGCCAGCAGCATTAATCCAATGTATTGCTTCATCATTTTGGGATGGTAGGAGCAGCTTGTTTATATACCCGGCAGAAGCCTTCAATCCGGTTTGAAGCTATTGCACAGCCTGGCACTTTCTGCTTTTGCACTCGCAGGCCTTTGTGTCCTTAAAGCCGCATATGCTTGATGCTCCTTCCTTTGCGCACAGCTCTATAACCTGCTGCGGGTCTGGCCTTGAGTTCCTGTTCACGCATTTTTTGTCTTCTCCGCAGCAGTTCCCGATGTTCTTGACCTCGCAGTCCTCGCTGCTTGAGCATGAGTAGTCTATTGAGTCATAGTAAGCCTTAAGCGTTCCTGGAGCTGCTTTTTCAGGAGGGCTCTGTTCAGGAGCTGTTGCAACGTCAGGGCTTGTTTCAGTCTGCTGCTGCTGAACGCAGCCTGCAGCAACCAACGATATTGCCAGAATTAACGCAGCCACTGCAATCCTCATATGGCCTCTTCTTTGCCTGGCTTTATTTAAACCTTTCCCTAAAGAATTCTATGGCGATGTATACGAGCAATGCCAGCGCTGCGCCTGCAATTATCCAGAAGGCGATTTGCTGGCCTGCTGCCGGCTGCGATGCAGAATAGGCTGCCTGCTCTCCCGCAGCTGTGGCCGCCTCCCTGAGAGCTTGTTTTTGTGCAGCTTCCATTGGCCTGTTGAGCAGCTGAATGGCCAGCCCGACTCCAGCTGCTATGGCGAATGCAGGCAATATTTTCTTCAGCTTGCTGGACAGGTCTTCTGTACTTTTCGGCGCTATTATGATGTACTTGTTGGCGAGCGAGTAGTGGTTGACTTCCTTCCCTTTCGGGGAATAGTGGAATTCCTGGCTTCTTACAAGTCCTGCTTCGCTCAGCAGCTTTATGTTGTAGTGCACTGTGGAGATTGGGATGTCAAGGCTATTGGCTATCTCTGTCTCTGTGGCGTCCCTGCCTGACAGATAGTCCAGTATCTTTCTGCACGCCTGGTTGCTTATGACATTGGCAAGCTTTTTCGCCTTTTCCTCTTCCAGCGATACCAGCAGAAATGTGCTTTCCTTCTTGGCCATGCACTGGGAGGTGTAAGGGAGCTACTATAAGAATATTCCCCAACCCATGCTTTGGCGAACTCTTAAGTTCACAGGCCTCACTTTTCTTAAATGGTGCCTAAAATAGCTTAGAAAATGCAGGTGAATTGCACAGAAGCCTTATTATACTTTGTCCTTCAGCTTTGCCCAATATGTTCAAAGGCATCCGGGTTTGCATCGTTACAGGCACTCCTGGGACAGGAAAGACAGCCATTGCCAGGGAACTCTCAATTTTGCTTCGCTGGAAGTATTTCAGCCCCACTCGTTTGGTTCGTAAAGTCAGCAAAGAGTATGACTATGTTAGGCGAACTTATGTAGTTTCTCCTTGGGTTTTCCGGAAGGCTGTCAAGGCCATGCTTTTCCGGTTTTCGCAGGCCGAACAGCCTCCAGAGGGTGTCGTTATTGATTCCCATATGTCTCACTTTTTGCCTTCAAAATGGGTTGATTTATGCCTTGTAACTTCCTGCAGCCTTAGGGTTTTGAAAAGGCGTTTGGAGTCCAGGAGCTACAGGGCCGCCAAGGTTCGCGAAAACCTTGACGCAGAGATTTTTGACACATGCATCATCGAGTCGCAGCAGGCAGGCCACAGGATTTTGCAGCTCGACACCACCCGCGCTTCCCCCCGCACCCTGGCCAGGCACGCCGCAAAACTTCTCAAATAGCGCGTAAGTCCGCCAAGTCCGGATTCGGACCGCTCCGTACCAGGTCCGGACCTGTATTCACCGACGGTAAGCAAGTCCGCTTTCTGGTCCGTACTTAGTCCGTACTTAGTCCGGAAACGGACCGATTTTTAGTTAAAATTTTATCCAGAAAATCGTCAATCTTCGTACTCTGTAATTTCTCCCGCCCTTCCACTCGCCTGGCCATTCCTGATTCGAATCTCCCTCAGGTAATCGTAGAACGCAGTCCTTCCGCAGAGCATTTTTTCAGTCGTTATTATTGCCTCAATCTGCTTCGTGGTGTAGGTTTTTTTGGCAATCAGTTGCTCTATCTGCTGCATGATGTAATCCTTCTTGACAGGCCTGCTTATGGCAATTATCTTCCTGGCAAACCTGTCTTTCTGCTCAGGTTCGCTTTCTAGTCCGTACTTGGTCCGTATTTGGTTCGGAAACGTACTTGTTTGGCTCATCCTGTGGATGTTCCTGAGTTCTTCCTTTACCATTGCCAGCTCCATCTGGAGGCCTTTTATCACAGCAGAGTGCTCTGCAAGCTCCCGGCTTGCGCTTTCATGCCTGGCATCATTCTGGAGCTCCTTCTGCCTGAAGTACTTTATCCAGGAATAGAGGGTTCTGGCATCTCCCTTTATCCGCTCAAAGGCGCCAGTCAGCGCCTTGTCCAGCTCATGCCAGCGCTCATCCTGCCTGAACAGCTCCAAAATCTTTCTCATAATCCCAACCGGAATCTTTCCGGATGGCACATATAAATAGTTTTCTTGTTAGTTTAAAAATCGGCTTTTGCACAGCTGTAGGCTTTGCCTCTATTGGCTAACTCCAGGCCTGCCAGATGAGCTGTAAAGAAGTCTCAAGAGTGAAAAGTGAGCCTTCTTTTAGGCACCATGACCATAATAGTGAGCCTCCCTGAAAAGCCTTATATAGGCGAACTGCTGGAAGCGGCTTATGAAAACAGAGCTTTCCAGCCTGGAAGTGGGTGTCTTGGCAGATGAGTTGCAGGGCCTTCTAGGAGCCAGAATTGACAAGATTTACCAGTTGGATGCCAAAGATATCGTACTGCAGCTACATCTTGCCTCTGTGGGCAAGGTAAAAGTGAGGCTTCAGGCCCCGAGGGCTGCATATATAACTGCAGCCAGCCTTGACTTCCCTGAAACCCCTCCCGGTTTCTGCCTTCATCTCAGGAAGCATCTTGATAATGTCCGTCTTGCAGGAGTCAGGCAGCTTGGAAGCGAGAGGATTCTTGAGATGTCTTTTATGCGCGGCTATTCGCTTGTTGTTGAGCTGTTCAGCAAGGGCAATATTGTCCTCTGCGAAAATGAGACCATCATTGCAGTGGCTGAAAGGCAGGTTTGGAGCACTAGGAATGTGTCGCCTGGTAACAAATACTCATACCCTGAAAAGGAAATTAACTTCTACAGCCTCGACGCGAAGCATCTTGCCACCCTGTTTTCGGTTACAAACAAGGATTCTGTAGTGAAGGCGTTGGCAATGGATCTTGGCTTGGGAGGAGTCTATGCTGAGGAGTTATGCCTGGCTGCTTCAGTTGATAAGTCTGCCGCGCCTTCGTCAGTCGGAGTGGAGGATCAGGCCAGGATAGTTGCTGCCCTCAGGGATTTGCTCGGCAGGAAAAAGGCGCCATGCATCCTGTACGACGGCCCAACCGCTGTTACTGCCGTTCCTTTTCCGCTTCAGATATACTCGTCGTTGCAGCCCAGGAACTTCGGCTCTTTCAGCGAGGCTATTGATTATTACTATTCTCATGAGTTCCGCCCTCAGTCAGCCCACGACCGCAGGGTGGCCGTTATTCAGCGGATAATTGCCGAGCAGGAAAAGATGATTGCTGAGACAGAGGCGTCTGCGGCTGAGAACACCGCCAAGGCAGAGGCTGTTTACAACAACTATTCTGTTGTCAGTAAAATCCTTGAGGAGCTTGCAAAGGCGAGGGAAAAGCATTCCTGGGCAGAGATTAAGTCCCGCCTGGAGGGGCATAAGGTAATACGGGAGATTGATGAGCAGAGCAGAAGGGTGGTTGTTGAGGTATAATGTCAGTATGCATAAGTTTAAATATAGTAAAGTGTAAATATATAAACTAAAGTGAAATGTTAATATCGGAAAAGCTTAACTCGGCAATCAGGGTGTTGCTTGTCAATTCAGTGGAAGGCAGGCCAAACCTGACTTTCTCAGAATTGGCTAAAAAGTGCCATACAACCCCATCCCTGGCCAAGAGACTGGCCCTGAAGTTAATCAGAAGCGAGTATGCAGCGGCTGGCAGGGGCATTCGGGGAATCAGGATGGTCAGGCCTGAAAGGCTTGCTGGCGCATGGGGCTACCTTTTCTCAATTAGGGAGCTTGAAAAAGCTGAATTTATTGCCGCTGAAAGGCCTCAGTATGTAATGCTGAAAATAGCCAATGCAGCGAGGGCTAACGGTTTAAAATACGCCTTTACGCTCTTCTCAGCCACTGAACAAATGCACCCGTATGTTGCCCCGGCAGACACGCATATGTACATTCTTAAAACAGATTTAATGAACTGGCAAAGGGTGTTTAACTCCCAGAACATTCAATCAGCGGAGGGGAATGGAAATATTGTGTGCTTTTTGGTTGATGAAAGTTACTTTGAAGGTGTTTGGGATTCCAGGGGGGCGGCCGTTGTGTCCTGGCCGCAATTATGTGCAGACTTGCGGTCATATGGCGGCCGCGGGGAGGAGGCAGGAATGGAAATACTGAAGCTGATTGGGGAAAAATTGAAAAATGTATGACCCAGCCGAAACTGACATTTCACTTAACGAACTCAATTTAATCTGTCAGGCATGCAGGAAGGAAAGGGTAAACTTTTGCATTATTGGCGGATGGGCGGCCTTTTTTTATGTAAATGAAGCATACAGGCAGGCCTTCGGTAAGGATTACATTGCCTCAAGGGATATAGACCTCTTTTTCGATCCTCTCAGCGAGAAGGGCTTTGCAAAGGTGATTTTCGGGCTGGGCTTTGAAAAAAATGGCCTGCCCTTTAGGTACGAAAAAATTTACCATAGGGAAAAGAGGAAGTTCATTTCCATCATTGAGTCCAGGAAGGAGCCCCCGTACAATTTGATTAGGGTCTTTTTGGACTTGTTTTCGAATAAGCCAACCACAGCAATACATAGCTGGAACGATTTGGACCCCTTAAAGAGTGTGTCCGTAAAAAACGTTAATGGTTACCCGCTTGCAGATATGGATACCTTAATGGAATTAAAGGCCATATGCCTGTTTGAAAGGGACAAGGCCGACAAGGAAAACAAGGACGCCTGCGATTTTTACTCACTATTGCAGTATGGCCTCCGGAAAATAGCGGCAACGCAGCTTAAAAAAAAGGCAGTTGAGAAGCTGCTTTCACGGCCGGATTTAATTGATTCAATAGCAAGGAATGTTCTGCTGGATGTGGGAAAAAGCAGCATTGTGGATTTATCCCTGCGGAACAATCTGTTGGAATTTGATGCTTCAGGCTAATAATAAAACTCCCCTTTGGGCTGTTGGGCGCTTTCAGCCTTCGCCTTTTCAAAGAGCAGCACGAATATTTCCTGTTCAACATTAAGCCCTGCGGCAGTGATAAGGCTGGCAAGCATAAACCCGTCATCGTTTTCTGTCTTGTAGTCATGCAGCACTTTGACCGTATCAGTGCATAAGTGTCCGGTGTTCATTGCAACAACAATGTCTTTTCCAGACAGGGTTTTGAATTCGCTGCCCACGACATAGTACTGGTCATCCAGCCCGTGGTTGTGAAGCTCCAGCTTGATTAGCTCGTTTAATATCTCCTTGAATTCCCTGCTGTTGAAGTAGTCCTCAGCGCCCTGCCCGCTTATGTGTTCTTGGAATGTCTTGTTCCTGACTTTTTCAGGCCTGTGCACCTTGCCGAGGTATTTTGCGACTTTCTGCCTTGCCCCGCCTCCTGTCCAGCTGTTCTTTACCAGGTAGGCGTAGTCCTGGCCGTATATTTTCTTGGTGCGGATGAACATGGGCTTTTGGCTGGGCGTGCTTGTATTTTAGCGTTGTGGCTCAAAATTTTTATATTGCTCCAGTTCCCCCCAAGTTGTGGGGTCAGGGTCTGTAAACTGGAGTAATGGGCAGCTTATTGCCTCTGTGCAGGAGTCTGATTTGTGGAGGGATGTTTCGCCTTCTGGATATGAGCCTGTCCTGGCTGCGCTTTCAAGGGTTGACAGGGGTAAGTTTGTCCCAATGTTTGAGGAGCTGATTTTCCAGGTGGATGCGTCTGCTGTCAATGCGTTTTACCGGCTTGTGGACGAGGCTGATGACTCTGGGAGGTTGGACGAGCAGCTTGGGCAGGCTCTTATTGACATTGCAACCTCTGCGAGGGAATCCATTTATCCGCACTGGGCTTACACTTATTTTGACAGGCCTGTTCAGATAGGGCATAGCCAGACCTGCTCGCAGCCTTCCCTTGTGGCTTATATGGCTTACCTGCTTGACCTTCAGCCAGGGATGAGGGTTCTTGAGGTTGGCTCTGGCTGTGGCTACTCTGCTGCTGTTGCTGCGGAATTGATAGGCCCCCAGGGCAGGCTGTACACTATGGAAATAATTCCAGAGCTTGCCCGGCTTGCCGCTTCAAACATTTCAAGGCATTTTGGCTGCGATGTCCCGCTTGTTGGTTTGGGCGATAGGGAAGGGCTTGAGTCCATTATTTCTGGCAGGCAACCTGTTTCGGTTGTTCTTGGTGATGGCTCTGAGGGGCTTCAGCAGGCAGGGCTGTTTGACAGGATTTACCTTGCCGCAGGGGTGCGCCTTGGCTCTTTCAATGAGGGCTTGCTGGCAGGGCAGCTTGAGTCCGGGAATGGGATTATGGTCTTTCCTGAGGCTGACGGCAGCCTTTTCAGGCACGTTTACAGGGATGGAGTCCAGTCTTCTGATGTTGGCCTTGCACAAAGTGTAAAGTTTGTCCCGCTTAGGGGGAATAACTCATGATGCGATATGTCGCTTGAGGAGCTTACCGGTGGCCGGGTCAGGCAGCTTGGGAACAGGAGAACGAGGCTTTTTGCCTTCGGTGGGCGTGTCAACGGCTCCTCTTTTTACAAGGCGTTTGCCCGCGGGCTTATGGTTTTGAGGCCTTCAGAGTGCAGTTTTCTTTTTGACAGCGAAGGCTGCGCAGATAAGGTTCTGGACGCGCTGGACGCGCTTGGGTCAAGGGCTGATGCAGGGGATACAAGTGTTGTTTATTACTTTGGCCATGGCATGCCGGATTATTTTGTGCTTCCATCCGGAGTCAGGCTGCCTAAGGACGTTTTTTTCCACTATGTTGGCGGAATTTCAGGCAGGAAGGTTGTAATAGCCTCAGCCTGCCACTCTGATTTTTTGCAGATTCCGGATAACACTTTGCTGGTCGCATCTTCAGGTGTGGACAATGTTAGCATTGCTCCTGCGCTTGAAATGGCTATCAGCTATGACATGAAAAAGAATGTTGCCGGAAGCATGAGGCCTTTGGACAGCATGGTGGCCTGCCTGCTCCAGCAGTACCACAACAGGCCGCTTGTCCCGCTTGATGCAGACAAGATTTCCAAGAGGGAGTTGCGGGGCCCTTTTTCGAGTTATCAGGAGGAAAGGTATCGTGGCAGGCCAATTCTCTCTGGCTACCAGAGGGTTCAGGTGCGCTCCACGCTGGTTGAGGCAGGGGTGCGGCTTGGTGTTGACAGTCTTTGTAATTTTGTGTAAGGCGTCCTTTCAATAGAACTTTCCGTAATACTTTACCATCCTGAAGGGTTTTTCAGGATGGAATGTAGGTTTTGAAG
>CAZDCW010000023.1:0-22861 GCA_964504135.1 uncultured Methanosarcinales archaeon
GATTTTGTGTATGCGATCCCGGCATGTTGTCCTTTGGTTACGATTTCTTTTGGTTTTTTAAGGAGAAGGTTCGGAACTTGGTTTAAATGCTTTTTCTTTCAGTTTGAAGCTATCTATACCTCAACAAGCACATCCCCGCCCTCAACCTTCACCTTATAGGTTGGCACGCCTACAGGAAGTACCTTGCCTCTGCCGGTGGTAACGTCAAACAACCAGCCATGCCCTGGGCAGGATACGGTTTTTCCGTCCAGTTCGCCTTCGCCGAGCGGCGAGCCCTTGTGCGGGCATGTATTGTCTATGGCATAGAACTCGCCCTCGACGTTGAAGAGAGCTATGCGTTTTCCTGCAGCGACAACCACTTTTCCTGTTCCCGGCTGTATTTCAGCCCTGGTGGCAGCCTTTACAAACGCCATGCCTTTTGGGCTTTTGCCCGCTTATTTATGCCTTTTGCTGTGTTCCTGCCTGAGCAGGCCGTAGTGGTTTATGTTGTGGAGCCGTCCAAACCTGAGGATGTGCTGCCTTACTGTTCCCTCATGGCTGAACCCTGCCTTCTGAAGAACCCGGTTTGACGCCCTGTTTTCCTCGAAGGCCGTTGCCTCAACCTTGTTGAGCCTGAGCTTAGCAAAGGCAAACTGCAGGGCCATTCTGATTGCTGCGCTCATAATCCCCTTTCCCCAGTGCTTTTTGCCCAGCCAGTAACCTATGGTTGCACTCCTTGCCTTCCAGTCAACTTTGTTCAGGCTTATCAGCCCTATGAGTTCTGCTTTCTTCCTGCTGACTATGGCAAAGGCGTATCCTTCCTTTTTCTTCCAAGCCAATGCTGACTTGGCAATGAACTTTTCAGCAGCCTTCCTTGGGTAGGGGTAGGGTATGTTCTCAGTATACCTGGAGATGGCCCTGTGCCTTACGTTTTTGAAGATGTCCTTCCCATCCGATTTCCTGAGCGGCCTGAGCAGGATTTCGCTGCCTGCGAGAACCTTTGCCATCCGCAGGGCCTCGGCAGGGCTGATATTTAAATTTTTGTTGGACAGCTGCCTGTATTGTTTCCGCAGGCAACCTTTTTTAACTGCCCCTTTTTTCCAGCTGACAATGATCTGCCTGGGGATAGAGTCAACAGCGCACACGTTTGGAATCGGGGTGGTTGATGAAGCTGGAAAAATCCTTGCGAATGTCATCAAGCCTTACACCACTGATACTGGCGGGATTATTCCCGCGAAGGCGGCTGACCACCATGTGGAGCTCTGCGATGTGACCCTGAGGGAGGCGCTTGCGGAGGCAGGAGTTTCAATTAGGGAGGTCGGCCTGATTTCCTTTTCCAGGGGGCCTGGAATTGGGCAGTGCCTTAGGGTTGGAGCCTTTGCGGCCAGGTCGCTTGCGCTTCGGCACAGCATCCCTGTTGTGGGCGTCAATCATTGCATTGCCCACCTTGAAATCGGCAGGCTTTTGACAGATACCTCTGACCCTGTGCTTTTGTACGTTTCAGGCGCCAACACGCAGGTCATTTCATTTGAATCAGGAAGGTACAGGATTTTTGGGGAGACTCTTGACATTGGCGTTGGCAATCTGCTTGATGTTTTTGCCAGGCATGTTGGCCTGGGCTTTCCAGGCGGGCCAAGAATTGAGGAGATGGCGAAGAAGAGCTCCAATTATGTTGAGCTTCCTTATGCGATTAAGGGGATGGATGTGAGCTTCGGCGGCCTGCTTACGAACATTCGACGAAAGCATAGCGAGGGCCTGTCAACTGAGGATTTGTGCTTCAGTTTGCAGGAAACTGTCTTTGCCATGCTTTTGGAGGTAAGCGAGCGCGCACTTGCCCACTGCGGGAAGGATGAGCTTCTTCTTGGAGGCGGTGTGGCCTGCAACAGGAGGCTTCAGCAGATGGCCCGGATGATGTGCGAGGGAAGGGGCGCCAGGCTGTTTGTTCCTGATGATCGGAAGGTGTTGGTTGATAACGGCGCAATGATTGCCTGGCTTGGCATTCTTGAGAGGGCTAAAGCCAGGGCAGACGTGGCTGAGACAGGCATTCTGCCATATTGGCGGACTGACCAGGTTGAGCCAAACCGCAATAGCTCGTAATTCGAAAACTTTTCGGAAAATTCCGGCAAACATTTATTAAGGACGCCGCACCTGTCCAATACATGCCAATCAGGAATTACTTAAAGAATGCGTCTGTTTTGGAAATGCTGCTTTTTGCGATAGTACTGTTTGTAGTATTAAAGTCGCTGAATATTATAGACCCGCCGCCGGAAACAATCCAGCTATGGCAAGGCGTTTTGCCCCAGGTAGGTGCAATCACCATTGTTTTTTACGCTCTGAAAAGCGAAATTCACAAAGTGGCAAGAGAGCTGGAAATCAGGATAAACGACAAGCTTATCGTTCAGAGCGACAGGATTGCGCGGCTTGAGGGACCTGGGAGAACACACGCAAGGTAGCCCGCAGTTTTTTCGGTTGGTTCGGAAATCTTTCTGAAAAGGCCGGTTTTCCTGAAAAATTTTCAGAATATCCGCAGGAGCTTCGACGCCTCCGGAAGGCTTCTATCATTTCCGGGCAAGGACTTATTAGCGCAATAACACTGGATGCAGGAATGAATGAGAAAATGTTGCTTAAGGTTTCGCTCGCCGTGGCTTTCCTTGGCCTTGTTTCCCTTGCAGCCATCTCGGCCTTTACCCAGCTTGAGCCTGCAAATACCTACGATATCAGCAGGCAGCATGCTGGCAGGGACGTCAGGATAAGGGGAACAGTAACAGGCATTCATGCATCAGGGAATGCCTTGCTTCTTCAGGTGTCGCAGCTTAAGGCAATTGACGTAGTGCTTTTTGAGAAGGCTAACTTCAGCGTTGGCGATGAGGCTGATATCACAGGCTCAGTCAGGATGTTCAACGGCAGGCCGCAGATTATAGGTGAGAGGTATCGTTTTGAAAAAAGGAAATTATGCTTGAGTTAATCGCAGCCGCATTGGCAGGCGTGCTGATCGGCACAATATCAGGCCTGACTCCTGGCCTGCATGTGAACCTTGCGGCAGCCATATTCGTGCACGCAACAGGTGGCTTGCCTGGACTGGTAGTGGCAGTTGCGCTTGTGAGCATGTCCTTTGCGCATGTTTTTCTTGAGTTTGTCCCTGCTGTTTTCCTCTCCGCGGCATCCGAGGACACCGCCATGGCCTCAAAGCCTGCTGCTGAGATGCTGATGAAAGGCCTCGGATACGATGCAGTAAGACTGGCTGTCACTGGCTGCATGGCTGGCTTTCTTGCCGCGGCTTTGCTCCTCCCGATTTTGCTGCTTTCCGTACCTTTTGTATTCAGCGCTGTGAGGCCTTACATAGGGCTGGTTCTCTCCTTGTTCGCGCTGTTCATGGTCTGGATGGAGAGGCGGCGATTGTTTTGGGCGTTCCTGGTTTTTGCCGCATCAGGGGCTCTGGGAATCATTGCCTTTGGCCTGCCAGGGCTTGGCGAGCCGCTTCTTCCAATGCTGTCAGGGCTTTTCGCAGTAAGCTTTATTGTGATGTCACTTGCCAGCGATTTTCAGTTGCCTGTCCAGCATGCGGTTGATGTAGTTGAGCTTAAGGCTTCTTCAATGGCGCAGGGAGCCGCGCTGGCCATTGCAGCCGGCAGCATTATTTCGATTTTCCCGGCTCTCGGCCCTGCCCAGTCTGCTTCGGTTATAGGCAGCCTTGCGCGCAGCCGCGAAAACACAGGCTACCTGGTCCTGATCGGCGCCGTGGCATCGGTTTCGATGTTCATGAGCCTGGTTACGATGTACACCATTGCGAGGGCAAGGAATGGCTCTGTGGCCATGGCCCAGGACGCCTTGGGTGGCGTAGGTGTTGGCCATTTTTCCCTGCTGCTGGCCGCAGCCTTTCTTTCCGCAGGGCTTTCAGTGGTTGCGGCGGTTTACGCTGCGCGGCTGTCCTGTCGCGTCGCAACCTGGCTCAATTACAAGCTTCTGCTTGGATTTGTTGCATCGCTTATCCTCCTGCTGGTTGTTTTGTTTTCAGGCGTGGCTGGTTTGGTTGTCATGCTTACAGGCGCAGCAATTGGCATAGTTTGCATAAGCAAAGGCCTTAACAGGAGCCTTCTCATGGGCTGCCTTATGTTGCCTGTCATGGCAATTTATTTATAGGCTGCCGCAGAAACTCATGGCATGAGGCTCATCCTCGTCAGGCATGGGGAGACAGAAGACAATGTTAATCACATCAGCCAGGGCCATAGGGATACTGGCCTGAATGAGCAGGGAAGGCTCCAGTCAGCCGCGATTGGCAGGGCGTTGAATGCAGAGAAGGTTGATGCCATCTTTTCAAGTGACCTGCGGCGTGCAAGGGAGACTGCTGAGGCCATTCTTCGCTTTCACAATGCGCCTGTGACTTTCTCCAGCCATATAAGAGAGCAGTCCATTGGCGTGTTTGAGGGCCGGCCCAGGAGCCATTTCAAGGATTTCATGCTTGAGGCTGCGCCGCGCGGGAAACTGGAAGAGGTTGCGCCTGAGGGTGGTGAAAGCATGGCGCAGGTAAGGAGGCGCGCTGAAGATTTCCTCAGGATGCTTACCCAAAAATATGCTGGCAGGACTGTAATTGTAATCAGCCACGGCGGCTTTCTGAAGATGCTTCTTGGAGTCCTTCTTGACAAGTCTGCGGGCGAGTCGCTTACAATGTTTGAGCTTAAGAACGCCTGCATAAGCATTATAGAGGTAAGCCATTCAGGCAGCAAGGTACACGTCATAAATTCTGTTTCGCACCTGGCTTGAGCAATCCGACTGCATAGAGCTCAGCTAAGGGCTCCTCAATCAGCCAGCTTCTGGCAGTAGACACTGGTTTGCCAGGCCATTCTTCTCCATTATGTCTGTGTACGTGGTAAAGTTCGTGCCTAACGCTAGCACCAGTTGCAAATACCTTGCCCAGGCGCATTGACCATTTTCCCTGGCCAACCATTTCTGTTTCCGGGAATAGGTTGCTTCCGAAGCTGGCTTCTATCGCTATCCCTTCCAGCCCAAGCGTATGCATCTCAGATGCCACGGATTTTTCGAGCTGCCTCTTGCCGAATATCCTTTCTGCAAGGAGCAGGTGTGATATGTAGTACAATCCAATAATAGCCGCGTACCCGAAGACGTTTTCCACCAGACGCCCCATTTATGGCGGCATATGTCTGCCCTATTTATTTCTTACGCTGCACCCTCCAGCGGGCAAGGCTGTTATGATGCTGTCCAAATCCCCTCCAATCCTCTTTAGGATTCGCTTTGCAGCGTCAGATGTCCTGTCCCTTCCAGGCACCACTTCAGCGTATTTTGTGCAGTGAGCCTTGACTGCCTGCGGCGGCCCGCCCATAACCCTGCCTTCATCGGTTACCCCCACTGCCAGCCGGAGCTCTGCTGAGACATAATTTGTCTTTCCATATATCATGAATGCGCCCTTGCCCATGTACTCGCCTGCCCTGGCAGCCTTGCTCACCTGTTCAGGCGCGACATGGAAGACTTCCAAGAGGCCCAGCCCTGCCCTCCAGGCCCTTGAGTAACTGGCTGTTGCTTGGGCGGTTTCCTGCATTGTCGCCTCTCCAGGCACTTTCCCTTCTGTTTTTATCACAAAGAACGGGCTGCCTGCCATGTCTGTGTGGAACACTATGTCGTTTGCCTCTGTGTGCTTCTTGATGACTATCTCATTGGAGGTGGCGTCTTTTCCGCCTATCACCAGGAACCCTTCGCTGCTTATGAACCATCTTAGCTTCTCGTACCACTTTTTCTCCTGCTTGGGCGCTTCCTTCTTCTTTTGCTGCTCTGCCGCCTTGGCTTTTTGCAGGGCTTCAAGCTTTCTCCTGCTTGCCTCCAGCGCCTGGCGCGCGCCTTCAAGCTTTTTCTTCGCCTTCTTTGCCTTCTCATAGTATTCTGCGGCGTTCTGCTCAGGCGTCTTTCTTACATCAAGGGAGATTCTCATAGGAGGAGTTTTTTACTTCACAAATCCCTGCGCAAAGGTAATTGTCACGAATGCAAAGGTCATCATGATTAACGAGTGCTTCAGGCCTGAGGTCAGGTCTCCTTCAGCGAGCTTGCCCAGGACAACCCCTGCGAAGAAGGCCTGTATCAGGCTCATCATCAGGAATATGCCGTAAAGGCTTATCAGCCACTGGCCGAAGCTTGAGATGAATGCGGATGGCGTAGCCAGCTCTATGGTCACCTTTTGCAGTATCTGCTGCTGCTCTGTAATTCCCTCAAGCCCTGAGCCCGCAGAGCTTATCCTGCTCATGTAGGGTATCAGCAGGTTCTGGATGATTATCATTACCCCGAGGAAAACGAAGAATATCACGTAGCTCTGCATTATCTGGGAATGAAGGCTCGCCTTCCTTTCCTCCTTAATCCTCTTTATCTGTATGAGGCTTTCTGTTATCGAGTTCAGCACGTCCTCTATATTCCCGCCTGCCTGCTCTGCCTGGATTACAGTTGCTATCGCCCTTTTTATAATCCCGTTTTTAGTTTCCCTTCCAAAGTTCACGAAGGCCTTCTTGAAGGGTATTGCCCACTCAATCTGGTTGGCGAGCTTTCTTACATGGGGGGAAAGGGCTCCATAGTCTGTGCCTGACACGTGCACAACTGCAGTGGATGCAGGCATTCCTGACTTTATTGCTCCGGTAAGGTTCCTTACGAATTCAGGGAACCTCGCCTCCAGCTCCTTCTGCTTCCTGTTTTCCCTGAAGACATCCATCCAGTACGGAAGCCATGCTACGGTAACCACTATCCCCATCAAGGGAACGAACAGCACCCTTCCAAGGAAGAGATAGAAGTCAAGTATGAACAGCACAATGGCTAACCCTATGGCGTACCTGTGCCTCTTTTCAAAGCGGATATTCATCCCCTTCCCATTCCTGCCATGGGCTGTATATATAGGTTTTGGCTCAACGGCTTCGGGCTTGCCTGCCAAGCGCGTACAAAAGGCCGCCCATGCTTGCTGTCACCAGACCAACCCCGAAAAAATGGAGATATAAACCCAAAAACCCTGTTTGTTGTCGGTTTATGCGCATCAACTCAAGTCCTTCATCCACTTTTGCCCGTGCTTGCTGGATGCGCCAGTAATCTGTAATGGGCGTGTCGCTGCCTGTACCGTAGTTTGGCTGTACATCTCTTGAAATCTGTCCTGCCTCCCTGATTTTCGGCTCATCCACAAGTTCGGATATATCAGAAGTCAGGGTTAGATGCTCACCGATTTTTGCCAAATAATCGCGTTTAGTATAGCCTGAGATTATTGGATCAAGCGCAGTACCGGCTAAACCTGAGGCTTGTCTTAATTGCCACTCAACTCGCTGTCCCCTGTCTAACTGAAGCCATTGCTCTTCCCATACCTGCCCGAAGTACACCGCAGCAGCAATCTGCAGTACAGCACCCGTTGTTATGCCTAGCGCTACCCTTTCCATGCGCTCACCAAAGCTTAACCCTGCTGCCATTTTAACCACTAACAAGTAACTATTTAAATACTTTTCGCATGCCTTTACCTTAATGCTCAATGATTATCCTGTTTCTGCCCTCAGGGTACACCCTGACCTCTGCCCCCTTCCTCAATCCTGCGAATTCAGCTATCCTTTTGCTTATCCTGACGTCAATGGAATTCTGCTCACTAAAGAAGGTTTCATTGCAGTCCGAACAGACCTCCGCATCAACTTTGCCTATCAGAGCCCCGTAAGGCTTGACATCCACCTATGTAGCATTTTTTGTTCATCTTGGCATCACCGTCTTGATAATGTAATTATCCACTTTTCGGCTTTTCACGCACCCGGCGGCAAAACAGGTATATTTAAGTTTCAATTGCAAGGAGGAGAATTGCAAATACATATATCATAAGGAGGATGATGCAAAATGCCATACGCTAGCGTGTTGAACAAAGAAGTGTTTGAGCTGGCCAAAAGGCCGCCTGAGCTTATGCCTGAGCCCTTCCTGGCCCTGGAGGAGTATGACAGGACTGGAAGGCTGAGGAAGTGGGGCGCAAAGACAAGGGCTAACTTCACCCTCAGCGTGGATACGCTGCGCAGCCTCAGGAGGCATTGCGGGGAGGGAGGGCTAAAGATGAGCCCTTTTGTGGAGGAGCTGATAAGGAAGGAATTGGCCCGCTTATCGTAAGCAAGTTTCAAAGACTTTAAATATCAGGCTTACTTTTTCATAAAGGATGGCTCTTAAGAAGATTCCAGGCAGTTATGTATTGGAAGGCGTTAATGTGAAGGAGTTTATTAAGCCAAAATTTCTTGATTCCCTTAAAGTTCAAAATGGCGAGTTAATGCCTGTTTCAATTGTATTTGCATTTGAACACGAAATAGAAGGAAAAGAAGGAAAGCATAAACACTCAGATTTTGCAACATTGGGGCACGAAAACAGTTTGGATGTTAAAGATAACAGAGTTTCTGTAAAGTCTGATGATACAGAGTTTTTAGAGAAATTAATTGGAATTATTGAGCGGTTCAAAGAAGATGGAAGCTGAACACACTGCACACAGTTTGGATTTTGAAGAGATGGGAGGGGATGGGCGAATCGTAGTCAGATTCGAAGCGCGGTCAATTAGGATACCCTTCAACTTAAAGGAATCTAAAGATAAAATGTTCTTTGAAATGTTCATGAAATTAAAGCAGGAGATAGAAGACTTAAAAAAGAGGGAACGGTTGTTAGAATCATACCTGCCGAGAGAAATTTCTGATGAGGAAGCTCAGAGTGATGTGATTCGTTTTTTGAAAACTAAAAAACTGATATTCTGGATATAACTGCAAATCTAAGTTTGCCTGCCGACCAAGTGGAAAGAATTCTGGAAATCTTAGATAAAGAGGGAGTCGTCAAAATCAATGGCTAAAATAATTCCAATCCCGGTTAAAACTTTTCCAGATGGAAGTAACTGGTTGATTTTATCTGATATGTTAGGAAAGAGAGTTATTATAAGGGCGCACGAAATCGATCTAAAACAAAATGTTCAGGATTATGATGCCCATCATTGCCCTGAAGCCCACGCAAAATCAAGTGTTAAATGCAGACCAAAAGGGGACATAGATATAACCGATAAGATACAAAATTACTAATTCCTTTTATGGACGATGCCCCTCACGCCTCCGGCTGGTTTACCTGGAGGAAGAGGAGGAATGCCGCGTTCAGCACTGGTATGAGCACGTATGCGCCCAGGGCCATTATCACGTCCACGCCCAGCCCGCCTATTTTTCCGCCGAGGATATTCACGAGCGCCAGGGCTGCCACGAAGAATAACGGGGCTGCTATGAGCAGTCCTGTGTAGATGTCTGAGTAGGTTGCGATGCTCTGGTTGTACCGCTGCCTTTCAAGCTGGTAGACGAGAGTTGCCTCGTCAGCCTTCTGCCTGAGGAAGCTTTCAAGGTTGCCTCCTGTCTCTATGGTGCTTACCATTCCGTCCATGAAGTCTTTCATCGCAGGGCTTGGGGTTGTGGTTGCAACCGACCTCATGGCGGTGAGGAGGTCGTATCCGAATATGTTTATGAAGTCAACAATCTTTTTTATCTCAACAGCCACCTCACCGTATTCTTCAGAGGCGGATATCAGCTCAAACATTACCGACGGCGGAACTCCGGATGTGGCGACCGCCGCCATGTGGTTTATTGCGAACGGCATGTTGGTTGTTATGCTCCTTCTTCGCTCCTTGATTCGCATGAACGGGTATGCGTAGAACATTGCAGCGCACATCACGCCTGCCAGGGCTCCGAAGAGCAGCGCGCGGAACACTATCTCATATATGGCGTAGTTGAGGATGAAGAAGACAGGCATCAGGATTATTGTGGATGCAAGCGCCACTGTTATTGTTGAGAGCAGCATTATGTTCACGTAGGTGTTGCTCAGTATCCTTATGTTTGCCGCCCTCAGGGCGTTGTACAGGTATCCGAAGAATTCAGGGAACTTATCCACCAGGTAGAGGCTTAGCCTTTTTACCGCTATGTTGGCTATTATGCCTATTGTTGAGCCCTTGTACGCCTGCTTTTTCTGCGCCTCCAGTATCTTTTTGATGCGCTTTGCCTCCTTCACAAGCAGCGTCGCCTCTGCCGGGCCTATCTTCTCTTCAGCCGCGAGCCTTTCCCTCATTTCCATCAGCCTTCGCATCTGCGCAGGAACAGATGTCTTTTCTCCTATTACGCCGCCGCGCTTTCTCTGGAGCCTTCCCAGAAGCTCCTTCCTGAATGCCTCCCTGATGACTCTTGCCCCTGAAAACCAGCCAACCACAGCTCCCTTTCCTTCTGCCTTGGCCTCGGCTTCCTGGCCTCCTCCCCTTTCCATTCCCACTATTTCCTCTGTGAATATGTCGCCTCTCCGTGGCTGTATTGCCCTTCTCATCCTTTCCATGAATGAGACTGCGTGGCTGTGCGGGCCCTCACGCCGGGCTGGCTGCCTTGGCTTAAAGCGTTGAAGAACCATGGTGAAAATGCCTTGTGATGGCCTGGCCTGGCCTTTGGCCGGAATGGCCTTTGCGGGCTTTGCTATTGTGAGAGCTGCAGGTTTAGCCGCCTCTGGCTGACCTGGCTGTTTGGTTGGCTGAGCCGCTTGCTTGGAAACAGGCTTCACAGCGGTTGCAGATGGCTCAGGCGCAATTCTCGGCTTTCCAAAAGGCAGCCGTATCCGTGGTATCTGGAGCGGCTGGTTTGCTGCTTCCAGGAATTTTTCAAGGAATCTTTTAGCTTGGGGCATGGCGGGTGTTGCTGCCTGCCTTGGCTTCTGCTCATAGCTGGCAATCCTTTTCTTCAGCTCTGCCACCTTTGGCTCAAGCGCTATTTTTTGCGTTGCCTGCTTTGAAGGCGCTGGCTTTGCAGGCATGGCCGTGGCCTGGATGATTTCCAGCTCAGAGTCAAGGTCAAACACTTTTACCTTTGGCTGCAGCAGCCTGGCAGGGTTTGGAATCCTTAGCTGGAAGGTCGGCTTTGCCTTTGCGGCAGGGCTGGCAATCCTTAACCCTTTGCAGGAGTCATCCTTCTGGACAAGATAAAATGTCTCGGAGAGGAGGAATTCAATCCTTTTGAGGAGCCAGTAAATGTATGAATTGTAGTAATTAGTCCACTGCTCCTCATCCCTGTCTTTCAGAAGCTCCCTGAGCCTTCGCTGGTACTCAAGGTATCCGAACTTTTTGGCCTGGTACTGCCTGTAAAGGTTTTTCTTGTGGCTCAGCAGGTTTTCCTTGTAGCCCTTGTACACTTCGAGCTCCCTGGCGAGCTCTGCTGCCTCCCTGAGAAGCTCTTTTGCATCAGGCATCCTACACCCTGTTGTTCAATTGCAGCTCATTCAATTCGCGCTTGGCTTCCATCAGAGCTGACAGTATTGCTTCCCGCATTGCCTTCATTTCCAGGATTGCAGTGTCAAGCTCCTGCTGGCCTGTCGGCCTCCTGTTTGCGATGCCTTCATAGGCTTCCACCATTCCGCTGAGCTGCCTTAGCCTGTCGTGCAAAACCGTCATTTTTTCCTCCTGGCTGCAATGCCCTCCTTTGGAAGCAACGCCTTCACCTTCTCCTTAACTTCCTCAGGCCTGATGGTGACCTTCTGGGATATTCCGTATTCCTTCATTACCCCCTCAGGGTCCTTGTAGTACTGGTTGACTATCCTTGTGAAGTCCTCATGGTTCAATATCCCTTTTTCCTTCATCTTTCTGAGCAGCTCGGCCCTTATCTTAAGCTCCCGCTCAAGCTCGGCCATGGGAATTCCTGTTTTTCTGCATACCAAGCCGAGCACGTACGAGTTTCCGTTGTAACTCAGCTCATCTGTTATAGGGTTCCATTCAAACATGGTGCGGGTGTCGGCGATGCCAAGCGCCTGCTTGACCTGAATTATCTCCTTGAGGTCCTTGACCTTCCTTGTGTTCCTCTTCTGGTCCTTGATGTGGATTACGCTGCAAATGATGTCCAGGGAGTCAACGAGTGATGCAGGCAGGTTTATCGGCGGAGTTTCCAGCCTTCTGAGGACGGTTTCAACCGATGCCGCGTGGAAGGTTGAAAGCGAAGGATGACCGGAATTATGCAGGATTATTCCCGAAGCGCTTAGGAAGTTTTCCGGGCCTGGAACTGACAGGTCGTAAACCGGAATAGCATTTTCCAGTTGAACCTTTTCGACCTGTTTAACCTCGTCAATGTAAACGTCACGATGCCTGTTCTTCTCCTTCAGCCATTTTTTTCCTGCAAAGGGCCTGCGTCCTATCAGCCTGATATACTTCAGAAGCTCCTGCTTATCCTGTTCCCTGTAAACCACCACCTCATAAATTGGCCTCCCCTGCCTTGTGGTCCCCTTCTTCAGCCTGCCAACCACGCCGTAGACAAGAAGCAACTGCTGCAGTTTGAGGGCCATCTCTTTGTTTGATGTAGTATAGCCAATGCACTTCCTCACCGCGTACCCGTCTCCGGTGAACATCCCTGAAAGGAATTGCCCTATTCTTTCCCTGGAAAGCCCGAAGATGAAGTCCGGGATATTCTTTTCTTTGGATCTTCCGCAAAGCGTTTGCAGCAGGTCAGCGTAAATTTTGTTCCCTACGGAAAGTTCTGTTGCAGTTCCGAATCCGTGAGTTTCCCTTTTCCTGGGCGTTATAGAGGTTACTTGGGCAATGCAGTCTTCCATGTCCTGAAGCACAGCAGGATTCTTGTTGTAAAGCGAGAACGAACTGTTCTTTCCCGAGGAGTTTATGGAGCCTTCTGAAATGTAATAGCCAAGAAGCCTCAGGAAGTCATCCGATACTGCTATTTCGGCCCGAATTGGTCTGCTCTTTCTAAGCATCTTAACACGCAAATTCTTCCTGTTTACATCAATTCCCGCTTCTTCCATCAGGTTGAAAAACCGATCCTGAACCATCGAGGCAGGGTTTGATTTTTTAATGTTTGAATAGTAGTCTGTTATTGAGGATACCTGGCAAACAGTTCCCGCGTCATAGTACCCCAATGAGTGTGCCGACTCTTTTACAAGTTCCGGCTCGTAGACTCTTAATTCAGGCAAAACATCAAGCAGGTTAATCGTCTTTATGTCAGCATACCCGCAGGGAATTCTTGCAGCCACCGCCAGCCTGCTTCCCGGGGTAATTTTTGATGCAGCGACCTCTTTCATTAGGCCTTCTTCAATGGTGAAAAGGGAATGGTCGGGGGTGCAGGTTATTTCCCTGCCTGTCCTTGTCTTTATCTTCATCAGCTCTTTTCTTGCAGGATGCCTTATATGCGCGGCTATAGGCATTACCACTGGCTTGCAGGCCTTTTTGTCAAAGGCTACAGTAAAGCAGTTTTCCACATCCTCGATTTTTTCTATTTCGATCATCTTAGGCTTTCCATCCTTTATCACCATGACCTTTTCATAGCCAGGTATGGACGCCATGCCCTGAAAAAGCACGTAAGTTTCCTTGCCCCTGACTTCCCCAACAACCACATAGTCGGGGTTCTGCCTGAACGTCTCCTTCAGCAAATCGAACAGCGTGACTTCCCCGTACTGCCTGCCAAGGAGGTTGGGGATTCCGAAGCCAGTCCTTGAGACTGACGGTATCCAGTTTTCGTGGGCTATGCTCAACTCCCGGGTATCCTCAATTGAGACTATCCTCGCCTCTGAGGGTATGAACTGCAGCACTGCGTTGAGCATCGTCGTCTTTCCCGAGGCGGTCTCGCCAATTATCATTATGTTGAACTTGTGCTCCACTGCAAGCCAGAAGTACGCGAATAATTCAGCGTTGGCCGTCTCATAGCCCATCATGTGTATTGGCGTCAGCGGCTCCCTGGTGAACTTCCTTATCGTGAAAGTGGGGCCGTGCGTTGTAACGTCGCTTGTATAGGTGGCGTTAACTCTGGACCCGTCCGGAAGAGTGCCATCCAGCAGCGGCTTTGCGAAGCTTACATACCTTCCTGTCTTCTGCGCCAGCTTTTCCACAAAGTCAACCAGCTTTCCTGGCTCCTGGAAGCTGATGTTGGTCCGAAGGTTCTGGTAGCGCCTGTGGACTATGTATACAGGGCTTCCAACGCCGTTGCATTCTATGTCCTCTATGTAGTAGTCGTTGAGCATCGGCTCAATTTCATTCAGGCCTACAAAGTCGCGGTAGAGGTAGTACATTATCTTGAGGTAGGATTTCCTTGACACCTTGGCCCCGAGCTCCAGCAGGATTGACTGCACGTTCTTCTCCAGGTACTTTATCAGGACGTTTGACTTGGTCGCATGGGCAAAGCTTATGTTTATCATTTCCTCCAGGCCTAGCTGGATTAGCTTCAGCAGCTCCAGCTCCTCATCTGTCAGCTGGTATTCCTCAACATCGTACATCAGCTCCTTCTTTTCATCATCCCAGTAAATGTGGGCAAAGGCGTAGGGCGGCATAAGCGGGTACCGGATGTCTATCTGCGTCTTGTACTTGATGTCAGGCAGCGTGAACAGCCTTGGCCTGAGGTCTATGGCGAAGGGTGGCATCTCTTCCCCTTTTTCAGGCATGCCTGGCGACGGCTCTGAAGGCTCTGGCGCTGCCTGAACCTGTTGCCCAAGCCCCTCATTTATCTGCCCCTGCTGAACAGCTGCTTCAGGCTTTGCAGGAGCCCTGAGCCGCTGTTTCCTCAGCCGTTGGACTGCGCGCTTTGCCATCACTTCACCCTGAAGTTCTCTATGCTTGCCCTGAAGAAGTCTGCCTTGCTGTCAAGGGTTATCTTTAGGTCATACTCGTAGGCGGTTGAGTTCACATGCGTTGTTATCTTTGCAGAGGTCAGGCTGCTGCCCTTCTCCTGGAGTTTCGTGTATCCTGTTCCGTTTGTTGAGCTTTCATTGTTCTGGAGGAGGAATTTGAATGTCCCCCCGGCTGTTGAGCCTTTTTCCTTGTTTTTTACATAGTTTATCAGCGTGCTGGTGTTCACGCTTGTCCAGTTGTCCTCTGAGCCGTATCTTGTGATGTTCATAAGGATTATCGAGTTTTCTATGATGTATGAGGAGGGGTATTCCCTTGCTGTAACGTCAACATCTGCGCTTACCACGATATTGCCCTGGTCAATCCTTGACTGGGGCTCAAGGAGCTTTGAGTCTGTCTCCAGCTTCCACCTAAGCTTGTTGTCCGCAACCTCAACTTCGCCGTCAGGCACGTCAAGAGGTATAACCCTCTGTGAGCCCTGGCCTTCTGATGATATTTCTGACACATGCTGGTCCAATGACGCCATGGTATCCTTTACCCGGGTAAATGTGCTCTTGTCCCTTGCGCGGTTCAGGAGGGGGAGCCCTGCCTCAAGGACAAGCAGGATGAGGGTTATCACCAGGAGTACGTAAAGCACTACTGATATCCATATTTGCCCTTTTTTAGTCGAGCGATGGCGGCTCATATCCTATGCACTCCCTTCCATCCAGGAAGCAGGTCTTGGCGTAGACTGCACAGGCATCGGGGTACACTGTGAAGTTTGTCTGCGCCTTGAGCTCTGTGGTTATGTCTGCGGAGCTTCCCCGCGGGATTGGCCGCTCGAAAGCCGCTGTCTGGTTGGTGTCTGTCCTTACAGTGACCTTTGAAACGTCCTTGTCGCTGTATTGCCTGTTCTCAAACCTGAATGCCAGTCCATCCTGCTGCTTAATCCCTGACACGCCATACACATAGCCGATGCAGTCTATTGCAGGCTGTGTCTGGCTTTCGGCAGCAAGCCTGCCCCCCTTGTATATCTTTACTCCCTGCGTGAATATGTATCCGGCAATCATGAAGGTGACTAAAAACAAAAAAATGGTGATTGCCTTGTGCATTTTCAGCTGGAGTTGCAGGCGACTATGTCGGCAACGTCCTTCTCAAGGACTGAGCCCGAGCCAGAGCATGCAGTGCTTACCCCGCTGATTTCAACAACAGGCACTATCCTGACCTTCTTAACCGGACCAGTGCCTGCATAGCCGTACCCTACGCTCAGCTTGACCCCTCCAGCGATTGATATTGACGAGTTTGATATGCTCTCGTTCCCTGCTATTCCCTTGTCCCCAAAGACAGTCACCCTTACGCTGTCTATCCTTTTTGTCCCGTCGTTCAGCAGCGTCACGTTAATGTAGCTGTCCGCACCCCATTCGCCGTAGCAGAGCTGCGGCTTGCTTTGCAGCTCAAGGAGCTTCAATTTTACGTCCAGGCTGCATTTCACGTCCACGTCTGACTTCTTCTTGACATTGTCTGCTGTCTGCTCAGTATAGGTTCTTCCCCAGTTCATGACCACTGCGCCCAACGCGACCGCGAAGGCTATGAGCAGGACTGTTGCGATGAGCGGCGACACGCCCCTTTTTGAAAGTCTACGCATTTCTGACACCTCTGCCCTTCGTCATGCCCTTTATGAGCCCATCTATCTTCCTCTCCTCCCTTCTCATCGTAATCCAGTAAGGCGCGATGCCAACAACCAGCACTCCAAAGCTCATGAATATCAGGAGGTTGAGGGTCTGCACTTTTACATAGCCGTTTATGAAGCCTATGACGCCTACGAACAGGAATGAGAAATAAAGCAGCAGCGCCTTGTCAAGGACCAGCACGCTCTTCTCGCGGTTTATCTTTGACCGCTCAATCTCCAGGCTTATAAGGATGTCCTTCTTCTGGCTTGCTTTAGCCATTTTTCACCTCTTTTAGCATATTCTTACTGTCTCGCTTGTTACCTTCCTGGACTGGCACGCCAGCCGCTTGTCGCCGCTGAACACGGCGGGTATTATCTCAACGTGCTTTATGATGCCCTGCTTGACCACCTTTATCTGCTTGGCGTCACCTGGCTTCAGGGTGACGTTGGCATCCCTGAGCTGCGGCAACCCATATATGTCAATTATACGAACTATGAAGCTGTCTATTTTCAGATTGTTGTTATTCGTGATGTTCATATTTAAAGTTTGCGTATTCTGGCAGCTATCATCTATCCTGAACGCAATGTCCCTGCAAAGCTCTGCAAGGTCTGCCCTTTCAACAAGGTCCTCCTTCTGCGCTGTAACCAGTCCCCTGCTCCAGTTCAGGACAAACATGCCAAGGACAACAGCCAGCCCTACAGCCAATACCCAGGACAGCCAGACTGCCACTCCCTTTTTTCCCACTTTAGCCTCTTTGTTGAATGCTTTTGGAATGGTTGGATATAAAGCTTCTTATTGCCCTGCAAAGGGATTCACTGCCTCCATGCCAGGGAACCCTGAAAAACCCTTCATGTCCTCTGTGTAGATTGTTTTGATTCCATGCTGAAGCATTGTTGCGGCAATCAGGCAATCCCAGTAAGAAGTCCCTGTCCTATTCAAGTCAAGGGCGCGTAAAATCGTATCCCTGTTAACCGAGAGGCCGATGACTTTAGCATGTTTGAGATTACTGGCTTAATCGTATCAATGGACAGAGGCTCGCCAATCTTACTCGAGGCGACATGGCAGAACTCATTCAGGACCTGCGTTGAGACAGCCATCTTCTGGTTGCTGTTAATCATGCTTAGGATAATGCGCTTCGCAGCTGCATTTTTGGACTTTTCAGTATTGTCAAAGGCATAAACGAGGACATTCGTGTCAATAAGCACGGGTGTGTCTGTCATACAGGTCTTCCCGCTTGGTGTAAAGCTTCCTGCCCATGTGGAAACCCTTGTCCATAATCCTCATCAACTCATCAGTGGCGGCCTTTCCTTCCTCCTCCTCCAGCCACTTGTTGACAGCTTCAGTTATGGCCTCTCCAAGATAGCCCTTTTTTTTGGACAGCTTTTCCACAGCCCTTTTCCTGAATCTGGCTTCTGTTTCATCGTCCATGCTGACAGTTATTACGCCCATGCCTGTATTTAGAACCACTAAGTATTTAAATATCCCTGTTTTGTAAATATGGTAAACTGCGTGGCTTATTTCACGCTTTTACCCGCAGTTTACCAGACAAATGGATAGCGAAACATCTAGAATAGCCGGCAGGTTTGCAATGAGGATTAAGAAGGCGTATGCCCCTGCAAGAGTGCTTCTCTTTGGCAGCAGGGCAAGGGGCAATAATTTCAAGAAGAGCGACTTTGACTTTATTATTGTGAGCCGGAAGTTTTCAGGCGTTCGCTTTGTAGAGCGGCCGGCAGGCATCTACGGGTATTGGGATGAGGCTGTTGATATTGACGCAGTATGCTTTACCCCTGAGGAATTTGAAAGAAAATCCAGGCAATACGGCACTGTCAGAAATGCCGTTGGGGAGTGAGTGGAGCTTTAGTCCTTTGTTGCAACACGGATATGGCCCTTCCCAGACAGGTCAACTGCTCTCAACGTGCACCAGAACTTCTTTCTTCTCCTGCTTCTTGAAAATCACCTTAAGCTCTGTTGTCTCGTTGAAGCTGAACTGATATGGCGCCCCTGCAAGGTAAATTGTCAAATTCTGCGGGTTGCTGACAGTCGTGGAGTTACCTGGCACAACCAGGAAGCTCTGGGTTGAGGTTGACACATTGACTGTTTCCTTCAGCCTGTTATCCACTGTCACAAGCTCCCGGTCAGCAAGCAGGTACACAAGGGTGAACTCCGGGCTCCTTGACCGGCTGTACTCCAGGAAGGCGGTTGTGAAGTTGCTGAACCTTGCTGTGAGGTTGCCGTCATATATGCCTGAGTTCATGACCTTCACGCTTTCAGTCATGTAGTTTTCATAAAGCTGCCTGAAGCTGTTTGGCGGCGTAGGCGTCTTTGCCTCGGAAATCCTGGAGGCAACAAGATAGACTATCAGCAGCAGGGCTAAAAGCATGTAGTATTGGCCTTTGCGGTTCATACCCTGCTCCTTTTAATCCCGGCTATTTAAATGATACGATGCGAGTTTCCCCTCAAAGTGCACGTCCTATTCTGCCCGTAAACTTTACTAATATTAACATCCAGTTCAATTTTAACCCTGCTAAAGTTAAAGTAGAGTTGCCTTTTAGTCAAAATAGTCTGGCCTCACAACCTCATCCATTAACATTACCTCGCGGGTTCTGCGCTGAAAAAGTCCCGGATATTTCAGAAACAGGCCTGACAAAAGCGGGATTATGAGCAGTTGGCGCAGCATTGCAGGCTTTGGCTCCGTTCCGCAGCTGGCCTTTAGCATTGGCTTGGGCATAAGCCTTCCAGCCTGGCGAGCCGCCTGGGCCCAAATGCTGGGGTTGCAGCGGAAAGCAATTGCCTGATTTACCTTTCATATACTCTGCTTCTGTGGTCAAGGACGCTGAACAAGCAATTAAGCTCCATTTAGCAGGAGCCATTTCCAGATTGGGACAACCTTAATTGACTTGCTTCCTACCGTTCTGGCGTCTTCCTGGTCATAGGCAAGAACTGTTCCTTCCCCAAGATTATATTTTTCCATTGCCGCAAGGAGGCCGTTTATCTCACGGGTTTCGTTTTCATCATTTAATACATTTGTAACTTGCAGCGCACCAGCAACCCTGTTTTTTTCGCATACAAGGAAATCACACTCGGATTTGTCCTTGTTGTAATAAACCTTCTTGCCCCTTCTTCTTAACTCAACAAACACGAGATTCTCCATTAACCTGCCCTTATCTTCAGAAAATCTGAAACTTACCGCGTTTACAAGGCCATTGTCAATGCAATAGACCTTTTTTATGGAGCCAATCTGCTTTGTGAGGGAGTATTCATATTTCAGGTTTTGGAAGAATAAATAAGCGTCCTCGAAATGGGACAGGTATTCTATAATCGTATTCTTGCTAACGCCAAATCCCAGCGATTTTAGCCTGTTGGCCAGGCTGTTGTAAGTTATTTCCTTGGAGACCGATTCAAAGAGAAGGGCGGCAAGAACCTTTAGTTTTTTTACTTCCTTGATATTGTATCTCTCTACAACATCCTTGAATATCATGGATTCGTAATACCCCTGAAGAACGCTTTCTTTTGGGACATTCTGGGCTGTAATTGAAGGATAGCCTCCATTTATCAAAAAATCGGCAAAATGCTTTTTTACCTCAAACCGCTCCTTGCTGTAAGAAACAGTTCTCAGATCATATGAAATATTCTTCCATGCCAGGAATTCCCTGAAACTTAAAGGGAATATTTCCCTGTTAAGAACCCTGCCGCGAAGCCTGGTGGAAATTTCGCTGCTCAACAGCTTTGAGGAAGAGCCAGTAATCGTCAACTGCATATTTTTGTAGGAGTCATGCATCCTCCTTACCCATACGTCCCAGTTTTTTACATTCTGTATTTCATCAAGAAAAAGGTAAATTTTCTGGCTTTTCCTGACATCAGACACTTCATAAAATGCGTCCATGAGAAGCTCTAAATCCCCGGCCTCTGCCCCGAGAAGCTTCTCATCTTCAAAATTTATGTAAAGTACGTTCTCCTTTGATATGCCTTCCTTAAGAAGCCCGTCTATTAGCTGGAAACAAAGGTATGTTTTTCCCGCCCTTCTCGGCCCTGTTATAGCTATGATAAAATCGATTCCCAGGTCAATTTTAACCAGCCTTGGCAAAAAAGCAGGAAGCTTAAATTCCTTCCACTGAACAATGATTCTCTTATGCTCTATCACATAGTTCACCTCAATGAACAAATATATGCCTTTTTGTATAGTGTACTGAACATTTAGTATTTAAGCTTTTCGCCTGCGCCAAAGTCTTCCGGAGAAAAGCTGCAAAACCGAAGGATTGCCGAAAAAAGCGCAGGCGCTCCAGCCCCTGAAGCCGCATCTGGCAGGTTCACTTAAGCCCCTCTTTTCCTTTGCCAGGATTATTATTTTGAATTCTGCACAATTCTTTCCAAATCTTTCAAGTCCAAGCATCTGACAGTCTTGCCTTCGAATTCAGAGATTTTTGTTCCGAATGACTTTGCGAAAATCGCAAACATTTCCTTCCTGTTGCCTGCACTCCAGTTCACGAATTTTGATTTTCCGTCAAGTTCCATCGCGACTTTTTTGGCATTCACTTTATCCTTCCATTTGCACTCGCAGAAAAGGATTTCCTTTGTCTTTTCGTTCAGGGCCAGCAGGTCTATTTCATACTGGTTGCCTCCCGATTCCGGCTTGAAGCTATCGGGTATCCTTCCCCACTGCCTTCCTGCCTTTTCAAATGCGAAATCAGAAAACACTATTTTATTCCTTATGAGATAAGCCACAAACTTTTCAAACTTTTTTCCTACATAAGCGGGGAAATTCTCCTTAAAAAATGATATTACCTCGCCAAACCTTTCCTGCTCAATGTAAGCCCTCTGCTTGTCTATAAAATAGAACCAAAATGAAAGAAAGTTATCATTTATTTCATAAACCCCTTCCCTGGACTTCCTAGGGTCAGACAGTATCGGCGTTACCCTCCTTATAAGGCCGAATTCCCTTCTAAGGAGGTCCAGGTATTTCATGGTTTCTCCCTTTTTGCCTGAGAATAATGAGGATATTTCTCCCAGCCTTGTTCTGCCCTCTGCTATAGCCGTCAGGATAGTGCTGTATGTTTTCGACTCCCTCCCGAACTCCACGGACAAGATTACTTTGCCTTCGTCCAGAAGCATGGAATCCCTTTTTTCAATCATTTCAGCTATTATTTTCTCAATTGGGGCATGAAGCTCTGTTATGGCATAATAATATGGCACGCCTCCAAAGACAGACCACACTTTCACGAATTCCTCCATTCCTGTATTGAGAGAAAGAAACAGGTCTTCCCCAGGAAGTTCCTGAAGCACCATTTCATGTGTTCTTCTTCCGTAGAGCGGCGACGCTTCCGTATTGAATAACCTGTTTATCAGGGAATAACTTGAGCCGCTTGCTATAATTCTTACTGCCTGCTTTTTCATTTTCCTCTCGTCTATCAGCTTTTGCATCTCCCCGAAAACCGACTTGTCAATGCTCAGGAAATTCTGGAATTCATCAATGATTACTATGTCGCCCCTTTCAAGCAGGTAGCGCATCACATCAACAATGTTTGAGAACTTGGGAAGGCTGTGCTCTGTGCAGATTTCATCTACAACCCACGCATATGATTTGTTGGGCCACACAAACATATAGGCGGCGTCAGGGAATGCTTTTCTTGCAAGGGTTGTTTTTCCTATCCTTCTCCTGCCCCTTATTACCATGAAGAAGTCCCTGCTTCCCAAGCTTTCCAGTAATGCAAGTTCCTTGACTCTGTCGATGAACTGTATGTTTCCCATACATTATGTATTGTATACATACTATATAAAGCTTTTGGTTGACGCTTCCACGCCCCGCATTCCGCAGCGGAAAAAGCCTAGGATAATTCAGAAACCGGCTTGAAAAAAGCGGGCGTGATTATGAGCGCTTTGCGCAGCGTGGCCAGGCAGGATTTGGCCCTGGCCGGGCGCCTAACAGGGCTTTGCGCATCGGCCTTCCAGCCAGGCCCCATGCCGATCTGTCCCCAGTCTGCCTGCCAGGGGTTGCAGGCTTGAATTATTGAACAAACTCAACATTCGGGAAGCCTTTAAACAAATAATCCCCGGTTAGGAACTTTGCACCGATTGACTCAGCATACTTATACCCGATGCAGTCCGTGAAGCTAAATCTCTTTTTCTTATGCTCCAATTTGAATTCGGCCGCCGATTTCAGAATATCGTCGCTGACTTCCTTGGATACATTCCGGTAGTTCCTGAATACCCTATCTGCTTTCTCTTTGCCGTATTTCGACAATATCACATAATAGAATTCAAAGAGGTTGAAGCGGGTTATGTCGATGTTTGCTGTCCTGTAGGTCAGGTAATTTTTGTTGCCCTCAAAAATTTCTACCATGGCGTAAGTATCCAAAAAAATTACCATTCTTCCCTAAGCATATTCTTGACTTCCTGCGCCTTTAGCTTTCCAGTTCCAATACCGAAGACTTCATCAAAATTGAACCTGCCATTGGTTTTAACATGCCTGGACCTAATCAGCTCTTCATATTCCTTCTTCGGAATGGTTATGGTTTCCGGCATTCTCATCACCTTAAACAAATGTCATTACTCCTTGGTTTAAATACTTATTGCAAGTGCGGCACATTCTCAAAAATGAGTGATTTATAAAGGAGCAGTCCTCATGTGTTTTTGA
>CAZDCW010000024.1:0-1269 GCA_964504135.1 uncultured Methanosarcinales archaeon
CTTCGTCGCTACGCTCCTCGTACCTCCCACTTCGTAGTCGGCAGGATTTAACAGGAATTTAACGGTTCCGAAACCTTGCAGGTTTCTCCACCCAAATTTATTTTTCGAGGGTTTCGGCTGTGGGATGCCTCAGCCTTGCCCAGCTCTGAAAAATCAACCCCTTAAGTTATAGGTGACGTTTACTAAACAGGAAACAATAGCTTTAAATACAACCTAATTATCCCAGACCAACATAGTCGAGCTAAACTCGACAAGATGAGGTGGTTGGCGTGAATGGCCCAGATGTCATGGAAACAGAAAGCTCTGTAATCGCTTCATTTGAGCTTCCTGGAGTTAACAAAGATGAGATTGATGTCACTGTGACCGACAGGCATGTAGAAGTCAAGGTCCAGAGCAGGCAGGAGAAGGAGTCAAAGGAGGAAGGCCGCTATTCATATGCGAGGATGAGCAGGCAGTTTTACAGGGCTGTTCCGCTTCCTGCTGAGGTAAAGCCTGAACAGGCAAAGGCAACCTTCCAGAACGGCCTGCTCAGGATTGAAGTCCCAAAAGCCGGCAAGGGCGTGAAGGGAACCAAGCTGAGGATTGAATGAGCAGGGCAAACCAGGAAAAGGCGCGGCAGAATCAGAATGAGCCTGAAGCCTGTGAATGCCAGTGTGAACCTGATGGCCAGGCAGCCTACTACAAGGAGTTAGCCATGAGGATGCAGGCTGACTTTGAGAACTACAAGAAGCGATATGAAAAGGAAAGGGCTGAATGGAATGCCTTTGCAGAAGCTGAATTCATCGCAGGCATGCTTCCTGTCCTTGACAGCTTTGAGGCAGCGACAAAAAACAATCCTGATGAAGGGTTGAAAGGGATTTACAGGCAATTATTATCAGCACTGGAAGCCCATGGGCTCAGAAGGATTGAGTCAGTGGGAAAGCAGTTTGACCCGTATAAGCATGAGGTCTTGATGATTGAGAAGAGCGAACAGGACAATATTGTGCTTGAAGAGCTTCAGGCAGGATACATGGTGAAGGGGGCTGTGATAAGGCACAGCAAAGTAAAGGTTGGAAAATCGGATGGTGATTAAATGGCTAAGATTTTAGGCATAGACCTGGGGACCAGTAACTCAGCAGCAGCTTTCCTTGAGGCTGGAAAGCCCAAGATAATTCCCTCTGCCGAGGGCGTAACCCAGTATGGAAAGGCATTCCCGTCTGTGGTTGCCTTCACAAAGGACGGCCAGGTTCTTGTAGGCGAGCCAGCGAGAAGGCAGGCTGTCAGCAACCC
>CAZDCW010000024.1:1315-4553 GCA_964504135.1 uncultured Methanosarcinales archaeon
ATACACGCCGCAGCAGATTTCAGCATTCATCCTCCAGAAGATAAAAAAGGACGCTGAAGAGTTCCTTGGCGAAAAAATAAGCAAGGCAGTGATAACAGTCCCGGCCTATTTTGACGACAACCAGAGGCAGGCCACGAAAGATGCAGGGGCGATTGCAGGCCTTGAGGTTGTAAGGCTTGTAAATGAGCCGACTGCCGCTGCATTCGCATATGGAATTGACAAGGCAGGGAAATCGCAGATAGTCCTGGTCTTTGACCTCGGCGGCGGCACCCTGGACGTGACAATAATGGAAATGGGCGATGAGGGCGTGTTTGAGGTAAAGTCCACAAGCGGCGACACGCAGCTTGGAGGAACTGACATGGACAAGGCCCTTGTTGATTTCCTCATAAAGGAATTCAAGGGCTCTGAGGGAATTGACCTTTCAAAGGACAAGGTCGCAATGCAGCGCCTTATAGAGGCTGCTGAAAAGGCCAAGATAGAGCTCTCAACAACCCTGGACACTGAAATAAACCTTCCCTTCATCACCGCCACCAAGGACGGGCCGAAGCATTTCATCCACAAGCTGACAAGGGCAAAATTCGAAAGCCTAATCGCGCCCATAGTCGAGAGGTGCAGGCACCCGATGGAGCAGGCCCTTGCGGACGCAAAGCTTACTGCAGCGCAGATAGACAAGATAATACTGGTAGGAGGGCCTACAAGGATTCCCCACGTCCAGAAGTTCGTGGACGGCGTGGCAGGAAAGAAGGTTGAGCGCGGCATAGACCCGATGGAATGCGTCGCAATGGGCGCAGCAGTCCAGGGAGGCATACTCGCAGGAGAGGTCAAGGATGTGCTCCTGCTTGATGTAACACCCCTTTCGCTGGGAATTGAAACCCTGGGCGGGGTCTTCACAAAGCTCATAGAGCGCAACACGACCATCCCAACAAAGAAAAGCCAGGTGTTCAGCACAGCCGCTGACAGCCAGACCGCGGTCACAATCAAGGTGTCCCAGGGCGAAAGAGCCATGGCTGCTGACAATAAATTGCTGGGCCAGTTTGACCTGGTTGGAATTCCGCCTGCGCCAAGAGGAATACCCCAGATTGAGGTCACATTTGACATAGACGCCAACGGCATAGTCCATGTCGCGGCAAAAGACCTCGGCACCGGCAGGGAGCAGTCAATCAGGATAACTGCCGAGCACAAGCTCAGCGAAGCAGAGATTGAGCGGATGAGAAAGTCCGCTGAGGAGTTCGCAGAGGCTGACCAGCAGAGAAGGCAGCAGGCAGAGCAGGTCAACGAGGCAGACGCCCTCGCCTATTCTGCTGAGAAGCTGGCCGGAGAGCTGGAAGGCAAAGTTTCAGCAGAAAAAATTGAAGCAATAAAGACTCTGAAGGAAGAGCTGAAAGGACTGCTCCAGAAGCCTGACAAGGACCTTGCAGCAATCAAGGCAAAAACGGAAGAACTAAGCCGGATAATGCAGGAAGCCGGCGCAGAGCTTTATCAAAAGGCAAAAGGAGGAGGCACCGAAACAGATAAAAAGGACGACTCAGTTGACGCAGAATACAAGGTGAAAGATGAGCAGTAACTCCAACGGAAGGCTAAGGATTGCAATAACAACCTTACTCCTTCTGCTTGTATTCGGCACAACCTTCTACCATTTTGCAGAAGGATGGACGTGGGCGCAAGCCTTCTATTTCACCAGCGTAACGCTAACAACAATCGGCTACGGGGACATCCACCCGACTACAGACTTTACAAGGGTTTTTACAGCCCTTTTCGCCATTGCCGGGGTGGCAATAGCCCTTTACTCCCTCACAATGGTCGGCGCTCACTACTTTGAACGCAGGGAGCAGGAGCTCATTACAGAGATGAAAAAGGAAACGACACAGGAGTCAAAGTCAATAGCGTCCACAGTGCTGAAGGCTGACGAGCACGTGGCTGGCCTCCTGAAGAAGCTTGACGCAAGGATAAAGAAGTAGTGCGCCATGGCCAAGGACTACTACAGGATTCTCGGCGTGGACAAGAACGCCTCAAAGGACGACATCAAAAAGGCCTACAGGGCGCTGGCAAAAAAATACCACCCTGACCTAAACAAAAGCCCGGGGGCTGCTGAGAAGTTCAAGGAACTCAGCGAAGCCGCGGCTGTCCTCTCTGACGACAAGAAACGCGCTGCCTACGACCGCTTTGGAACCGCAGCAGAGGGCTACGCGGCAGGCGAGGGCGGGTTCGGGTTCTCAGACTTCAGCGGCGGCGACTTCGGGTTTGACTTTGGGGACGTATTCGACCAGTTCTTCGGCTCGCCAAGGGAGCGGGCCAGGCCTGACATCAGGCATGACGTGGAAGTCACCCTCGAGGAAGTGGATTCAGGAGCAGTCAGGAACATAAAGGTTGAAAGGGCAGATCGATGCCCAAAATGCGCAGGCTCAGGCGCAGAAACAAAGTCAGACCTAAAGAAATGCGGGGACTGCAACGGAACAGGGTTCCACAGGCGCACACAAAGGATTGCGTTCGGGACATTCACAACCACAACCACCTGCGGCAAGTGCAGAGGCAGGGGAACTGTAGTAGCAAACCCATGCAAGGAGTGCAGGGGCGCTGGAACAGTCAAAGCATCCAAGGATATTGAAGTAAGAATTCCCGCAGGAATCGAAGACGGCAGCAGGCTGCGCCTGGCCCATACAACAGGAAACCTTTACATCCTTGTGCATGTGCTTCCCCACAAGGTTTTTGAAAGGGCAGGCACAGACCTTCGGATAGAGGTTCCTGTAACCTTTTCCCAGGCTGCACTGGGGGCTGACATTGAGGTTCCAACGCTGGCAGGACAAACAGCGGTACTGACAATCCCTGCAGGCACACAGCCAGGAACAATATTCAGAATGCGCGGCAAAGGGCTGCCAGACCTTGAGACCGGAAGGAAAGGCGACCAGAAAGTGAAGGTTAAGGTAATTGTGCCGACTCACCTTTCCAAGAGGCAGAGGGAACTGCTCAGGGAGCTTGAGAAAGAGGACAGAAAGGGATTCTTTGAGAAGATTTTTTGATTGAAAAGCTTTAAATATAAGTTATATTACTATAGCATATGGTGATATATGTGCCCACTACAATAGCTGTTAGGGAGGAAACTTTGGACATGCTCAGGAGCATAAAGGAAGAGCTTAAGGCAGAGTCACTTGATGAAACGATTAGGGGGCTTATTTCAAAAGCAAAAAGGCCGAAGAAGTCTTACTTTGGAAAATTCCGGGGCATTGGCTCTTTTGAGAGG
>CAZDCW010000024.1:4563-22821 GCA_964504135.1 uncultured Methanosarcinales archaeon
AAATTGACCGTTTTGATTGACTCGTGGGGGTGGATAGAATATTTCAACGGTTCAGACGTTGGCCGCTCAATGGAAAAATACTTTGGCAATGAAAAGGTTATTGTCAGTTCCATCAATATTGCAGAGGTCTTCAGGCACCTGCTGGCAAAGCAGGGTTTAAGCCAGGCTGAAGATGCGGCTTCCTACATGCTGGATGTTTCGTTTATGGTTCCTGTGGGTGCGCGAATTGCAGTTGAGGCGGCCAAGATTAAGCACCAGAAAAAATGGGGGCTCGGAGATTCAATAGTCCTGGCAACTGCCTTGGAGCATAAGGCAACAGTTGTAACAGGGGACAGCGACTTCAAATCAGAAGCCAATGTCGTGTACCTGGGCAAATAGCGCTGAAAAATTCGTCCCTGGGAATTGACAATGCCGTGGCCAGCAAACCTTTATTAACTAATCCGGCTGCCAGCCCCCTTCATGGCAGCGGACATAGCGTTACTGTTCCTGACAGTCCTTGGCCTTGCGCTGTTTGAGATTATAAGCAGCATAGACAACGCAATCATAAACGCCGAGGTCCTTTCAACCATGCGCGAAAAGGCCAGGCGATGGTTCCTCCTGTGGGGGCTTCTGTTTGCCGTTTTCGTAATCAGGGGGCTGCTTCCATGGCTCATTGTCTGGGCATCTGCGCCGTCGCTCGGTCCTGTGGGGGCGTTCACTGCAACCTTCAGCAACGACCCAAAGGTAATTGAAGCCATCGAATCCGCTGCGCCGCTCCTCCTTATAGCAGGCGGCACCTTCCTCATACTCCTATTCTTCCACTGGCTTTTCCTGGAAGAAAAGCACTATGGGCTTCCGACTGAGAGGTTCTTCCGCTCGCAGGGAGTCTGGTTTTACGCGATTGCCTCGGTCTTTGTGGCTGCCCTTGTCTGGTTCGCCCTTGCGGTGAATCCCTTCATGGCCTTTGCTGCCGTTGTAGGCTCAACGACTTTCTTCATAACCCACGGCTTCAAGCAGAATGCCGAGCTGGAGGAGCAGCGGCTTCTTGAGGGCGGAAGGTCTGACATTGCCAAGATAATGTACCTGGAGGTAATAGACGCGACATTCTCAATTGACGGCGTGCTCGGCGCATTTGCCTTCACCCTTGCAGTGCCCCTGATTCTCCTTGGAAACGGACTTGGAGCACTGGTCCTCAGGCAGATGACAATCAGCAACATTGACCGCATCAAAAAGTTCCGCTACCTGAAGAACGGCGCAATGTACTCCATCCTGTTCCTCGGCATGATAATGGTGCTGGACAGCTTTGGCATGCACATCCCAAGCTGGGCTTCGCCTGTTGTCACATTCGGAGTGGTTGGCTTCTTCTTCTGGAAGTCGAAGAAGGCGCTGAATTAGTTTTTTATAGTTGCGCCTCTCCGCCCGCAACTATGGCAATCCAGGCAGACATCCTGCTCATCCTTTTATTCAGCGTGATAGGAGGGGTTTTGGCTGTTCGCCTGATGCAGCCCTCAATGCTTGGCCTGCTTGTCATTGGCGCGGCTGTAGGCCCGGCCAACCTGGGGATAATCAAAGACGTTTCACTTTTGGAGACCTCCATCGAAGTGGGAGCTGTACTTCTGCTTTTTACCATAGGGCTCGAGTTCAGCCTTGGCAGCCTTTTCAACAAGGGCCTGGCGGCTGTCTCCATTGCCACGGCCAAGCTCGGGATTGTGTTCGCCGCAGGCTATTTTGCAGGCATCCTGCTCGGATTAGGGCTGATTCCATCACTATACGCAGGAATCATCCTGTCCATTACGAGCACTGTCATCGTGGTCAAGATACTTGAGCAGAAGGGCCTGTATAAAAGGGAGGAGCTCCCCCTGCTGGTGGCTGTCCTTGTGATAGAGGACCTGTTCGCGGTCTTCGCCCTAACCTTCTTTTCCGGGATGGCAAACCCTGCTGAGTTCAGCCTTTTTTCGGCAGCTGCAAAAATCCTGCTGTCAATTGTCATGCTTATCCTTGTTTACGTGGTGCTGCGAAAGCTCATGAACAGCGCAGTGGGCTGGCTGGCCAGGTACAGTGCCGAGGAGACCAGCACTTTTGCAGCCCTGGGCATATGCGCAGGCATGAGCTACATAGCCTACTTTTTGGGCCTTTCACCCTCTGTTGGCGCCTTCCTCGCAGGCAGCATAGTGGCTGCATCGCCCAGCTCAAGTGCATTCAAAAAGGCGATTCACCCTTTTATTCTAACCTTTACCTCGCTGTTCTTCTTTTCTGTAGGGACTGTAATCAACTTTTCCTCCCTTGCCGATAATTTCTGGATAGTTGTCGTGCTGCTGCTTGTGAGCTTAGCTGCAAAGTTCCTGGCGGTTGCCGGGGCCAGCTACCTGTTTGCCAATTTCAACGGCAGGCAGGCTGTTTTCAGCGGGGTGGCAATGGTCTCTGTCGGAGAGTTTTCGCTTCTTATCGCCAGAGAAGCCAGTGTCATCAGCCCAGCGCTGGACCTGCTTAGCATAACTGCAGCAATAATCGTGCTGTCATCCCTTGCCATGGCCCTTCTTGTATCCAACACAGAGCCCCTCTATGCGCTGCTGAAGAGGTTAATCCCTGCGCGAATTGCCCTTGAGATGCGCGGCACTTCCAGCTTTGTCAAGGAAACTGCCACTGCGGTCTTAGGCCAGAACAGCAGCTATAGGAAAATTGCAGGGGAATGCAGAAACATTTTGATTAATCTGGCAGCGATAATCTTTGTAATGGCTGTAAGCGCTGCGCTGTGGAGCGTCTTCAGAAGCCAACTGCCACCAGGGGTCAGGTGGAGCGTCATTGCCGTCGCTGCGGCCGCTGTCATCCTGCTGGCCCTGATTCCAGCATTCAGGATACTCAGCAACATCCGAAATCTCAGGAAGGACATCCTACTGGTCATGAAGAGGGAGCATCCTGAAACAGCTGCCGATGAAGGGCGCCTGCTTGCAATCCTGCCTGTCATGTTAGCCGTTTTTTGCGCCATTGTGGCTGTCCCGATTGTTGAAACAATTGCAGGGTTTCACCCTTTTTACTACCTGGTGCAGGCCTTTTTCATAGTAATCCTTTCCCTGCTGATTTATCAGAGCATGCGCCTCATTGAGCATATAAGAGGGAGAAAATCCGGATGATTTTGGAAGCCAGGAATTTCAGCCTCAGGCACACCCTGGAATGCGGACAGTTCTTCAGGTATTATCCGGAAGGCAACGGCTATTTTGTCCTGGCAGGCGTTAAGGTTCTGAGGCTGGAGCAGTCAGGCGGCAGGCTTGCGGTCGCCGGGAAGGCCGATACGGATTCTGTTAAGGCCCTGCTTGGGCTTGGGGACAATTACCCGCATATTATTTCAGGCATATCCAAGGACCCTTTTATTTCCGCAGCCATCCGCCAGTCGTACGGCCTTAGGCTCATGAGGCAGGAGCCGTGGGAATGCATGATAAGCTACATCTGCTCGGCAAACAGCTCTGTTGGAAAGGTGAGGTTCTGCGTGAACAGGATTTCTGAAAATTTTGGAAAAAAAATTTCATTTGAAGGGCGCGGGTTTTACGGCTTTCCCAGGAAACTGGACGCAACTGAAAAAGAGCTGCGGGAATGCGGCCTTGGCTACAGGGCTGCGCATCTTGCCAGGACACTTGAATCGGTTTCCCCTGCTGAAGTGAGGCGGCTCGCCAGGCTGGGCTACCAAGACGCGAAGGAAAGGCTTATGGAGCTGGATGGAATTGGCGACAAGGTAGCAGACTGCATCGCCCTCTACTCGCTGGGATTCCCGCAGGCCTTTCCGGTTGACAGGTGGGTCGGGAGGGTCATGAAAGAGCAGTACATCAGGCAGAAGGCAAACTACAGGCAAATCAGCTCCTTTGCAGCAGAATACTTCGGCCATTACGCAGGCTACGCGCAGCAGTTCCTGTTCAACTTCAGAAGGAATCTTTAGGGAAGTGCGGAGTTGGTTAAACTTTTTGTAACATGTTAGAAAAATTTATATACTCTTTTGGCATTGCATACCCTGATGCCGGATGCAGAGCTTAAGATAAGCAGGCATGCTGCTGATAAGATGCTTTGGCTCGGCATATCAAAAGAGCAGGTTAAGGAAGCAATCGTAAAAGGGGCGAAATTCAAGCAGACGGATGGATACCTTTCAAAATTCAGGTATCTTAATGTTGCTTACAGAAAAATTGGCCCGAACCTTTACAAGGTGAAAACTGTATACGTAGACTAGCTGATGATAATGGACCAGAACCCATGTGACGAATGCGGGGGAAAAGTGGTTAGAAAGAAAGTTGACTACATTTACTTGGGTGAGAACCTTGGCAAATTTGACGCTGAAATCTGCACCAGATGCCATAATCAGGTTTTCGATGAGAAAACCTTCCAAAAAATCGAGAATCTGGCAAAAATCAGGGGTATTTGGGGGCTTGCGGCCAAATCCAGGGTCAGCCAGGTAGGGAACAGTGTTGCCGTGACCATAAACAAGAAGGTGGCTGGCTTCGTCAACCTAAAAAAGGGCGAGGAAGTCAGGGTCTATCCTGAAAGCAGGAACAGGATAATCATTGAAATTCCATAGGGGCTTGTTTCTGTTAACACGTGCCAATATCTTGGACCATATAGATTTATATACTGCCTGCTGAATATCCAAGCAAATGCTCGCAACAAACGTCCACAAGTCGCAGAGGGTCGGTGTGTTTGTTGACGTGCAGAACCTTTATTACTCTGCAAAGAACCTCTACAACACCAAGGTGAATTTCAGGGAAATCCTTAAGACAGCAGTGGGCGCAAGGCAGCTTGTCAGGGCAATAGCCTACGTCATCAAGGCCGAAGTAAAGGACGAATCAACCTTCTTTGAAGCCCTGGAGAAAATCGGCTTTGAAGTAAAGGCAAAGGACCTCCAGATATTCATCGGCGGGGCAAAGAAAGGCGACTGGGACATTGGCATTGCAATGGACTGCATTGAGCTGGCGCCAAGGCTGGACACAATAGTAATAATATCCGGCGACGGGGATTTCCTGCCGCTGTTACAGCACCTTCGGCGGGCCATGGGCTGCAGGGTGGAAGTAATAGCCTTCGGAAAGAGCACCTCCAAGAAGCTCATAGAGGAGGCTGACAGCTTCGTTGACCTTGACAGCAGCAAAAAATTCTTAATCTAAGCCTCTTCCTGCGGCTGAATGGACGTCCGAAAGGCTGCGCTGGAGCTTCATTCCAAGCTGAAAGGCAAGATTTCTGTATTGCCCAAGATTGCAATAAGGGACAGGGGCGACCTGTCACTGGTTTATACCCCTGGGGTTGCCGAGCCATGCAGGGAAATAGCTGTTGACAGGGAACTTGCATATTCCTACACCATGAAAGGAAACTGCATCGCGGTTGTATCAGACGGCAGCGCAGTCCTTGGGCTCGGGGATATAGGCCCTGAAGCCGCCCTGCCAGTCATGGAGGGCAAATGCGTACTCTTCAGGCAGCTTGCGGGAATTGACGCCTTTCCACTCTGCCTGGCAGCCCATGACGCTGACAGCATAGTCTCAACAGTCAAGGCCATAGCCCCAGTGTTCGGCGCAATCAACCTTGAGGACATCGCGGCGCCAAAATGCTTTGAAGTTGAAAAGAGGCTCCTTGACCTTGGAATCCCTGTTATGCATGACGACCAGCATGGAACAGCGGTTGTTGTGCTGGCAGGCCTCATAAACGCCCTGAAGGTGACAGGCAAGGATAAAAAGTGCCGCATTGTGATAAACGGTGCTGGCGCGGCAGGCATTGCAACAGCAAGGCTGCTCCTCAAATACGGATTTTATGACCTGGCTCTGGCTGACAGCCAGGGAGCCATTTACAAGGGACGACCCGGGCTCACACCGGAGAAAAAGAATATGGCAGAGCTCACGAACAGGCGAGGCATCAAAGGCAGCATCCATGAGCTGGCTGAAGGCGCAGACGTGCTAATCGGGCTGTCAAGGCCGGCGACAATAACCGCGGCTGACATAAGGAAGATGAATTCGCCGATTGTATTTGCAATGGCAAACCCAATTCCAGAGATAATGCCTGACGAGGCCAAGGAAGGAGGCGCAGCAGTTATCGGGAGCGGGCGCTCTGACTTCCCAAACCAGATAAACAACTCACTGACATTCCCAGGCATATTCAGGGGAGCGCTGGATGTGAGGGCTCTGGCCATCAACGACGCCATGAAGATAGCAGCAGCCGAGGCAATCGCAGGGCTTGTCACCAAGCCAACTGCGCAAATGGTTGTGCCAGAGCCACTTGACCCGGGAATTGTGCCTGCCGTGGCAGAGGCTGTGCGGAAGGCTGCCAGGGACACAGGAGTTGCCAAATGAAAACAGTTGGGATCATCGGAGGGCTTGGGCCTGAGACTACTTCAGACTTCTACCTGGAGGTTATTTTTGGCTGCCATAAAAAGAATAAGGTTCAGAGGCCTCCCATGCTCATATGGAATGTGCCGCTCTTATACCAGATTGAAAAGGAGGTGATTACCAAAGCAGAAGGCGAGGAAAGGTGCATCCCTTACCTTGCTGATGCGGCAAAAAGGCTTGAGAAAGGAGGGGCGGACTTCATCGTCATGCCCTGCAATTCACTTCATATATTTATCAAAGAACTCAGAGAATCTGTCAGAATACCTGTCCTCAGCATATTGGAAGAAACTGTAGAGTTCCTGAGGAAAAACAGGATAGACAAAGTGGGCCTGCTTGCCACCACAGCAACAATAAAAAGAAAAATGTATGAAAGGGAACTAAAAAAGAATGGAATTATGCAAATACGGCCTGATGATTTTGAGCAGGAAAAGATTGGCAGGATGATCCACAACATAGTGATGAACAGGCACGCCAACAAGGACAGGGCTGAACTTATGAAAATAATCAGCCGCTTTGAAGATAAGAAAGCAAAAAACGTGATATTGGCATGCACGGATCTGCAGTTGCTCATACCAAAGCACCCAGGCATAAACATATACGACACGATGAAAATATTAGCAGATGCAACAGTCCGGGAAATCCTCAGGTAAATCCGCAAGCAATAAAAAGAGAGGACTACTCCTTTAACCATATGAAAAAAGCCCTGTTGGTTCTGGCCATATTCCTTATTGCGGTAATTGCAGGCTGCTCGAACACCAATACTTATATTGCTGATGAGGACAGGAGCAAGCTGGTGATATTCAGGGATGCAGGATGCGGATGCTGCGGCCAGTACGCCGCATATGCCGGTGAGAAAGGGTTTGACGTGGATGTGAGGACTGTTGGCAGCATGAACGCAATCAAGATGCAGTACAAAGTGCCAGGCGAAATGCAAAGCTGCCACACAAGCGTGATTGAAGGGTATTTCGTGGAAGGCCATGTTCCAGCCGAGGCGATAAGAAAGCTGCTTGACCAAAGGCCGGACATAGCGGGCATAGCCCTTCCGGGAATGCCGATGGGCAGCCCTGGAATGACAGGAAGCAAAAGCGGCCAATTTATAATCCACGCAATAGGCAAGGATGGCGGCACATCCGAGTTCATGAGGATATGAAAATCCTCGTAATAGGCGGCAACAGGTTCATAGGGCTCCATCTTGTAAATGCGCTGCTGGCCAAGAAATTCCACGTCACTGTGGTAAACAGGGGAAGCAGGAAGGGCATGTATCACGGCGCAGCAGAAGAGCTGGCCTGCGACCGAGATGACACAAAGGCATTTTCAAGGCTATTCGCGGAGAGTCATTTTGATGCTGTCTTTGACAACTGCGCCTACCAGCCACAACAGGTTGAGGCCGTATTACCTGTTTTCCAGGGAAAAGCGAAACAGTATATCCTTATTAGCAGTGTTGCGGTTTATGACCAGAAGGCAAAGCTGCCCTACGGCGAAGGAAGCTCAAGGGGCGGGCATAACCTCTTCAGCGATTACGCCAGCGGAAAAAGCAGAAGCGAGGACATACTCCTTGAATCCCAGAAGTTCCCTTATACAATCATCAGGCCAACCTATGTTTACGGGCCTGACGACTACAGCGCAAGGATGGACAAGCTGTTCAGGGCTGTCAAATCCGGCTCAGTGATTCGAATACCAAAATCCAACCCGAGGTCGCAGTTCGTGCATGTGGATGACCTCGCTACAGCGCTTATCGCCTGCATTGGGAACAGGAAGGCCATTGGCCAGGCCTTCAACATCTGCGGCGACGAAATAATTTCCTACGGCGAGCTGGTGGAGCTGATTGGAGAGCTCACCGGAAAGCAGCCCAAAGTAAGCTTCAGCATACTTCACGACTTCCCATTCATGGACTGGAACATGTACTGCGACGCATCAAAAAGCAAGAGTATTCTCGGAGTCAAATACCGGCCCCTGGTGCAGGGACTTAAGGAGACGCCTGAATTATTCTAACATGTGAGCAGCCTGTTCTATCCGAACAATGGCGTTGTCCCGCATTCGCGGCCTGATGGCAACCACAAGCGACCCCTCCAACCGAGAAATTGCATCCCCCAATGGCATAGGCTGGCCAAGAAATTGTTCAAGCAGAGGTTTCTGGCCATCCGGATTTCTTGGAGGTGAAAGATACCGCACGCCATTTCCCCCTGAAAGGGCCTCGAATGAGGGGCCATGCGCATTTCTGAATTGAACAGCATCCGGTATTGCAGTTTCTGGACTGCGTGTAAGCACAACCACGCCTGTAACACCCCCTAAAGGCTGCGCAAATGGAATGTACATTGCCTGTAAACCATTGTCCTGTGTTGCATATGTCATCCAGCCACCCCTTTTTACTTTATGCCTGAGGCTGCTCTGCCGCAATCCCAACTGTTACAACTTTGGCAGCCGTCTCATTAAGCCTGAGAACTCTGTCAGGCCCCATGATGGGGCGATGCCATAAAGGGACTGGCGTTTGCAAATCCCAAGCGTTTATTGAGTAGGATACTGTGCGTTCGATGCCCGAAGTTGTGCAGGAGGCATCCACCTCGGCATTTAGGCCCCCCAGAAGTTCATGCGCCCTTCTCATCGCGGCCTGAGGCGTATGTCCATCTACCACAAGCCCGCTGATAATCAAATCTTCTGAAGGAGCCCTATCGCCCGCCTGAGGCTGCATTGGGCGACGAAACGCTATGTAGTAAGGTATCCAGCCATCTGAACCTGCGTTGCCTGTACAGGCTGGGACTGGATTGTAGTCAGTCATCAATGGATTGTAGTCAGTCATCAATGGCACCTCCCTTTTTTCTCCATTTCGGGGAGTCGAGCGATTGCTTATTTAGTTTATCACTTCTTTCATATCCAAATTCATCAAAAAAATGGGAAAATGCCTACAAATATTCAGAAAAAGCAGCTGAAAGCTGCCCAAAGAAAACATTTGAACTTAACCCTTCCCGAACTTCCTTTCCACTTCCTGCTCACGGGCCTGGCCTAAAAAACCGCAAGTGCGGCACTTCCACTTGATTCCGACATCAGGCCTGAATTCAGAAACAAGGTTTGCCGAGCCGCACCTTGGACACGTCCTCATCAATCCCTTACCTTCCTATAGCCTATCACCACAAGCAATGCCAGTATTAGCCCCAGGATTATAAACCTTAGCACATCTGTGAGGTTACTCCAGTTTCTTATCGTAGCGACTAAAATGCTCAGCACGCCTCCAAGCAGGAAACCTGCGCCCACTGACTCCACCCCTACGAGAACACCTGCAGCAACGGCTGCAACGCCGATTACCACCAGTATCAGGAACACGTCACCGTTATACTCGTCATGAGCCTTCTGCCAGTCATTATGGCACGTCTCGCAGCGATATTCGTATGGGCATCCTGACTCATTGTACCTGTACTGAATGACCCCCTTTAAATCGGCGCAGTTCTTATACGCATACTCAGGCACATTAAACCCGCGACATGAATCATGGCTGTCTGGATAAGCATTTACAGGCTTCTCCGGGTATGGCCTGCCCTGCTCCCTGCAGTAATCCTCATACTTCGGCTCCTTATAAAATGTGGCTATCCCATAGTTCACAAAGAGGTTAAGGACTATTGCAATGGCCACAGCCAGAGCCCACTTCCTTATTCCTGTCCGTTTTCCCGCCACGAGCGCAGCGCACTTAGTTACCTTTTTATAAGGCTTTCCATTCGTAATATGAAATGAATTTCCAAAACATTCCGAAAGTGGAGAAATACGACTTTTACCTGGATGTTGCCTTCCGGCGGGCAAAGGAGGCTGCAGAGAAGGCGGGCACAAAGGTAAGGGGGAGAGGGCTTAGGCGCGCATCTGTAATAGAGGCTGAACGCATCAAGAAGGCGGCTGAAACCCTGCACCGGCACCTTCAATCCATCCTCAAGAGCTTCCCCATGGTCGAACAGCTGCCTGAGTTCTACAGGGAGCTTATAAGATGCTGCGTTGACGTTGACAGGCTCAGGAAGTCCCTTGGCGGAGTGCTGTGGGCTGACAGGCAGGTCAAAAGGTTCTTCCGGATTTATTATGGAAAGCTGAGGAACTCCAAGGACCTTGAATCACTGTTCAAGCACAAGCGCGGTTTCTATGGCAGGGTAAGCAGCACAATCAAGCAGATAAAAAACGAGCTGGCCTACCTCGACGAGGCAAGAAGGGTGATGCGCAGGATGCCTGACGTAAAAACAGACATCCCCACCATAGTGATTGCAGGCTTTCCAAACGTAGGCAAGACCACCCTCCTCAGGGCGCTGACAGGAAGCGAGCCTGAAATAGCATCGTATCCCTTTACCACCAAGGGCCTAATGCTGGGGTACGCCGGGCAAAACGGGACTAAAATCCAGGTTATTGACACACCCGGCCTGCTTGACAGGCCATTGGAGCAGCGGAACAGAATCGAGCTGCAGGCCGTCCTCGCCCTCAAGCACCTCGCGAACAAGGTTGTTTTCATGATTGACCCGACGGAAACCTGCGGGTATGAAATGGAAGAGCAGCTAGCCCTGCTGAAAGACATAAAGGAAACATTCAAGCAGGAAATAACCGTGGCCATAAACAAGACAGACCTGGCGACACCTGAACAGATTGCCAACGCTAAAGAAAAGCTGAAGAAATACAGGAGCATAGAGATATCCGCAGACAAGAACAAAGGGACTAAAGAATTGTGGTGACACTTGACAAGGCAGTGGAGTCAGAATGGACTGAGCTGGGCCGGGGAAAATCAGGCGTCGTGTTAAAAGGCAGTGTTGATGGCAGGCCTGTCGCGAGGAAAAAATTCATCGGGCATCCGGTAGCTGACTTCTTCAACATAATCGCACTGGGGACGCCAACCCCATACAGAAGCAATATTCACGCTGTCCTTTCCGCTTATTACAGCAGGAGAATCATTGGCCGGCTCGCTGAGCACTGGTTCGGCGGCAGACTCAAAGTCGCACAACCCATCGGAGTGGGATGGGATGAAGAACAAAAAACCCACTACATGGATGCTGAATTTATCGATGGAAGCAAGCCGCAGCTTCATCATCCATTTTCCGCAGGCAGGGAAGGCCAGCTTGAATACCTTGTTAACGAGATTATAAGCCCATTCAGAAAATTCAAAGAAAAGTCAGGCTTCATAGGCAAGGTATGGCAGTCTGACAACCCGACTGCGATAGGCAATTACCTGACAAAGGAGGATGGGACAGTCTATTGCATTGACCTTGAATCAGGAGGAACAGTGTTCCCCTGGCAAATAGCAATAAACCCTGTCAGATTCTTCAGGTACTATTTTCCAATGACCCTGACGGTTGGAAGGCCGCTTTATGACGATGTGGATATTGGACAACTAAGGCTGTATTTAAAGCAGAACCAAGATGAAATCAAAGGCTCACTTGGGAAGACGACATTTCTGCAAATGGAAGCCGATACAGACGCCCTTGAATTTAACCAAAAGATATGGAAATCAGCGGGCAGGACAGAAGCGGGAATACTGTACGCCCAGAAAACAGGAAGAATAACTGAAGGGCAGGCTGAATTTTACAGGAGGCATCCTGCACGGTGGTATGGAAGAGAGGCGGCAAGAATAAGCTGGAAGGCATCTTCAAGGCTCACAAGAGACCTCCCACTGGCAGTGTATAACAGGTTAACGATGAACTTCACAAATGACTTAGCCAATGCCGGAAAATTAGCACTCAAAGCAGCCAGGTTCTTAGCTTCCACAGAATACCGGACTGAATCCGGGAGAGATTACATATGCGGAAGAATAGGAAGATGGGAGACAGACGGAAACCTGACACCAGAAGAAGCGGATTTCTACAGGCAAAAGCTGGAAAGCGAAAAGATAAGCGCATACCTGCCTGACTTCGGAGTCCACCTTGGGATATTTTTCGCATCAAAAGCGAGCTACCTGGCTCCAGCCCTTTATGCGCTTCACATGATAGATGAGGCAGCAGGCATAACCATCATGTCAGGCGGCTCAATAGCAAGAGGCCTGTACACAACCGCCAGATTCATCCAATCAACAGCAAAAGGCATGGAAAGGCCCTGGATCGCCCTTGGAGTAAGCTGGATTCATGTGCTTGGCAGCCTTGCCTATCCCCTGCAACTTTCCAGAACCGGCACAGAAAGCGACAGGAAACTCGGGGAATTCCTTGTTTATGACACATTCACATCCATTGGAAGAAAGATCCCGATATACGGCGGGGAAAACACGACAACAGAGCACTTCTTCAACCATATTCCTGACATTTTATTCAGAAACAGAACCCTCACTTATTCTCAACAACCTGAACAGAAAACGAGCAGGACATCTTAGTCAGGGCCTTACGCAGGGCCTCCTTTGCAACAGGGATATTGTCCCTGTCCACGCCAATATCCATAACAGCCCTGCCCTTCCTTACCTGAGCAGCAACGCCAATCGGCTTTCCGAAGGACTTCTGCATGCCAGTGCTCATCCTGTCAGCGCCTGCGCCTGAAGCAAGCGGGTTCTCCCTCAGGACATGAAAAGGGAAGACCCTCAGCCTGAAATAGTACCCGAGCTTCCCAAGGTTGCCCTCAAGGTGCCTGAGGCTAGTCTGACTCGCCGACTCAAGGCTCTCCTGCCTAATCTGGACACTGGCCTTGGGGATGAGGTTCAGGACGTACTTATACTTCCTGTTCTCGCCCATCTCAAACCGCGATATCTTGATATTGGGCGTCATCCTCACGAATGACTTGCCCTTGAACTTTGAAATCCTCGTATTGGGCCTTTCTATTGTCCTGTAACTAACCCCTTTCCTGAGCTTTGCCATGGAGAAGGGAAAAGGGAGGCTGTTTAAAAAGATTGCTAAAAGCTGCAGGCATCACCAGCTACAAATGAACAATATTTGCCTTAGGCAACTGCCTGCAAAAAAACTCTGCCAGGAGCCTCCTGTGACATTTATCAGCCTCTGCCTCCGAACAAAGCAGACAAACCCCCGCTTTATCCCCAACTAATTTATCCTTAAACCTTTCAAGTTTTCTATCCTTAATCAATTCTCTGAAACCTTCCGCATATTTCTCCCAGTCCTTGTCTTTTCTATAAGTTTTCAGGAGGCCTTCAGTTGGAGAAAATTCTGGCACGATTTCATACCTTATTTTTAGGGTTTCTTCCAGAATATACTTAAGGTCCCGGCTTTTAGCGAATCCAGACAACTGCGAGTCCCTCCTTAATCTCGTATCAATTATCCTGCTTACCCTGTTTCTGTCCAATATTTCTGCAAAATCCTTCAATGACTTTTTTGCAAACCCTATCGTAAAAATAGTCACCATTTTCAGAAGTTCACAAGTGTCCTCTGGCCAATTCTCTGAGGTTTTCCTCTCCTGCTAATATCCTCAACCATAAATCCAGCCTCGGCAAGCCTTAAACCTATAAATCTCCTGTGGCACCTGCCATAGTCAATCTCCGAGCACATGATAGCGGCTCTCCGGCCATTAATCGCCCTGAGAAGCAAAGCCATCCCCCGGGTAAACTCCTCTGAATTCAGATATTTGGCGAACCACTCCGGATTCCTCCTTCCCCCCAGCACATTACCCATATGCACATACTCAATGTCATCTTTGGCTAAAAAGCCCCTTATGCTGCCCTCATTGAACTCAGGGACGTACCTGCTGAACGGCACGCTTCTGACATCAACAAGCAGATCCACCTTCATTTCATTCAGCAATCCTACAAACTCGGCCACTTTCATGTTTCCATGACCCACCAAATACGCAATATGCCGCATTTTCATTTCCTCAATTTTGTGAACAACTGCAAAATCTCCTTGACGGCCCTTATTTTCCCAAGGATATCCTCGGGGACAAATTCCTCTATCCTCTCCTTCGGGTACCATACCCTCTCGAATTTACGGCAAAATACAACCATTCTTTCACTATCATACTGGCTTATTCCCTTTTTAACCATTTCTTTTTTTATTATTTCCTTCAATTCATTTTCCCTTTTTTGCAGTCTGTCCAATGCCGCCTTGGTTTCGTAATACTCATCCATCAGTTCGGGATCCAGGGCCTCGGCTGACTGGCCTTGGAATTCAGGAACATGCTTTGTCGCTGCTCCCTGCATAGGAAACAAGGCTGCGTAGTCAATACTTTGCCCATACTCAGGAACTGTATTTATTGCAACAGCCATTGGCCAGTAATCGCCTTTCCATAGCTCGGCAGTCAAGCCTACAACAATAAAAAATCTTTCGGTGTTCAGAAGGCGTTTTACATGCGCCCCATTCAACCTGAGATAGGGCGCATTCATTTGTTCCAAAAAGTCCTTAGCAAAAGCCAGGAATCTTAAGTCGGTGCAGGGCAAGCTCCTCCCATTCTGGTTTTTTATGCTTACCCCACCCACACTGAAATCCACCCGGGCCTTGACCTCTTCATCCTCGTTCCGCAATTCCACAGAATCAAGGGCTACAGGCCCGAGCATGATTAATGAACGGTTTTTCACCTTTAGCAATGTGCACATGTCCAGCCCTGGATTGGAGGCAATCATTGAATTTTCGGATAACATTGAGAAAAGCCTTTCCCTTTCCGCGTCCATCAGGCTTTTCACATGCGTTATGCGCGTGTTTTCATCAATAATGTAATTCTCCTTCTGATATCCTGAAGGATCGGCCTTTCCAGTGGAAAAATCATAAACGCATGAGGGTGAAATGCACATATTGTCATTCAGCATGATATCTGCCAACACCAGTATTCTTGCCTTAACCGGCCTTAGCCAGTTTAAATTTTCATCCACCCCGGCTATGCAGACCCCATTATCCCTTCTTGATACAGCTAAAATGGTGGCTTCCATTCATCCAGAGTATACGACGCCATTTAATTAACTTTGCCCAGGCCTGTCCAGTGACCAGCGGGTTTTATCGAAAATATATTTGGAAAAAATTAAAAAGCCCCCTCCATTCGCCTGAATCATGTCCAACCTGTACAACCTTCTGGGACTGCTGGAGGAGGAGGTTTCCATAACTCGGCGGCTGGAAAAGTACACAGCAGCGTCTGACGCGGCTATCAAACAGGCTCTGGAGCAGAAGGAACTTGCCAGAAATTTTTTCATTGACCAATTGTTTGATGTACTAAGGCATAACCTTCCAATGTTCTCAGTTTTTGGCCGCAGGTCTGATGATATGAGCCCCATATTCAGGGATTATGGCCTAATCCAGGCACTTCAATTTTCATATAAGCCTTCTTCCCCTTTTGATACGTTCCCCTTTGTTACAGACTACATTTTGGCTGCGCCAGTCGTTCAGGATGCTGCGCCCGGCTCCTTTCTCATACGCACCTTTGCCGTTCACAGACATAAAGGCCATGGTGACCTTGTTAGCGTTGACGGGGTGAACCTGTACAGTCCTTTAAGGGACGGGTATCGTATTCCATCCGGGCTGGTGCCAGGACTGAACCATTTGAATGTGTCAGAGGAGTCTGGCAGGCGGTTATGGGACAGTTTAACTGGAATAACCCACTCAAGGCTTTGTGCCGCAAGCTTAGGAGAGTTGCCTGATATTGAAGTTCCTCGCGATATCTTCCCCGGGTTTTATGCCGGACTTATGGCCACTGCGGGGCAGGCCCTATTAGAGCATAGGGTTAAGAATGGTGACGCAGAGGAGCAAATTTATAAAAATTCAAGGTTAATTAAGGCTGCACAAGGAGAAGGTTCGTTACTTGGGAGAGATTTGTCTCTGCTTATGCGGGTAAATCATGCATTAGAAGAACCTCGCCCCTGATTCAGCAGGACACTCCATTATGAAAAAAGTCATGTGCTTCGGCACCTTTGACGGCATGCACAAGGGGCACGAGTTCTATTTGACTGAAGCAAAAAAGAAGGGTGATTATCTGGTGGTTGTTGTGGCCCTTGACGAGACTGTTAATGAGGTGAAGGGCCGCAGGCCGAAACTCCCTGCCTCGGAAAGGGCATCACTGCTCCGGCAGCTTGGAATTGCCGACAAAGTTCTAATCGGAAACCCCGGCGACAAGCTGATGGTTATTATTGATGAAAGGCCTGACATAATTGCGTTGGGCTATGACCAGACTTCCTTTACAGAGAGACTTCAGCAGCAGCTTAATTCATTAGGATTAAACCCTGAAATAATCCGCCTGCCAGCATTCCAGCCCGAGGTTTACAAGAGCTCTAAGCTTTGGCGTTAGCTTCCATTTCCGTGATGGCGTTTATCACCCTGTCCCTAAGGCTTGGATATGCCCTTATCTTCTCAATAACATTTTCTGTTATTCTCTGAACCCTATCGCGGGCAATTACATCATATGCCATCAGTGAACAACCTAAAATTGCCTCGCCAAGGACCGTGCACTGGTAGGTTGCCCCTATCCTCTCAGCCAAACCCTGTTCAACTAGGTCATGCAAGTAGTTTTGGACTGTTGAGGCAGGAATTCTGCGGCCAGTAGTATCCTCAAGAGCGCCCCGAAGCTGCATTAATCGCATTTCCCCGTCAGATATCATTTCCAAGGTAGCCAGCCTTTCCATTCCGCCAAGGGACTTGTAAACCTCCGCAACAACTTTCCAATCATACCTCCCAGCATACTTTCCTGGAACCATTGAGCATCACCACCATACAGTTGTTAAACTCGGTATTCGGGTCTGCCTTAAATTTATTTGTTGTCTTAAAATAAAACGACAATTATAAATACAGGCAACTGTTGCACAATTGCATGCTTAAGGACGAGGTTCTGGAGTCCTTTGGCCTGACCAAGGCCGAGGTTAAGGCGTATCTTAGTCTTCTCTCAAAAGGTGAATCCACGGCAAGTGCGCTTGCAAGGGCGACCGGCTCAAACCGGACTTTCACTTACGACAGGCTAAAGAAACTTATTGGGAAAGGCCTGGTGACCTATGTTTCATCAGGTGGTAAGACAAGGTTCATTGCGGCCAAGCCAGGCCACCTTGTCTCGGTTCTGAAGGAGAAGGAAGCCCGGCTGCGGTCTATTCTTCCTGAGCTGGAAAGGCTTGCATCGTCAAATCCATCGCCTGCCCATGTGGAAGTTTTTTCAGGTTCGGGCGGAATCAGGAGCGCCCTTAACCGGCTGTTGAAGGAAAAGGAAATTCTTGTAAATGGTTCGCTTCAGCCTCTCAGGGATATCCCGGGCAATTATCTGGATATTTGGAATCGGCGGAGGGTTGAATCAAAAATAAAGCTTAAAATCCTCTCTCCAAAAGTCGAGCAATATCCATTGGCCCAGGCTGACCTGCTGGAATCTGAATCAGATTCCACTATTTTCATTTCTAAAAGCATTGTTGTTATTCTGTTATGGTCCAGCGCGCTGGTTGCCATTCTTCTGAGCAGCAGGGAGATAGCGGCAAATTATGCCGCTGTATTCAACAGTTTATGGAACAGGGAGTTCAAGGTTTACCATGGCTCTGAAGGGATTGTCAAGGCGTGGACTGGTTTGGTTGAGGAAAGGCCGAAGGAAATAGCGGCCTACGGCCTCTCGTGGGATTTTGCAAGGGTCTACGGCAGGGATGCTTCAGACACATGGCATAAGCTGCGCCTGAAAAACAGGGTTGCCCTGAAATTTGTTTCATATGCCGACGAGAAGTCAAGGAAATATTTTGCCCTGCGGACAATGGAGTGGCCCTCATTTGAAATAAAATACCTTGACAAAACCATTGTCGGGCCTGCGTGCATTGCAATGACGCCGAAAACCATTGTGACTTTCCTTTACACTGAGAGAAATTTAAGCGCCTTGGTTATGAAGAATAGGGAGATGATTGAGATTTACAGGAAGCATTTTGAGGTCTTGTGGGAAAAGTCGCGTTAGTTTTTAGCCGTTCGCTTCACGATTATATGGTTTTTATCAGGGACAGATATCTGGATTTCTTCCCCTGCTTTCAGGTCCAGGCTTTCTGCAACATGCCTGTTAAAATATAGAGAATTGCGCTGATTAGTTGATGGATATGCGCAATTCTAATCTCGTACCC
>CAZDCW010000025.1:0-20156 GCA_964504135.1 uncultured Methanosarcinales archaeon
TCTAATCTCGTAAATTGCATGCGAATTTTGCACTAATTACCGCAATTTACGATAAAATAACACGGCGCCTCAGAAATCAGTCAGCTTCTTGTCCGCGGCGTAGTTTATTATGGTGGTCTTGCCCTCAAGGCCGCCGGGAATCCTGTTAAGGATGAGGAAGCCGTCCTTCTCAAACCGGTCAATCCGCCGCTGGAAAGTCTTGTAAGCAGCCTTCCCCCCTGTATCCTGGTAAGCCCTGAAAATATCGCCTATCTTGCAGCCGGAATTCTTCCTGATGGTGTCAAGCATGAACAGGTCATCCGCATCCAATGATGCAGGGTTCCTGGCAGCGAATTCTTCCATTGAGCACTGAAGCACATGCTGCGCTGTTATCCTCCTTGAAGCCTTCTCCTCGGCAAGCAGGCCAGCCTGCCGCATTATGAAAAGCCCCCGCCTGATGTCCTTAAGCTCAAAAGCCTTCTGCGCGACAAGATTAAAAGCCTCATCCTCCCAGACTCCTTGGACAAAGGCATACTCAAGCCGCTGCCTCAGGATTCCCTTAGTCTCCTCTGCACTGTAAGGCCTGAACTCAAGGGACTCAGGCATCAGCCTGCTCCTAATCCTGGAGTCCAGCCCTGAAAGCCAGTCCCTGTCGTTTGTGATGGCGATAATTGACTTCCTGAAAACCTCCTCAAGAATCGAATAAAGGAAGTCGTAGTCAGCCAGCTTGTCAATCTCGTCAAGGACAAAAACAGCGGACTTCTTGTTTATCATCTGCTTAATAATAATGAAAAGCTCATCAGAGCGCTTGTTCTGCGTGAACTTGTAGTCCAGCGCACTGCATATCTCAAGGAAAACCTTGAAGCTGCTGTTGTGCTGCCAGCAGTTGATGTAAACCGGGACAACCTCATCAGTCTGCTCCTCCAAGTCTGAAAGGACGTGCCTCGCCCCGACAGTCTTTCCAACACCCGGCGGGCCGAAAACGAAAAGGTTGCGGCCAGAGCGCCTTGAGAACAATGGCTTCATGCAGGAGGCCATATGCTGCTGCTCAGCCTCCCTGAAAGGGATGGACTTGGGCATAAAGGAATAGTCCAATGCAAGCTCATTCGTAAACAGCGATTCACCTGAGCCCAGGACATCCTTGAAAAGGGACATAATGCAAAAGAGCGCTGGCTGTTTTATATAATTTGCTGTGGCTCAAGCTAAAACAAACTTTATTAACAGCATCGAAAAGCCGGAAGCCGACATGGTGCAGGCAACAATACTGGGAACCGGAGAGCTGGCAACTGCAAATGCCCACTATCTGGCAGGACGGGTCGAAAGAGTCGTCATGTATGGCAGAAATGCAGGGCTGGTTGAAATAATAAACTCCTCAAGAACCCATCCAAGGCACTTCAGCAATGTCCGCCTGCCGGATAATGTTTCGGCAACAACAGACCCTGAGCACATCTCGACATCGCAGCTGATATTTGTTGACCTGCACTCCACAGGAATACGCGAAGTGGCAGGGCAGATTGCGCCCTACGTGCAGAAAGGGACAATAATAGTAAATGACTCCAAGGGGCTTGAATCAGGCACACATAGGCTGCCGCTTGAAATAGTGGCGGAAGAGCTTCATGGCGCTTATCTTGTTGCCAGGAGCGGGTGGATGCCTGCCGCCAACCTGTTCAGGGGCAAGTCATACGTGGACATAGCATGCACAGACATTGCGGTTGCAGAGTACGTAAGCAGGCTTGTCAGGGGATCAGGGATGCATACGAAAACAACCACAGACGTAACAGGAGTCCAGCTCGCGGGCTGCATAAAAAACGTTTTCCTGATACTCATGGGCATGATAAGCGGCATGGAGGAGGCAAGGCCGTACAGGAGAGTCCATGGCCCGAAAAGCCCCTACAGGGAGGCAAGGAAGATAGCCAACCAGGCAGCCACCATCGAGGCGCAGCGAATCGTGGAATTGCTCGGCGGCAATCCAAGGACAATAGGCAGAAGTACGCACGCATGGATGGACTTTGCAAAAAGCTGCAAATACCGAAGCCTTAACTTCTTCTACGGCTACCACATAGGCCTCGGAACAGACCCGGACACAGCCCTAGACATTGTCACGGCAATACGCGGAAGAAGGCCTGAAGGATACCACACGACAAAGGAGCTTTACGAGCTCACCTCAGGTCCAATTAAAACACCGATCCTCCACCACACATACACGGCCCTGTATGAAGGGCAGAACGCAGTGGATGCGTTTGTGGAAGGGGCGCAAAAGATTGCGGACAGCGGAAGGTTCAGAAAGCTTTCGTCAAGAATAAAGCGGGCTGCACGCACAATCGGAAAGCTGCACATGCGCAGGCAGGGAAACCGGCAAGGTTAGTAACTTTTCAGGGGTTACAAAGAAAAGCTTTATATGCTGCCTGCTTTTACATATTTGCCATGGGGACAGATTACAAGGTTGATGTCGGGAGGTTATTGCCATTTCCTGAAACACTATCAGCATCCGGGAAAATTTATGGGATGGAAAAACGCTATCGCGACCCTGAGCTATCACTGGTAATAAATGATGCAACCATGGTAGGCAGGGCAGAAAACGATTCTGAGACTGCATTGGTGGCTGGCGGGACAGCGCAATACCTGCGGCCAAGGGGAGCGGCAGGAAAAATAGTGCTGCCAGAAGAACATGGTCTGCACACAATGAGCAGACAGCACGGCATTATACGGCCAGGGCTGGATGACTGGGTTTACCAGCATTTGAGCAATAACTCTCCAACAGGCATCTGGCTTCCACTGGCACAAAGATTGGAAAGGCTTGAGGAAAGGGGACAAGTATACCCGCTGGAGGAGCCTGAGGTTCACCTATGGGTTGGCGAAAAATGGTCGCATAGCGGGAAATGGGGGGACCCCAGAACAGGCTGGAAAAATAGCCACCACAGAAACTGGGATGGCTATTACGTAAAACTGACCCTGGCAAAGCAAACAGAAGAAGGGCTTGCGAAAAGAGTCCTGCGGTTTTTCAGGTAAGCCTTATCCGGCTGCTTTTTTCCCAATCACCCTAACGCCGCCCATATAAGGGACCAGAACAGCAGGAACCCTGACTGAACCATCCTTGTCCTGATAGTTCTCCACTATGGCCCTTAGCGCCCTGGAAGTTGCCACCTCTGTGCAATTCAAAGTGTGCACAAACTCCTTTTCCTCTGAGCCCTTCTTAACCTTAATGTTCAAGCCCACAGCTTGGTAAGAGGTGCAGTTGCTGCAGCTCACAACCTCCTTATAAGACTCCTCCCTGGGAAACCACGCCTCAATATCATACTTCTTCGCAGCCACAATGCCAATGTCGCCTGTACAAATGCTGATAACCCTGTAAGGAATCTTCAGCTTCCTGAACAGTTCCTCAGCGTTCTTCAGCAATTCCTCATGGAGCTTCCAGCTGTCCCCAGGCCTGCAAAAGACAAACTGCTCAACCTTGTTGAACTGATGCATCCTGAAAAGCCCTCTTGAATCCACGCCGTGGCTGCCAATCTCCTTCCTGAAGCAGGCGCTTATGCCGCATAACTTCACAGGAAGCTCTGACTCCTCAAATGCCTCATCAGCGTACATCGCAGCCATCGGATGCTCTGAAGTGGCTATCAGGTAGGAGTTCTCGCCCTCAATCTTGTACATTACATCCTCAAAGTCTGAAAGGGCTGTCACGGCCTCATAATGCTTTTTCCCAAGCATCAGGGGAGGCTGGACAATCTGGAAGCCTTTCTTCCTGAGCAAGTCCACTGCAAAGCGAACCAGGGCGATTTCAAGCAGAACAAGCTCGTTCTTCAGAAAGACAAATCCAGAGCCGCTGACCTTTGCAGCCCTCCTAAAATCAGCAAGATTCCTCTCCTCAAGCAGCTCGCCATGAACCCTAAGCTGGTAATTTACCTTCTTAGGCTTGCCCCATCTCCTGATTTCCTTATTTCCTGATTCATCCGCGCCGACAGGAACAGACTCATGAAGGAGATTCGGCAAGCGGGCAAGTATAAACCTAATCCTGGCCTGGAGCTCTTCCAATTCGCGGTCATCAGCCCTGATTTTCTCAGGAAGCTCCTTAGCCTCCAGGACCTTTCCCTGGAAATCCCTTCCAGCCTTCCTAAGCTCATTAATCTCGCGGGTAATCACATTCCTCCTGTTCCTGAACTGGTCAGCCTCTGACTTAAGCTTCCAGTACCGCTCATTCTTCCCGATAAGCTCGTCAACCCAGGGAAGCTTCTCAAGGTCATTCCTCTTCCTGAGGTCAGCCTTCACCAGTTCAGGATTTGCCTTAACGAATTTTATGTCAAGCATGCTTGGCTGTAACAGAAGGAATATTTATAAACGTTTCCAGCAGAAGACAGGCAATGGCAACCCTGAAACAGCTTGGGAAGGAAATAGAGGCAATCAAGGAAAGGAACAGGAGGGTTGAGTCAGACAAGTCCTGGGAGACGAGCTTGGAAAGGAAAATGGCAGTCGCCGGACTTACCTACGCAGTCGTTGTAGCGTTCTTCCTCGCGGCAGGGCTGCCAAACCCGCTTGTAAACGCGCTTGTCCCTGCACTGGCATTCATCCTGTCCACGCTAAGCCTTGAATGGTTCAGGCAGGCCTGGATAAAGGGACACAGGAAATAAATGCGGAATTTTTACTATTTTAACAGCAGGCTGACTCTTCGTGTACGGCAGCACTGAAAAAGGAAAGAACACAAGGCAAGGGAGTTAACATTGCAAAGTTTTTAAGAAAGCTGCGGGAGCCTCATACTGTGACTTAAGCGACTTCACCTTCGTAAAGTGTTGTTTCATTTTCATCAGCTTCCAGGTAAAGGGCTATGGCTTCCTTGATATTGCTGAGCGCCTCCTCCTTTGTCTCACCCTGCGAAATGCAGCCAGGCAGGGAAGGCGCATAAACAGTAAAGCCCCCCTCCTCCTGTTTCTCCAAAATTACCTTAATCTCCATATCGAACTTAAAACCCCTCAAAGTTTATATACTTAACGCATCATGCCAGAACAAGCCTGAGATTCTCGTGAAGGTTCACAGCGTCAGCAATCATCTTGCCGACCTTGTTCTTCATTGTTATCTTAACAACCCCGTCCTTGCCCACATTGGCGGTCATTACATAGTCCTCATCAATAAGGATGTTGACATTCTTGCCTGCAAATCCGCGGTCAACCTGGAGGACAACATGCTTCTTGCTGAACTTGGCATCAAACCCCAGCTCCTTAGCCGCGTCAGCAACCGGCTTCACCTTCTCAAGAGGCTGAATGTCAATTGAAATACCCAGCTTTTTCTCAATCTGCTCAATCGTCTTTCCCTGCTTCCCGATAACCCTTGCAATCTCAGGCTCAGGGACATACACAACAGCCTTATGCTCAGAAAGCATGTCAACCCTGCAGTTGTTAACGTAGTTCCTGAACTCCTGCTGGATGGACTTCTCAGCCAACGCCTTTCCAGGAGTCTTCTCTGCGCCCGCCCTCACGGGGATGACAACAGTCTCCTCGCCGTAGCTGTAAAGCTCGTACTCAAGCCTCTTGGTCTCAAAATCATTAACAACCACAACCGGCCTCGCAAGGTCAGCCTCAGTCATACCCTCAGGCACCTTCACAGTCATTGAAAGGCTAAGCACCTTGTTCACAAAGCCCGCCTTTATGAAAATTACAGTGTCAATAATCTGGGGAATAACTCCAAGCTCAATCCTTCCAACAAACCTCTGGATGGAGTCAATCGGGTTTGTGGCGTGCACTACACCGGCAAGCCCTATGCCTGCCAGCCTCAAGTCAGCGAACAGCTTGAAGTCAGATGTGTTCCTCATCTCATCAAAGATAGTGTAATCAGGCCTTGACAGCAGCAGTACGTCATGAACTTCGTGGGAGTCGCCATGGCTGATGGCAAGCTGAGTGATGTTCTCAGGAAGCACGAGGTCACGGGGAGCCTCAACAGTCTTCACAATCTTATCCTGCGAAGCGTAAAACTCAGCCAAAGCCTGGGCAAAAGTGCTCTTACCCTGGCCAGGAGCGCCTGCAATAAGAAGTCCTTCAGCCTGGCCGGAAAGCCTCTGCATCAGCCTCTCAGAAAGCTTATAGTCAGCCAGGCCAAGCTTCTTCACAGGCCTGACTGCAGTAATCTCCCAGCCATCGCTGAAAGGCGGCCTGGTAATCACAATCCTGAAGCTGCCAAGCTGCACAATGGTGCTTCCAGGCCTCTCAATCTCAATAAAGCCATCCCTTCTAGAGCCGGAAGCCTCAATAATCTCGCGGCTGATATCCTGAACATCCTCCCTGGCCAAAGGACTCTGGCCCACGGCAACAAAAGTCCAGCTGCCAGGAGCGCCCTTCTTCGCAAATGGGATGACATTCTCCCTCAAATGAACACTCATCGTGGAGGAATCAAAATAACCTTCAAGCCTGAGCTTTGACACAGCGCGCTCAAACTCAACAAAAATGGTCTTCAGCCCTTTAGCCTGCGCAACCCTGTTCTGAACCTTGTCAGCAGTGAAAAGGACAGCATCCTTCTCATACGCCAAATCCCTGATCAGGCTGTCAATCTCGCCCAGGGAAGCCATGCGAATCTCAGCAGGCCTTGGCCTTAATCCGGCAAACTCAAGCTTGAAATCACGCTTTGCAGAAAGCTCACGAATCCGCAAAAGCTCATCCAAACCAAGAAAGCCAATGGACTTGTTCTGGTTGGCCTGATGCTCAAGCTCGGCAACAACAGCATCGTGGATAATCACCACCTCAGGAACAATGCTCCCTGCCGAAATGCGCCTGCTAAGCAATCCCTCAATAATGACAGACGTGTCAGGCACAATCCTTTCTAAACGCTCGGCCATGATAAATGCGTAACTTGAAGCAGGTTTATAAGGTTTTGCTCAAGGGATGATTTGTGCGGACGCTTGCCACCATTTTAAGCATGATGACCCGAACGCAAACAACCTCCGCACAATAACTGACCTAATTATAAGTAGCAGGCTGTGGCTACCTCGGTTTCAGCAGCCCCTACCTGGGTTAGCCAATGTGTACTGGCTTGGATTCGTGAACTGTATGCAATGTTCACTGCCCTTTGCTTGTAAGTGCAACATTGCCTTTGTACATCACTGTGTGCAAAGGCTTAAAAGCAACTGCTCCCAAAGGCAGAAGGTGGCCAGGGAAAACCTCACAACATCCTCCCAGAAAAAGACAGGGGCAAAGGCAACAAAAGGAGTCGCTGTGTATTGGGGACTTGCTGCGGCGCAGCTTGGCCTGGGACTGTTTGTATTGAGGCCGCTGCTCGCAAGCTTTTATCCTGTCTTTGCCATCACGCAGCTGTTTGGGCTGTTTGACTTTGGAAAGGCGGGGCTGTACCAGATTCTGACGCCACGAATAGAGGCAGGCTATGTCTCTGAAAATTATGTGGGCGCAATAGTCGCGCTGCTAATAGGAATACTCATCCTTATGGCGCTGGGGGCGTTCGCAGGCATCAACTCAAAGACCAAAGACCACGACGGCGAGCAGACAATGGAGCTGGTTAAGTCATACGGGAAGCTTGCGCTTGCCTCTGGAGCTGTCTCGGCGGCAATATCCCTTTTGGCAAGCCTCGCGACCTAACAATAAGGTTTTTAAAGCTGCCGATGTTTTCAATTACAACTGCCTCTGTAGCTTAGCAGGTTCTGATTTTGGCTGCAAAGAGCGTGCGGCTGTTAACCGCAAGGTCGGCAGTTCGAGTCTGCCCAGAGGCGCTTATTTTTTTTCAAACTCCTTCCCGGTCTGGTAAAGGAATGCCGATGCATTGCCCCAGACCAGGAAAAGCCAGACAGGCACGTTGATAAAATTAGGGTTGGAATAGAACCAGACGCCATTCCATATCGCCAGCATTTCAGAGACTGTCCCGAAAAGCGCGCCAAAAAAGAAGACAAGAACAGCAGCACTTGAATTCCACTTTAAAAGCGCAGCCACCGCAACCAGCACAAGCAGAAATGCAGTGAGGGCTATATCCCTGTAAAAGAGCATCGGAATAGAAAAGGTCAGCACGCCCTGAATAAGGTTGAAGAGGATTCCAGTTGATTTTACTGCCGATTTCATCTGCGGAGTGCCCTTTCAATATCAAAATACAACAGTACCATCAAGCTCCAGCCTGGCCCTGGGATAACCCCTGAGTGAACCGGGCTGACATGCAAGATCCCTGGCGCCTTCAGGAGTCACAAGCTGGCTGGTGTAACCCGCTGCGTACTGTACAGCACTTTCAAGCCTCAGAAACTCCCTTTCCCAAACTTTCGACAATTCTTTAAGGAAATTTCTACCATAAGCAGCTCTTGGAAGAAGAGCGGCTGTTGCGCCTAAAATAGGGCCAGCATCAGCTTCGTTTTCCAGGGCAAACACAGGCTGGCCCGGAAACAGCGCAAGGAATTGCTGCTCTGATGTGCCTGCATACAACCGAGTTCCAGAGCAGTAAACCACTGTCAGAAGCTCAACCCTCCTTATTACTGAATTATGCATAAGCACCCCTGACACCAGCCCTTCAAGCCCAACAGAGCCCAAATAGGCATACTCTTCCCGGTTCAGCCTTCCATTAAACCCCAGGTAATCACCATTCGGAAGCCTGTGGAATTTGGGCATTACCAAAACTCTCGGCGGGTTGCCTTCCTCCAAAAAAGTGAACTTCAGGTCTGATGCAATGAGTGCGCAGCCATCGCCCTGAAAGGCTCCAAGCACTGTCATTAACAAAGGCGATTTTGGACGGGCTTATATATATTTCGCCACTATATGAATTTAAGGAATTATTATAAGCCCGGCAGAATTCCCGATCCAGATGATAACACATGACCTTCCTGCATTCATCAGGCAGGAATATTTCCAAATCTTCAAAAATGGCAGGCACTTTGCCATACCTATTCAGGAAAGGACGCCATCCTCCGAAACATTTACAGTTCTCTGGAGCCTGAAGGCTTTGTAATCCTCGACAAGGGCAGCCTGTACTTAGGCAGGCCTGGAGGATTCAACCTGCAGGACAGTGGTTTCACACAGCCAAACCTGCCCCAAGAGGAATACCCGCGCTTTTTTACCATCCTGCAGAGGCCGCCAGCTTCTTAGGCAATCTTTTTAAATAACGACCCTTGCCTCGGATGCACGGGCCCGTAGCATAGCCTGGTTGGTGCGCCCGACTGATAATCGGGTGGTCCTGTGTTCAAATCACAGCGGGCCCATTAATTTTTGAAAAATGAGCCTGAAAACCCTGATTGGACAGCTTATAACGCCTTATGCGCCTGCACAGTTATGCATTCCTGATGAAAGCCATATTTCAATAGCAGGAATTGATTTTTCAAGATTGGCAGCACAAGGCTACAAGCTTGCAATTTTTGATATAGATGGAACACTTACGCCTTTCCATTCTTACCATCCTGCGGCAGTAGCATACCAGACAATTGAAGCGGCCAGAGAAAATGGCCTGGATGTATGCGGCCTAAGCAACACATCACACTCTACCGAGTCAGGCCACCGAATAAGCATCCTTGAACAGCTTCTTGGAATAAGAATATTTGAGGCAAACCCAAGGAAGCCGCATCCAGGCTCCCTTCACGCGGTTTATGCCTTCTATGGCACAATAACTCCCCAAGAGAATGTGATAGTTGGGGACAGACTGCTAACTGACATACTCCTTGCAAAAAGAGTTAGAGCCTATGCAATAAAAGTGGAGCCACTTCCTGACAATGAAGAGCCGCTTGGAAATTCGATAGCAAGGCTATATGAGACGATAATCTACGGGCAGGCCTGAAAATGAAGCTGAATAGGCTGGAATTCCTGATGATGAACAATCCATTAAGGGAGTTCATCCAGGAGTTCGAGGCAAAGGAATTAATGGAAATAAGCGGCCTGAAGCCTGGCAAAATCCTGCTTGAAATCGGCTGCGGCTCAGGCAATGGAACGAAACTTATAATGAAATACTTTAAGCCGAGAAAGGTATACGCAATAGACCTTGACGAGAGGATGATTGAAAAGTCAATCAAGAGGAATGCCCACACATCGGTCGAATATAGTGTAGGGGATTGCACAGGCCTGCGCTTTACAAACTCAAAATTTGATGCAGTGATAATCTTTGGAGCACTTCACCACATCCCTGCGTGGAAAAAAGCGATTAGTGAAATAAGCAGGGTTCTGAAGCCGGGGGGCAGGCTCATCATTGAAGATTACTCCAGAGAAACCTTCAAAACAGGAATTGGAAAGCTGTTTAAAAGAGTTCTAAAACACCCTTATAAGGAAATGTACACCGTGGAGGAATTTGTCAATCAGCTCTCCCTGCGATTCAGGATCAGGAATTTCAAGGCCAGGCAAAAGCTTGGGCTGAAGTACTTTATTCTCGCTGCAGAGAAAAAATAAGAAGATGCGCCGCGGCTGGGATTCTCACCGGAGCTTGCGAGTGAGCTCGTCTCACTCGCTCACAAGTCACAGGTTTTGAGCCCAGAAGGCCTTTCGGCCAGATGGGTTTCGGCCATCCGCCATACCTGATTAGGCGACCGCGGCATAAAGTATTTATACCCCTCCAACGTTTTATCCTTTGGTTTCGGCTATCTGCGACCGGATTAGTGCGGCCGCTTTTTCTTTCTTTTACAAGCCGAGTTCAGTATTTAAACCCTAGCCACCCGCCTGTCCAGTGTCCAGTGGCTGTTTTGCGGAAAACCCGGAAATGCTCCGAAAACTGAATGAAAGAAATTATAAACAGCCTGCGCAGCCATTCCTGCGATGCCAAAAATCTCTTTGCTTACCCCCACGGCCAATGACACAGTGAACCTGGCACTCGACACAATAAGAATCGGAAAGCAGGCGCTGATTTTTGTCGGAACCAGGCCGAGCGCTGAAAAGGCGGCAGAGGACATATCAAAGAAGCTGGGGACAGAAGATGCTGAGTTAGAAAAACTTTCGCTTGAAATCCTGCATGCGCTTTCCAGGCCCACAAAGCAGTGCGAAAGGCTTGCATTATGCGTGAAAAAAGGAATCGCATTCCACCACAGCGGACTGACCCATGCACAAAGGACTGCTGTTGAAAATGGCTTTAGAAATGGGAAGATAAGGATTATATGCTGTACGCCGACGTTGTGCCTGTCTGGAGACACAAAAATTTGGCATGAATCCCTTGAAACCCCTCTATCTAACTTTAATGGAAAGGCCGCCATATTTTCGCTTTGTGGAACTAGTCTTGTGAAGATCAAACCAGAAGCCATAGAACGACTGGAGAATTCTTCTGAATTGATTGGAATTGAAACAGTTTCTGGGCATTCAATTAAGGCAACTCCCAACCATAGATTTTTTGTAAAGAGAAAGGTCAAGAAATTGATTGCTGCAGCAGGCATTCAGAAAGGGGACAGGATAGCTACAGTGGGAAAAATTCATATAGAGCCAAAACAAGCCTCATTAAAAGATTTTGTTAAAGACAATGAGCTTCCCATAAAGAATCAGATTATTGAAGGGAAAATATCCTACTTTATTGGAGCCATGCTCGGCGACGGCCATTCTGGAGCTGAAATGTTATCTGATAAGATCAGGTATAAGGGCAGCCCTTGTTTAGTTGGTATTGATGGAGAAATTTTTTCAGCTGCTCAGGAAGTTTGCAATATTCTACAAATCCGATATGCGAAAAAAACAAATTACCATGGAACTCCCCAACTTGTATTGAGCAAGAAAAAGTGGGTTCGTGAATTTTTTTTGCGTTGCGGAATCGATAAGTTAGAAAACAAGCACTTAAGTGAAAAACTCGAAACTTTGGATTTAAACAGCTCTGCAAGCCTATTAAGGGGATTGTTCGATACCGATGGGTATGTTCAAAAGTCCAGAAACATAGGTTTTAGCAACATTTCGGAAAGACTGGTTAAACAAATGCAAAAGCAACTTCTTAGGTTCGGCATAGTGTCACGAATAAGAAAAAGGAAAGCATCAACTATGAAAATTTACCAGAAAGTGTATAATACCAAGGAGTCTTTTGAGCTGACAATTGCCCATAAAAGAAGCATCCTTGATTTTTACAAGTACATCGGGTTTGGCCTAGAAAGAAAGCAGACCGATCTTCTGGACATTGCCCTGCAAATATCATCCAACATTAATTATATCGAGTGCGGAAAGTGCAAATACAAATTGTATTCTAATATTTTTTCTGGAAGATCCAAAAGTCAAAAGCGATGGGGGTCATTCAAATTAAAGGTTATCAGTATTTTGGGTGAAAGAGGAGAATTGGGCTCTAAAGAGCTAAAAAATATTCTTGGTTTTGGGCCAAGGAAAAAGGACAGCAGATTGAATCACCATTATCAATTAATCCAGAAAAGGCGAACTGGTTCCAGAAGCAAAACGGAATGGTATTGGAAATTGAACGATATTGGAATGTGGGTTTATAATAACATCATCAAACTATCAAAGAATATTGAATACATGCACTCAATGAAGGTTTGCCCCCTATGCAATTCAGCACTCCTTTTTTCCATTAAAAAAGGTTGGCGCGATTCCGATATAGAGGGGGATATATTTTGGGATATTATCAGGAGTCTGAAAAAATTAGATGCTGAAACTTTTGTCTATGACCTTGTGTTGCCAAATTTCCCAAAAAGCGACCATATGTTTGTAGCAAACGGATTTATACTTCATAATTCCGCAGGCCTTGACATTCCAGCGTACAGGGCGGTAATAAGAGACCTCAGGAGGTTCGGCAAGACAGGGATGAACTGGATACCGGTGCTCGAATACCTCCAGATGTCAGGAAGGGCAGGAAGGCCAAAATACGACTCCGAAGGCCAGGCGATAACCATCGCCTCAAGCGAGCCTGAAAAGGACGAAATCCATGAAAGGTATATCTTGGGGGAGCCTGAAGAGATTTACTCAAAGCTGGCAGTGGAGCCGGTGCTAAGGACTTATTTGCTCTCCTTAGTAGCAACCAGGTTTACAAAGAACCACAAGGAAATAATGGAGTTCTTCTCAAAAACATTCTGGGCCCACCAGTTCAGGGAAATGCCAAAGCTGGAGGCCACAATAATGCGAATGCTGGCGCTGCTGGAGCAATGGGAATTCATAACAGGCGAGGATTTCATTGGCGCAAACGAGCTGGCGGATGAAACCAAAATACACGCAACCCCGGCAGGAAGAAGGGTAGCCGAGCTATACCTTGACCCGTACACAGCCAACCACATCATCACCTGCCTAAGGCGAGGCAGGGATTTTTCAGACACATTCCCACTGCTGATGATGATATGCACAACCCTTGAAATGAGGCCCCTGATAAGGGCAGGAGCAAGGGACTATGATGCGGTACAGGAAAAGCTGGCAGAGCAGGATGGAAAGCTCCTGCAGGAAGAGCCAGGCATGTATGAAGAGGAGTACGAGGAGTTTGCCAACGCGGTGAAAACATCAATGTTCCTCAACGACTGGATACAGGAAAAGGATGAGGAATACCTGCTTGAAAGATACAAGGTAAGGCCTGGCGAAATACATGCAAAGCTGGACCTTGCGGACTGGCTATTGTACTCGTCAATAGAGCTTGCCAAACTCATGCAGATAAAACATGCTCTGCCAGCACTCGCCAAGCTCAGGCTCAGGGTGCAAAACGGTGCAAAGGAAGAGCTGCTCCCTCTCCTTCGGCTGAAAGGCATAGGAAGAGTCAGGGCGAGGAGGCTATTCACACACGGGATAGCCGACATAGGCGCTGTAAAAAGGGCTGAACCAGCAAAGCTTGCAGAGGTTATAGGAGCGAAAGTTGCGGAAGACATAAAAAAGCAGGTAGGCCAGGAGCAAACCCAGGAAACCCTGAAATTCGGAGAGGAGAAGGTTGAATAGGATTTTGGAAAAAATAATGGAATTCTACGCCCCGATAGCCCTGGCGCTGCCAGCAAATCGGAGAAGGATGCAGGTTTTTGGGAAAGCGAGGAGAAGCGGGATTCCGGACCTCGTGACAGCTGCGGATATTGAAACGCAGCGGCAGCTAAAGGCTTTCGCCTTGGAGCAAGGCTGGCAGTTCTGGGGCGAGGAAGGCGATGACAGCATCAGCAGATACGATGAGGCAAAAAAATACCTCCTGATAGCAGACCCAATAGAAGGCACAAACAATTATGTGCATCGAAAAGATGGTTCCTGGGGCTCGGTTGTGGCGCTGGTTGACATAAGGAAGAGGGAGCCTGTGGCGGGCATTGTTGCACACCCTTCAAGAAAAGCTTTTTACGCTGCAGCAAAAGGCGAAGGCGCTTACTTATTACAGTACGACAGCAGCGATCGCCTTGTCTCGCAGCGGGCCATGGACAGGAAACCTGAGCTGCCCTTCTTCACCTACAACAACAGCCCGCACTTCAGCCCGCAGCTTGCCAGGCAGGCCAGGAGGTTCATGAGCCTTGGAAAAGTGAAGGCGAACAAAACACCGGACCTCTTTGAATCATCAAGAAAGACAATCATCATTGACTGCAATGAATTCAGGGACCTGGAAAGCGGCGCATTGGAAGCTGTCAGGGCAAAAGGGACCCTTTATTTCAGGACAGGCAATGAAATGGCCGCCGTGTTTGTGATACTTGGAGAGCTTGGAGGCAGGGCAACAGACGCTGAGGGAAAGCCATGGCGCCTGGGATTAACCACCATGATAAGCGCGCGCAAGGCCGGGGATTACGGATACCTGATGAAGCTATATGCGAAGACCTGTGGATGAGACCTTCAATGAATCACACGGACTCCTGCCAACCCCTGAAAATCGGAATCGCAGGTGACTACCACAGCCCCATATGATTCTGCAGCGGTGAATATGATAGCATCGGATAAGCTGGATTTGTTTCCACTGGCAACCTTCATCTTTGCGTAATTCCTAGCGATGCTCAGGATATCCATGTCATCCAAGCCCAGGATTTCAGAATTCTTCCTTATGTATTCTACATGTACCGTGAAATCAACGCCCTCCCTAAAAAATTTGCAGGCCAATTCAACTAGGACAATGGCAGGTGTTGCCAGTCTTTTCTCCACAACCATCAGGCCTTGAACCTGCCTACCCCTGAGGCTTCCCAGAAAATACTCAATCCAGGCAGAGGTATCAAGGACTATCATAGCACTATTCCTTCCACATCTCAAGCCTTTCCTTTCTTGTAAAAGGCTTCAGACGCCCCTTCAGGCTCCCAAACATTGACTTAGGCAGGTCGAGCTGTTTCTCCAAGGTTTTCTGGAGCACTTCGTCAAATGATCTCGCTCCAGTCCTCCTTTTAGCCATTTCCAGCATCTGCCTGGTTGTTTCGCTAACCTGAATCGTTGTCGCCATAGGCTATAATTATAGCTATAGCTATATAAATGTAACGAAAAAAAGCAGGCCCTAGAAAAAGGCAATAAGCGCAGACTCTATGACCGCAGCAATTAGAAGCAGAGGGGCGACTATGTAAAAATAGACCAGCATGAAGTCGCTGAAGTTCACCTTGATATCCTGCCACTTTGCCTTCTCGCGGAACCACAGGCCAAACCTCAGGCCCAGGCCGAAGGCAATGGCCAGGCCCGGAAGCTCAAAAACGCCATGAGGGACAACAAGCAGCAATGTATTGGCGCCCCCTGCCTTCCAGGCGTTGCTCATGACTGCGCCCAGGAAGTAGCCGTTCACAGCCGCAACAAACAACGGAATCAGGCCAAAGAAAATCCCGAGCATGATGCTCAGGAAGGCGGCCCGAAGGTTGTTAAGGAGAATTATCACAAACAGGTCAAAGAGGCTCCTCCCGGCTGTAAGCTCCATTATCTGTTCCCTGAACATCTGCTGCTCAGTAAGGAAGTACTCGGGCCAAAGGAAGCCGACAAGGGAGAATGCGACCAGAAGGCTGAGCATGAGAAAGGAATAATGCCTATTCCTGTACAAAACCCTGGTCGCCCTTTTGAAGTCGCTGCGAACCCCTGCCATTAAAAAACCCAATCTCTGCAACACCAAGAGGCCTGTACCTGCCTGGCCTAAGCCCGGACAAGGTAACCGGACCAATCCTGGTCCTCACCAGATGCCTGACATAAGAGCCAAGCTCCCTGAAAATCCGCTTCACAATCTTGTGGCGGCCCTCCTGGACAACAATTTCCACGTGGAGCCTGTCAGCGCTTAAAAATTTTCCCCTGGCAAAAGTCCTGACGCCATCAATAACAATGCCTTTCCCAAGGCTTTCCAGGTCTGCCCTGGAAATGGGGCGCTCAAGCTTAACCACATACACTTTTTCCACGCCATACCTTGGGTGCATGACACGATTGGCAAAGTCACCGTCATTGGTCATAATCAGAAGGCCCTCGGCATCGGCGTCAAGCCGGCCGACAGGGTAGACCTTTTCCCTGACCAAATCCGTGACTTTTCTAAGGGCGAACTTATCCGCAACCGTACTAACATAGCCTTTGGGCTTGTATAACGCAAAGTAAAGCTTTGCCTGCGGCTTAAGTCGCTTTCCATCAACCTCAATAATGTCCTTATCGGCATCAGCAGACTGGCCTATTGAGGCAACACTGCCGTTAACCTTCACCCTGCCCGAGGCTATAAGCTCCTCTGATTTCCTCCGGGAGGCAACTCCATGTGCTGAAAGTATTTTCTGAAGCCGCTGGGGCATTTTGGGGAGGGATTAAAAGGAGGATATTAAGGTTTGCAAATCTACCTGGAAGGTTCAGAAACCCTGCCCATAAACAGGATGCTGCCCGACTTCCTGTGGTAAATCATGAATATAAAAGGACGGTCAGCCCTGAATACTGGAATTGGCTTCTCCACACCTACTGAAGTTATTCCTACCACTACCGCTGTTGCAGCAGCTGCTTCTGTTCCTTCCTCATTAACCTCAACAAAAGCCTTGTGAATCACGGCCTGGATGTAAAGGCCCCTGCTGCCATCAATGCCTGAAAAGTCAGCAGACGTGTCAAAAGCAGACTTCATGCCAAGCTTCTTAAGCTCGCCTGAAGCAAAGTATTGGGTTTCCATCCTGAACCTTGGGAAATAAACATCCACCCTCTGCATAGACAACTTGGCATGCCAATCCTCAAAAGACTTCAGGGAGCGTTCAGCCTCTGCCAACTTTCCCTGCTCTGGCAGAACAACTATCATTGAAAGCTCATCACCAGAATAAGGCATCTCAAGAATCTGGATGCCATCAACCTCAGCGTAGTTATATCTGGCATCCCTGCCAGTCCTCCTCATCATCTGCGCCTTTACAGTCTTTCCAGGAGCCCTGAAGTCCTCTTCCATGGTTAAAGACTTGTCAAACTGGTCCTTCCAGCTGCCCTTGAAGTAAATTGCATTCGTAAGCACAAGCCTTGTACCCGGGGTAAGAACGCCCTGAGGAATAAGGTTGATGATTTTATCATGCGTCTTGTCCTCAACCCAGGAGTTAATTGTCTGCCTGGACCCTTCTGAATCCCTGGTAAAATCAAGGTTTGAAACCCTCGCGCTGTAGGCAATCCCAGCAACCTGAGTGTAATCAGGCAACAACCTGTAATCATTCTGCACCCATAAAGCATTAGCAACTGACAAGGTGAAGTTTTTTCCAGGCGCGTTTAGCTCAGAATTAAGGCCTGCAAAAGCAGCCCTCCTGGAAGCCGAATTACTATCCAGATGCAAAGCAGACTCCATCTCAGAAGCCGTAGACCCCCTTGCGCCCTCATAAGTCATGGCCAGGGCCGAGGAAAAACTGAAAGGCGAAAAGAAGATGTTTTCATCACGGTCCGAAACCATTGAATAAAAGTCAACCGCAAAACGGTTATTCCCGCCGACTGTCTTTGCCGTATCAACAGGCTGAAGGTCAGCGGTTTCATTAAGGTTATCTATAATTGGCATATGGTCCTCACTGGTTGTAGAGGTGCAACCTGCCAAAAGAGCAAAAGCGACAAGAATAAAAATCCCCAGTTTCATCAGTTATCCAAATAAACCGCTGGTTATAAATAACTATCCATAGCTTCAAACAGGCTTGAACCTTATCAGCTTCCCAGTATAAGCGGAGCCGAAGGAAAATGAGAAAATGCCCTATCTGTGATAAAGGTGAACTGGTTAAAGTTGAGGACGTAGTTTTTGATACGGATGGCTATGTTTTTGTTGTAAAGGGCGAAAGATGCAGCAGCTGTAGCGAGGAAATACCTTATGAGGAAGAGACCAAACGGGTAATCGCCGCTTCCAGAAAATTAGGGGTATGGCCTGAACCAATGAAACTATACAGGCACCTTTCAAAAAGCGGAAACGGGCTTGTATTTTGGAAACAAAATAGTGATATCGCCCGAGAAAGGGCAAGGCTTAAGCAAGATAACCAGCCAATAAACAATAACTGACCTGAAATTACTGGTAGCAGGCTGTGGTCACCTAAGGTTCAGCAGCCCCTTCGGGAGTTGGTAGCGTGTACTGCCTGGCATCGTGCACTGCGCAGGAATTATGACTACTGTGCGCAGTTCACCATAACAAAGAGGGTGGCAAAGGTCACCGAAAGACTTATATAAAAAGCCAGTCCAAAGAGCAGAATGTCCTATACAGGCTACCTCTCCAATTCCCTCAAAGTACTTCTCTTCAATGCGGAAGCGGCAGAGGAAAACGCAAAAGACAGCGAAGCGACAAAATACGGGTTCATCACACTGGCAATAGTTGGGCTGGTGTCTGCAATAATAAACATGGTCCTGCCGGTGCCTGGCACAGCGGGAGGTTTAGGGTACGCTGACCTTCTTTTAAAGCCAATAATGGTAATTATCAGCTTTATAATCGGCTACTCCATCTATCATTTCCTCGCAAAAATCCTTGGTGGAAAGGCCACAGGAGCAGAATACTTCAGAGTGTTAAGCGGGGCAATGGTTGTAAGTCTTTTAACGACACTCCTCATAGCGTTGACAGGAGTTGGCTTTCCACTGGCGCTGGGAAGCGTTTCCTGGCTGCTGGTTGGTGGCTGGATAATGGCAGTGAACACCCTTGTCCTGCACAAAGTCCACCAGCTATCAGTCCTAAAGGCGGTAATGCTCGGGATAGTCCTGCCGCTGGCGATGCTGGCGCTACTTGCATTCATAATGATTGGAACACTTTTCAATTATGGCGCTGGCTTCGTTGAAGCCTAACGGTCCTGCCGCCTCCTCATGCTGCTCACAAGCCTCTGCAGGTCGTCAACCTGCTTCATAAGCTTCAGCTTCTCAGCCTCATCAGCCTGAAGCCGCCTTGAGAAATTCACAAGCTCAAAGTCAGCTGACTTGATTCCATCTGAAATTTTTGAAAGCCGCTCAAACTCCTGCCGCATCCTTACAGCTTCGGAATTGACCAGAGCCATCTCCCTGGAAACCCTTGAAATTGACTCTGCGTCCTTCTCCAGGCGAAGAAGCAGCGTCCTGAATTCAGCCTCAATCTTCTCAGCAACCCTTGACTGAAGCTGGGTCTTAAGGAGCTTGAGCTCAGTCAATGAACTGGCAAGCTCGTCATTAAGCCGAAGGACAGCCAAGGAAGACTTCTTGACGCTGTCTGAAAGGGCCTGATTGTCAACAGCAGTTTCCCCAACCAGCTTACCCATGCCGGCAATCTGCTCCCTAAGCTCGGCAATGGCAGCGGACTGTTCCCTTAAGGCATCTGAATTCGCCCTTACAAGCCCAGCAAGCTCATTAAGCTCCCTGGACTGAAGAAGATTCCTTATCATCAAAAAAAGAAGAGAAAAAGGCTATAAAAAATTAGTGCAGGTCCCTTGGCATGACCAAGGTAACAACTGACATGGGGACAGCATCCCCCAGCTCAGCCGCTTGGGCGAGAGCCTCCAGGGCGCTGCCAAGAGTTGGCCGCGAGCCGTCAGGGTTCTGTGGGGAATTCGCCGCAATTTCCGGGTCACGGTAAACTCCTACGTGGCCATCTGCGTACCTGTCAGCAGCGCCCAAAGGAACGTAAGAGCCTAATACACGCCGACCTCCAACAGATTCCACAGACTGCACCAGCGGCGGGCCAACCTGGTCGCTCCCGCTAATGTCCTTTGAGCCGAACTGGGCATTCTTAACCCACACCGTGCCAAGGTGGTCTGGGGACAAACCGCAGGCATATGCCCTCGCCAACCGGGGAAACCCAGCCGCAGCCTCATTGTAATGCTGTGTCTGATAAACCATAGCCCAACACCTCCAAAAAATCAGCTATGGCTTTGGCAAGCTGAATAAAAAGGTTACTATATGGTCTATATACCAGCTTCCACTCGCCAAATAACAATATGACATCCGCCTGCTGCTAAAATAGTAAATGACGGAGTCGAATGTCACTCACCCACACAGACCGCAACC
>CAZDCW010000026.1:0-18571 GCA_964504135.1 uncultured Methanosarcinales archaeon
TCTGCAAATACAGAGATGAACTAGAATATAAAGTTAACTAATTTGTGTCAGTTTGAGGAACAGCCCCCAAATCAAGGGAAGCTTGATTGGGCCCAATTACGCCCAAAGCGTAATTTGGGTGCTATTTACAGTCAAACAGTGCAATATTTCTGTAAAACGCAATCAGTCAGCCTTTCGCGTCATTAACCAGCTTCAGGAACTCCTTCCTTGAAAGCTCTGACCAGTGCCTGCCGGTGAATGCTACCCTGGCGCCTGGAGAGTCCCAAAGAAGAAAGCCGTCGAGCCGGCTGCCCTTAATCAGAAGGTCAGGCGGAGGAAAGTAAGAAGCGTAGATGTTCTCCTTAATGGTGTCCGCAGAGACATTCTCCGGGTCAAGGCGGCCTGACTTCACACGCAGGCAAAGCAGCCTGCATGCATCTGCAATCTCCTCCTGGCCGTCATAGCTGAGGCAGAGGTTGAAGAAGAACCTGTCGTAATCCCGGGTATGCTCAATAAGGCCCTTAACCCGGTCAACAATCCTGCCAGGCAGGTCATACCATTTTCCCAGCACAGAAACCTTCACCAGCTTTTGGGGGACTGTCGCACTCTCTTTTAGCCTGCCAAGCACGTCAAACACGCCATCAAGGTTAAACTCCAGCGAGCCATCATCCTTCAGGCCATGCGGCAGCACGAAAACGCTCACAACAGGGATGTCCAACTCCACCTGCGCCTTAATAAGGCCAAGGACCATCCTTGTCCTGCGGGCATAAAGCTGGGCAGGAAAAAGGCCCTTTTCCACGCAGAACTCATAGTCATTCCCCTGCAAGGACACGGCAACATGCCTGAGCATTGGCCTGGGAGCAGGGCAGACTATAAATTGTTTACTTCCGCTTTCTCAGCATAATGAATACGGCTGCTGCGGCAACAATCACCAGCGGAAGCAGAATCCACTTCAGGTCAAACTCCTTCCCGCCTATGCTTATAGGAATGAGTTTGGGAGGCTCCTCTGCGGCAGAGGCCTGAGAAGGTGCAGGCGAAGCCCCTTCAGAAGGCGCTGGCGCAGGAGCCGGCTCCTGTGCAGATGGCTGTTCAGCAGGCAGGACAGGCGCAGCCTTGGAAGCGCCCTTTCTCGCTATGATTGCGAATATGCTGAAGCCAGGCGACTCAGCTGAGTAATAGGCATAGCCAGAGTCAGCCCGGAGCCTGGTGGTCGGAAGCTCTGTCCACACCTTTCCCTTAAGCCTTGCAAGCTTAACTGAATCCTGGCTGAGTGAATTATTCTCAAACCATGAAAGGGGAACCTTGAACTTGACAGTGGCAGCGCTTACATTGCCAAGGTTGTCATTGATGATTGAAACGTACTTGAAGATAGCGCCCTCAGCCTTGGCTATCGGCACTGGCTGGTCGCTGGCCAGGCTCGCCTCCTTTACTGTGATGGAAGCCTGGGAAACCTCCTTCTCAGGCACAGCCTCAACCTCATAGACTGCAAAAGAGTCTGACTTCTTGTACTGGAAAACGCCTGTGAAGCCCACAGGAATCAGCGGAACCAGAGTTGATTCAGAAGCCAGAGACGAGCCTCCTCCGCCACCCCCACCGCCGCCGCCTGAGCTGCTGCTCGAACTGCTTGAGCTGCTGCTTGAGCTGCTGCTGCCGGAAAGCGTAGAGCCGCCTGAAGCATTGTACACAGTGCCTGTCAGCGTCTTGGAAACAGTAACCGCGCCTGCCTTGCCCTTTGCAGTGATGGTATAGTTGCAGTCAGTTGTGCCAACAACAATGAACCATGCCTGCGGGGTTGCGCCTGAATTGCCGTCAGTCAGGTCACCAATGTTCTGAGTGGAATTTCCGGCAGGGCCTCCATCAGAGCCGTTCATAAGCTGGCATCTCACCTGGGTAAGGGTATTTGAAAAGCCCTGAGCCTCAGGAGTGCTGCTGTTCACGCTGATGTTCACGTCAACGTTTTGATTGCCTTTCACGCTGACGCTTGCAGTGACCGAAAAGACAGCGTTCTGCGAGGCGCTGCTCGCATTGGTGGTGTTGGTTATTGCGTTAATCGATACAGTATTGATGCTGGTGTCTGCCACAAAGGTGTCGGTTGCAGAGTCAAGCCTTACGCTTGCAAACTTGTTGATGCCAGCGCTTGTAGCCCTCACATCAGTAAATGTCGCTGTTGTGGAGGCGCCTGTGTTAATGCTTGTGCTGAAGCCTGAGCCGCTGTAGCTGGAGGCCTCAGCCCAGCTTCCGTCAACATTAAGGGTAACAGCACTCAGCGAGGCAGTGCTCTCATCAGGATTGTTAATGGTAGCCTGACAGTTGAAGTTCGTATTGGAGGCTATATTCACAGTCCCTGTCTCACCAGCACAGCTGAAGGCGGTGACCTGAAGGACTGCGAAGGCCGCAGATGCCTCAAGGAAAAGCAGCAGGGGAATCAATAGCATCAGTTTTCTCATTGTCAATCACTCCTAGGTTAGCGTAAATGTCCAGTTTGAAGGCGCCCATGCAGAGACGCTTCCGTCGCTAAAGTTAAGGCAGAGCACACTCCACAGGTAAGTGCCAGCAGTGCTATGATTTACGGATAAGGTGTGGTTGTTCTGGCTGACTGAGGTTTCGCTGCTGATGTTATGCGCCGTGACATTTGAGGCCCAAGAGCCGGTTAAATTGGTGTAAAGCGTGCAGTTCGCCCTTGAAGTCGCAGTCCCGCTCCAGTTGAACCAGAGGGTCCGGTTGCCTGCGGCTGAACTGGAGCCTGTTGCCGGCGCAAGAAGCGTGACATTAACAGTTCCTGAAGTGACTGTTCCGTTGCTGACCTTTGTGTGGAATGTCCAGTTTGAGGATGCCCACGCGCTCAGGCTCCCATTCTGGCAATACGCATTCCAGAGGACTGAGGTGTTGGTGGTGAAGTTCATGGTGTGGTTTGCAGTGGTTGCCGTTGAGGAGAGTGTTGCGTTGGAAGCCCATGCGCCTGTAAAGTTGGTGTAGTATGAGCAGTTGGCTGTCCCCTGGAGGGCCTGGCTCAGGTTTACCCTGAGGCTCACGTTCAGGCTTGATGCAGTGGTTGACTGCTGTGAGCTGTTCACTGGAGATGAAAGGTTTACTGACAGGTTGGCGTCTGAACTCACGTTGCTGACCTTTGTGTGGAATGTCCAGTTTGAGGATGCCCACGCGCTCAGGCTCCCATTCTGGCAATACGCATTCCAGAGGACTGAGGTGTTGGTGGTGAAGTTCATGGTGTGGTTTGCAGTGGTTGCCGTTGAGGAGAGTGTTGCGTTGGAAGCCCATGCGCCTGTAAAGTTGGTGTAGTATGAGCAGTTGGCTGTCCCCTGGAGGGCCTGGCTCAGGTTTACCCTGAGGCTCACGTTCAGGCTTGATGCAGTGGTTGAGTGCTGCGAGCTGTTCACTGGAGATGAAAGGTTGACGGACAAACTTGCCACATTATTGACCTTTGTGTGGAATGTGAAGTTTGAGGATGCCCACGCGCCAATGCTTCCATTATAGCAGTAGGCGTTCCACAGGATTGACCTGTTGGTTGTGAAGTTCATGGTGTGGTTTGAAGTTGTGTCAGCCGAAGAGAGGGTCGGGCTCCAGTTTGCGGCCCATACCCCTGTAAAGTTAGTGTAAAAGTCGCAGAAGGCGCTTCCGAGGACAACCCGGCTGAGGTTTACCCTGAGGCTTACGTTCAGGCTGGACGCTGCAGTTGACTGCTCCGCGTTATTGGCAGGAGATGAAAGGTTGACGGACAGGTTGGAGGCAGAATTGTTTAACGTGAACGTCCTGTTTGTAAGCGACCAGGCCGCATTGGTTGAATTTGTGGCATTGCACAGGACCCCCCACATGTATGAGCCAACAGTGCTGTGCGTAATGTTATAATTAGACTGCTGGGAAACAAACTTGCCATTTATAATCCTAAGCCTGGTCTGGTTAAGCGCCCAGGTTCCTGTGAAATTCGCATACAGGCTGCAGTTGCCCACAATGTTGTAATTTGCGCCGAAAGTGTGGTTAAGCTCAAAGGACAGGTTCAGCAGGGTGCCTGCCGTGAAACTGGCGCCATCAGCAGGCGCAAGAAGGCTCACGTTGACTGTCCCGTTTGTGCCGTTCCCGCTTCCGCCGCTGACAGTAACGTTGCTCACATTCACCCTGAAGGCAACCTTCCTGTTGACATAATTCCAGTCCTCATCATAGCACCACAGGTCAATGGCATAATGCTGGGTCGCGGGCAGTTTTGAAATCGTGAAGTTTACAGTATGGCCTGTGCCGCCTGTTGTAAAGCTGCCGCTGTCCACGTTATAGCTCCACCACCTGCTTGCGTAGGCATAATAGTAGTTGCTGCCGTTGAACGCAGTACTGTTGCACGAGCGGTACTCCTGGGTTCTTGTGTCCTGCGAAGTGGTGTTTGATGGGTTGGCCTGGTAACTCCAGCAGTAATAACTGGCGAACTGGTCATAGTTCATAAGGTAAACATAACAGTTGGAGGCCTCTGTTGTAGTTGCGTTGAAAAACAGGCTGCCATTGATTGTCTCATTGAAAACAGGCGAGTGTATGGTCGCGTTGGGCGCAGCAGTGTCCTTCACGTAAAAGTAGCCTGTCTTGAGGAGAGCACTGCCCTGGCTTCCATTCACATTAACACGGATGTAGTACTGGCCTCTGGACCAGGCAGTGCCATTGTTCAGTATCCTTATGCCGCGCCTTTCAGTGCAGTTAATGGTATTTCCAGGAGCGCTTATTGATGTTGAGGATATCCAGCTCGCGCTCTGGTTGAAAACAGTGAAGTTGTAGGAATTCCACTTCCTGCAGTAATCAGACCAGCAGCTGTTGTCCGAGGCGGCAACCTCCACGCTGGACACGTTCACAAAGGCGTTCCCGCAGCCATAAGAGCCGTTCATGACCTGCAGCCTGAAGGTGACGTTATCCTGCGTGCCGAAGTAATACTGCCAGCTGGCGTTCTCATTCTCATTGAACCAGTACGCGGAGTAAGGAGCGGTGACAAAGAACCAGGCATAACCGCCGTCAACCCTGGCGGTTGCATCAGTCGCAGAGGTGAAGTCAAGGTTAATGCTGTGCCAGCCCTCAGACCAGCCTCCTGACGGCACTATAAGCGTCACGTTTTGGGTAACGCTTCCGTTGGAGCCGCCTGCAGGCGTGCTGTTGACCATGCATGTGAGTGTCTGCGCTGTGTTGCAGCCGCCCACGCTTACGTTGTAAATCGTCTGGTAAGGATAGCTCCACTCATAAACCTTGGAAATATTGCCAACGCTTCCGCCGCCACTGGCTGACTTGGTCACGGTTATCGGGATGGTGACGTTTGCTGAACTTGTTACCGAGTACCTGTTTGATATTGAGCCAATGCTGACAGTAACGCTGACAGCCCTGAAAGAAACAGAGGTTGTCTGGCTGCTTCCGCCTGCGTTGTCCACAACCTTAAGTGTCACGTACCTGTAGCCGCCGTTGGCAGAGCTCCACGCACCGCTGTTGGGGGTTATGTTGAGCTGAGTTGTGGCGTTGAAGAACTGGCTGGAATTAGGCCTGTAATTTCCGTATGTTATCTTGCTGTAGCCAGAGCCGCTCCACAAAGTCTCGGTAACGCTGCTCACAGAATAGTTGCCATACACCAGGTTATTGTTGCTCCAGTCCGGCTGGTACACATTCAGGTTTACCGAGGCGTTGGCATCAGTGTCAATAGTATACCTGACCGCAGAGGCTGAAATCCTGAATGGCTGGACGCTGAACCACAAGTATCCTGAAGCGCTCTGGTTCTCAGCATCAAGCATGGTCACCTCGCCTGAATAGTAGCCTGACTCCCAGGCATTGGTCTTGTTCACAGCCACAAGGCCTGAAACGCTGTTTGCAGTGCCATTCACCGTAAGCGGGGTAATATTCAGCTCCTCAGGGTAATTGAACTCAACAGACTCCCATGTATCACTCCTCCAGGTCCTGAGAATCATGTCCTTGATTGTGGTGTTAATGTAGTCGCCCCTCTCATACCATGAATACGAGTTCTTCTTGCTCTTGGTGGTTGAAATGTTGAAATAAACAGGATTTGCGCCTGACGAAGTATAAGTGTAGCTTCCAGTCCTGTTGGTTGGCTGGGTGTCCACGTTAAAGGCAATTACGTTAAACCAGCCATAACCTGTCTCAGAGCCGTTAATGTCAAGGATTACTGAATACCACCCGCTGTCCCAGCCTCCGGTTGTCCGGCTGATGTTCAGGATGTGGTTCCTGTACGTGTCACTGGCGCCATAATACCACGGGCTGGATGTGTTCACGTTTATGTTCCTGACAGAATAAAGGCTCTGGTTAAGCTCCTTGTAGCTTCCGGTCTGGTAAAACTGGATTTTCTTGACCCCAACAGTGACGTTGCCGCCCAGGCTCGCACCGCCTGTATCGCTGTAGCTGCCTGCGTTGTAAATCCTGATATAAAGGCTCACGTTCTCCTTGCTGCCGAATGAGTACTTGTAATTATAGTTCCCGTCAACAGGGGTTGAATACGCTTCCCATCTTCTTACGTTAAACCAAGCCTCGCCATAATCAGTGTCGCCGTTTGCATCATTAGTCCCCTTTATCGTGACTGAATAAGTTCCGGGACTCCACTGCATCTTCGGAGTCCTGTCATGGTAAATGGTGAAAGCGCCCCAGCCACTGGTGACGTTGGAAGAGTTCAGCCCGCTCACATTATACTTATAGTCCACAGGAGGCCATATCCACTCGCCATAGTCTCCCATGAAATTCACCCTCTCAACTGTAACCGAGCCTGTAATGCCTCCGTTCTGCGAGTTTGAATACCAGTTGCTCCACCAGTTGCTGCCTGCCTCATAAAGGCGGACGTTGAAGGTGATGTTGCTCACAGGCTTCTGAACCCAGGCATAATTGTTGGCGTAAGCCCACATATAGAAGCTCCTGGACTCAAAGATTGTGGATGTGCGGTCAGTTGTCTGCCCGTCAGGGCCAACAACCTTCAGGAAAACCATGCTCCTCCCGCCAGTCCACTTGCTCTCAGGCTTGATGGTGCAGGTATACTGGCCCTGGTCGTTGTCCGAGGAGCAGACAGTGGCAGTAGTGTTAAGAGCCTGCTTAGCCCCATTAAGGGTATTCACAACCTTTTCAACAGTCACAGTCGCGTTGGTGATGACCTGCTTCTTTGTAGTATCAACATAGCAGGCCTTGCCCATCCCATACTGGTTTGCGTCAAAATTGCTTGAATTCTCAGCAGGAGCCCTGCCTACAGGATTCTCAGCCCTGGAAAGCCTGAGCTCAATATAGACAGTATCAGTGGACTTGTACTGCCAGACATACCAGCTGCTTGAGCTGTCCACAGAGCCAGCTCCGCTCTTCGCAGCAGCACAGGAATCATAAGGGTTGACAATCAGCGAGGTGCTCGCTGTCGCGCTGTTATTATTGACATAGAACTTTGCAGTGTAAGCCCCGCCCTGCTTTGGAACGTCCATCATAACCCTGCTGCTGGTCGAGTTAAACGCCCATTCAAGCGCGCTGTTATTTGAATCCACCTGGTCCCAGCCACCCACACGGGTATAATTCATCAATGTGCCATTCTCATAAGTGAAGCTGCCAAGAGTGACATTGGTCACGTTCACAGCAGAGGTGCTGTTCTTCGCAGTGAAAGATACGTACAGGGATTCCGTAGTGCTAAACAGCTCCTTAAGCTCCGCAGTCTGGGTGCTCGGATAAGACGTTGCGGTGATGTCAGTCACCTTGACAGTCCTCTCAGAAGTCTGCACGACATCGCTGAAGTTCAACGTCACCGAAACAAAATAGCTGCCAGTCACGTTAGGAGACACAAAAGTAAACTTGAAGCAGCCGCCAGTCCCGCAGGATGAATTGAACGTAATATTGGCACTTGAAAGGGGCTCCTTAAGGCTGTTATACATCGTAATATTGAAGTGCGTACTGTTAACCACTGATATCAGAGTCCCATTTGACCGCTCCTTCGGATAAACCTCAAAAGTTATGTTCCTTCCGGGAAAAGTCGTATACTCATACTCAAACCCTGAATTGTCAGCCGCCTTCACAACAGAAAGCGTCCAGCCCCTCACCTGGAAAAAAGTTGAGGCAGACATATTGCCTGAGGCTCCATTCTGGTAAACCGTAACCGATGCCTTGTAAGCGCCGTCAGTGAACAGGTTGCTGGTCGTGAACTGCCACCTGTTGATAAAGCCATTAGTGTCATTAAGGTCAGTGGATGTTATGTTCGCCACCAGCCTTCCGGAAACGTCAACAATGCTCCCGTTGAAAACAAAAGAGCCGTTAGGAAGGGTCCCATTCCTGGTAACCTTCACCTCAACAGCAGCCTGCTCATTGGTGGTGAGAATCTCCTTGAACGTTGTTCCCGAGTTATCCCTGATATAAACGCTCACGTCAAAGGGAACAACCTGGAAGGAGCCAGTGGCAACGAAATTGTTTACCTCAAGGAAATACCTGCCGCTGATGGTTGAAGCCGTAACATTAGTCTGGCAGCTTCCGGAATCACCTGTGACACAGCTGAACGTGTTGACAAGGATTTCACTGACACCCTGCCCCCTCCTCACAGTGCCATTGACAGTCACATTGGCAACAGGCACAAGGCTGTCACCAGCAGACCTCCACGCGGATGAAGTTATGATAACAGGGTCATCCCCATAGTAAACCGACTTGTCAGGAAAAACAAACATCTTGTCAACAACCTTTGAAAAGACATTAAAGGTCAAATGAGCCATGTTATCAGTCCCATTTACAGAATCAACATACTCAACCCGGATAGTATAAACCCCCTCAGCAGCAGGCGAGTACAGGGCAACCGCACCGGGATAACTATCGCTCTTGGTCCTGAAAATGCCGTTGGAGGTCGTGTTCACCAAAATCTGGCTAAGAAGCGTATAAGTGTTGTTGGTGCTGGAATTCAGGATGCTGATGTTAACCTCTGTATTGGCAGGAGCGCCATGGTAATCGGTCTTGTTGGAATTGGAGGCATTAGCCCTGCTGTTTGAGATGTTCGTCCTGCGCAGCTGGCCAGAAAGGGGAATAGACTCGTTCAGCCCGAAAGTGTTCTTGTCAATGCTCGCCGTAACCCACCACACCTGCCTGTCAGCATGGAAATTATCACCAGGGTCAGCAGAAACACTGAACGAGCCGATAGCTGAAAGAAGCAAAACAAAGACTAATATCCGCACCCTTTTTCCCAAACTCATCCCTAGGAACAGCTACCCTGAGGATGAATATATATAAATCTTTCCTTTTGGTTTTTTTGGCTGCAGGCTGACTCTTGGTGAACGGTACAAAGTGGCCATTAGTTAAAATTAGTGCAAGGGCACTAACCGCCAACGAACGCCGAACCATAACCCTTATAAAAAGCAGCATCCAAAAAAAAAGCAGATGATTGAGATTATAACCTATGTCCTAACAGGAGCTGTGCTGGCAGCAGCATCCTACACAGACCTGCGGACAAGGGAGGTTCCTGACTGGCTCAACTACAGCGCGGCAGCGCTTGGAATTGGGATTGCCGCAATATACTCTGCCCTGACGCACTCAATATGGCCGCTGCTATACAGCGCTGCAGGGCTTCTCATCTTCTTCGGAATAGGCTGCATCATGTTCTACGCAGGGCAATGGGGAGGAGGCGACAGCAAGCTGCTAATCGCGCTTGGCTCGCTCCTCGGCCTCCAGTTCGGGCTTTCATTTCCCTTCATAAGGCTTGAGCAGCCTCTTGTCTCCTTCTGGATAAACCTGCTCTTCGTAGGAGTTGCGTATGCAATGCTGTGGAGCATTATAATAGCTGTCAGGAACAGGCACAGGTTCGCCAAGCAATTCCTGGCGCAGGCAGCTGAGCTGAAAATGCTCCGCACAACAATAATCCTGCTGCCGCTCGCCACAATAATACTCTTTCTGGCAGTGCGTGACTATGCGCTCAGGACAGCAGCGATAGGGAGCGGGCTTATCCTCCTGTTCGGATTCTACATCTGGATGTTCGCCAAGGCAGTTGAAAAAAGCTCAATGCTCAAGTACGTTGAGCCTGAAAAGCTGACAGAAGGCGACTGGATAGCAAGAGACGTACTTGTTGGAAAAAGGCGCATCTGCGGGCCAAAGGACCTCGGCATAGAAAAGCGGCAGATAGCCGAGCTGATAAGGCTCAGGCAACAGGGAAGGATAAGCAGGGTCCTCGTGAAGGAAGGCATACCTTTTGTTCCTGCTTTTTTGCTGGCGTTCCTCGTTACTGTCAAGTTTGGGAGTGTGATGCAGGCGCTTATCTCTGCGCTCTAAGCCTTAGAACCACAGGCTGAGAAAATTTATATACTTAACCCCCTCAAACAAGGCCAAGCAGCCAAAAGCCAATGGACAAAAGACGGTGATTATATGGAACAGGTAAAGATGATGAGATGCGGCCTGTGCAACAGCCGGAGCGAAGTCAGGGAGATGAAGTACCACAAGAGCGGTGAGTACCTTCTTTGTGCCGCGTGCCACGAAAAGCAGGTTCCAGGCGCAAAAGTAATTGCCCAAAAGGCAGCAGCGCCAATGCTAAAGGGGCAGGAGCGGCTAAGCTACAGGTGCAGGAACTGCAGCTATTCCTTCAGCAGAAACAAGGACCATCCGGTCAACGCCTGCCCGTATTGCGGCCGGGACGGGATAAGCCTGGTTGAAGGCAGCATGGCCCAGCACCTCATCGACAAGGTCTTTTAATGGAACGAGTGCACCAGGCCATCAACAAGAGCCTGCAGGAGCACCACGAATGGATTAAAGGCAAGCTTAGGGAGATTGCAGAAAAGGATACACACCCCCATGACGTTGCCATAGCTTTTTCCATAGGCCTGTTCATAGCCCTGGCGACGCCGGGCATAGACCTCCTGCTTGCGCTGCTGGTCGGCTATCTCCTCAGGCTGCACAAGATAGCCCTGGTCTTCGGGGTTGCGCTGATTAACCCACTCACCACCGCATTCATCTACCCGCTCAGCTTCAAGCTTGGCCAATACGTGGTAAGGTACGAATCAGTTGAGGGAACAGCCTTTTTCTCGCTGGAAACACTGCGTAACATAGGGGTTCCGCTCCTGATAGGCAACTTCATAATGGCACTCCTGCTTGGAGCGCTGTCCTACGGCATAGTTTACCTTGTATACTATCTCACACACTACACGCAGATAGAGGAAAGGAAAAAGCAAAAAGCATTTAAAGCGGAAAGCCAGAAATAAACCCGAGGTGAAAGTTCTATCATAGAATTGAAGTTGAGCAAAAAGCCGCAGGGATGCACTATAATAACAGGGTTCCCTGGCTTTGGCATGGTCGGGACAATAGCGGCGGAATTCCTAATAGAGCACCTCAAGGCAGAACAGATAGGGACAATAGTGTATGACGAGATTCCGGCTGTGGTGGCAATCCACCAGGGAGGCCTCCACCACCCCTACGGGGTATTCTACGACGACAAATACAACATCGCAATCATCTACGCAATGACCGCGCCCCAGGGCTCTGAATGGAAGTTCGCGGAAATAGTAACAGATGTTGCCCGCCAGCTGAAGGCAAAGGAAATCGTAAGCCTTGAAGGCGTTGGAAGCACATCAGAGCAGGACGGCGCAAAAGTGTTCTATTTCGCGACATCAGCCTCCAGGGAAAAGGAATTTAAGAAGCTTGGAATAGAGAAGCTGGGTGAAGGGATAATTATGGGCATAACCAGCGCCCTGCTGGTAAAATCGCCAATTCCTGTGACCTGCGTATTCGCCGAAACCCACACAAACCTTCCAGACAGCAAGGCCGCAGCAAAGCTGATAGAGGCGCTTGACGGCTACCTTGACCTTGAAGTGGATTATCAGCCTCTGATAGCAATGGCGGCCAAGTTTGAGGAAAAGCTGAAAAAAATTCTTCAGCAAAGCAAGGTGGCTTCGGATGAGCGCGACAAGAAAACCATGAGCTATGTTGGTTAAACGAACTGGTTTCTCACTTTTTTTATGGTTTTCAGGCTGGTGCCTAAATCGTTTATGGCCCTGCAGGCAGGAATCTTCCAGAGGAAAACCGGCTAAAGCGAATGTTTCCCAGGATAGCTATAGTTTAATGTGAAAAATTAAAATATTTAGGCGAAAAATTATATTAAATTATATGATTAATGCTTAAAACTTTTATTATAGCTTTGGCCATACAAACCTTTAAATAGTTAGATACTCAGGAGTAGTAAATAAGGTGGTAAACAATGCAAAATCAGAAAACCGTTGAGCAGCTTGAGCAGGAGCTCGAGCATTTCAAAAGGGCAATTCACGAATGGGTCATGTATCTAAGCAGGCAAGACAAGGACGTTTCAGGGAGGATAGCGCTGCTGGAAAGGCGGCTTGCCAAACTGGAGTTTGACAGCCATCTGAGAGTTTAGCTTTTTTCTTTAATTGACCTTCCCTTTCGGGCGTTTGTAAGTGTACTGCCTGGCTTCGTGGACTTGCTTTGTTTGCGTCAGTTCACGAAGAGTCAGCCTGCTATTAGTTAAAGTAAATATAGTCATAGGATATTCTGGCCAGGTTGAAACACGGCAGGAACAGCCAGCTACTGGTAACTTTATGCTTCCTTTGCCACAAAGGCTGGCTAACAAGCCAGTTTTCATACAGCAAAGCTTAAATACCCCCTCTTCCCAGAAACAGATTAAAAGAGGTGACCGTATGAAACAGAAGGCTAAAAAGGCAGAAGTTTCTATGTTTAAGAAGCCTGGGAACTGGGCGCTGCTTCTTGGCGTGTTCGCGGCAGTGCTGGTATCCTTCTGGCAGATTTACTATGCGGGGCTAATCCTGCTGCTGCTCGGTGTGGCAGGCGGATACATGATGCAGGCCAAGGACAGCCACCAGGTCATTGTGTATGCGTTGGGCTTGTGGGTGGGCGTAAGCAGCCTGTCTGGGTTAAGCCTGGTAAGCCCTGTCCTGTCTGTTGTTGAGACAGTAGGCAGAAACCTGGCAACACTGGCAGCTTCAGCCGCCCTTGTGCTTGCGCTTAGAGCCTTCGCTGGAATGGTAGCTCCGGCGAAGTAAATTTTTTATTCTCATTGCCTTTTTGCTGCCAGATGGGCCTTTTGGAAGTGTTTGCAGGGCTTAGCTATCCGCATCTTGCTGATAGCATAAGGCAACTGGGCTGGACCTTCAGGGATTTCGCCTGGATAGACCTGGAAGCCAGAAAAAGCGGCCTTGAGGGCGCGGTCCTTAACTTCCAGACAGACTGCCTTGACCTTTACCTTGGCTGCTCAGGAGCCTTTCATCCAGACCTGGATGCTGAAATCAACAAAATCCTAAGACCCGTAGGCAGGTATTTTGACGGCTGGACAGCCACAAGTGAGGGCGGCCTGGAAATATCCCTTGCAAGGGGGCCGGGTCAAGAGCCATTAAGCATCAGGGCACAGAAGGACGGAATAATGAGCATTCCCTTCAAGGCACTTCCCCTTACAGCGAAAAGGCCCTTTGAGACAGGTTATCTGGTCGCGATGTTAGCTCATTATATGTACGACTGGACGCCTGCCTGCAGAACAAACTTCGCCTAAGGTACATTAGGTGAACTGGCCTTTACCTTAGGGTTGGACAGGCCATCATCTGCTCAGTATCCCCGGAACGCACACTCTGGAAATCAACCTGCCTTCCTGCCTTCTGCCCATAACGGAATACGTCCCACACCTTTCCAGGCTCAAGAGGGCACAGCTTCGCGTCGTTCTGTGCTACTCGAGTATCATAATCGCCAATTGTAAAGCCTGTGCTGGCTGCACGGTCTATCTTTACCAAATATGCGCCATTGGGCCCGACCACATACGAGCCAACAACAGTTCCCTCCGGAAGATATTCCATTGGGTCACCAACCACCCTTTGCTCTATACCTGAATATATGGGCTCTGGTTTCCCTACCCTGACAGGATAGCCATATGATGCCACGCCAGGAAGCCTGAGCCCATATGGGCCATTGGTACTATAATTCACCGCCACTGTGGCGGCAGCAAAGAGGAAGGTCCCTATGGCGATGTTCTTGATTAGCCCCATACAAAAACCCCTACAGGCACAAGTATATAAACTTTTCTATTTTTACCACTTTATAATGACTATGCAGACTGAACCGCGCATTTTAAATAAGGGTTCGTTTAAGGAAAATGCATGAACCTGCAGCATCTGGAGACAGAACTGAAGCTAAGGAACTTCAGCCCGCGAACAGTCAAGGCATACCTCTTCTACAACAGCAAATTCCTGGAATACTGCAAGAAGGAGCCTGAGCAGGTGACTGAAGATGACGTTAAAGGCTACATGGCGCACCTTATTTCTGACAAGAAAGCAGCTGCAAGCTCAGTTATCCTTGTCAAGGCCTCCCTGAAATACCTATACGACGAGCTTTTGCACAAGGGCATCGTGTCCTTCAAGCCCCCAAAGGTTGACAAGCGACTGCCGACCGTCCTTTCCAGGGAAGAGATGAAGAAGCTTATTGAGGCTGCAGGCTCTGTGAAAAGCAGGCTTATTCTCGAAATGCTGTATTCCTCGGGGCTGCGGCTTTCAGAGTGCGTAAACCTGAAAGTCCAGGACCTGGAACTGCAGCAGAAAATGGGATGGGTGAGGCATGGCAAAGGTGGGAAGGACAGGATGATAATACTTGCCGAACACCTTATCGGCGATTTCGGGCAGTATCTTCTGGCCAAGAAGGCAGAGGAGCACCTTTTCACGAACAAAAAAGGCAATGCACTGACGCCGAGGAACATACAGAAAATAGTGAAGGGCTGCGCCCGAAGGGCCGGCATATCCAAGAAAGTCAGCCCGCACACGCTCAGGCACTCCTTTGCAACCCACCTGCTGGAGTCCGGAACTGACCTGAGGAAAATACAGGAACTCTTAGGCCACTCAAACCTGCAGACAACGCAAATCTACACAAAAGTGTCAACCGAGGACCTGAAAAAAGTAAAGAGCCCGCTTGACATGATTGAGGCTGCGCCTATAGCTAAATAATTTGATAAATGCTAAAAGATTGCCTATCCCTGATATTGCGGTAATTGATTAAAATGTTTAATCGATATTGGAGATTAAAATATTTAAGTAATAATCATAAACTATTTACAATAAAAGCAGCAAGGCTGACTCCTTGGTAGTTTGTAGTTGGTGGTTGGTGGTTAGTAGCGGCAGGCTGGAAAACCCGGTCAAGGGAGCGCAAGAACGGCCTGCGATTAAAAAGTGTTTAACTGCAAAGGTTTTCAAGGCACTCAGCCACACGGGATTTAGGCACCAGAAAAAAAGCTTTGAAAAAGTGAGGCTTTGATGTCAGCTGGCTCGCCGACACAAAGCTTAAATATATGTATATTCATATGAATATGTATATGGCAAGGACAATAATGGTATCCAACAAGTGCTATGAGGAGCTCAAGAAGCGGAAAGGCGACAACAAGAGCTTCAGTGACGTGATAATTGAAGGCCTGACCAAAGCACCGAAGACAGGAGAGGGACTAAGGAAATTCCTTGGCGTCCTGAAGGACGACAAAGAGTATGATGAAATAATGGCGAAATCGAAAAAGATGTGGGCTGAATGGAAGGAAAAGGCCAAAGAGTATGCTTAGACACAGATGCAGCAATCTGCATGATAAAAGAACTGCCTGGCGCTGAGAGACTCCTGGCTGCCATCGCTTACAAGGAAATATTCATGTCCTCGGTAACAGTATTTGAGCTTACGCTGAGAAAAAGCAACCTGAAAATCGCTGAGGATTTCATATCAGGCACACAAGTTCTAAGTTTTAACGAGAGGGAAGCAAAAATAGCAAGCAGTCTGGAAAAGGGGCTTTCAGAGAGAGGCCTGACGATCGGCTGGAAAGACCTTTTCATCGCAGCCACGGCAATGGCAAATGACTGCGAACTGGCGACGCTGAACAGGAAGGACTTTGAGAACATTCCAGAGCTTAGGCTGGTTGAATTCTAGATGCCCGGATTATAGGACCCTGAATCTGGGTTGCGCCTCGCCATTGCACTTCCTGTCACTTTCAAATAACAACATTTATAAACCTTCTTTCCTGCCAAAAAAACCCGATGGGTCATGTGAATATCATAGCTCAGGAGGGCTTTCAGGAGGCAAATCTGGAGATTCCATTCCTAAAGTGGCTCACCGGGGCGCATAAGGTCAGAGGATATGCCATTTCTTTATCCGACCCTGAGCATAGGCAAAGTTTGACCGAAAAAATACGGGTTTTTTTTGCTCCTTCTGAACAAGGTTTTTTCGAATACGCCCTGGAGAAAGAGACTGGCGTCCCGGTAAGGGAATTCGCCATTGTGACCAGCAAAGTAACCGATGATGAAAAGAGGGAACTTGATGCCCTCCTGACAGCCTCGCCAGGCCTGGCTGCAAAATACCAGGCATTATCCCGGATTAATGATTTAAGGAACAACCAGGCTGCCGCAGAGACGATAACCAGGCTTGCCCGGGACAGCCCCCTTGTTGTTTACCTAACCGGACCTGGTTATCTTGTAGGCCTTAAGCGAGTCCTTGGCACTAATGGATTAAGAGCCTCCATTGAAGCATATGCGCAGAATCCAGGGATACAGCATGTTTCGGGAGACGCGCTTGATACAATGGCACAGGTGCTGGCCCATGGCGTTGCCGTGGGAAACCTTGAGAATATGGCGACCGGAATAGCGCGGCAGATAAATGAAAGGTGGCCTAAGAGTTATTCGCGGTTCAAGAAAATCAGGAGGGAAGGATTCAGGCCCGGCGAAGTGATAATGGACTACGAAAACATCCCGGTAATAGCCTATGCGGGAACCCAGCCGGATTTGATGCACGCAGAGCCAAGCATGGTCAATGCGGCCCTGAGAAACCTCAGGAAAAGGGTGGAAGCCGACGGTTTTATTTCGGTGGCGATGCCGCGAATCGGAGCAGGTTATGGCAAGCTGGGCTGGGAAGATGTGCTTCCCATTGTGCAAAACACGCTGGCAGGAGCCCGTTTCAGAACACTTGTCTACCGCCTGCCGAACCAACCAGGCTAGCTCAGCGCCTGTAGAGCGCCCTTAGCGGTGTCCTAATCTCATACGCAGGCCTGCCTTCCTCACAGGAGGTGGCAACAAGATAATGCTCTGTTCTTCCGCTCCACTCACCTATCTGTTCACGAACAGCACCCGCAGGGACGAAAAATTCAACAACAGCTTCTCCAATTCCCTTTCTTGTGTGGTACTTCCCAGCCACTTCCTGCGGTGTAAGCAGCCTTTCATCCAGGTCGACGAAGACCCTACCCTGGTCCAATCTCCTTGGACAATTGGCACCGCCAAATTTTCTCTGCCGTACAATGGCGGCGGCGGCGGATTCGGTAGTATAATGCCTAGCAAGGACAAAACCAGTCTTTCCTGAATATTCCGAAAAACCATGCTCATCCGGGCATGTGCATCTCATACGAACGCTCTTGGCCATCTTAACTACTCAATAGTGGCAATATTTAAAGGTTTCGGCTTGTGATGGCCTGATTGCCGGCGAAAAAGGGCGGTGCAGTTCTTCAGGTGCCACAGGTATTAACAGAATTAGCTCTGCACAAACAAATTATGCTTCTCAGCGCCGTGGATTTCCTGGAGTATCCTCTTTGCAACGCAGTTGGCCGGGTCAGGGATGAGCTTAACCCGCGCCTTCAGGTCATCAAAGCCATCAAATGGCTTGGCCTTCCTTTCATCAAGCACCTCCCACATGCGCTTCTTGCCTATGCCTGGGATAAGCTCAATTGAATGCATCCTTGTGCTCAAAGGCTGGGCTGTATTGAAAAATTCCACGAAGCGCTTTTCGCTCTTCCTGATTATGTCACGCACTGCAAATTCAAGCTCAGCCCTGGCAGTTGGGGTGAGCTTTGACGGCGCAAGCCTTCCGTTGATGTGGTGAATATGCTCCCGCTTGCCATCGCCAATGTACACCTCGGCCATGGGCTGAATCCTGACATCCTTCTTTGGAACAAGCTCAAGCAGGACAAAATGCTCTTTTCCAAGAGCCTGGACAATAGGCGTCTTCATGTGGCTTGGCCTTGTGTCCATTGGATAGCCATTGGGCAAAAAGTCCAGCACTACCGCTTCCTCCTCGTGAATCGTCCTCTCCATCATGAGCGAGAAAATAGATGAGCTTATATAAAGGTTGCGTCACTTGCCAGTAACTTCCCTGACAACGTCAACAATCTTCTTGACATTGTCATTGCTCACTGTTATGGTATAGCCCTGCAAAAGCAGCTTAAGGTCGTTCGCATCCGCTGGAAGAATGTCGATTATCTTGCTGATGTGAATATCCTTAAGCCTCGGAACATTCAGCTTTGCCAGCTTGTCCGCGAGCTCAGCAGCCTGCTTTGGAGCCAATACCTCAAAAGAGGAAATGTATTCCTCAGTCCTGGTAACCCTGAAGCTTGGCTCAGGGTCCCGCTTCCTAATCCTTGCAACGCCCTCGCGAAGCTCAGACATCGTAATAGGCGTCTCAGAGATGACAGTGGGCTGCATTATAACCTCGCAAGATGAACCGGGTTCACTATAATAAGCTTTTCCTTCCCGCCGTCACTCACAGAAACCTCACAACACCTTCCGCGCTTTCCAACCACGAGCCCGGTCTTACCCCTGAACCTCCTGAAAAACAGGCCATTGTGATAAGACGGCTCTGCAGAAAAAACAACCCTATCCCCTGCCTTAAG
>CAZDCW010000027.1:0-18197 GCA_964504135.1 uncultured Methanosarcinales archaeon
ATGGGAAACCTTTTTCCATATAAGATTAAGCATACTAAATTAGGTCACTTCGGCTTTTGTGCAGGAAAAAAATAACAACCTCAAAGTGGTGAATGGCAAAAGGCTTATATAGTCTTTCCGGTTTCCTGCTGTCAATGGTTAACCACGACTTGGGGAACATTCCTGTCCTGGATTTGCTTTTCAGGAGGACCAGCCTTTCAGGATTGGAAGAGTTGGATGTCAAGGGGAATCCTGAGGTAAATCCTGATGCTGCAGCAGGGAATAGGCAGAGGTTTGAGAAGGGCAGGGTAGTCCTTAATCAGTTAGTCAATGATTATTCTGGGAGTCGGAGTTTGGATGCTGTGGCAAGGTCCAGCCTGGCTAATATGGATTTGGATCATCTTTCTTACATGCACATGGCTGATTTAGTAATGCTTTTGGCAGGCGGTCGGGATGAAAGGGTTAAAGATGCATTGGTTCCGTATGCTGACGCTCTTATTGCTGTTGTTGCCTTGTATTTGAACCCTGCCGGCCTGCCTGCAGGGCAGGGCTTTCATTCCAGGCCTGAGCACCTGTGGATAAACGGCGGAAGATGTAACTCCAGAATATCTGGCACGAGGGTGGGCACAGACAGGTACACTATTGGAAGGTATGGAGGGGAGGTCCCCGATAGGCTCAGGGCGCTTGAAAAATATGAGGCTCTTTTTGGCCAGGCGATACGCAGGAATGTTGTTGATTTGAATCCTCAGGATGATCTGGTGTTGAAGTATGGCTACCCTGACGCTGCTGATTTCAGCCTTGGCGCGCTTGGAGCTGCAGCAGGCATAGAATTCATTGCTGACAGGAGTGCCGGCGACTGGGAAAGGCAGTCTCATCTGCGTTGGGTTGCAGGCGGTTTTTACAGGCTGTCAGGCAAGGCAAGCTCTGGCTACGTGGAAACCAGGCTTGGAGAGATAGCGTATGCAGAGCCGATTAATTTTGTTCAAGTGGGTAATGTTAGGGTTCCTGAAAGGATATACCCTTATTACATCCGGGGCGGGTAAGCCTTTCTTTAATCGCTGGATAAGTTAAAAGCCTTTTTAAACTGGCCTTCAAATCAGGGTTTAATGGTCAGAAAGTCTCCGGAGAAATTCAAGACCTTTCAGGACGTGTTTGACCGCTTTACCCTTAACAACCTGTTCAAGCTGGGCAAATACTTCGAGATGGAAACCCTCAGCCCTGTAAGCATTGGGAAGGAAAGCAACATATTCTCTGCAAGGGCAAGGGTTGGCGACAGGGAAAAACTGGTTGCCAAGATTCACAGGCTTGAGACCTCTGACTTCAACGTGATGTATTCCTACATCCGGGGCGACCCGAGGTTTGCCGGGCTGAAGAAACGCCGCCGCGAGATTATCTTTGCATGGGCCCAGCGTGAGTACAGGAATCTTATGGCTGCAAGGGAGGCTGAGATGCGCGTCCCGCTTCCTATTGCCTTCATGAAGAACATAATCCTCATGGAGTTTATCGGGAACTCGGCCGCAGCCCCGCAGCTCAAGGACTCAGCTCCAGGGAATCCCGATGCATTTTTTGCAGATGTGGTTGATAATGTGCGCAGGTATTACAGGCATGGCTTTGTGCATGGCGACCTTTCGAAATTCAACATTCTGAACTATAAGGAGAGGCCTGTTTTCATCGACTTTTCCCAGGGCACGCCTTTGAAGAACCCAAGGGCCCAGGAGCTTCTTGAAAGGGACGTGAAGAACATAGTTGATGATTTTGCGAAGCTTGGCGTGAAAGCCAGCGCAGAAAGTGTATTGGCGAGTATAAGAAAATAGCCTTCTTTTGCCGCTTCCATAGCCCCCTAACTGCGGCATAGCTGCCAATAAGCCACGATTAGCTTTTTATGCACTCTCAAAGTACCGCCTTCCTCATGGATGATTACATATCGCCTTTGGAGCGCCTGTTTGCTGCAGAGCCGCTTCGCGAGAGGCATGCAGGCCTGGACTTCTGGGCCAACCAGACTATTGGCGATGCAGGCAGGATGAGGGCTATTCTGGGCGGAGTTGATGAAAGGGTAGCTCATGCTCATGGGTTGAGGGCAATAGGCCGCCTTATTCCTGAAACCAGTGGCAGGGTGCAGAGCCTTGAGCTTGCGATGGCCATTGCTTCCGCAGAGGGCGTGTTGAGGCTTGCCCAGATGCATTTCCATGATGACATTTACAGCCTTGTGGACAGGCAGAGGATATTTGCAATGCTGCATTATGAAGATGTATTTCCACACCTGGACCCCAGGCCTGCGCAGGAGGAGATTGACCAGGTCAATAAGTATGATGGTTACAGCTTGCTGCTTGCCCCTGCTGACAAGGGCCTTGCATCAGCCTGTGCGCTTTTCGTGCTTGAAGACCCTACAAGGGCTCTGCCCGAGTATGTCCAGAAATCAGGCGGCGGCTCTATAAAGTTTGCAGGCAGGGATTTGGGCTTGCGTGAGCAGGGCTTTCATCTTGACCGCGAAAGAGCAGTTGTTAGGCCTTTTGCCCTCAGCGCTTTGGAAAAGTATGTTCCTGCCATGAGGGATTACATTGAGGAGAAGGTGGCTGCTGTTGCGGATGGAAGGCTTGTATGCTTGAATCATGCTGAGGAGGCTGACGACATTGCCATGGCGCTGCTTGGCTTTGCCGCAGGCGTGGAACTTATTGCTAAGGGCGCTCCTGAGAATGTCCGCGGCAGGCTGCTGGGCATTGCGCATGAAGCATACAGGACTTCAGGTCTTCTGCACACAAAGTATGTTGCTGAGAGGCTGATTAATGACTATGCTGACCCCAGCCCGCTGGCTTACCTGAAGGTTGCTCCTGAAGCGCATGATGCTTTCCTTGAGTTTGCCAGGAATCGTCCTCAATTGGCTGTGGCCAGGCAGAAGTAATGAGCATCTAATTTAGTAAGTTGAGAAAATAAAAAAAATCTCCAAATGCACCGTTGAAGGTGCATCGGAGACCCTGCTTTCTTCCGCCTTCATTTGGTTTATTGGGGGTGGTAAAATGAAGGCAAGAAAACACACCTAAGCGGTGATCGTCAGTTTATTACCTCGATGCCCAGCTCGTCGTCAAGCTCCAGCCTTCTTGCTGGCTGTGGCTTCCTATCGAGCTTTCCGAGTATCCAGGGGCTTTTGACTCCTGTGATTATTGTCATCACAGTGACTTTGCCCTTCATGTTCTCAGATACCCTTGCGCCCCAGATTACGTTGGCGTCATCGTCAAGGCTTTCAGTTACCAGCTCGCCGATGCGGTTTATCTCGTCCAGCGTCATGTCCGGGCCTCCTGACACGTGGATTAGCGCTCCTGTGGCACCTTTGTAGCTGATGTCCAGCAGCGGGTTGCTTAACGCTCCCTGGACAGCTTCCTCAACTCTATTGTTCGTGTCTGAGCTCCCGACTCCTATCGCTGCGACTCCTCCGTTTGTCATGATTGCCTTTACGTCAGCATAGTCCAGGTTGACCAGGCTTGGCACGGCTATTGTCTCCACTATTCCTTTAATCATGGTTGACACAAGCTCGTTTGCCACCGCAAATGCCTGCTCAATTGGCAGGTTTCCTGCTATCTGGACCAGCCTGTTGTTGTCTATTACTATTACTGTGTCAGACACCTGCCTTAGCTGGTTCAATCCAAATTCAGCCTTGTCTATCCTTGCCCTTTCAATCTTGAAGGGCATTGTGCAGGTTCCTATGACTATTGCTCCTGTTTCCTTTGCCACCTTGGCCACTACTGGGGCTGCGCCTGTCCCTGTTCCTCCTCCGAGCCCTGCGCAGACAAAAACCATGTCTGCCTCGCGTAGCCCTTCCTTTATTTCCTGGAGTGTTTCCTTGGCAGCCTCTGCCCCCCTTTCAGGGAAGCCGCCGCATCCCAAGCCTCTGGTCAGGTCCTTTCCTATGAGGAACTTCTTGTCAGCAGAAGATATCTCGAGGTGCTGCTTGTCTGTGTTGCATGCGAGTATTTCAGCTCCTTTTACTCCCTTTCTGTGGAGCCAGCTCACCATGTTGTTGCCTCCTCCTCCTACGCCTATGACCTTGATGTTGGCCTGTCCTATCACGCCACCACCGTATTTGTGTTCTTCAGCCGCCTTCAATGCATCTTCCACGATAAAATCCATTTTCTTCAACCCCCGTTTGGCCCAGGTTTTTTGTTTAATTTTCAAAGTATAGTGCGGCAAACAACTATTCGAACATAGAAATGTTTAAATAGTTGCTACCTACGTATACTTCCCTTTAGAACAAGTCACTTGCGCCAACAAGTGAATTGGATGTTTGCAAATCGTTTTAAACCCGTTTTGCGCCAACAAAACCGGTTTAGCTAATTTTTCTGTATTTTGTCTTTATTAAGGAGGTAAGAAATATTTAAAGATTTCTCCATTTAAAAATATAGTTTATAAGATACAGGTGGATTTTTAGACATGGCCTGCCTTGCAATGCTACGCCTTTACCTTGCGTTCTTCCCCTTTACATGCCCTCTTGCTACCGTACACGAAGAGTCAGCCTGCTGTTAGTTAAGCAAAACTACAAACCACCAACGACTAACCACCAACAACTAATGAGTCAGCCTGCTATGAGTCATTAAAGTGGCAAAATCTCCTGCTAAATCCCAAGCATCGCCCTTAGCTCTTCTGATGGCTGCCATGCGGGGTCGAATACAAGGTCTATGTTGACTTTCTTAACGCCCTCTGCCTGCATTAGCTTGCCTTCTACCTCTTCAAGGAGCTGCGGGCCGTATGGGCAGAATGGGGTGGTTAGCGTCATTTTGACATTCACTGTGGCTGCCTCCAGCCTTAAGTCATAAATCAGCCCAAGTGTCCAGACGTCTATCTGGAGTTCAGGGTCAAAGCAGGTCTTGAGGAGTTCGATGAGCTCTTCCTTGTTGGGCATGGATTGGCAGTGGTACATTAGGTTAAATAGTTTTCCTTATGCGAACTATTTACTTTGCAGGCAAAATATTTATATACTCTGCCCTATCGCGTGCTTTTTGGCTGTTTAGGCAGTCACCTATGCTGTGCGTAGCGCAGTGCAGGTTAGAGAAGAACGAATTTAGGAGGAAAAGTAAGATGGGATTTGGTAACAGAGGAGGCGGAGGCGGAGGCTTCCAGCAGAGAGAGATGCATTCAGCGAAGTGTTCTGATTGTGGCGTGGATACTCAGGTGCCTTTCAAGCCAGCTGAAGGCAGGCCTGTTTACTGCAGGGACTGCTACCAGAAGAAGAAGTCAAGCTATTGATTTCTTCTTTTTTTCTTTTTTTTGTAATAAGCATTAGCATTATATATATCTTGGGCATTTCCGTTTGGTATGACCCTTAACCTTGGAGTGGTCATTCATGAGCCTTTGGAGATTGTTGGGCTGCCTGACGCGCATAAGAGATGCGTGGCATTGTACAGTGCAGGTGCCCGGAGAGTCTATTTTCTTGTTGAGTTGATTAACAGCAAGTACCACAGGATTTACGCCGGAACTGCAGGCGAGCCATTGGTTGATTTTGGCGTTGTCCAGCCTAAGGGTGGAGTGCGCTACGAGTTTCATGAATCAGAGCACAGTTATGCTTTGGTTTTGCCGTATGATTCAGGGCCTTCGCTGGTTATGTCGCACGGCCAGCGGTCTAGGAGAGTTACGCTTGAGAAGCTTCTTGACACCAGGACAAAACCCAGGAGATAAGGGAAGAAAAAATAGTTCACGAAGCGACCTTCTTCCCAAGGGAAGCGAGCCTTTCATTGACCCTCTTCAGCGTGGCAGTCCTTGTCCTGGCCTTGCCTAACGCTGCCGCGAGGTGGTGGTCTCCTATTACCTCATCTATCCACTTGCAGAAGTCATTCTTCTCCCTGTTTACGTGGTGGACGAACTGGTCGTCCTGCATGTGCCTTAGCGCTTCAGACAACTCCTGCAGGTTTTTGAGTATCGGGCCATTGTTTACCCAGAATGCGCATTCAGGGCTGCAGTCAACCAAGTATCTTCCTGTGTCCTCAGCCCCTTTTTTGCCTGTCATGCCTGCTAAATCCCTGCCTTGGTTGTTTTTATATCTTTTGGTTTTTCAGCCCGCCCTCATCCTGATTTTCAGGTCATTGATAATGTTCATGAATGACATGTATGCCTCGTATGGGCTGTCGTATGGGTTGAAGTACTTGTGCACGTCGCCGTCTGAAAACCATTTTGTGCACATGTAGTAGAAGTTGTCTGAGGTTTGCAGCTTTCGCCAGTCTTCCAGAAGCTTGTCGTCCTCCGCCTCCTTGACAGGCTGCTCAAGGTCGTAGAGCTGCTGTATCGCTGCTTTCTGCATGCTGTTTCCAAGCCAGGCGCTTGTGTCCCTTTCAATGTCTGCCCAGGAGATTGGGTTGTGTATGTCAAGCTCGTCCATGGCATTGTGCCTGGCAACTTCCGAGGGCGTGCTGAACCTGTTGTCAGGGTGCCTGAGCAGCTCTGCCGGCATGTGCCTGAGGAAGTCGAATATGCCTGTCTCCTGCCATTGGTGTTCGCCGAATGTTTCATAGTCCATGAAAAGGTTTACGCAGTTTCCGTTGCCGTTGACTGCGCTTATCCAGTTCGCGAATTTGCCTGAGGTCAGCGGCCATTCCTTCCAGCTTCTCTCTGAGAACCTGAAGGCTATGTCGTCAGACAGCCTGTAGTTCTTTAGCAAAAGCTTGATTTGGGAATTTTTTGGCCTGTAGACGAAGTTCGGGCTTCTCCACCCGAGCACATGGTCAGCTCCCTCGGCCAGCACTCCCTTATACCCCATTTTCTCTGCGTATGACGCAAGCTCATTGTTGTATATCAGCTCTGTGTTCCTGAATATCTTTGGTGCCTGCCTGAACAGCTTTTTTATCTTGTTGCTGTGCATAGTCACTTGCTCCCTGAACTCCTCTTTGGAGTAGAGGAATGCCAGTGAGTGGTAGTATGTTTCGTCCAGTATTTCCACTTTGCCTGTGGCTGCCAGCTTTTTGAACGAGGTAAGCACTTCAGGCGCGTATTGCTGGAACTGCTCAAGTGCTGTTCCTGAGAATGAGAAGCTCACCTTGAATCCAGGATGCGTCTCCAGAAGCTCAAGCAGCAGCTGGTTCGCCGGCAGGTAGCATTTGGCAGCTACCTTTCTCATCACCTCGCCGTTTTTTGTATGGTCGAAATAGTCATGCGAGGTTCCTATTTCAAATACTGAATAGTTTCTTATCCTGTATGGCTGGTGGACCTGGAAGTACAGGCATACCTCTACCACTTAGCTCACCCTGGCCTTGGCCAGCAGGCTGCTGTATATTCTCAAGCATTTTCTTGCTGCCTTATCCCAGCTTATCCCTGCAGCCTCCCTTTCGCCTTCTGCGCTCATGCACTGGGAAAGCTCCTTGTACCTTAAAACTCCTATTATCTTGCTGGCAAGCTGGTTCGTGTCCCAGAAATCCACCTTCAGGCAGTGCTTCATTACTTCTGTAACTCCTGAATTTTTGCTTACTATGACCGGCGTCCTGTTTTTCTGGGCCTCAAGGGCTGTTATTCCGAATGGCTCGCTGACTGATGGCATTACGTAAACGTCAGCCATCCTGTATAGCCTGTCCACGCCTTCGCCCTTGATGAAGCCTGTGAACAGCACCTTGTCCGCCAGTCCAAGTTCTGCCGCCTTGTTCATCAGCAGGCCCATCATGTCACCTGTCCCTGCCATTACAAACCTTGCGTCAGGCTCGTACTCTATTACTTTCTTGGCCGCGTGCAGGAAGTAATCCGGCCCTTTTTGGAGTGTCAGCCTGCCGAGGAACAGCACTATCTTGTGGTGCTTTCTTATTCCAAAGTCAAGCTCTGCCGGCGCAGGCGTCTGTTCAACTGCGTTGTGGACAACATGGACTTTTGATGGCTCTGGCGCGTAGTGCTCCATGACTTTCTGCCTGGTGTAGCTGCTTACTGTGATTACAGCGTCAGCTTCCAGTATTCCTCTCCTTTCCATTTCCTGCACAGGCTGGTTTGCCGAGTGGCCTCCTGTCCTGTCGTATTCTGTTGCGTGCACGTGCACAACCAAAGGCCGGCCTGAAACCCTTTTCGCCCGGATTCCTGCCTCAAATGTCATCCAGTCATGGCAGTGTATTATGTCAAATTCCTCCTGCGATGCTATTTCCTCTGCCGCTAGCGCATATCTGTGGGTTTCCTCGAAGAGTGAGCTTCCATAGAGGCTTTTGTGGGGGCCTCTTGTTGAATGCGCATACTGCTCCGGAGTCAGGTATGGCCTAAGGGCTGAGCGGATTTTAATTACCCGTAAATTGGCATTTATTACCTTAAGGAAACTGGCGTCAGTCTCTTCTGTTGCCGTTGGCAGTACAAGCGTTATCTGCGCGCCCTGGCTTGAAAGCGCTTTGGTCAGCCCATAGCACGCTGTTCCCAGCCCTCCGCTGCTGTTTGGAGGAAACTCCCAGCCGAACATTAAGATTCTCAAAGTGGACCTCTTTTTCTGTTGTTATTGGATTATCCCATGCCTTTCAGATTCGCTTTTCTTTCTATTTAAACTTATTGCAAGGCCGCTTTCAGCGAGGTTAGTTCCACTTTGCAGTAGTGTTAAAGTTATTTAAACCTCTTTCAGCCTTTTTCGTTCAATGGATGCCGCATTTTCTGTGTTTGAGATTTCCTGGGAGGTTTGCAACAAGGTGGGCGGCATTTACACGGTTGTCAGGTCAAAAGCCGGGAGGATGATGGAAAATTACCAGGATTCCTATTTTGTCGTCGGCCCTTATTTTCCGAAGAAGGCCATTGGCGAGTTCTCTGAGAAGCCTGTCCCTGATTTTTTGAGGGAGGCTTTTGATTCCCTTAGGAAGGAGGGGCTGGTCTGTCACTATGGCACCTGGATGGTGGAGGGCGAGCCGAACGCCATTCTGATTGACTTTGCAGGATTTACGGCACGGACCAATGACATAAAGCGCGAGCTCTGGGACTTGTTCAAGGTCGATTCATTGGGCACGAATTATTTTGACTTTGACGAGCCGGTTGTCTGGGCTTACTCGAGCGGGCTGCTTGTTGAGCGCCTGTCAAAGGGCAGGAGGGTGATTGCCCACTTCCACGAGTGGCTTTCCGGAGCTGGCCTGCTTTACCTTAAGGCGAAGAATGCTGATGCCGCGACTGTATTTACCACCCACGCAACAACCATAGGCAGGTCAATGGCCTCTGCGGATATGGATTTGTACGGCCTTTTCGGAAAGGTGGACCCTGACAGGGAGGCTTACAGGCTGCATTGCCATCCAAAGCACCAGACTGAAAAGGCGGCTGCCTTGCAGGCTGACGTTTTTACAACAGTCAGCGAGATAACAGGGATGGAGGCTTCGCATCTTCTTGGAAGGAAGCCTGATGTCATCCTGCCAAACGGGCTTAATATTGACAAGTTCCCGACTTTTGATGACGCGTCCATAAAGCACAGCGTTTTCAGGTGGAGGCTTCATGAGTTCATCATGTATTACTTCTTTCCCTACTACACATTTGACCTTGACAACTCCCTGGTTTATTTCCTGAGCGGAAGGTATGAGTTCCACGACAAGGGCGTGGATATTTTTATCAGGGCGCTGGCAAACCTTAATAACCGGCTTAAGCATGATAAGTCTGAGAAGACAGTCATTGCATTTTTCTGGATTCCAGGCAACATCAGGGCGATTAAGCCTGAGCTTGTAGAGGCCAGGACTTTCTACGAGGATTTGAAGGAGTCAATCGATTACTCCTCAGGCCATGTCAGGGAAAGGCTCCTTTACCTTTTCATTTCGCAGAGGAAGATTACTGATGAGGAGATTATTGGGAAGGATGTTATGCTTGAAATCAGGAGGAAGGTCAGCAGGCTTTACAGGAAAGGCAATCCCCCCCTTTCAACGCATGACCTGTATGACGAGGGCTCAGACCAGATTATTTCCTCGTTCAGGAGCCTTGGCCTCAACAATTCAAGGGAAGACCGGGTAAAGGTGGTCTTCTACCCGATTTACCTTACAGGCGCTGACAGGCTGCTTGACCTGAATTATTATGAAGCCATGCAGGGCGCTCACCTTGGCGTCTTTCCAAGCTATTATGAGCCTTGGGGTTATACTCCCCTTGAGGCAGGCGCTTTGGGCACTGCCTGCGTCACAACCGACCTGGCTGGGTTTGGGAGGTACATAGCAAAGGAATCCCAGAAGAAGAAGGAGCAGGGAATTTTTGTTATCCCGCGCCTTGGGAAATCTGAGGACGAGGTTGTGGTCAGCCTTTCAGACGTACTTTATGGGTACTCGCAGCTTTCAAAGGAGGACAGGATTAAGAACAAGATTGGCGCGCATCACCTGGCCAGCCATGCGGACTGGAAGAACTTTATTAAGTATTACTTGGATGCTCATAAGCTGGCAGCGCAGAAGAAATGGGGGAAGTAGATGGAGCTCAGGAAGGACTACATACTTGACAGGTGGGTTTACCTTGCGAAGGGCAGGAAGGACAGGCCCAGGGAATTCAGCCATGATGAGGCCGTTGCCCAGGATAAAGCTTGTTTCTTCTGCCCTGGGAATGAGGCAATGACTCCGCTTGAGATTGGCCGCGTAAAATCCGGGGACGGCTGGAGCATACGGTGGTTTCCGAACAAGTTTGCAGCCGTCGCCGAGGAGGGCAGCTTTGACGTGAAGACAGATAATACTTTTTTCACCTTTTCAGATGCCTATGGAAGGCATGAGATTGTTGTTGACACTCCTGTGCATGGAAGGCAGCTTTGGGATTTGGAGGTTGCTGACCTTGCAGCCCTCCTGGGAGTGTGGTGGCGGCGCATTCAGGAGCTGCATAATGTCCGGGGAGTCCGGTATGTAAGCGTTTTCAAGAATCATGGAATGGAAGGAGGCGCTTCTCTGGTGCATTCGCATTCGCAGATTGCCACAACATCCATTGTTCCGCCAGCTGTTCTGGAAGAGTCATCTGCTGCCAGGAGCTTTGGCTCATGCGCTTATTGCAGGATTGTTCAGGTTGAAAAAAGCAGCCTCAGGCGATGCTTTGAGTCAGAGTCCTTTGTTGCCTTTGCCCCATACGCATCCAGGTTTAATTATGAGGTATGGCTTTTTCCCAAGAGGCACGTCCGGCTTTTCTCAGACCTTTCGCAGGCTGAAGCAGGTGAGCTTGCAGGCGTCCTTAGGAATGTGCTGCTCAGGCTGAAGTCCATAAATGCCCCATACAACATCATCGTCCATTATTCTCCAAGGGGTGATGACCTGCATGCCCATCTGGAGGTTCTGCCGAGGCTCAGCGTTTGGGCTGGCTTTGAGTTCACCAGCGGCGCTGTCATCAATACGGTTTCGCCTGAGGACGCCGCGGCTTTTTACAGGGGGTGATTTGCCTTGGATGTTCAGCATGTGCTTGGCAGGCGTTATGTTAATGGCCATGCCGAGCCCGGCTCCTCTTTTATCCTTGCCAATGGCAAAGGCGGATTTTTGAACATTTCCTCAGAGCCTTTGAGCAAGTTTAACGGCCTGTTTGTTAATTACATGGGAAAGGTATTCAGGGTTATTGAGCACATCTCAATTGTAAATGCAGCCATTCCTTCAGGGCTTGTTAACAGGTTTTATTGCTTCGAGCGGCGCAGGCCGGGCCTTGCCGAGCGGTTTTTCATGCCAAAAGGGATTAACTCGGTTGTTTACGAGACCTCAGCCAAGATTTTTGCAGACATCTTCTTTGACATCAGGCGTGCTTATGACCTGAGGAGCTGGGGTAGGAATTACGTCGTTGAATTGCAGCCCGGAATGGCTGTTGTTGCATTCACCAAATCCACTCATTTTTTGGAGGACCTTTCGCATGGCGCAAGGGAATATTCCCTCTTTGTGGCTGTAAGGCATGACGGCTCTGCTGAGGCTTTGGATGAGTGGGTTTACAGGTCTTATCCTTCTGATGAGGCAAGGAGCAGCTATCCTTCCAGCAGGCACGTTTACAGGGGGCTGCGGCTGTCATGCAGGAAGGCAGTCTTTTCAGTTTCATGCGACAAGTCAGCCGCCATCGCAGAGGCAAATGCAGTCTTTTCCAAGGCTGCGCGTTTCAAGTCCCTTGAAGTTCGCTCTTTCGCCAGGTTCAGGTCCAATGACCTGGCCTATTCCTGCGCTTCGGCATCCTTGTATCGCCTTTTGACAGCTGATGGGATTCTTGCAGGCTACCCCTGGTTTTTCCAAGTTTGGAGCAGGGACGAGGCCATCAGCAGCAGGGCTTTGTCCCTTCTTGGATTTGGGAAGGAATCCAAAAGCATTCTTCTCAGGCAGCTTGCTGCTTTGAAGGCTGACGGACGAACCCCTAATATCTTCAGCGCAGCTTACTCCAGCGGCGATGGGCCTGCGCCGGTTGCCTGCGCTGACGGCGTTGGCTGGGTGTTCCTGAGGCTTGGAGGGCTTGCCCGGATGCTTACCCCTGCAGAACAGAAGGATGCTGCGGCAAAGCTTGAAGGCTGCATAGCCTCGCTGAGGCAGAATTATGAAAAATCAGGCCTGATTTACAGCGGCCAGCTTGAAACATGGATGGACACGGCGGTTGCCGATGACACCAGGCAGGGCTTCAGGATTGAAATCCAGGCGCTGCAGCTTGCAATGTACAGGCTCGCCCTCAGGCTGACCGGAAAGAAGGAATACGAGTCCCTGGAAAATCAGCTTGCGGAAAAGGTCCGCTCTGGATTCTGGAATGACAGAATCCTTGCTGACGGATTGGGTGATTTCACAGCAAGGCCAAACGCCTTTATCGCCGCCTATGTTTATCCTGAGCTTCTTTCAAAGGCTGAGTGGGGTGTTTGCTTTGAAAACCTGCTGAAGGAACTATGGCTTCCCTGGGGCGGGATTGCCACCATTAGCAGGTCCAGTCCGTTATTCAGGTCAAGGTATTCCGGAGAGCCTCCTTATAGCTATCACCGCGGCGACTCATGGTTCTGGATTAACAATCTGGCAGCGATTGTGATGCATAGGGTTGACAGGAGAAAGTTCAGGCCTTACATCCAGTCCATTTTCCAGGCCAGCAGGAAGGACATCCTCTGGAAGGGCGCTGTCGGCTGCCATTCTGAGCTGAGTTCTGCAGAGGCTCAGCGTGCAGAGGGCTCGCTCTCCCAGGCTTGGAGTGCCGCTATGTTTATTGAGCTGTGCCATGAGCTTGGGAGGTGTTAATAAGGAGGTTTTCTTATTTTGAGGCCCTGGACTTTCTCATAGTCCTTTGCGTTTCTCGTAACGAGTTCTGCATTTTCATTTAAGGCTGTGCTTGCAATTATGGAGTCGGTAAGGCTTATGCCACATTCCCTTCTTAAATCCCCTGCCAGCAGTGCAATTTTGTTGTCCACCACTATTTTCCTGTGGAAAGACAATAATTCCAAAACCTCCTCCCGGTGCTCGCTTTTTGAGCAGGATTTTCCTGCTATAAGCTCGGCTTCTGTAATGGCAGAGAAGCAGGTAGCATCTTCCTTGTGTTTTAGTTCAAGGATAAAACCCTTGGCGGCTTTGACACCTCTAAGTAAGTCTATGAAAACGTCACTGTCAATTACTACGGTCATAATCCAAGCCTTTTCATTCTTCTTTCTGATTCTGCCCGCATTTTCCTCACGTAACTGACCGAATCTTCCTTTATGTCAGCCCAAGTCCCAAATGCCTTCTCAACAGCCGTCTCGTACGAAAGCTTCTTAAGCCTGATTTCTCCGTCATCCACGTTTACCAGTATATCATCACCTATGTTGATATCGATTATTTCCCTCACATCCCTCGGAATGGTAACCTGATAATTCCTCGTCACTTTTGTGATGGACATTTTCTCCTCCAATTCAGCTATACTATAAATTACTAGACATGCATAGTAATATTTAAGGCTTTGGTTTTGAAAATCCATCATTACTACTCTCCAATGGCGAAACTTTTTTAAATCCTTGTATTTTGGCCTATTGTATGGGTATTAGGGATTATCTTTCAAGTAACCGGGAAAGGTTGCTTTATGAGGGCACTAGAGGACTGACCGCTGTAACTGTTGCCTTGACCGGGGTTGCATTTATGGCCCAAGGCTCTGTTAACATCGTTACTGCTTTGACAAATTTGACTGAACAGGAAAGCGTGCAGGATGTGGATGGAGATGGTATCTGGACTGGGTATTGAAAATCAGCTATACTGAAAGGGACGGGCCTCTGGGAATGTTCGGAAAGCCTGCTGAGAGAAAGGAAAGCTATTGTATTTCTTTTGGCCCAAATCTCGACGAGGAAATGTTCGGTGTTCCTAAATACCTGAGGTGCGAAAGATATGAGACTTTACGCAGGCAGTAATCCTAAGTGGAAGGCCATTGTTAGCCCCCTTGAGGCTAAGGCATCGAAAGCCTTTGGAAGGGTCTTCAGGGGAAGCGGCCGGGAGCTTGAGAGGATTTGTGAAAGGATTGTAACCCCCAGGGCTTTTTACGAACCTGAGGCGGTGAACAATCCTCCGCTTGATGCCCGGGCTGCTGTTTCAAATGAGGGCAGGATTGAGGATTGGCGTGTTGGCTACATGCTTATCGCCACTGAACTTAACGTTATAAATGAGATTGTTGCTGATGAGATTGTAAGGAGGGTGGGTGGCCATTTGGGCATCCGGCCTGACGAATTTTTGACCAGGGCCCAGCTTTTTCGGGAGCAGAGTGGCGTTTCTTTGGATTATGCTGACGCTCAGGCATTAAGCCAGTATGAAAATTTGAGACAGTCGGTTATGCGGATGGTTGATTCTCAGTTTGAAAGGTTTGTGCTGGAATGGTACAATCAGCTTAGGGGTTGGAGAAGTCAGGCGCCTGTTATTGATAGCGCAATCAAGAGTTTGACCTCAATGAGGTATGTAAAAAATCCGGCGTCTGGAGGCGGGATTGAGTTGGATGCAAGTTTTGCCGAGGAAAACGACCTCATGTTTGCAGCAAGAATTAAGTTTCCTGAGGGCTTGAGACATGATGCTCAGGGCAGGTTTTCAGGCGCATCTGCAATTGTTACTGAACCTTTGTTTATCCTTCCCCATTCCAGCTCTGCGCGTATTCTTGTTCAAAGGCCGGCAGATTTTGAGGCATGCTCATATTTGCACGAGTTTGCGCATTTTGTAGAGTACGCTTTGTCAAACTGCCCTGTTCAGGCCATAGCTACGCTCGTGTCATATGCGGCCACAGGCCAGATTCCAAGAAGGTAATAAAAAAAGAAAGATCTAGTAATCAAGGTCTCCCCTTAAGGCGCTGAACACGTCCTTCATGTAGCGCTTCTTGCAGTAGACCTTGAACTCGTTTGGATTCATTACTATGACTGGCTTGCTAAAGTTGCCTCTCATGCTTACCACCCCTAACAGTTACTTCAGGCAGGCAGCTATTTAAGCTTTTCTGTCCGGGGTTCGTATAATTTGGCTTTGTAGGCTTGTTTTGCTGCATGCAATGCAGAGGCTGCAATAACATGCTCCAACGAGGAGTCAGTAAAGAGCCGGTACGTGGGGTCATTGGAGAGGAAGTCGCGAACTTCGTTGATGAAAGTCCTAAAAATATCCCGTTCCCATCTGATTACAGCCCTGGGCAGCCCGGATGCTGTTGCGTATTGTAGAGAGGCCTGACAGGCTGAAAGCTCAAGTATTGAGTCCAGTAATCTGGAGTCCATGGCCGGTGCATTTGTATGGTCCAGCATAATCTCTCCTTCAAGAACACCTTCCCGGTATAATGGAATGGGCAGGCCATAATAGAAATCAGACGCGTGCTTCCCTTCATGTACAAATGCTGCACGGAAATGTTGAAATGATCTTTTGAACATTTCAGGAAAGTAAAGTGTTATTGTTGGCGTGCACAGCCCCATCATAGCCGCTGGTCCCCATGTTGCTGCAGAAGTTGTGCTGTTAAGCGTTTCCAGTTGGCCTAGCTTTGGCTGGACTGGCCAGTAAAGGATGTCCAAAAGGGCCACGCTTGGATTAAGCTCACCATATCCGTCAAGAAATTTCTGCCGAATTACAGGATTTTGATCTGCTGCCGCTTGCCGATACCCTTTAGGGCTTGCTGTAATTGCCCTGCTGCCATTTCTTGCCTCTTCAGCAGTTCTTGCAACCTGCCCAACCTCTGCGGGATTCCAACCAAGGTACAGTATGTCCAGCGCCCTTTGGTCAATGCTCATTTTCCATACCTTACTGCAACTGCGTCAATTCTGCCAAGGCTGTTTCTCAGGGATTCTGGATTATCTGTTTGTGCAATCGCCGCTTTCAGCGCTTGGTACTGGTTGGTATTTCCAAACATTGAGAATTTCCCGCCATTGATTATTGCTTCAAATGGGTCGCGGCAAACCTCATCTTTAATTTTAGCCCTTAATTCCCTGCTTTTGCTTTTGAAGCTTCTTTTGCCTGAGTAATTTTCTAGGTCAATGGGAGCCAAAAGTCCATAATAGTGCTCTGAAGCGGTCTTTCTTGATATGCCCAAGGCAATTATCTCTGATGCCTGCCTCTCACCTGATACTGCTAAGTATAAGGCGCAGTCCAGCAGGCTACAGTTGTTCCAACTCAGGTTTTCTGGGCATTCGGTTATATCTCCTACATAATTGAGAAAGTGTGAAATTACAGCCACAGTGCCCCCTTCTCGGGCCAGGGATGTAGCTGGCCTTAGCGCCCTCCCCAGGGGCTCTGGTCCACGGTCGTTATGTCTTTCCGAGGTGCTTGCTGTTATTGAATAGCTGAAACCCCCTGAGTTTATGCTCCCCCAAAAATAAACCAGGTCAAACTTTTTGCCAATAAGTTGGCTGTTGGGATTTAATGCATCCTCAATACTGCCTTCGTACACCTGCAGGCCGCCATTTTTTCCAACGAGCCTGGGATAATATTCCACGTCATTCTGATAAAGCCTGCTGACCAGTTCATCACTGCCAGGGGAAACCGCTTCACTAACTTCTTTGGTAATGTCAGCATCCAGTATATGGGCTTCGTTTCCCATTCTAGCCAGTGCTTTTGCTGGCCCGGGGTTGTGGCCTGCTCCTACTTCCAGAGCTTTTATCCCGCCATTATACCCTAGAATGGGCAGGAATTCCCTCCATAGTTGCTCCATTACAGCACCATCCCGAAAGTATTTCCTGCCCACCCCGGGATACTCCTTGAACGGGTTGCCTGTATGTTCATCAACCACGGTAATTTTTATTTTGGAGTTCATGCCCCCACCGCAGCCATATACATCGCTTGGCTCCATGCAAGCGGCGAGTTCTCGTTGTGCTCATCAGTCCCCGCATAGTAAAGCTCTGGCAGCTCTCCCTTTTTGTTCATTGCAGCAACCGCCTTTCGCATGTAGTATGCATACTTGTCAGGCCTGTTCAACTTCCTGTATATTATTGCCAGCCAGGGCAGGCCGAATGTCCACTCTGCCTCGCCTTTGCCCTTGTTGTAATAATTATCCCCCTTATACCTTATCACGCCCTTTTTCCGCAGCAGGAGCTTTTCCACGTTGGCCAGTATCTTGTCCCGCTGCTTTTCATTAGCAACATCATAGGGATAAATCAGTGACAGCAGCGCTAAGTCTGTTTCCTTGCTTTCCGACTCCCGCGGCAGTAGTTTGTTGAGTGCCTCCTGCCCCTTTTGTATAACTTTCGGCTTGACATAAACAAGCCTTGAAATCTGCCTTAGCCCTGCAACGCAGGCTCCGACGGATGAAGCGTGCACTTCCTCATTTTCCTCCCAAATCCCGTTATCCTTATCCTGCCAGTATTCTATGGCTTCAAGGTAGTTTACAAGCTTCTGTAGTATCCTCGTATCGTTGCTTCCCCGGATTATCCTTATCCCTTTTGACTCAAGCTCCCCTATCTTGAACAGGACAGCTCCTATGGAGTCATTCTGCTTGTTGCCCCACTCCTCGTATATTTCACTCAGCGTTGCAGGGTCATACCTTGCGTGGATGTACCTGTATGCGTGCTTTGGGTTCGGCTGCCTTATCATCCAGTCTATCTTGTACTCATGCTTTAGGAATATGTCAAGCAGAGCCCTGTAAGTCTTTACCAGTGCTTTCTTGTTCTTCGCTGCTTCAAGTCCAAGCGCCGCATACACATTATCCCTTATCCATGCCCTGTTGTAGCCTGTCTTTACATCCTTTGCTGCCGCTGAGAAGAGTCCTGTCTTATGTTGTAGCCCTTCCAGTATCTGCCTGCTTTTTGCTGTCATTTTCCCCCTATGCCCTCTTAATTTCAGCAGTATTTAAAGCTTTCGAAAATAACCACTTTTAAGTTACTACAAAGGCGTATTGTTCAACCTCGAAGTGACCTAATTTAGTATGCTTAATCTTATATGGAAAAAGGTTTCCCATGT
>CAZDCW010000028.1:0-17689 GCA_964504135.1 uncultured Methanosarcinales archaeon
TCACTATAGTTCCTTATGTATTCGCGCAATTCACGGCTTCCTGCACGTATGCCCGCAGGCTTTAGTGTCATTGCAGTGTTTAATGCAGGCCCCACAACATTTTCATAAAGCATGTGAGTAACTGGATTGGCTTCAGCAGCACTGCTGTCTGCTGATTCTGGCGGCCCGTACTCCTTGTCAAAGATTTCGGCTGACCACAACGCAGCCAAAACTTTCGAGATATTTTTGTAGCTGCCCCCGATTCTTCTCTCTTGCCTCTGCCCTGTCTGGAAAGTCCGCCGGCCTGTATTCTGCCCAGTCTCTTGGTCTTTCTCCGTCAATCTCAAGGGCTCTGGAGTCATACGCTATTACTTTGGCTTTTCCAAGATTTTGCAGGGTGAGTGAAAGGTTTGCGGATGATGGGTCAATCCCCGTTTTATCTAGGATTTCAGAGATGCCGTGTTTTCCTGGCTCTGAAGCCAAATATTTTATCAGTCCAAGCACTATTGATATGTTTGAATGACGCGCATGGCCTGAGTTTTTCCCGAAAATTGAACCTGCAGAAACGTAGTCAGCCCTTCCCCTGGCAGCAGATACAAACCTGGCGGCGCCGTGCATTATCGGTAACACCAGTTCTCTGGCATCTGTGACCTTATATCCTTGATTTGTTTTAACTGTTATGCCTCCTCTTGTCAGAAGTCCCGGAACCCTTTGCCCGGTGCGTATGATTTCAACGTAGTTCCAGACGCATCTGAATGAAATAGGAAGGAATTCGCCTATTTCCCTGCAGTATTCCCCCACCCTGTGATAGAGGCCTCTCTCATTGTATGATTCTCCAGGGGTCATGGCCGCCACTGTAATGCCTTTTCCTTCAGGTGTAATAAGTGACACTAGCGAGGCAGCTGCCAGTCCAGGCAGGTAGCTTCCCCCGGGGCTGTTTGCAGCGGCAAATTCCGGATACAATGAAAGCCTTTGATCCAGAGTCATATTAGCTGTATCTCTCAATATCAACCTTTGCTTCTGTAAGCAGCCTGATTGTCCGCGCGTCCATCGCATAGCTCTGGTTGTAGAACACCTTCCTTATCCCTGCGTTTACAATGGTCTTGGCGCAGTAAAGGCAGGGGCAGAGGCTCGTGTACAACGTAGAGCCTTTTGTTGATATTCCCTGATAGGCTGCCTGCACAATCGCGTTTTCCTCTGCATGGACGCACAGGCATTCATGGAGGTTCTGGCCTGACTGCACATCGCTGCTGCACCTTTCGCATCCTCCCTGGTTGCAGTTTTTAACCCCCCGCGGCGTACCATTGTAGCCTGTGCTTACAATCATTCCATCCTGGACTATCACAGCCCCAATCTGCCTTTTGGCGCAGGAGCTTTTCTTTGCAATGAGCTTCGCCACTTCAATGAAGTATTCTTCCCATGTCAGGTTTTTCATGCTCAACCAGCCTTATCATCCTTTCAGTGCTAAGCTTCAGTTCCTCAAGCGAGCCCTCATTCATTATCGCATAATCCGCCATCGCTATCGGGTCTGCCTTGTTGAGGTTCTCTATTTCTGCATAGTCCCTGCCCGCCGCCTCTTCATTGCCTAACGGGCGCTCTGGCCTGGACGCCAGCCTCCTATACCTTGTTTTGGGTGAGGCGTATACCGCGAGCAGGTTAAGCTGCGGGAACTTCGGCTTAAGGTAAGTGTACTCCTGCCAGCTGTACAGGCCGTCAATAACCACATCTTTGTGCCTCAACGCTTCCTTCAGCTTCGGCTCGTTAAGCTTTGCATACGCGTCCATCCCAAGCTCAAGCCTGAGGGTTTCGCGTATCAGGGACTCGTTTTCCTCATTTACCTCCATCTCCCTCCTCTGGAGCTCTTCCATAGTCGCGTCGCCGAACCTCACCTTCGCATAGCCTGCCCTCTGGAAGTGGGCTGCGGTGGTGCTCTTCCCGGCCCCGGCCATGCCGACTATGGCTATTAGCCTGTGCATGAAAGAATATTGGCTGAAAATCAGTTAAAAAGTTTGTGCACTTTCAGCACATTCAGGCCTTGAAGCTACCATCCCCGGCGGATGAAAAACTTTAAATATACACGGGTATATGCAGGTATACCGTGTACACAACGATCAAAGTTAAAAGGCAAACAAAGGATTTTCTGGATATTGTAAAAAAGCATGACAGGCAAAGCTACGATGATTTGATAATGACACTTGCTGAGGATAGGCTGGAGGAGCATCTTGAGCTGAGGCCTGAGCTTAAGCGGCGGATTGTAAAGGCGGCAGAGGACATCAAGGCAGGGCGGGGCAGGACCCTGAAGTTTGAGGAATTATATGAGAAGGTTTATGGCCGGCCTAAACGTTGAGTTCCACCCTGAGATTGCAAGAAATATCAGGGAGCTTAAGATTGACCCTGTAAAATTCAGGGTGATGTTTGAAAAGATTAAAGAGGCATCGGCAGATTTACCCGGGTTAACTTACCGAATCAGGGGCCTGCCAGAACAGTTCAGGAAGCTAAGGTTTGAGGACAAACGGGTAATCCTATGGCTAAGCAGTGAAACAGTTTACGTTGTGCGCATTTTCCACAGAAGGGAAGGGTATTCAAAACAAAGCCTTCACAGGCTTCTGCGGCTTGTAAAGGACTTCACAGGCGTGAAGTGCTAACACATCCCCTTTTCTCTGGAGTGTGCTGGGCCGTAACATATGTCATGGCCTTATACATGCAGGACTTTAACGGAAACATTTATATAAATGTAATACTAGTAATACTTAATGGCTAAAATGCAGCTTAGCGTAAAGGATGTGCAGGAATCCGTTTTCAGGGAATTCAGGGCAGAGTCTGTACGTGAAGGCCTTAAGGTAGGTGAGGCTTTGACTCTGGCCATGAAATTTTGGCTTGACCAAAAGGGTAAAAAGCCGCGGATGGACATACTTGGCCTGAAGCCCAGTGACTGGGGGAAGGGCACTGAAAGGACTAGCGAGAATATGGACCGTATTCTCTACTGATATGGCAATACTGGTGGATGCAAGCTTCATTTGCGCATACGCGAACAGCAGGGATGTTCATCACTCCGCCGCGAGAAATGCAATGCGTGACGTGGCCTCAGGAAAATACGGCCGTGTAATAATCACTGACTTTATTTTTGACGAGACCGTTACAGTGGTTAAAAGAAAGGTTGGCAGGGATAAGGCAGTGGAGACCGGGATTTTTCTTCTCAGTTCGCAGCTCCAAATGGCGCTGGTAAATGGCCATGTTTTTGAGAGAGCCTGGGAGCTCTTCCGGGATTCTGACGAGCTAAGCTTTACAGACTGCACCAGCATAGCCTTCATGTTGGCCTTTGGCATTGGCAGGATAGCCACCTTTGATAAGGCTTTTTCTTCAGTAAGCGGAATTGATGTAGTTGACTCGTAAGTTTTGATTCCCTCTTTCCGGAAAAATTACCTAGAAACCACCAACCATTAACGAGCCTTTCAATAAGGCCGTGGGGCATAAGACTTATATACGTGTTTGCCCGGGGGAAGCTTATGAAAAGAGGCCAGGTCGCCCTGTTTCTCATAGTTGGAATGTTGCTTGTCCTTGCTGTCGGAATTGTGCTTCTGTTTGCCAGGGAGCCGGCAACCACGCCCAGTTCACCTGACGCATCCTCGCTGAGGAGGTTTGTGGAGGCGTGCCTTGAGCAGGCAGGGGAGGATGCCATTTACGGTCAAATCGCGCTGCGCGGAGGCTACGCGTTTCCTGAAGGGAAACCCGGATACGCCCAGGCCGCCGGGACTGAATCGCCCCGCGGCTACCCAATCGCCTATCATCTGCTCGGTGGCTCATCGGTTGCCCCCTCCCTCGAACTGGTGAGGCAGGAGTCTGAAAAGCTTGTTAATGAAAAGCTTGACAGCTGCCTTGACTTTTCTGAGTTTGAGGTTTTGGGCTATGAGGTTGACGCAGGAGCGAGGGCTGTCAGAGTGGCCTTCAATGAGCAGGGCACAGGGATTTCGCTGAAGTTTCCAGTGGAGCTTTCAGTTGAGGGTGGCGATTCTAAGGTGACGCTTTCAGATTTCTCAGCAGAGCTGCCTGCGAGGATGTCCAAAGTCCACCAGATTGGCCAGTGCGTTGTAAACTCGCTCGCCGCAGGCGGTTCAAAGGAGTATGCGGTCGCAAGCTGCAACTCTGATAAGGCTATCAGGGTGGTAATCGCAAGGAGCCAGTATGCCCTTGTCTATGACTACAGCGGCTGGCCCACTTTAAGGTATCACTTTGCCGTGGAGATGCCATGAGGCTTCTTGTGCTTCTCGCGGTGTTTCTTGCTGCTTCCTCTGTTGCCTTTGCTGCGAATTCCCCTGATTTTCCTTATGGCGGCGAATCGGCATGCTCCGAGGTTGAGGTTTATCTTGAGAGAGGCGAGTTTCAACCCTGGTATTGCGAAAGCGATGAGGATTGTGAAGGGTGCAGCGGTCTAGGCCATGGCTCTTACACCGGTGACTTTACAGCCTGCGACAGCAGCAGGCCCTCTGCTTATACTGGTGAGCATTACAGCAGCTGTGTGAAATGCACTGGCGATGACAGGTTCCAGGCTTCTGGCATGGGCTACGGGCAGGGGAGCTGCGAGCTTGCCTGCGGCTCTTCGGAGAAGTGCGATGAATTTAAGCCCGGCGAGCAGGCTGGCTGCGGCCTAGGCTTTGCCTGCGATGGAAGCTGCCACTGCGCTGAAGCGGCCTCGTTGGACTTGGCTGACTCTGGCACTGGAGCTGCGGATTCAGATTTTGATGGGGTTCCTGATTCAGATGATCTTTGTCCCGACACCATCCTATTGCAGCCTGTTGATGCTTCTGGCTGTTCTGTGGCTTTTGACCCGGGAGACCCGGTGGATGAAACAACAGGGGATGACCTTCTGGCAGGCGTGGTTTGGGAAGTTCCGCCAAGTGACATGTTTCTTGATTCAGCTGGAGTGACTAAGGAGCCTAACTACGCCAGGATTTCCTTTAAAACCAAAAAGCCGCCTCGGGATGCTTCGGGAAAGCTCTTTGATTGGAATCCATACCAGTCTGCGTTCATAAAGACTCAATTGAACTGGGGCGATCCTGCAGGCAGCTTATTCGATAAGGTTTCACTTCTGATTGTTGATGAGAACGGGAATCATGTTGGCTTTCGTGACTATGCTGTAACACGGCCCGAAAGTGTCCGAAAGGACGTCAAAGGAAATTGGATTTACACCTTTGATATTCGCTTTCGGCCAATGGATGTTCAGGCAGGGAGGAAATACTTTCTTGCGATTGAGTCAAGGCTTGTTGTTCCGTTTATTAGATCCAAGGCAGGTTTTTTTGTGAACTTGCCTCCAGGAGCTTGTGAACCAGTTAGTTCAATACCTCGCAATCGGCGGCTCACCGTCCTTTTTGGGGGAGAGGGTCTTTCAAAGGCGGTATTTGACAACTATGCAGAGAACGGAGTTCAGGCAATTCTTGCCTTTGAGCCGTTCAAGTCCAATTCCAATTCAATTGCCTTCATAAAGTATTCCCGAAGCGAGGAAATTTTTCAGGGCATAGAGAATCAGAAGGGAAATTCTAACCTTAACAAGATTAGAAGCCTTTGCCCTGCGGACATTATGATGGTGATTTCGCCCAGAGACTTCAGGTCGTATGCGCAAATGCGCCTTCGGGAGGCTTTTGTTTCTATTGCCTATCAAATGAGGGCTCGTTCAAACTCTGACCTGGGCTGGGCTGTTAGGGGAACGTTAGTCCATGAGTTTGGCCACATGTTTTGGCTCGGGGATGAATATGGGACAGGCTATAATGTACGGGAAGTCTCTCCTAACTGTGCAAAAAGTGAACAACAGGCTGCTGATTGGTGGTCGGATCTTAGAGGAAGCGATAAGGGCAATCCTGATTTGGAAATATCTTATCATAAGGGAGGATGCGGCGATAATGTGGCAGCATGGAATCCCACAAAGAGGTCGATTATGTACGAAATTCCATTGGAGAGTGAAAGAAGCTTCCTGTCAAGCAGCTATGGCGCTGTAGGTCAAAGATGCATTCTGAAGGTTCTCGATGCAGGAGGCCACTGCACGGAACCTGCCGAGCTAAAGCTCAGGGCAAGGAATGAGCAGAAGACTTACACCCAAAAGGTGAGGGAGAAGGATTATGTCATACGCTAGGTTGATTGTCTGCTTTGTTCTGCTGCTCTCGCTGGCTTCAGCAGCATCGGCTGACAGCCAGATTTTTGTCCTTAAGCTGCTGCATGACGATTCTGGAGTGGCTGTTAAGGGCTTTCAGGTATGGGAGGGCAACTATCATGCAGACAATTCAAACCCGTTCAACGACCACACAGCCTATGTCCTGGACCCGACTGGAAACTCGCTTTACAGCGTAAATTTTTCCCTGAGCCACTACGTATTCGACGCTTCACCTGTTGAACAGCTGGAATACTACCTTACCCTGCCCTATTACGGCAACGCTGAAAAGATAAAAATCTACAAAGGCGAAACGCTCGTGCTGGACTTCTACGTCGCTGGCTTCCTCAATGCAAAGCCGGTTCCTGTGCCGGGGTCTCCTCCGGAGCAGCCAGGAGGAGATTCATCTGCGCCATCAGCAGACTCTGGACAGCAAGAGGAACCTAACAGGCAGGATTATTCACTCCTCTTTTACCTCGCTGCTGCTATTGCTGCCGCTGCGGTTGCTTTGATTCTTTATCGAGAATGGTCTTTGAGGCGTAATGGCTAACCCAACGGCATATCCTGCTGGTACTTCAGCCCCTTCCTCATGGCAAGCTCAGCCTTGGCAAGCTCCTGTCCAACATATATGGCGTGGCTTATGTCCCCAATCTTCTGCCCAATAACAATCCACTGGACAGCCTCTGCCGCTGTGGCTGCCTTGAATTCCTCAAGCCTGGTCCCGTCAGGAGCAAGATGAGTGAGCTTCAGCCTGCCCTTTGAGATTTCTACGTGTATGTTTCCCCTTGGGTCCAGGTTTCCTGTGCTCCTTGGCAGGTCGAATTTTATGTTCTCCTTCAGCGGGCAATCCTTAAGCAGCTCATTTACTATCCTGAAATGCCTTTCGTAGATATGGCCGCTGCCGTAAATCAGGGTTAAATCGCCGACTTTGTTCCCGGTTTCCCCTGCTATGGTTTCCTGCAGCCTCCTTAGGGCATAGGCATTCTTTACAAAAGCGCCATACACATCAAGGCTCCGGACAAACGCAATCAGGTAAAGTTTTCCTTCAGTCACCAGTGCCTCTATGAAGCAAAGGCACGGAGGATTTTTATTGTTGGCATCTCTTTCAACATTCCAGGTGGCTGCCACAGCCCGCCTTGTGTACGGCGTTTCCTTCAGCTTCCTGACCATCTCCATTATCTGGTCCACGCCTTTATGGTCCCTAAGCCTCTGCCCATAGGTGTAGGTCAGCTCAGGAATCTTCTGGTCAGTCAAAACCTGCGGATAATATTCCTCCAGTTCCTCAACTGGAAATGGATAGTAATTCTTCCACTCAGGTTTGGCTGTATTCTCGTCAGTGATGGTTGCTGACAGGCATATCACTTCCTTTTGCCTTTCATCATGCTGCGACTGCTTGACGCTTCCATAAGTCATGACTGCGCTAAGTGCTTGCAGCCATGCTTCGCCCACTGTCTTCGCCCGTATCTTGAACAGCGGGTCTGTTGGAAAGCTCTCTGGCAGCTCAACCTTCGCTTCCGGAAACTCTTCAGGCTTTCCATAGCTTTCCAGTTTTGGCAACCTTTTAATCTCATCCTTCAGCCTGCTGTAATGAGTCCCGTTCCTAAAATCCAGAATCTCAACATTCTTCCTGAAGCGTTCCACAGCGTCTTTTGGAATCTCCTTGTCAACAGCAGCTCCCGGAACTCCAATAACCCTGCTTTCAGCATCAATCCCTTTTTCCTTCAAACTTATCAGCGCCTGCCCGCTTCCTGTCCTGTCCTGCCCACAGACAGCAATGTATCTTATCCTCTTGTTGCTCAGGCAGTACCTCAGCACTGTGTTAAGCCCTGCATCCTTGGAGTAAAGCTGGCCTATTATTGCATAGTCATCTTCGCTTAAGTGCCTTTCAACTATCTCCAAAGGGGTCCACAATGTGCAGACAGCAACATTGCTTTCAGGGTTTGCGAATTTTACGGATTGTTTCATTTTGCGTAATTCTCAAATTCCTTCCGGCTGATGCCTAAGTCCTTTTTTATAATCTTGTTGAGAAGCCCTGGCCCTATTTCTTCCCCGGCATGACATGGGATTGTGGTCCTTCTCCCATCACTGTGTTTGTAAACCAGATGGCTGCCTGTTGCATGGCTGTACGCAAAACCCAGCTTTTCGATTACCTTGGCAAGCTCTGCGCCGGTAAGTCTGGGCAGCTTGGCCATCACACCACTATCTGCTGAACACCAACAAACTCTTCAGAAACTTCGTGTATTTCCTCTGCTTCCAGATATGCCTTTATAGCTTCTTTTGTTCTTTCTATAAGCTGGTCCATGCTTTTTGCCTGGGTATGGCAGCCAGGCAATCCAACAACCTCTGAAACATACCAGCCTTCGTTGTCCCTTTCTATCACAATAGTGTATTTCATCATACGCACAACGCATGGCCTGTATTTAAAGGTTTACAGCACCAAGCTGCACTCACTGCACTTACAATATCCTGATTGTGGGGAGGCCTTCCAGTTCTCTTCTGCTGTTGATGGCATGGTATTGCCTCGCAGATTCGTCCATGAGGGTTAATTCGCTTGCAACTTTTGCCGCTGAAAACTGCCCGTAAGTGATGCCATACTGCTGGAGTATGCTGCCCATCAGCAGCTCATCTGAGGCTGGTGCCCTTCCAAACAGTTTGTTGGGCATAAGGGACCTGAGCTGGGCTATTTCTACCGGCAGCTGCCTGTCAGCATTCATTAACGCTGCTACCTCTGCAGAGCAGCTATCAAATACGCTGCTTAACACTTGTCTGACTGTTTCGACAGCTGATTCATAAAGTCTTATGTGTTCCTGCTTTTCCAGGTCATTCATCAGTGCCAGGCCCTTCAGTTGTTGAGTAATTATTTCCCTGTCCTCAGTGCTCACAGATTTTATGTATTTTGCCATTGACATCATTCTTTTCAGCACAAGGGAGCTGTCATAAACTTCAGAAAGTCCTCTGTATATTTGAGAATCTTTTGGCCAGGTCTCATAAAATTGGGCGACTAGACTTCTCCTTGCATCCTTGGAGGCAGATGCTTCCCTGAGAACCCTTGGCGTCTGGAGGCTGGCCTGGTGCCATACTTGCAGTGAATATCCGAACATTGGCCTCAGCGGTCCGACCGCCGCTTCCCGCGTATAAGGTACAGTTTTGTCATTCAGGCTTACGCTAAAAAGGAATCGGTATGCGTTTTGATCCTGGAACAGGCCTTCACTAGACCCAAGAATCATTGTAAGCATTTTCAGTCTTAATGCAGCATCCGCAGCAATTGCGTCTTCCAGCCCTTTCATTATTCTCTGGCCGGCAGTGGGAGGAACCTCTATCGAAAGTTTTTGGTAGGCTGCCGTCCTTTCTACAGGGTCTTTCGCAATGGACACTATGCCTCTTGAATACCCTGTATCGGCTGAAGGAATGCAGGTCTCATTCCCATCCGCAAGTTCGACCCGGTAGACAACTGCCTCAACAACTGAATTTCTTTTCCTTGCCTCCAGCTCAGGCATGATTGCCGCCCTCCATTCAGGCAAATCCCCATGCACCCTGCTCCTGCCTGCAGTCCTGCTTGACCTCTCCCCGGTTCCTTCTGATTTTGGTGCAGAAATAAGCGACATGGTTGTCCTGTGCATGTCCACAACTTTATGGTATGGGGACTGCCTGTTGGCAGCTGTATGGATATCCAGGCTTCTTTCTTCAAGTTCAGGGCTGCCTAATATCCCTGCAATTCTAAAAGCTTCTTCAGTGTTTTCGGGGTGCAAAACATCTCCGTTAAGCCAGTTGACATAGGTTTGGTATGAGTGGCTTACTCCATTACTTCCCAGCATGCGCTGGATTAGCTTTGCTGCCTTGCCGATTGTTATGTCTGAAAAATCTGCGCCTTGCACTCTGTGTATACTTCGTGTTAACCCTTCATACTCTTCTGGTGTGAACACTTCCGGATGATTGGCTGCAATGGCCTCTAAAAGGTCTCTCCTGAGCTTTGGAACCTCAAATCCCTGGCATGAAGCAAATATGTATTCCCTTGCTGACGCATAGCCTGGCGCCTTTTGCATTAGCAGGCCCACCACTTCTTCCAGGGTTGCAGGGCTGTAGTCTTTATGCGCCAGGGTTCTATCGGCAGGCCTTAGCTCTGATGCAAATACTTCCTGGTTTCCTTCTTTTGTCACTCTGATTACTGGGGTAGAAAGTGGTAAAAGGCCGTTACCGGCTGATGTAACTATGGTTACCAAGTCCCTTCTGTGAGGTGTAGTGCTTACTCCTGCCATCTGCTGTTGGCGTACCGTAGGCGAATATAAATCTTTTTATTTTTACCACTAAGAAATTACATTGAAATGGTCGTCTTTGATGGAGTGCGCTTAAATGTTGTTGTTGGCACTATCGCTGGATAACAGGCAAGTATTCACTCACGCCGCCTTTGCAACACCTTTATATAACTCACCAGGCCTTCAAGGCAGCATGAAAGGCAAGTTCGTCATGGCTGATGGCCTGGACGGCTCTGGGAAGGGAGTAGTTGTTGGCGCCCTGGCTGAATGGGCTTCCCAGAACAAGCTGAGGGTCTTTGACATCAGGAAGGCTGACGAGTTCCCTGAGCCAGAGGACCTGGAGGATTATGACGTAATTGTCTCAGCCGAGCCGACCTTCTTCCTGGTTGGGAAGGCAATCCGGGAAGAGTTGGTGAGGGAGAACAACAGGAAGTACTCTGCCATGACACTCGCTTATGCCTTCTCACTGGACAGGGAAATCCTGTACAAGAGGGTTATTGTCCCTGCGCTTTCAGCAGGCAAGCACGTATTCCAGGAGCGCGGCATGGTGACGAGCTTCGTCTATCAGCCTGTCCAGGAGCATATCCAGCTTAGCGAGCTGCTTAAGCTGCCTGGGAACCGGCTGGCCATGCAGTACTGCCCTGACCTGCTCCTGATACTCAAGGCAAGCCCTGAGAAGGTTGTAGAGCGCCTGCAGCATAGGGACAAGAAGGACAACTCCATCTTTGATAACCTGGCCTTCCAGACAAAGCTTGCTGACAGGTATGGCAGCGAATGGCTTAAGGCCCTTTTTGAGAAGGGAGGCTCACGGGTTGCTTATGTTGATGCAGACCTTTCGCCTGAAGATACAGTGAACCAGGCTGTCGCAGCATGGGAGGGGCTGGTTAAGAAATCTTAGCTTTCGGTTTCCTCTTCCTTTACTTCGAGAATTTCAGACAGCTTTCTGTGGGCCTTTGATGTCTTGTAGCTTACGGGCATTTTCATCACCTTTTTTTTTTACACTCTTTCTGGAGGAAGGTCATATTTAAGCTTGGCTGAATTGGAAAATATAGTTCTAAACTATCCTATCCAAACGATTATGACAAAAGACATGAACTTAAGGTTCGTTGACTGTAATAATGATACGTAGCAGGATGTTCCTGCTTTGATTCAGCTGCCCTTTCAGGAGGTTGGTAAGCGTACTGCTTGGCTTCGTGTACGCATTTTCAATGTTAACGCCTTCCCTGTGAATACGCATCGCCTTTGCGCCCTTTTACCGTTCACGAAGAGTCAGCCTGCTACCAAAAATCAGGTAAGTAATGCACGACCTTACACCCCTTTAATGCTTTGGCTGAACAGCTGCCCCAAGGTGCTGCTTGACACCTTTCCTGTCTCAGAATCAATGCGGCAGTTGAATACGCTGAAGTTGGCTGCCATCAGGCTAATGTTCCATACCTGGCCTTCGTCTATGTTCTGAAGTATCGCTATTGTCTTGACAGACTTCTGGGCCACTTTCTTTTCATATTCCTGCACTGCAGTGGCAACTGCCTGCTCCATCTCAATGTTAGGCTTCCTTATGTTAAGCTCCTTGACAGGGTTCTCAACCTTATTCTCCTCCTTCCTGTGGCAGCTTTCAGCATCAACCTGGAACGTCGTAACTCCCCGTGTCTCAGGGTCAAAGTAACTTACAAGCCACTCATCCGGCTCCTCCTCGTACATTGCGAAGACAGACATGAGGAAGCTGTGGCTGTGCCCCTTCCACACCAGGAACTCGGCGCTTTTCTCCAGCTTTGCTATCACTTCCAGGAGTTTCACCTGACGGACAATTTTGTGATGGTATAAAAAAAATGTGGTTATCGCTGTGGCAGGAACTCATTTCCCCACTGCTCTGTCATCATGTACTTCAGGAATTCGGGCTTTTCCTGCGGCGGGATTCCAAGCCTGTCTGCAAGGGATAGGCACATCAATGCCTTGTACTCCGCCGTTGCTGGCTGCATATTCAGTGCCGGAATGTCGTGGCCAGGCACATCGTACACCTGTCTTGCGGGAATCCTTCCTCCTGGTATTGGCACCCGGAAAGACACAAGCCCATAGTCCTCGGCTGCCTTGAGCAGGGCATAATCCTCATCGACAACATTTCCGGCGCCTTTTGAAACATAGATTATTACAGCGGGCATACGCTCTTTGATGAAGGCTGCAATTTCCCTGCTGCCTACCGCTTCCGCCTCCAGCATATACTGTACTGGCGCAAGGTGGTGTGTTTCGTGCACTACAATTACCTTGCCATTCTGGCTGGCTGCATCTGTTACTGTTACCAGGTCCCTTCTTCCATTGTACCCCTGCTGGAGGAACGTTCCCTCGTTGTAGTGCAGGCCTTCAGCCGTGTATGAGGCCATTTCCTTTACCGCAGGGTCGCTTTGGTATGGTGGTATCGCTGTCTCCCTGACCTTAATTGAGGCTGGGCCTGAAAGGATTGTGGTGTTGTTAGTCAGCCATCCGGTCTCCATTATCCGGCCTTCGGCTATTGCAAGCAGCCCAACATACAGGTTCATGGGCCCGTCGCTGTCCATCCTTGTTTTTGTATATGCAGAGGGGATTGCCACCTGTGCCGATGCTATTCCATATGGCTTTGTGCAGTTAAGGGGCCTGTTCCCGTTTCGGAACTGTATGCCGTGCGCCCTGCCCAGCCATAGCCTTACAGGGTCGTAGTAGGGAGCGGCCACTGCCATGAACTTGGCAGAATCAGCGCCGCTGTCAGTGCCGTGCAGCAGCAGCCCGCCATCAACATCATGGTAATGGGCAAGCGCTGAGTTGGTCAGGGTTTGCCTATGAGGGTTCCTCATCTGGCTGCTATCAATCCTGAAAATGAAGTCAAGCTTTACCTCAAGCAGCCCCCTCTGAACGTAGAAGCCCAGGCCCATGGTTCCCATTATAAGCTCCTCAAGCTGGCTATCGGATTCTATAGGCTCCATCAGCCCTTTGGAGTTCGGCAGGCAGGTTATTGTCCCGCCGGTGTTCCCGATGTATATGCTCAGGGGCCGCTGGTTAATTATCAGAGCCCTCTGGAGGGTTGCAATAAGTGGTTCTTCTACCCTTTCATCAATCGATATCATTTTCTGCCGTCGTGAACTCATTCATAGTGAAGGCTCCCGTTTGCATACTGGCTCAGCCAATGGCTGTTTGGCCTTTCTTCATCCCAGATTCTGTGCAGCTCAATGTTAAGGCTGAACTTTACATCGCAAATTTCAGGAATGAAGGACAGTCCCGCATACCTGGCCTGGCAGCCTTGGTTAAGTCTTTGCACAAGTTCGTCAACGCCAAAGGTCATCCGCATGGCCCGGATTGTTTCCGCGACTGCATCATTGCCGTATACTGCATGCTGCGCAATCCTCTTCCCAAGCTTCCATGCGGTTTCCGCAGAAAAGACATGGTCTGCCTTTCCGCTTAACCCGCCGGTCTCAGCCGAACTGGCCATGAGCGCAACATATTCTAGTTTGGGCTCGGTCTTTTTCATGATTGAGATGTAATCGCCTGTCATCTTCCTGGCTCCTGACCTCATGCATCAGGCAGAAACCTCTCTGGGCTTATACTCTCCGGCTTCAGGAAAAATTTCGCGTAAAAGATTATCTGCCTCCTTGAAAGCAGTGTATTCCATTACTCTTTCCATATAGAATCGACTCCCGGTGTTTGTGTCTGAATTCATTTCGCGCTCTGCTCTTTCCACTCTCTTTGCCAATTCATCTGAAAATTTTCCAAGCCTTCCCATAAAGTCCCCTTCAAGCCATATCTGGTATTGCTCATATTCCGAATCAGTCATTTCATCCTCCTCCGCTCTCGCCTGCAAGCCTTTCCGCAAGCTCCTCAAGCGACCGCGCCATGGTTGCCGCGAAGCTGCTTTTTGGACCGTGCACAGTGTCACTTCCCCAGTAGTTTCGTGCTCTCCTGGCAGCTTCTGATACCACTTCTGAGCCCTGCTGCTGAAGCCCGTGTTCCCTGGCTATCATTGCAGCCGTAAGAGACAATTCTCCAACATAGGGATAGGAGTCAGCGTGGCATATCTGCCTTCGGAGTGTTTCCAGTTCGTCCCGTGGCAGGCCTGCTTGCAGGTAAAGTTCCAGTGCAGTCTGGTAGTCATGCTCCAATACAGCTTCCCTTGCCTCCCTTATCATGGCTGTGCGTGAAGTATTTCCATCAAGATTGATTTTCAGTCACCTCGTTAAAAGGCCTCTTTCCCTCGCAGGTCATTCAGGACTTCAAGGCAGATTTTTACAAGCTGTTGAAGCTCCTGCTCCTCGTCCAGGCTTGCTGGCTTTTGCCTTAATCTCCTCCTGAGCATTGCTGTTATGTCGTCAGCAAGCTCCATCCTGTACGCTTTTTCCTGCATAAAAGGGCGGGATTCCAGGCAGCTTAAAATAAATATTCATAAAAAAGCCGAATAATTGGCCAAAATCCGAAATTTTTATATACTTAAATGGAACATTCATTCCAAAAATGGCTCTGGACAAGAAGGATATAGCGATATTGGCTGCCCTGAGGCATAATTCCAGGCTCTCAACCCAGAAGATATCTGCAAGGACAAAAATCCCTATAACAACAGTCCATAACCGCATAAAGAAGCTTGAGAAAGAAGGGGTTATCCGCGGCTATACGGTTGTTGTTGACAATAAGAGATTAGGCAGGGCGCTCAGTGCATACATACTGATAACCGTTGACTACAAGCTGCTGAAGGAAATGAGGCTAAGCCAGTACGAGCTGGCAGCCAAGCTGAAGTCAAACCCGGCTGTGGAGGAGGCGAGCATGGTCACCGGCCTTTCTGACATCGTAATCAAGGTCAGGGTTTCTGACATTGAGGAGCTCGGGGAGTTTGTCACCAATCACCTGAGGAACGTAAACGGCGTTGACCGCACCCAGACTGCTGTTATCCTGGCTGAAGTATAGGATGTGCGTGGCCGGTGAAAAGATTATAAAGCCTGAAAACTATCAAAGGCAATGCCATTTGAATCAAGGCACATCAGCGTATCCATCAGTTGCCCGGCTGCTGAGGTTTACGAGTTCGCTTACAACCCCGAAAACCTGCCCAAGTGGGCTTCGGGTTTGGCAGGTTCCATAACAAAGGTGAATGAAAGCTGGGTTGTCGAATCCCCAATGGGGAAGGTCAGGGTCAGGTTCGCAGACCTCAACAGCCTTGGGATTCTTGACCATAATGTGGTTTTGCCATCAGGAGAGACAGTCTCTAACCCGATGCGGGTAATCCCAAATGGCACTGGCAGCGAAGTCGTGTTTACACTGCACCGCCGGCCAGGCATGACCGGGCAGGCTTTTGCTGATGATGCCAATACGGTCCTTAGGGACCTGCATATGTTAAAGCTGCTGCTTGAAAAAAATGGCGAGAAAATGATAAGGGCCAAATGCGATGAGTGCGGAGGGAAATTGACAGTGAAAGATGTTGACTTCAGCCTGTTTGGCACAAACCTTGGCAGGTTTCCGGCAGAGGTATGCACAAAGTGCGGAGAAAAGGTATTTTCTGAAGAGGTTTCAGACAGGATTGATTCTGTGGCAAAGGAAAAGGGTTTGTGGGGCCTTGGCGTGAAGACAACTGTGGGCCAGGTTGGCGGCAGCCTGGATATAAGGATTAACAGGCGCATAGCGGAATTCACCGGCCTTAAAAAGGGGCAGGCCGTCCTGGTTCATCCAGACGGGAAGAACAGGATAGTGATTACAACTTAACCTTATCTCAGCCGTTCAGACAACTTTTTTATAGATAGGCTGACTTATGCCTGAAAGGGTGCTTAAATGACTCCTGAGCGGGAGATTGTCAATCTATGGCTGAACAAGAGGGGCTTCTTTACAGTATCAGGCATAAACGCAGGCTCAAGGGTGATTGATTTCATCGCAGTTAAGAGCCTGGGCGGGCATCAGGTCATGCATGTCGAGGTCACGTGCTCTGTTTCATCCAGCCTGCTTTCCGATGGCGACAGGAATGAGCTTTTCAGGCTGTTCAATGACAGGAATGTGGTTCAGGCAGTTGAGTCGTACATAGAAAACTTCCTGGGCGCAGAGCTTGCTTATGAAAAGGTTCTTGTCACAAGCTTCCAGAATGTGCGCCTGGCGGATGTGTCTGTGGTCAGGTTTGAGGATGTCCTGTTTGACATCATCAACGGACTGGACAAGCAAAGGTACAAGAGCCAGACCATCAGGACCATGCAAATCCTTAAATTCCTCCTCATGGCTGACCCGGTCAGGATGTCAGCACTGTTGACAACGCCTTCGCCCCACAGGGCTATGAGCAGCTCTTCAAAGGAAGCTCTTATCAAGGAACTCCTTGCCAAGGAAGCAGGGAGGCGCGTTTTCAGGAAGCAGTCCAGTGAGCAGCTGCTTATGGAGCTGCTGAAGGAGTCCTCGCTGAGGCAGCCTGACAAGCTGGCCAAGGCATTGGAGGAAATCCTTACAAAGCGTTCAGGCAGCAGGCTACTGAATGAGCTGCTGAAACAGAAAGGGGTTAAGGCGGCAATCAGGGAAGAGCTTGGGAAGGACCGCAAGCTGGAACAGTATTTTATGGTATAGGAGGTGTCAAAAATGTTGAATGTGCAGGAAGGTTTGGACAGGCTGCTTCAGGGCGTTCAATTGTCTGCCCATGAAGAACAGTTTGTCGCTTTTTGGGCGGATAGCATGTCTAATCTTTCAAGGGCGATTTACGGTATGGGGCAGTATCTGAAAAGGTCTGTGTCTGCCCCTGAGGTGTTCGATATTCCCGTGAGTTACGCTGCGGAACGCCTTGAAATCCATGTTAGCCCCAGAAACAGGGAAGTTGTGAGGGCGGCAATAGTTTTGGCTTACCTTACCACACAGGCCACAGAATGGCTGGACTTGACTGAACCCTTGGAAGCCGATAACAGAGTCTCCAGGCTCGTAGGCGAGGTGAGGAGGTATGCTGCCCGGAAGCAGCGCGTTCCAGCTGCAGAAATTCCTCTGTCTCCAGGTTTAGTGCATGAGTACTGCGATGCCTTCAGGCTGGAGCGAATTGAGCCTTTGCTTATGGAGAGGCTTGGATACCAGTCACAGTCTTAAAATCAGACTGGGAATCCGGGAATCGAAACATTTAAATAGTATAATCCAAATTAGTATAATAATGGTTATACAGAATTTCAGGAACAGGGAGAGGGAACTTACTGAAATAAGCGAAGTCATGGAAAGCGGGAAATTTGAGCTTCTAATCGTTTATGGCAGGCGAAGAATCGGCAAAACAGAACTCATTCTGAAGGCTACAGAGAGCAGCAAAAGGCTCTATTTCCTCGCTGTTGGCGAAAGAAATTTGGAGAGGTTTTACGCGGTTTGCATC
>CAZDCW010000028.1:17699-18010 GCA_964504135.1 uncultured Methanosarcinales archaeon
CAAACTGGACCACCTAAAGTAACAGTATAATTGTTCCCGGAGATTTCAAGGCTGAAAATGGATTGGGAGGCAGCATTTGAATTTCTGAAGGATAAGGTTGATGCTGTTGTTATAGATGAGTTTCAGAACCTTATACGGGAAAATGAAAGCATACTAAACGTGTTTCAGGCAATAACAGACACGATACTGAAAAACTCCAAACTGAAACTGTTTTTATTGGGCTCGTCTGTTTCAATGATGACTTCAAAAGTGCTGGATTACAAAAGCCCGCTTTATGGGAGAAGAACAGGACAGCTGCAAATTAATAAGCT
>CAZDCW010000029.1:0-3611 GCA_964504135.1 uncultured Methanosarcinales archaeon
TCTAATCTCGTAAATTGCATGCGAATTTTGCACTAATTACCGCAATTTACGATATCAGCTGCAAGGCCTACATAACCGCCCAACTCAACATACAACCACGGGTCGCGCCCTGACGCCGCAGCATATCCTATGCCAGCACCTACCAAGACACCCCTGACCAGCGGCGTTAACACAATTCGCAGAACCTCGCTGCGAGGCAGAACTTCCCCTGTTACGACCGCCTTCCTTAGCACTTCAAGGTCATAGCCGGGCATACAGGCCCTGCCCAACTGTCTTGCCAAATCTTCCAAGCCCATAAGCGTGGTGTTGCCAATTTTAATAAAAAGTTAATCACAAATCCAACCTTCTCTGAGAGCTGTCGTACTTCTCCATGTACCTTGGAGGGATGATGCTCCTGAACTCATAGCCAAACTGGGCAATAAGCTCTGCTGCCGAAGGCGAGATTTTGGGCGCAGCGACTATGCCGCGTATCACTGAGAGGCCCTTGGTCTGCTTCACCTTCTCAGCATACCTTCTGAGCTGCTCAACAGCCTTGTGGTCTGCGGAGTAACGCTTGCACTCCACAACCACAAGGACATTGTTGCGGTCATAGCCGAATACGTCTATGAAGCCGAAACGGGTATGCTCCTCCATGCTCAGCGGAGTAAAGCCTGCCTCAATCAGGGAAGGGTTGTTGTAAATCATTACAGACATGTCCTTCTCAGAGCCAACAAGCTGCAGCTTCTGCGAATCCTGCATTTCCTGCGAATGGAAAAAATGCAGCCTGCTGATGATAATGGTCATGCACTCCTTCTCATTCCTGCAGTCCAGAACCAGCCTCTGGCCATCCTCCGCAACCTTGATAGAGGTGTTATCCCTCATATAGTTAATCGGAACGCCGCCGCACGGCTGATGGATAAGGAGTGTTTTGTCTGACTTGATTATTATGATACGGTCGCCTTCTCCCAGAAAGCTCTCCGCCCTGCCGCTGTATGATACAGTGCAGCTCGCTGACATGACAATTACCTTGTTCGAGCCCAGAGCCTGCCTTACTGCAGACGCGTCCATGGCCAGGGAAACCTGGAGGGCGCTTATAACAATTTTGCGCAAAGAATTATAAAGCTGAAGGAGCCTCCCAAGGCGTGGAATTTTACATTTTAAAAGGCGTGGTTAAAGCTCCTGACACAAGCACAATATTCAACGCAATATCACACAACGCCATTTATCTGATGCCAAGACAGGATGGCCAGATTGTTATGATTAGTTACCGAGATAGAGCAGAAGGCTGGTTATCCCTGGGACCCCCGGATGCTCCGGTAGGAGCCTTAGCCAAAAGCCAAGCCGCTATAATGCGGGACTTTGATGCTTTCGGATCATCTCAGTGGGGGCTGTGGCAGCGTGTAGAGCAGAAAGAAATGAACTAACCATGCCCACCGGTCAAGGGCACGAACATAAAGTCACCGAGGGGCTCATAACTGAGTTTTCCATCACACTTCCTTACTCTGGTTAGAACCTGGCCAAAAGAAGGGCCGACAGGCGCCACAAGAATGCCGCCATCCTTAAGCTCCTCAATTAAGGGACTGGGAATTTCCCTGCACGCAGCGGAAACAACTATCCTATCATAAGGCGCAGCAGGCCCGTAGCCCCTGCTTCCATCCCAGTTAATGACCTCCACATTGCTTATTCCAGCGCGCTTAAGATTAGCAGCTGCAAATGCCGCGAGCTCAGGGATGATTTCAGTCGCATAAACCCTACCCTTCTTTCCAACAATCTGTGCGATAACCGCAGCCTGGTAGCCCGAGCCTGCACCGACCTCAAGGACCTTCATGCCCTTACCGAGCTCAAGAGCCTGGGTTATTATCATGACAGTTGTAGGCTGAGAAATGGTCTGCCCTGCCGGGATTGGAAGAGGATAATCGCCGTAAGCCTGGCCACGGTAATTGTCAGGGACAAATAGCTCTCTTGGAACTGACTGAAAGGCCCTGATTACGGCCTTGCCGGTTACAAGGCCTGAAGACTTCCAATAGTCAAGGATGTGCCTCTTCTGCGATTCGTAATGCATGGAAATTGAAAAGGGCAGCAGACTTTATTAATTTACTTCCCGCCTAGCCGTATTGAAAAAATCGCATTCAAACTTACCCTTAGCAGCCTGTGGCCACACTTAGTTTAGCATCTCCCTTCGGGACATCGGAGGATTCAACGCATCAGCTTCGTATACGGCAACTAAAACGAGTTTTTTCAATGCCGCCTCTGGCTCAGAACAACAATCCTCTTCGAAAGCGACTTATGGATATAATGGAGAAACTCGCCCTCCACCTTAAGGCCTGCACGCCTCGCAAGCTGACGGACCCTGACATTCTGAGGGAAGGCGAGGACAGCCCTTTTCCGGAGAATTCCTGGAAGAAGCCCAAGAAACCCTGCGTACGAACCCCCCTTTAACTGAGAATTCCTCCCATAAGGCAGGTCGGAAACAATGTAATCATATTTTCGCCTGACTGCAAAAGCGCTGTCGGCGAAGAGCCGATACCCCTTAATTCCATAATGGTCCAGGTTGGCCTTGCACTTATCAAGCTCACGGCCGCTTATATCATACCCAACAACGTCGCAACCCATAAGCCCTGCCTCAATAAGGATTCCGCCAGTGCCGCAGAACGGGTCGCACACAGAGCCTTTAGAACCTCCTGACAGGTTAACCATCACCCGGGCAAGCACCGGATGCATGGATGACGGGCTGAACCCAGGCCTGAGAGCTGGCCTGCGGGCCTCAAAGTCATTGTGAACCTCTGATAGGAGCAGGCAGCAGAAAGCCTGATTCCGGGTAATGAAGATTTCAACCAACGAGTCAGGATTCTCAAGGTTAACCACAGGACGCCTCAGCCTGCGCCACACAAACCCCGCAAGCTCCTTCTCTGAATATTTCAAGGCCCTGGCTGAATGGTTCCTGAGCCTGACAGCAAAGCTTTTCCCGCAAACCCTCTGCCACGGATATTTTTTCATACTTTGAGCGATACCTGACGGCCGGCAACTGAACAGCAGCCTGAAAACCCGCCTTGTCAGCGCAAGCCTCCATGATTTTGCCAGGAAACCCGAGACGAATCTGCCGGTCATGAGCCTGCCAGCAAGGCCATATTTTTTCAGCCCTGCAACAGACGCGGCTTCAGCGGCAGCCAGCTTCAGATTCTCCGAGGAAAGCAGCAGCAGGAGCCTCATGGCCAACCACGGGAAATGCCGGGATATAAGCGTTTGCATCCCTACATGAATTTGCGCAGAATGTTACACCCAAGTTAAGGCTGCCCTGCTTTTGTTTATAGAGAATTGCGCTGATTATTTGATGGATATGCGCAATTCTAATCTCGTAAATTGCATGCGAATTTTGCATTAATTACCGCAATTTACGATATTTCTAACTAACGAAACAAAAAAACAGGGAAGGAATCAGGCCTTCCCGAGAATCCTGAACATCTTTGTCCCGCACTTTGGACAAACGCCCTTCATGGCCTTCATCTTATTCTTCATAACAGTCTCCTTGGCATCCTTCATTTCCATGTTTTTCTTGCACTTCATGCACCTGGCTTCAACCATACTTCCACCTCAAAACTTTTTCAACCTTAAAATGCAAATCAAAATTAGCC
>CAZDCW010000029.1:3624-4788 GCA_964504135.1 uncultured Methanosarcinales archaeon
ATATAAATGTTTGGGTGAATTTGTCAGAAATGCCAAAAGAAAACATATTTAACCACAACCCCTGCCCGCAAATCCATGGGAAGGAAGCCGGGCAGCAGGATAAGGCAGAATATCGTCGAGATACTATACCAGATAAAACAGGGCTACGGGTATGAAATATACAAGATATACAGGAAGGCCTTCCCAAAGGCGAGCATGCGCTCAATCTACTACCACCTGAGGAAGGGCACGCAGACCAAGGAGTTCAAGGTCCAGGCTGTAGAGAAATCCAGAGGCGAATACAGCTGGGGAGGCGAGGCTGAAAAAACAATATACGCGCTGGGCGAGAACGCGGCCCCAAGAGGCGATGAAAAGCTGAGCGGGATAATCAAATGATTGCCCGAATATCGGCGATTGTTGAAATAATGTGATCAGGCCCTGCCTGCCTCAGCAAAGCCTCGGAATTATAACCGGAAAGGACAGCTGCGGTGAGAACCCCTGCGTGCCTTCCAGCCTCAATATCATGAACTGTGTCACCCACAAAAAGCGTCTCCGCCGGCCTGAAGCCAAGCTTCCTTAACATGGGAATGATAACCTCCCGCTTGTCATAGGCGCCTGCAAAAATCCCTGCGAAATAATCCCTGCCTGGAAAGTATGATGCCACCTCGCGATGCAGGAACCTCTCCGGATGGCTTGAAAGAACAGCCATGCCAAAACCCCTTGCCTGCAGGTAATCCAGCGTTTCCAAAACGCCAGGAAAAGGCCTTGGAAAGCCACGCCTCTCCCAGACCTTATGGAATTTGCTGTCCCACTCCTCCTTGGCAATGTTCAGAAACCTGTTGACCTGAATCATGTAGGGCAGCGTATAATGCGAAAGGAACTCCTGCCGTTCCACCCTCGGGATGCCATGCTCCTCAAAAATCTCCATGGTCACCTCATACAGTACGCCGAAGTCATCGCTAATAGTGCCGCTCCAGTCGAAAATGACGTTCCTTGCAGCCATGTCACGCACCGAAAAACATCCTGAAGGTCTCCCTGAAGATTGGCGTCATAAGCAGGAAAATGAAGATGAGGAAAACAACCGAGAGCCTAGCCCATATGACCTTCCCCAGCTCCTCGCCGAAGAAATGGCTCAAAGGCAAGGCAACCATCCTTCCGCCGTCAATCGGGCCGATGGGAAGAAGA
>CAZDCW010000029.1:4798-10791 GCA_964504135.1 uncultured Methanosarcinales archaeon
GCCCTGAACCCAAAAGAGCCATCCTCGGAAAAACGGTTGTTAATGCCCAAAACGCCCATGTAAGGCTTTGACCTACCCGCCGGATTCTCGGCCAAGGCAAACGTCACTGAACTTGCGGCGTTGGCGACTGTCAACTGGTCACCTGGCTTTAATGCCGAAAGAACCCTAACCAGGTCATTGGTATTCTGCACTTCCACCCCATTGAATGAATTATAGACAACGCCCTGCTCCAAACCAGAGGACTCGGCAGGGCTGCCAGGGGAGAAATCATCGAATGAAACACCTGCCGGCGTGTAATATGACAGCAAGGCAGGGGCCAGGGCAAAGTTAACCAGTGCGAAGCAGAGCGCGGCCAGGAGGAAGTTGAAGAAAGGCCCTGCAGCGAATATAGAATACTTCACAATATCCCTCTTTTTCGCCAGCACCTTCTCATCAGGCTCAACAAAGGCGCCGAAAAACGGCCCAAGGACAAAGGGGCCTGTGCTCTTTATAGGAACCTTATGCGCCCTCGCCACAACGCCGTGGCCGAACTCATGAACAACAGCAACAAGGAAAATGCCTATGATTCCAAACCAGAAAGGAATGAAAAAGGAAGTTCCAGGAATCTTCACCCCGGGAATTACCGGGCTGATCTGCGCAGGAGCGTCAGGAACGAAAATAAGCGCGTAAAGCCCATAGAAAATAAAGCCAACCACAACCGCCATGCCAAGGAAGCCGAAGATTATCCCTGTGTAACCCAACGACTTCACAAACCGTGGAAACCTCAAGGCGATGGCATCCATAAGCCCGATGCCCAGCCTGGACTTGTACATGGCAAACACTCCCATATGAATCTCAAGCCTCTTCCTGTTAAGGAAAACCAACAGAAAGACTGCCAAGTAGAAGAGAATAATCCACTTGTAAGCGAGAAGCGACTCAAGCATCAGAAGCTACTTTCTCCTCACCGGCCTCAGGGCCTTGGCGCCGCACTTCCTGCAGCTAACCTTTCCCTGCACAACCTTAAGATTCGGGGCGCGAAGCTTGGACTTGCACTTCCGGCACACAAAAATATTCCTGAAAAGCCTGGCCTCGGCCTCTGGAAACTTTACCATTTACTCGCCACCCTTAACCTGCTTCATAATCTTATACTCCATGACATGCCAGTACAGGACAGATGAGCCTGCAACCATAGAATCCCTCATCTCCTCAGGGACAGCCAGGTCAAACGTCTCGTAAGTCTCCATATCCATCACATTAGCCATATTCCCTGCCACTGAAAGCACCTGTGCTGTCTTCTTGTCAATGATAGGAACCTCAATGTTATCGTGCGCAGGAAGAACAATGACCCTCTTGCGCTCATCAACAATGCCAACGCCCTCAATCCTCATCTTCGCATGGCCATGCTTGCCAGGCCTTGAAATCTGGATGCTGGCAATTTTGCACGGGGCGCCATCAATCACCAGGTAAGAGCCCTCCTTTAAGGAGTTGGCACCCACAGTCTTCGTCGTCATCCAACACCGAAGAAAAGGGGCGGCTATTTAAAGGTTGCGGATGGGGTTTTGAAATGGAATTTGCACCCATAATCAAGGAAGAAGCTTTTCCATTGCCATGCACCTGTAGGTAACCTCAGGCCTGATTTTGTGATGAACCCATCCAGGGCTGGCAACCCATCCATTTTTCTCATAAAAAATCTGAGAAGGCGAACCAAGAAAAGTCTCCAGACGCACAGCCTGAACTCCATGCCTCATTGCGGCATCCTCAAGCCTTTGCAAAATATTTGAGCCCACTCCTCCCCGCTGAAACTCAGGAGAAACATAAAGCATTTTGACCTGCCACAGCTCCCCTGGAACAATCATCCCTGAGCCAATTAACTCCTCACCCTCCCTGGCGATTACCAGGAAGCTACCGCGTGAAAGCTCAACAATTCTCTCAGGCGGCCACCATGATGCAATAAATTCACGCTCATGGGCTGAATAATTCCCAAGTTCCATTGCACCTATAGCCGAATGCACAACACCTGATATTGCCTCAGCCAGCTGCGCATCCAATGGACTCCTGTTCCCTGCAAGGTTATCAATGGCTTCGTACGTTACCATAGCCGCAGGCTTTAATGACTGATTTTTAAATGTATGCTAAAATTTTTAAGGCAGACAAAATTACCTAATGGATGACGAGAAAAAGTCTGGAAGAAAAATTGGCTGATGCACATTTCCTGTCACGCTGGCTGAACGGGGTAACTGCAGAACTGCCCCTGCCTGCGCCGTCGGTTGAACTTATAAGAGTTGTGGGCGGCCAAAGCACAACGCTGTTCAGGGGAGGCCCGCTTCTTGTTGCAGCAAGGCCGGGAAATGTCTACACATTCAGACGGACGAAACCTACAAGCCCTGACGTCAACACATTTGAATACAGTGCACGAACCGAAGGAAGGTGGGAGCCTTATGCACACCGCACGGCATATGCGCAAATCAAAGAGGCAGACGCCGAAGCTTACCTCAGGATAAAAAAGGTAACTACCCGGCAGACAGAGCATAATGTGTAGGTTCCTTATAGCAATTTTTTGAAAATACATTTAAATAGACTGCAATTCAGGGATACTTATGGCTGAACTCCTCTCGACCGTAGAGTTCCAGATGAGCCTGCTTCTATTCGTGTCGCTGGCCGGGTATCTTATTGCATCAAGGATAAACCAGTCAGCGGTGATAGGGGAGATACTGGTTGGCCTGGTAATCGGGCCAAGCATACTCGGGCTGATAACCTACACTGACTTTGTAAAAAGCGTCGCGCACCTGGGAGCAGTCATACTCCTCTTTGTAGTGGGGCTGGAGTTCAAGCTGAAGGACATCTTCAACCTGAAATACGGAATCATAGCCGCTGTCGGCGTTATTGTGCCGTGGATAGGCGGGGATTTCACTGCAAAGCTATTTGGATATGATTTTACCACGGCAGTATTCGTCGGGACCGCGCTCACCGCCACCAGCATAGCAATAACTGCAAACGTGCTCAAGGAGCTTGGAAAGCTCCAGACAGAAGCGGCAAAGGCAATAATAGGGGCTGCGGTAATAGACGACGTACTCAGCCTGCTTGCGCTGAGCGTGGCCCAGCAGCTGGCAGCAGGCTCAATATCCGCGGCTGCAACCGGAATTGTAGTCCTGAAATCACTGGCCTTCCTGATAGCAGGGGCAATCCTCGGCCAGCTGGTGCTTAACAGGCTGGTGGTACGGATGGACAGGTCTGCAATAGCAAGGAAATACCCTGAATTTGTTTTCATATTCGCGATGAGCATGGCATTCCTCTACGCAATGGGGGCTGAACTAATCGGGTTGTCAGCAATAGTCGGGGCATTCATTGCAGGGGTTGCGCTTGAAGGTGTGGTGCCCCAGCACAGCAAGCCCTTCAAGGAAGGCGCAGAATACCTGCACATCATATTCGCGGCGACCTTCTTTGTATCACTGGGGATACTCGCAGACTTCAGGGCAGTAACGCCAGCGGTTATCCTATTCCTGGCTGTGCTTACGGTTGTGGCAGTGCTGACAAAGCTGGTAGGCTGCTACCTGCCGGCAAGGATGCAGAAGATGAGCCATGAGGACTCGCTGGTGGTCGGGTTCGGAATGTCACCAAGGGGTGAAGTTGCGATGATAGTCGCGCTGCTGGCGCTGAACTCAGGGCTGATAATGCAGGACATTTATGTCACCATAGTAATGATGAGCGTGCTTACAACGTTACTCACGCCGATAGTGCTCAGGAACTGGCTTTACAGCAGGGTGCACGTCTAAGTTGATGGTCAGCAGTTAGTGGTTTGTGGTTGGCAGTTAACTCTTTGTAGCAGGCTAACAAGGCCGGAAATTCGTCATTGAAATCTCAAAACCCTAAAACCGCCTGCGCCTCAGGACAGAGTCAATCCGCTTCTCAATCACGCCTGCATCCTTAAAGCTGTGCTCAAGCATCCTGAACTTTTTTCCATGGTGCAAAGCCCTGCCTGAGCTGCCTGAAAACTTCAGCTTCTTGTGCAGAAGCTCATGATACATAAGGTAATCCAGCAGTTCAGGCATCCCCCTGAAAAGGTCACTCACGCTTACTGTGTCTGTATAATGGTTATAGCTTGCCAGGCGGCGAATGCTCGAATGCCACTCAAAGTTGGGCATGTCAAGAAGCTCGCTGAAATAAGCCCTGTTAACTCGATTAAAGCAGAACTCCAACTCTGCATCGGTTGAAGTCCTAGGCGAGGCGGACTGGATGCTCCTCGCAAAGTTGTTGTAAAGGTCAATGTTCAGCGTGCGTCCAGCCTTAAGCTTCAGCAGCCGAATAAGCAAATTCTGGACCAGGCCTAAAGTTATTTCCTCGCTTACATCCCTCCAGCTTGAACTCAGGCTGAAAACAATCCCGGAGCCGACCTTCCTCACATTTGCATTGAAAGGCTTAAACCTTCCTGAATAAATAATCGCCACAGAATGGCCAAGGCCAAAGCCATCCAGGAACTCAGAAGCCCTTGACTCCAGGCTCACTGGCCCACCTCATACCTCAGGATGGCCGCAACCATCCCAAAGTCGCGAAGCTGCGCACCCTCCCTGGTCTCAGTTGAGATAATCTCGACCTTTGAGCCGAATTTCCCGGCCACATCCTCAAAGCCTGCAATCTTCTCATCAGACAAATCCTCTGACAGAAGCAAAATGTCAACAACACCGCTTTCAAGCAGCCGCATAACCTCAGCCTCGCCATAGCTCACCATGCCCTGCCTTGTTGAAAGAAGCTCAAAGAACCTCGTCATAAGCTTTTTCTCATGGACAACCTCCTCGGCAGCAAGGACATCCTGGGACTTGTCAACGAGCTCCTGAAGGCCGAACTCGTCAGTGTATGACAAATCACGGATTGCAATAACCCTGTTCTTCAAATCAGTCGGAAGGAACTGGCCCTCCACAAATTCATGCTTGGTAGTGCCAGGACCGCCAACCAAAAGGCCCTTCAGCTCAGGCTTTCCAAAAAACTCGTCCTTCACATGCTCACCAAGCCTTGTGAAGAACTCCTTGGCCGCGCCCTCGCGAAGGCGTTCGAATCTCTGCGAGGAGTTGTGGACCAGCAATCCGCCAGCTATAAAATTCTGATTCTTAACTGAAATATCCACCATCCTCACTTTTTCACTCCTGACTGTAATTGAAGCTATTTTGACAGGAAGCAGAATATTGCTGTGAATTTTCTCCAATTCTGAACGAAGAGCAGCATCTTTGGCAAAGCCAACAATTGACTTCTGGAAGGCAGCCTTGCCCATCATCCTGTTATTTCTGAAAAATCCGCTAACCCTTGTGAAAGCCTGCTTTCTAAAGCCAGCAGCCTCAATTATCTTCCTGACCTCTGAGCCTGCAGTAATTATCTGGCGGACGCTGCTCTTAATGGTTTTCAGTTGAATTGTATCCTCGACAGCCAAGGATTTCCTCAGGGAAGTAAAGCCAATAAGTCTTTGGAATTCCTGAAGCGACTGCCTCTCTGAAATTACAACGCTATACCGATGGTTGCTGGAGTAGGGGTTACGCCTGTTGTCATACTCTATGAATGAGGCAATAATTCCAAACCTGAGCAATGACATCTGGATTTGCTGAACCATGAGCCTGTTGTTCATTCCCAGGGAAACACCTGAATTAGCAGCATAGCCCTCTGCATCAAACAAACCTTTAAAGAAAGCTGCCAGGACCGAGCCAGGGGACTCGAGAATTTATGCGGGAATCGAAGATTTAAGCCCCTGATTGGCTTCAGGGAAAAGTGAAGAGATCAACCTGACCAAAGGCCTTGAACTATACCTTAGCTGATGATAATTCTTATCTTTTCTGAACCTATAACTTGCCCGCATGTTTAGCAGTGAATCAAATTTAGCCTGCAAATCCCCAGCAACCTGGCCGCTCTGCTCAAAAAAGGTAATCCTGTCCTTTTCAATTGACCCATCCCCTGAAAGGTAGCCGAGGAAATGGGCAAAACTTTCATCCAAAAATTCTGGAAGAACATACGATATGCGGCTGAATGGCCTC
>CAZDCW010000029.1:10864-16657 GCA_964504135.1 uncultured Methanosarcinales archaeon
GTCCTTCTGCCTTAGCCGTCTGGCTATCCTTTCTTTCTTAACACAGGCAGAGCCCTCCTGACTGATGATGAATGAGTTGTAAAACCTGGAAGGATGCAATGCCTGTCTGCTGCCTTCAACACTTATCCTTTCAGGCATAACCAGAAAGTCACCCGCTGACAGCTCCTCTGCCGGCTTTTCCTTAATGCCCTCCGAAGTTGCAACAAAGAAAACATGCTCCTTAGATGACTCGATCTCAATTCTCGGATACTTGGTAACTATCCGGTAAACTATGCTTTTTTCCGTATCCCACATGTCAGTTACCGGCGAGTCTTCCACCCGACCATCCCTAACGCTTTTGACACTGCCTGGAGCCTTTGATATTGGGAAAATATTTCCTTCAGCGCCCACAATAAGGGTGCCTGGCAAAAGACATTGCCCACCAGCACGCGTTTTCCCCGGAACATTCGAAGTATATTTTGCAAGCGGAATGATGGACTTGCCCTTAAGGACAGCGACAACGCCCTCCCTCCTGTCCATAACAACAAGCCCATACATCTCCCTTGACTCAAGCATGTCCCTAAGCAAATCAAGCTGGAAAGTCTTGTCGCAGCGGTAGATTCTTGTCTGCAAGCGAATTGGCGGCTCAATGCTCCACACCCTCAGGTCAATCTGGCCCGGCCTTGCAATATTCCCAGAGAAAACAGCCAGGCCATGCTCAGGAGTCTGCCTGAAAAGCTTCAGATGCTGAATCATCCGCTCCAGGGCTGAGATGACATTCTTCCTGGTTGAAGCAGACTTGATGTTTGAAGCAGTGCCCTGCTCCTGGCCAAGATGCTGGATAATCTTGGTAATCTCATAACCCGCAGGAATGTACACTGTAATAAGCTCAGTATGCATGGCGCGGTGGCTATCCAGCTCCTTGACGAATTTCTTCAGGTCATGCCGCTGCTTGGCAGTCAAAGACATAACAAGCCAGTTAAAAGGGTAATTTATAAAGGTATTTAGAGGAAAAAATAAATACTGACTGGGCATCACAACCACATGAGCCACAAATTGAGCCTGGAGCAGATAACACATAAGCCTTTGAAAAGAATTGCAGCAGGACTTGCGGCCGGCGCAACCATAATGGCTTTAGGCTTGACCGGACCCTGGGCAGCAGCGCAGCAGGCAAAGCCACAAACCATGCCATTCCTAACCTTCCCCCTGGACAGGACAACAGCCTTCACACTAACAAACGCTGTTTCCTTCGGCGACGGTGTAATCTACACAGGCGCAAACTGCCCCGGGCAGGGATGCCCGCCTGAGCAGACATTACGGAACTATGATTACTGGTACAGGGTGCAGGCAGGCTCAAAGGCAAGGGCAATGGCTGACGGCGAAGTGGCATACGTAATCAGCCAGCCGGGCTATGAGGCCATAATATGGCTATGGCACAAGGAACAGAACACAGTAACCTCATATGCCGGCCTGTCAAGCGCACTTGTCCGGGCGCCGCAGAAGGTAACAAGAGGCCAGACAATCGGGATTACCTCAGAAAAATTTCAAATAAGCGCATATTACATAAACGACACAACAAGAGACCTGTACGCCAGAAAAGACTCCAGAAACACAGGGTCGCTGTGGCTCAACGCAAATGGAACCGCAAACTGCCCTGTGCATGCAGGGGATGAGAACAATCCATCAGCAGGCTGCATAGGATGGACAAACCCAGCGCAGCCGGGCAGCCAGGAACTTGTGCTGCCGAAGGCTTATCTTCCTGCGCTGCCTGAATGACTCCTGCAATTCCCTATGAAGTCCGCCAGGCATAATTGTAAAAAGATGAAGGGGTCAGATAAGTTGAAAAGCCCATGTTGCCAGAAGCAGGAATGGGGTCAGCATACTCCACCTGCCATGATGGCTCGAAAACCCCGCGGGTGAACGCCTTTCCCCTTATGGATGAGTTGTCAAATGCCATCTTCACAAGCACAGGCTCTGAACTGTTATAGGATACCAAGCTGCCATTCAGGAAGCTGGGATTAAAGGGGTATCCTGAAAGCCTACCAACACCCAAGGTGTCGCTGCTCCCCCAGCCAAGCGCAATGCAGTAACCATCTCCCTGCAGGCTCATCCTGCCGCAAACAGCGGCCTCGCCAGCAGAAGCCAGAGGGGAAACCTCTGAAACAACAACGCCATCCCTAAAGGAATAATTCCCAACCACGATGGGATGGCTGCCAAACCCAAAGCTGTCCACAAAATAGGAACTGCCATCAAAGCCCCACCTGCCATTAACCACACTCATTTCCCCAACTGATATGGGTGCGGGGCCTGGCGCCACCTCAAAAAGATAAGAAAGCCTGTTGTTGCCCTCATCAGACTCATTAACCAGATTGCTTGGGTCAACAATGAAGGTAAGGTTATGCGTGCCGATGCCTAAACTGGAAGAGTTAAGCATATACTGTGAATTGCCCCCAGCCAACAAAGCCCTAGCCTGGAGCCCGGCATGGCCTCCTGCACCAACCAGGCTGCCATCAAGATACCACCTCACGTTGAAACGCCTTGTTGCCGAATGCCCCCTGTTCGCCACAGCGGTATCAAAGAAAACACGCTCACCCTGATAGACGGTGTAATAATACAGCGAGGAGCTGTTGAAGCCTGGCCTGTCAACAGGCAATGTCTTAACATGAACCGGGTAAAGGTCAGCCATGCCTGAAACAGGCGGTTCCACTGCAAAAGCATAGACCAGCTCATTGTTGGAAGAGTTGACATCAAAACCAGCTGCAACTGCCCTGACTGAATGATTCCCAACAGTGGCGTTCCAGGCAAAGCCTGCAACAAGCAGCTCCCTGCCAGGCCACATTCCTGCCACCGCACTGGTGTTGACCAATACAGAGTCAAGATACCAGCCTACATTAGAGCCTGAAGACCAGCCACCTGAATTCCTAATCCTGACTGTGAATTCCACAAAGTCGCCAGCCCTCATAAGAGTAACATTGACTGGAAGAAGCTCATGGACTGAAAGGCCGGCGCCGAGGCCGGCAGTGAAGTTAAAGTTATCACTTTCCTGCGCCGAGGAATTCGCGCAGTCAACCGCAATAGAGTAGTTGCCTGCCTGAGAAGCTGACAGCAAATGGTAATGGGAGCTGCCGCCGGACATATCAAAAGGAGTCCAAAACCCGGCCGAGCAAACACCTGAGCTGCAAAAAGAAGGCCTGAGCCTGCACCCAGCCATAGATGCTGTACTGAGGGAAATGAGCGCCCAAGCCGGATTCTCAGTGGACACTGAAATTCCTGTTATCAGCTTCTCACTGCTGCCTGCGCTGGGAAGGACAACCACACGCAAAGCAGCTGAACCTGACAGCAAGCCATCAGAGGCTGTGAAAACAAAATCATGCGCTCCTATTCCAGACAGGCTCGTATTCCAGGCAAACCTGCGGCCATCCAAAACCAGCGCAGCGTCATTAGAGGACAAGAACACCTGGTCACCATCAGGATCTGAAGCATCAACTGAAAAGGAAACAAGCTGCCCGGCCGCAACAGAACCAGGAGCATCAACCGAAATCCGGGGAGGCCTGTTGGAATCAAGGACTGATACCACGACAACTGAAGAATCATAAAGGCTTCTGTCGGAAACCCCAACAGGGATTGAATAATTGCCCTTCTGTATGTAAGAAGGCCTCCAATAAAAGAGCCCGTCACTCGCAAGCGAAGCGCCATAAGGCAGCCCTGAAGAGTTAAAGCTTACAGCATCGCCATCAGCGTCCAATGCAGGCAGATAAACAGAAAGGCCGAAGCCCTCACGCACAGTGTAATGAAAAGATGAGTTGGCAAAGGCCGGGCGCAGGTTCAGGTTCTGCACAGAAACGTTCACAGGGACGGTCAGGTTAACAGAGCCGTCGCTCACAAGGAAGTTTATGGCATACTCCCCTGCCTGGCTGAATCCAGGAACCCAGCTAAACCTTGAGCCTGACATTGAGGCTCCAGAAGGAAGCCCGGAAGAGGAGAACACAACTGCATCACCATCGGGGTCAAATGCTGAAAGCTCAAACTCAAGCGAGGAGTTCTCAGTAACCACCCTGTTCACTGCCGCAACAACAGGAGGCCGGTTAAGATTCAATACCTCAAGGGAAACCTTCCTGAAAGATGAGCCTGCGCTGTCAGAAACGCCAACCAAAACATCATAGACGCCAGCATCCTCATACCCTGTCAGCCATGAAAATGAGCCATTCCCCAAGCTTGCAAACCTTGAGTCGTTAATGCTGAAAGTCAGGCTGTCGCCATCAACATCACCTGCAAGCACTGTAATAACTGCCGGGGCCGCCTCGTAAACTGAGCTGCTGTCAGCAGCCAGCAACACAGGCGGAGAGTTCCTCAGCAGCCAGTCCATCGCGCTGGCCGCAAGACGCCTGCCAAGATTCTCATCAGAAACCGCGTCCACAGAAAAGCCGAAAAAAACAGCCCTTTGACGGGAAAAGCCCACAGCATCCCTTGCGGCAATCGCATAGCCTCCCCTCTCCCAGGAGGCAACAGGCTCTGCGGCCAGAAGTTCAATTATGTCAGGATAAGGGGCACGCTCCCCGGACACCAGCAATGAAGAGGCATTCAGGCGGCCACCAATCGCATGCGATGAAAGAAGAAGCTGCTCTGATGAATTAGCCAGCAAATCAGAACTGAAGGCAACACCAGCCACGCCTCCAAGCGCATTTGAGCTGTCAAGGGCAGCATCGCTTCCCTCAACAACGATGCCTCCATTGAATCCTGCCAGATAATCAAGATACGATGATGAGCCTCCATAATAGTTGCCAAGACTCCAAACAACAGCCCTGAAAGAGCCCAGGTAATCCATTGATGGCCAGCCCCTTTCAGAAACGCGCCAAAACTCAGCGCAGTACCCGTCCCTAAGCAGGGCGTCAAGGAAAAAGCCAGCGCTGCCCGGACTTGAAGTGGAAAAGAACATCCCTGAATCGTCCTCAACAACCAGCACCCTGGCCCTGTCACACAGGAAAATAGTCTGATTGAGATTATTATTAGACTCATTGTACTCGGCAACTGAGGAATTGGCCACAACAGCGCTGAACTCATGCACGCCAGGAGAGGAATTTGCAAGCAGCATCAGTATACGGGACTCATAAGCAGCCAAGGTCATATAGCCGCGGCCAATCGGCTGCCCGTCAGAGTAAGCAGAAACAACCGAGCCGGCAGCAGTGCCCCCAAAATTGGAAACCGTAAGATTAATGAAAAGCCGTGAATCGGGCTTGCTGAAAGAATAGTCCATACCTGAAAAAACAAGGTCAGGAGAGCGCGGATAAACCGTAATGTTAAATTCAGCCAGATTGTTGACATAATTCGCCTCACGCAGCACGAACCTGGGATTGGCAATGACAGACACCCTGTGAACACCCACCCCAAGAGGAGCCGAGAAGGGAAAAGAAAAGTTGCCAGCGCCGCCTGAAACAATTCCTACGGCAACTTTCGCCCCATCTGCAAGAACCTCAGCCTCAAAAGGCTCCACAAGCCCGGCAGAGAACATTGAAATGCCGAGGCTCACATTGCCCTCAAATGCGAAAGATGCATTTAAACCGAGCGGATAAACATCCCCTAAAGGGCGGCTGACAAGCCAGCTTACAGAATTGGCGGCAACCTTCCTCCTTTCTGACTCATTCAAAGCCGCAAGACTGAACGGGATGAAAAGCGACTTCCTATAACCATCCTCAAAAGCAACCATAGCAGAGCCGTTATACGCCAGCCCTGACCAACGGGCAAGCTCCACGCTTCCATTGAAAGGCAAGATGGCATCAGGGAAGCTGTCAACAGACGAGTTGAACGCCAAAATGC
>CAZDCW010000030.1:0-16590 GCA_964504135.1 uncultured Methanosarcinales archaeon
AAGAATTCAAAGACATAACTACTATATAAATATCACGTTAATTATACAGTATCAATAAACAGAAAAGATTTAAAGCAGAAGCAGGCCAGAGGGAAGCTGATATGAAAAAAAAGAAGGGCTCAAGCGTAAGCAAAAAGCTGGACAAAATACTCAAAGGCCAGGAAAAGCTGTACAGGGAAGAGCTAAAGATTGAGACAGAGGAGAGTGAGGAAAAGAAAGGCGAAGAGCAGATAAAAGAGCTTGAGAAGAAGCAGCTGACAGAAATAGAGGCCCTGGAGCGCATAGAAAAGGAAGTTGAAAAGGAAGTAAAGCAGCACCCGCTGACCAAGGTCACCATCAATGACCTGTGGCGGGGCAGCCTTGGCGCATTCGTCGGAACAACCCTGCACTATACTGTCTACTACGGCGTGGAAATAGCAGAGAACCTCACAGTCAGCAGGGCAACCATAATCTACATCCTCTCATTTATCGTGGGAGCGGTCTTCCTGTACATAACAGGCTTCATGAAGATAAAAGACAAGGCAGCCCTCAAATACCTGCCAATCAGGGTAACGCTGCTTTACGCAGTGTCAATACTGGTATCAGTTGGAGTCCTATACCTCTTCTTCCCTGCATTCGGCGCATCATTTGAGGCTGCGTACAAGCAGACAGCAACAGTATCCCTGATAGCAGTAATCGGCGCATGCACAGCAGACCTTCTGAGGAGGGAATAAAATGGACCCAGTCCTAACCAGGCTTGGCATGGAGGAAGGCGGGATAGAGCCGATGATAATGCTGGAAATCCAGCTGGACACTAAAAAACATGACATAATAAAAAGGAGCCTTGAGCCTCTCCTGAACAACTACAGGCAGCTGATAGCGACAAGGACGCCCGCCGACGATACCGAAGCCGCAGCCATGCGGGTTATCAGGGCAATAGCGGCAACGATTGAAAACAAGCAGCTCAAGGATTTTGGGAAGCTGTCAGGAGGCTCAGGAAACGTAGCCAGAGACTCAAGAAAATTACAGTCAATACTGGTAAAACAGTTCAGCCTGCTTAAGGGAATTGAAAAAACAATAGCGGAAAAAAACCCGGACCAAATCCAAATACTTTTCAGGGAACTGCTCATCCTTGCAAGTGAAGAAGAGCGCCTCCTCCAAAAATTAAGGGTGGATGAGCGCATCGTCATTGACCAGCTAAAAGAGCTGGGGAGGAAAATAGCCGACGCGAACCACAGGTCAGGCGCCGAATTTGACGAATACAGGAAGGCGGCATAGGAAATGGCTTGTGGTTAATAGTTGGCTCTTAATCACAGAACTAAAACATTTAAATAAGGCATTCTCCGGACCATCCCTTCATGCAGCCAGCAATGATAGGCCTTGAAATACACCAGCAGCTCAACACTAAAAAGCTCTTCTGCAACTGCCCTTCTGAAATAGGCGAGGGAAAGCCGGACATCGTAGTGATGCGGAGGCTCAGGGCCTCAGCAGGGGAAACAGGCGAGACAGACATAGCCGCTGAATATGAAATGAAAAAGGGGAAACACTTCATCTACAACTGCCACCACAGGTCAACATGCGCAGTTGAACTTGATGAGGAGCCAATCCACCAGCTGAACCCTGAAGCACTGCGAGCGGTTCTACAGGCAGCCATTGCAGTGGGCGCCACGCCGGTTGACAGAATCCAAGTCATGCGGAAAGCAGTCATAGACGGAAGCAACACATCAGGATTCCAAAGGACAGCGCTGGTCGCGACAGGCGGGACAATAACAACAAGCCCAGGAGAAGTCAGGATAGCCACGATATGCGTTGAAGAGGACTCTGCGAAAATTGAGAGGGAAAGCCCGGACTATACAGAATTCAACCTTTCCAGGCTGGGAATACCGCTTATAGAGATGGCAACTGAGCCGGACATCAAAAGCCCGGAACAGGTAAGGGAGGCAGCAGAGCACATAGGCATGGTGCTCAGAAGCACAGGCAAGGTAAAAAGGGGGCTGGGAACCATACGCCAGGACATCAACGTCTCCATCCCAGAAGGCGCGAGAGTTGAGGTAAAGGGAGCCCAGGACCTGAAGCTGCTCCCAAAGATAGCAGAACTGGAAATCAGAAGGCAGAAAATGCTGGTGCAGATAGCAGCAGAACTCCAAAAGAGGAAAGCAAAAGTCGAGGAGGAGATACACGACATAACCGCGCTTTTCCACAACACTGAATCAGCGATGATAAAAGAGGCGCTCTCCAAAGGAGGGAAAATACTGGCCATAAAACTAAGGGGCTTCGCAGGGCTGATAAAAACAGAAATACAGCCTGACCGGAGGCTCGGCAAGGAATTCTCAGAATACGCAAGGCAGGCAGCCGGAGTTGGAGGAGCGATGCACTCAGACGAGCTTCCAAAGCAGGGCATAACAGAAAAGGAGAAAATAGCCGCACACCTGAAACTGGGCCCGCAGGACTCATTCCTATTCGTAGCGGATGAGAAGGAAAAGGCCAGGAAGGCGCTGGAGGCCATTATCCAAAGGGCAAAGCAGGCGATAAAAGGAATCCCCAAAGAGGTCAGGAAGGCAAACCCTGACGGCACAACACACTTCCTCAGGCCAATGCCAGGCTCAGCCCGAATGTACCCTGAGACAGACATAGGCCTCATCACGCCCAGCCTCGAAGGCATCCACAAGCCAGAGCTGCTGACAGACAAGGCAGCGAACTACGAGAAGCTGGGGCTGGCAAAGGACTTGGCGCGCCAGATGTCCAGGTCTGATATTGCAGGGGATTTCGAGCGATTCGCCGCAGGCCTCAGGAATATCGAGCCTGCCTACATTGCAACAACAATGCTGACGGCTGAAAAGCAGGTAAAGACAAGAACAGGACTGGATGTCCGGGTTTCCACGCAGGAATACCGCCTGATTTTTGAGCAGCTGAACAGCGGCAGGCTCTCAAAAGAGGCAGTGTTTGAGGTCCTTGTTGAGAAGGCAAAAGGACATGACTTTGAGGAGGCGCTCAGGAAATATGAGTCGCTGCCTGACGAAGAGCTTGAGAAGCGAATCAGGAGAATAGCAGCAGAGAACAAGGGACTAAGCCAAAGTGCCCTTATAGGGAAGGCAATGCAGCAGCTAAGGGGAAAAGCTGACGGGAAGAAGATTGCCGAAATAGTGAAGAAGCTATCTGGGTGATTCCACTTTCTGCCGCACTGAGAGGAACCGGTAGTTTTCCACAGGCACCCTAACATACTCCCTTCCTTCCCGCCTGGCCCAAACCCAACCCATTGTATCGGCGTGGCCAAAATTAAAAGGAGGATCCGGGCTAAGCGTCCTCACCCTCCTGAAATGGTCCAGCACCCGCGCATCATCCCTGGAAATGGAGTATGCGCCATAGCGGTTGTGCAGCCTCAAAAATCCCGCCTCATCAGAACCTGCGTCCCCTATAGCCCATTGAAGGTCAAAACGATCCAGGAAATGGGTTTGAAGGAGGTAGCCTGACCTGCCATCCACAGTCAAGATTGTACCGTGAGGAGAGTTTATGGCCTTATAGCTTATGCTTGGCGCGCCATCAGTAGCAAGGTCATAATGCTGCCTGCCACGAACCGTTAAAACAAGCTCACGGTTTCCTGCGGCAACATTATCATCCCTGGCAATAAACGTTATGAAATATGAGCCGAACTGAACTTCCTTCGGAGTCCATTCAAGCACAGAATTCCTGAAACTCGCGCCAGGAGGCAAATGAATGGCTGCCAAAAAGCTGGAATCGCAGAGCAGACCCTGCAGGCGAACAGGCATGTAAAGGTGCTGCCCCTGAGCCAGCTCCACGCCGGAAGACGGCAGCAATATGCCCGGCCTCTGACCATCATTCCTTAAAAGAAGCTGCTCATTCTCGATAATGAGATTTGGGTCCTGGATATTGTTAATCCATATCAACTCTTCCAGTCTCTCGCTAAAGCCCTCGCCAGGCCGCCTGGTGTCATCCGCAATCCCGGACAAAGTATCTCCCCTTAAAATAGTGTAAAACTCCCTATTAAAAGGTTGTACGCATGATGAACTGGCTGCCGTGTAATAAAGCGGGGCTGGAGCAGTTGCTGGGGCAGGCGTAGGTATAAGAGTTGAGGCAGGGCCGGATGAAACAGGCGGCGGCGAAGGGGTAACAGCAGTCGAAACAATTGGAGGGGCAGAGCATGAAATCAGAATAGAGGCCAGCGCAGCAGCGAGAAGCTTCATCCCATGGAATTCCAACCCTTAATATTTATATTTTGCCACCGATTCCTGCGCTTCAAAATGCCTGACGTAACCTTCAATGAGCAGCCGCTCTTCGCCGAATATAGTGGAGGCGGCCTGGAGTACAGGATTTACCAGCCGGCAGACCCTGTAAACCTTCACGGCGCAGCATTGGTGGCAATTGGAATTTCAGGAAGAATAGACAATTTCGACAAGCCAGAGCATAACAAGAACGTAGACGCCCTGGCAAGGGAGCTGGCGCAGCGAGGGATGAAAGCAGTGACATTCTCAAATCCAGGCCATGGCGGGACAACCGCGCCATTCACAATGGACAACTGCATCCAGGCATGCGACTACTGGCATTCAAGATTTGCAGAAGAAGGCTTTGACAGGATATGCGGCCTCGGGCATTCGCTTGGAGCATATACGCTTTCAATTTCCGCCAGCCGCCAAGATTATGAGGCACTTTCCCTGCTCGGGCCACCGCTAAGCCTGAAGGCAGTAATTGGAAGCCACAACCCATTCGCAGTCAAGGTTTATGATGCAATCAGAGGCAACCCGCTGCTGGAAGAATTTGTTGGAAGGGCAGTCCTGGCATGGATGAACGCAGTCATGCTGGAAAAGCCGCTGAACCAAATCTTCAGGAACAGGCTGGCAGCGCTAAGAGTTGATTCATTCAGCGCGCTTGCAAGGGAAATAGGAGAAGCGCCCAGCCTCTCAGGCTACCTGGGCAGAATCACCACAGACAGAATACTTGCAGCATACATGGAGCCTGACACATTCATCTATCCCAGCCTCACTGCTGAGAATTGGCAGGAGATACAGATGGAATGGCAAAGCCAAAAGCCATCTGCAAAAGTAATGCTGCTTCCTGGAAACCACATACTCGGCAACTACAGGCAATATTTCACCGACGAGGCATTCCACGAATTCATTGAAGCAACAGCAGGGCTTTTCCTGCAATAAGTTTATAAAACCGCTTCGGTACCGTCCGCAGGCTGCCTCCGTAGCATAGTAGCTATTGCGTCTGACTTGTAATCAGAAGGTCGTGAGTGCAACTCTCACCGGAGGCTTGTCATTGAAATGCGCCGCGGCTGGGAGTTTCGCCCAGAATGGTTTCGAACCCAGACATCCTTTCGGACAGGTGGGTGTTAATCACCCGCACCACCGTTGTGCGACCGCGGCATAAGTTTTATATATTGAAAGGCCCATCCAAATCGTGGGTGTTAATCATCTGCGACCGGGTTATGCGGCCGCTTTTTCTCTTTTTCAAGTCAAGAGTCAAGTATTTAAACCCTGTCCAGGCGCCTGTCCAGTGTCCAGTGGTTTTTTCCGGATTTTCTGAAAGATTTCCGGAGAATCCCCTTATAATTTATTAAGAAACCCTTTTATCCGGCAGCAGGCTCTTGGAGGGATGCGTCAGATATTGCTGGTTATGCTGCTCGCGCTTTATGGCTGCAGCAGCATGTCAGCTGTGCACAAGAACTGGACGTTTGAATGCTGCACCCTTGAAACTACCCAACCACTTGAACCACTGGAGCAGGCCAATGTCGCGAATGAATCTTTGTCCAACAATAGATTGGCCAATGATACCCCTGCAAATGATACACTGGCAAATGAAACTGACTTTTCAAAGCTGGTTCCTGAGGCCGGGCAGGAAAGCCCTGACCTTCAGACGCTAAGGCAGCAAGCGCTGGAACTAATAAACGCAGAGCGCGGCTCAAGAAACCTGTCCATCCTTAGCTTGGCGAACAACTCTGCGGCGCAGATGCACGCAGAGGAGATGCTGAGGGAAAGATACCTTTCCCACTGGGACAGGAACGGGCTTAAGCCGTACATGCGCTACACGCTGGCAGGAGGCAGGGGAATATCAGAGGAAAATGTGGGCTTTGTGACATCGGCCAGAATGGAGCCCGCTGAAGGGGTTGGAAGGCTGCATGACTGGCTGCTTCTGTACAGCGACGTGCACAAATGGGAGCAGAAGAACAGGATGCTAAACCCGCTCAACACCAACGTAAGCATAGGCCTAGCGTATGACAACAGGTCAATGGCGTACGTGGAGCTTTATGAAGCCGACCAGGTGAAATGGGACAGGCGAATCGCATACACGGACTACAAGGTAAGCCTTTCAGGGTCAACAGAACTTGGAATGCTCAACCACATAGAAGTCAGGCATGATGAGTGGGAAAGGAGGCTGAGCCCAGCCCAGCTCAGGATGCACAATGAAAGCTACGGTTACGGCAGGCTTGCCGCCATAATAACCCGGCCGGACAATAAGGTGGATGGCGCTAGGAACATAGAGGCCCTGTACTGGCGGCCTGAATACCCGGGCCAGTTTAACGTCGGCGCGAACATAAACTCGGCAGTGTACGGCCAGCCTGGAGTTTATACATTCATTCTCGTATTCAACACAGGCAATGGCCTGGTCCAGCTTGCATCGCAGTCGATGTACATAGCGGGCTAAGCTTAGGAAAAAACTTAGCCCAATAAGGGAAAATGCGCTGCGGCTGGGAGTCTCACCCAAGCGGTTTTGAGCCCAGAAGTCCCGAAGGACGTCGGGTTTCAACCGACCGCCATACCTGATTAGGCGACCGCGGCATAAAGTTTATATACTTACTGACCTCCAATTACTCTGGGTTTCAACTGACTGCGACCGGCTTAGGCGGCCGCTTTTTCTCTTTTTCAAGTCAAGAGTCCAGTATTTAAACCCTGTCCGGGCGTCTGTCCAGTGTCCAGTGGTTTTTTCCTGATTTTCTGAAAGATTTCCGGAAAAATGCTCTTAAGGCATGGCAGAAAACCGAGGTTATCAAGGCAAATATGATTAGAGGTAATTTACAGCACCGTAAAGGCCGAATCCATGGCCTGTTTCAGAAGAGACCTTACACACAATACATCGTAATCAGCATTGGTCAAGCTTCCACCTTTGAAGATAAATCGGTCTGAACGTCAAGGTACGGCTTGACAGACATCCTTACGTAGACATCGGGTTGCCGCGGCACCAAAGAATTTTCATCCAAAACAAAGTTCTCACAGGCGCTACTGATGATCGCGGCAAGCACCCTTCGCCTTGCAAGAATGTAGGTGTCGTGGTCAATACCCTCAAATCTTTCCAGGTCACTATTCCATCTGTACCCTTCTGAATCTACAAGCAGAAAATGCGTCTCCCGGTCAACAAACCTGCTAAAAGGCTTGTGAGTTGGCGGACCACCCGTGTCCATCCGATACTCCAACTCGACTCTTTTAACCAAAGCACGCACGAATCCATCTGGCGCAATGCCACCCGGAAGCTCCTTGCCCTGGCACAGCCGGACAAGCTCAGCAATGTTGTCCATGATTAAATTCTGGACGCCAAACTATAAAAAATTTACTGAGAGTGCAACAGGCTATGCCATTATGGCTGCCGGACAATCTGTACAGCTAGCTTATTGTATAGCCAACAGTCACATCATCAAGGAGCGGAGTGTAGGCGGCGTCCTCTGACTCTAATATTACCTTGTACTGGAAATACCTGTTGTCAACAACGTTCAATGATTGCGGGGTTGAGTTTGTAAACAGGCTGCTGAAGGTTTCACCATCACAATTTGGGTCGTCGCAGCTTCTCACGCCAATGGACAGGTTCAGGATGCCCCTTTTGTAGTCATCCAATATTTCCTGCGGCGAGAGCACCCGGTTATAAACTGAGACCTCGTCAAGCGTGCCATTCCACAGGTAGTCCCTTCCATATATCTGCGTGTTGGCTCCAATGGTCGTAGGGTGGTATGTCACAGCATCGCGAAGCTCCCATTCAGCGCCAAGGGTTGTCTGATTTTCCAGAACGCCGTTCACGTATAACTCCGCGCGGTCGCTTATGCTGTCCCAGGTTACAGCAATATGATACCATGCCTTTCTAACCATCGGAGTAGTGCCCACAATGCCTGCCCAATGAGGGCTGTTGTCAGAAGGGGTCACCCAGTCATATGAAAAGAAGGTCTTGTCACTTGCAAAGTCCTGCCCCACGACGAATTCGCCATCCCAGCCGTGATAAAAGGCAGTGTTGCCCTTTCCAGCTGCAAGGTTTCCGGTCTCGTTTGTCTTTGCCCATAAGGCCACAGTCAACCTCTGGGGAACAGGGGGAAAAAGGCTGGAGTCCATGTCAACGTAGTCATTAATCCCGTCAAACTCATATGCACTGCCAATCTTGCCCGAAACACCCTGAACCGCGCCAGCGGCGTTCCCATTCTTACCACAGTAGGAGGAGTCAATTGCAGTTCCAGCCCCTTCATCCAGATGCCACAATCCCTTTACACTGCTGTCCCCGCAGCCAGTCCCATCAGGCATTAAAGGCTCCCTGTATGGCATTGGTTCGCCCCAGCTTATGTTATTCCACCTCGCGACCCTGCCTGCGTCAAACACACGTGAAGTGTACACTCCAGAGCCTTGCGCAGCAATCAACTGGACGCTTCCTGCACCAATGCTTGCAGCCTGCGAATAACTGCCTGCATCAAACTCCTGCTGAGTGGTTGTAATCCAGTAAAAAGAGCCATTCAAGTATGAATCATTCCCCGGGGTTGGCTCCACTCTGCCTATAATGCTGCCCTGTCCAATATGCGTCACGCCGGAACTGCCAAAATAAGTAATGTTCATCCTGCCATTAAACCTCCTGTACACATGGTTGTCGCAGCCATCTATTGTAAACCTGGCAAGCTCCTGGTCCTTCAAAATTCCTGAAGCAGCACCCGCACAGCCTTCAACCTTCAGCTCCACTATGTTGATGCTCTCACCCTTTGCGTTCCTCAAAGCCACTGTGACGGATTCTTCCCCTATTTCATAATCAATACAGCCTATCCCGGCCTCAGCCAGGCAGCGCCTTGGAATAAACCTGTCAGGGCTTAAAACCCCGAAATATGCAAGGGCTGAAATGGCTGTAAGGACCACCAGGACAGCCCATCCATAAGTCATCAAGAACTCCACAGCGCTTGCTTTCTGGAATGGAGGGCGTCTTTTCACCGCAATCCTTCTATCCTTCCCCAGGACTATTTAATTGTTCCCTCAAGCCATCTAATTGAAACCCAGGTCAATGGGCTTGCCGCTCTGGATATCATCTATTATGTCATGGACGTCTATAATCAGGCCAATAATGGCACCTGCCATGATCGCAGGCTTGCTGAGGCCGAGAATGGTAAGCGCAAGGAAAAGGATAATGGTCATGGCGAAAAGCCTGATAAGGTCGTCAACCGCGAAGACAAACTTCACAATGCCTGTTCCCCGCCTGAATATCAGGCCAAGAAAAGACCCTAAAAAGCCCATGGCAAAGGGTAATCCTGCCAATTATAAAAGCTTATTCACTGCAAAGCGCTGGGCAGGCTGATGATGTTATCCACCATACTTAGACTAGTAGCAGGCTGACTCTTCGTGAACGGTCAAGGGTGTGTCGTACAACGCATTTGGTAACGGGCAGTGAACATTGCACATGCAGTGCACGAAGCCAAACCGTACAGGTGGCGAACCTCCCGAAAGGGGCTGCTGAATCCAAGGTATCCACAGCCTACTACCAGTTTACAACCCAGTTCTCTCATAAGAAACTGTGCCAATACATATTTATGCAACATCTGCCAAACAATCTTGATGAAGGCGACTTTATGGCTCCTTGGAATCATAACAGCAGTTTTCCTGTTGCAGCTTGCAGAGCCTTCGGTGACTGAGCAGTTCAAGCTTGTCGCTGCTGATGCTGCGGAGAGGCCTTGGATACTCCTGACTTCGATATTCCTGCACGGAGGAGTGGTCCACCTCCTCTACAATGGCTTTGGCCTTTTCATGTTCGGTTCAATACTGGAAAATGAGCTTGGCGTGAGAAGATACCTGCTTGTGTTCTTTGCTGCGGGAATGGCTGCAGGCATCGCTGCCGCATTTTTTTACCCCGCTTCCCTCGGCGCTTCAGGGGCAATCTTTGGAATAATAGGGGCAGTGGCAATCCTCAGGCCGATGCTGACAGTCTGGGCTTACTCAATCCCGATGCCTATGTTCCTCGCCGCAGCAGTATGGGCAGCGGGAGACCTGATAGGAATAGCGCTGCCAGGGAATATCGCCAACGCTGCACACCTTGCAGGGCTTGCCATGGGGATTGCGCTGGGGTTCCTGATGAGGAAACCGAAGCCGCGAAAACTGAACGAGCCGCCTGCCGTAACGAAGCACGATTTTGAGGCTTGGGAGAGGCAGTATATGCTGGGAAAATTTAAATAAGCAACAATGATATTCAAAGAACTCAAATGAGGACGATGAATGCCTGGTTTATCCTGACAGGGCTCGCCGGAATTCTGCTTGGCTATCTCGCGCTTGGAAGCGGGCTTAAGGCCCTGATAGTGATAATCTTGATAATCGCCGCAGCTTCCCTTTCCACCTTCTACTACAATTACCTCCATGGCCCTGTGAACTTTGAGCTGATAAAAATAGGGACTGTAATGAGCACAGTCGCCTTTGGAATAGCAGCAGGGCTGACAGTTGGACTGGCCTCAACACTGCTCAGCAGGGTATGGACAGGCAGGCTGGACCACAGGACGCTAATCTCAATGATCGGAATAATCGCTGTGGCCGCGGGTGCGTGGCTGCTTGCGTCGCAGGACATCCGCCAGCTTGGCATGGGCCTCACCATCCTATACCACCTTATAACCGCACCTCTCAGCCTTTCAAGCGGCGACAGCCCTGCATTTGTGGTGCCGTACGTCCTCACCAACATAGCATTCAACGCGCTGCTCTTCAGCACGCTTGCCCCTCCTGCAATTAGGCTAATCGCGTAAACTATATAAACAAACCAATGTTTTTTCCTTTCATGAACCAGAAGGAATATGACGAGCTCAAGAAGCTGTACAGGCTGCCTGAGTTCGCAGCCGTGGAAAAGGATTTCACAATATCCGAGATTGAGGGCCACGGAATCGCCAATATAAGGGAAAAGATTGCCGACAAGATAAAGACAGTCACCGAGATAATAGAATGCATAATGCAGCCTGACACAAGCCTTTCGATGTTCTTCGAGAGCCGGGTGTTTGACGAGGCCGGAAAGCGCGAGGTGTTCGAGCTCTACAAAAGCCTCATGTCAATAATCAGGACATCAAACATGCTGTTTGTAATGAATGAGGAGCAGCGCGACGCTGAGTTTGTAACAGCCACACTCAGGGAATGGCAGCAGCTCAAGCCCCGGATACTTGCCGTGTTAACCCTGCTCAGGCAGTCCTGGACTATGCCGCCGGACTCGAAAGACAAGCTGCCCTACTTCGGCTGAAGAAGGAAATCAAGAAGAACAGTTGCATAGCTTCCCTTCCCAAGGCTAAACCGAAGGACGCATTTTCTCATCCCACTGTTCAGCTCATCTTCTGCGAATTCCATCCTGAAACCGCAGGCTGACGCATATGCCGCCCTCTCGCTGCCCTCGCATGAGAGCAGCGGAATGCTCCTTATTATGAAGTCAGAAAGCCTGATGCCATGGCCTGCCAAAACAGATTCAACAGCATGGTTTACTTCCTGAGGATATTCGTGAAGCTCGGTTGCAAAGCCAACCAGAGGAATCATTCCCCACGGTTCCAGCGCATCCGGGAAAAAATAGCTTCCTGCTGAATAACTGCATGAAAAGCAGTTCATCTGCCTGCAAAGCCCGGCAAGAGCCTCGTTGAAGAGCAAGGACTGGAAGCTGTGAACATAAAGCGAAAGCATCCTCCTGCCCGCACTCTTGAGCGAGCCCACGTAATCATTCGGATGGTGTGAAAGATGGGAATCAGAGCCTTTAATCATCGCCCCCTCCACCGCAGCCCTGAAATCCCCTGAAACAATTGCCCTGCCGACAAGATGATTTGCAGAGCCGAACCGCTGGCTTCCAAAATAATTCGGGAACCGAAATTCCATCCTCTCCAGAAGCGCCGCCCTCTGCGCGAGCCGGGAACAATCCTTATCACCAAGGTTTCTCACGGCTATCCTGAACCTGTTGCCTTTCAGAAGCCCAAGCGTGAGGGGAGTGTCGCCTGTTCCTACAAACTCAAGGGAGATTCCGGGAATTCTCATTTCTGCGAATCGCTTCCCAACCCCCCTTACTGAAACCAGCTGCGATGTAACCGCAGCCTTGTCCTTCAACCCCGCATAACCCACGCTTTTCCCCGGCACAAAAGCCCTTTCGGCTATCAGCTCAACAGCCCTGTGGGTGGTCATGCCTGACTTCCTCAAAATGAAATAGGAGTACTGCCCGGGCTTAACAGAAGGAAACTGATAATCCTCATCCACAACAAAATCCTCCGCGACCTGCTTAATCCTGAACATCAGGCAGGGTTAAACGCAAGCTTTATTTAATGCTAGCGACTCTTCCTAAATGTGCGCAGGCTGGCTGAATCGCTAAGGGCTTACTACTTCCACATACTCATAGCAGCCCTTGCAGTGCTTGCCCTGATATTCCTCTTCGGGCAGAGCATAAAATTCATGGTGATTGTCACAGCGCTTGTTGCAATTGCCAGCCTCTCAACATTCTACCAGAATTACATAAAAAGCCCGATTAACTTTGAGCTTATTAAATTCGCGACCATACTCACAGCAGCCACATACGGACTTGTAACAGGGCTTGCCGTGGCGGTCATCTCCACAATAGCAAGCAAGGTAATCTCAGAGAAGCTTGACCAGACAGCCATAGTTTCACTCCTGGGGATAACAGCCGTTGCCATTGCAGCCAGCATGTTCAGCACGTGGAACATAGTCACGCTGGGAATTGTGCTTACGCTGTCTTACCACCTCATCACAGCGCCATTGCAGATGGCCCTCGGCGGGACATTCGCCTATGGAGCGGTTTATGTGGGAAGCAATGTACTGTTCAATGTGCTGGTATTCTCAAGGATTGCGCCCATAGTCGCGGGGGTTATGGGGTAGAGGCGCGGAAAAATACTAACCCGGATTTGGGAATCTTTTTAAACAGCGCCCACAGACCTGGAACCACGAGCCTGTAGCCTAATCTGGGCGGCATTGTCCGGGATGAATAGGGCGACAGCCTCCTAAGCTGTAGGTTCGGGGTTCGAAATGGAAGCAACACGAATTTCCCCGCAGGCTCGCCTCTTTTCATGGGCACGCTCACTCATCTCCTGGAGGGCATCAGGATATTCAGGCATTCTATTGGAAAAAAAGCCAACGGGTGCAGGAAATACCCTGGCGACGCCAAGGCCATATGCAGGCAAATAGTTGCAGACTGCTGGAACGGAAGGTATTTCCAGACCAGCACAGGGCACTATTCCCAGTTTTACACAAGGGATTTCGGGATATGCGCAGAAGCCCTTGTTAGCCTGGGATGCCTGGAAAAGGTTGCAAGGACGCTGGACTATGCGCTGTCAAGGTTCAGAAGCCATGGCCACGCAACAGTCGCAATCACGCCCAAGGGCAGGCCCTTTGACTTTCCGAACTATGCTGTTGACACCCTGCCTTTTCTCATGCACGCATTAAGGGCAGCCAAATCCCGGAAACTGACTGATGAAAACAAGAGCTTCCTTGAATCCGAGACAAGGCATCTTCTGAGAATTGCGGTTGACAAAAAAACAGGGCTTGTAAGAAAGGACAGGACATTCTCATCCCTAAAGGACTACGCCGCCAGGCAAAGCTCATGCTACGACAACGCAATGCTGGGAATGCTTTCCAAGGACCTGGACAGGCTCGGCATGGAAAACCCGCTGCGAAAGTACGACTACCCGCAGCTGATAAAGGAACACTTCTGGACAGGCGAGCACTTCCTTGATGACCTCAGCGGGAAAAATTACATTGCGGCTGATGCGAACCTATTCCCATTCTGGACAGGGGTTATCAAGGACCGGGAGATGCTTCGGTCAAGCATGAACGCCATAAGAAAGGAAGGGCTGGACCAGCCAATCCCGTTACGCTATACGAAGCACAGGCAAAGGATGATTTTCCTGGAGAGAATAGTCAGCGGCTGGCAGACACACGCATGCTGGACAATAATGGGGCCAATGTACATTAAATTGCTAAAAGAGACTGATGGAAAGGCAGCCAAGGTTCAAACGGACAAGTTCAGCAGGCTGATTGAAAAGCATGGCAACTATCCTGAAATACTGGACTCAAAAGGAAAGCCCTTCCAGACCCTTCTTTACCACTCAGATACAGGAATGATATGGGCGGGTTTGTACCTAGACCTGCTGTAACATCCAAGGAAGCGAATTCCCGCCTGCCACAGAAACCCAAAATAATCTGCCACTCATATGTACTCGAACTTCTCGTGGAGGAGCTCCATGTCCGGCAGGAAGGTCTTGAGTTCCAAGTACTTCTTAATCATGCCCTGGAACCTGTAGGCCTCCCTGTAAAGCTCCTTCTGGTGGTCTTCCAAAGTCCTTTTGAGAATCCTCGCCCTGAAATAATCATCAACGTACTTCAGGATTATGTGGTCCTTCCACCTGCCCTTCTTCTCAAGTATCATGTAAGGCTTTATCATAATCCTGAGCTCGCCGTGCTGTGCCTTCAACTTCTTGTCGTCCTTCATGATTTCAACGTCGGTAATCTGGACTACGTTAAAGTCAATGTCCATCCTGTAGTCGTAATACTCGCTGCTAAGGAAAACAGGCTGCTTCCTGAGCCTCCACCATATCCTCAGCTCGCGGTGCTGGGGGCTGAAAGTCGTTCCGCGCCTCTCAAGATAGAGGATTTCCATGTTCTCATGGGTGTCGCCGTTTGCCAGGTCAGTCCACCCATTCTCATAAAGCCAGTAATGGCAGACCCTGTAAAGGTACTGCATAACCCAGACATCCCTGTAAATAATCTCAAGGTCAGGAATGGCTACAATGGGCCTGGAAACCCTCAAGTCTGGCATGCCAGGTAAAACCGGAAGGATAATTTATAAACATTTCGGCACTTACGGCTGACCAGGATGCTGGTCGGAATAGTGGGCAAGCCAAGCTGCGGGAAAAGCACTTTCTTCAAGTCAGTCACAATGGCTGACGTGGCCATAGCATCATACCCGTTCACGACCATAAAGCCCAACCGGGGCATCGGGCATGTAAAGCTGAAGTGCGCTGACAGGTTCTTCAGCGTCCAGTGCAACCCGCGGGAAGGGTACTGCATAGACGGCGAACGTTATGTCCCTGTGGAGCTGCTGGATGTTGCAGGGCTTGTTCCAGGCGCGCACACAGGAAAAGGCCTGGGAAACCAGTTCCTTGACGACCTGCGGCAGGCCCATGTTCTGATTCATATAGTGGATGCGTCAGGCTCCACAAACGAAAACGGCGAGCCAGTTCCTGAAGGCAGCCACGACCCTGCAAAGGACGTCCTCTTCCTTGAGCAGGAGCTTGACTTATGGTACGGGGCAATCCTGAAGAAGCCATGGGAGAAGTTCGCCAGGCAGGCATATGCGGAGCGGCAAAAGGTGAGCTTTGCCATAGCCAAGCAGTTCTCAGGCCTGAATGCTAACGAAAAAATGGTTGCGGACATAATAGAAAAGCAGGGGCTTGACCCGGAAAACCCGACAAAGTGGACAGAGGGGCAGATAAGCGGATTCGCCACTGAGCTGAGAAAGCGCACAAAGCCGATGATTATAGCCGCCAATAAGGCGGATACTGCCGCCGGGGCAGCAAATTACGAAAGGCTAAAGCAGGCATATCCAAAATACACGGTAATTCCCTGCAGCGCAGGCGCAGAGCTCGCACTGAAGGAAGCGGCAAAGAAAGGCGTGATAAAATACTCAGCCGGCGACAGCGATTTTGCCAGCCTGGATGAGTCAGGCATAACAGGCCAGCAGAAGGCCGGGCTGAGGTTCATCAGGCAGAGTGTTTTGCAAAAATTCGGAAGCACAGGAGTGCAGGAATGCCTTAACAAGGCAGTCTTTGGCGTACTCAGCTACCTTGCAGTATTCCCAGGCGGGATAAACAAGCTTGCAGACCAGTACGGAAGGGTGCTCCCAGACTGCTTCCTCCTGCCTCCAAACAGCACAGCGCTTGACTTCGCATACAGGGTTCACACAGACATAGGCAAGGGCTTCATAAGGGCAATTGACGTAAAGACAAGAATGACAGTCGGAAAGGAACATTTGCTCAAGAGCGGGGACGTTGTGGAGATAATAAGCAGCAAATAGTTACTATTGAGTAGTTATTAATCCAAAGGTTTTTATACTTGGGTGGAACCCCTCTCAACATGGATGCACTTCAAAAGACAACTGCAGTAATGGCAGCGCTGACAACCGCAGCTTACATAGGCGCGGTTGTGATTAACGCCCCTGACCCACAAAGGGTGCCGACGAAAGGACAGGAGATTCAGAACTATCTGCAAATCCGTCCTAAAGCAGAACCTGAGCCACGTTCGCCGCAAGAGGCAATCCTGTACAGAATCGAATTCAACCTCCAGCCTGCCCAGCCTGGGAAGCGTAATACTTTACCATCCTGAAGGGTTTTTCAGGATGGAATGTAGGTTTTGAAGG
>CAZDCW010000031.1:0-16251 GCA_964504135.1 uncultured Methanosarcinales archaeon
ATGGTTTATGAACTGGAGGGTTATCATTTTGCCACCTTGAAGAGGCTTTCGTGGAACTTCTCCATGTTGGTTCCTTCCTTGGCTGATATGCCTATCAGGTGGTACTGCGGGAATGCTGCCTCTATCTTCTTGATGCTCGCCCTCTTGAGGTCAACCTTGTTCGCGACTATGAGCACAGGTATTTTGCGTGCCTCAAGGTTACCTATTATTGTAAGGTTCACCTGGGAGTACGGGTCTTTTGTGGAGTCGAGGACTACTATTACAGCGTCCATGTCGTCCAGCCATTTTATCGCGTCAATGACTCCCTTCGTGGCCTCCTTGGCCCTTTTTTTGGCCTCTTTTGCGCTTAGCCCGGCCCTTACGAAGTCCTCGTAGTCAATCTTGGTTGCGATGCCAGGGGTATCGACAAGGTTGAAGCTCAGCTCTTTTCCGCCTGACTTGATGTTTATCTGCTCCTTGACGTGTATTTCCCTTGTTTCATGCGGTATGTGGCTGACCTTTCCCATCTCCTCGCCAAGCCAGTCCATGCAGATGTGGTTTGCCAAAGTCGTCTTCCCTGCGTTTGGCGGCCCGTAAAGCCCAAGCTTAATGTGCCTTTTCTTCCTGAACAGCGCGCCGAAGAACCTGTTTATGAAATTGTTGACTGTATGGAACATCATGACACCCTTTTGCGTTGTTCCAGCCAGGCGTTGTTTAAAAATATTTTGGAAGCGCCGACATTTGATGCCATCATCTCTGTTTAGTGAATTTTAGGTAGCAGGCTTACTCTTCGTGAAAGGTAACAAGGGGGGCAATTGCGTAAGCAATAGTGAACATTGCAAACTGCGTGCACGAAGCCAGGCCATACACATCGCGTAAACAAATACGCTTAGGCGTATTTGCACATTTGCCCGCAGGCAAATTGTGTACCGAAAGGGGGATGCTGAATCCAAGGCAGCCACAGCCTGCCACTAGTTAAAATTAGCGTGTTTTAAACAACAAAGTATTCGGGTTTCAAATATCCCTATGGCTTTCACCTTAGTCCAAGCCGCCTGTACGAGTCGTTGAGCGCGCTTTCAACCATCTTCTCAGGCCAGCCTGCCTTGAGCAGCTGCTCCTTGACTACCTTGGCTGAGTATCCCTGGGAAAGGTTCCTGTGCACTGCATTTTCAAGAGTCGTGTAGGCTGCTGTCCTATGGGAATGGTCCACAGGCTCCTCCAGGCCATGTTTCCTGTTTCCTTGCCTGCCTGCTGATGGAGACTTTTTTCTGATTGCAAAAATGGCCAGAATGCCGGCTGCCAGCGCTGCGGCGATGCCTAGCAATATTGGAATGCCTGGAGTCCCTATTCGCGCGCCATCCACAATTGCGGCATTTGTAACTTCAGGACCGGCCGACTGCCTGACCTCCACTGGCCTGCTTGCATCGGTTTTGAGCCCAGCCTGCCGATAGTCAATGGCCAGCACCGAATATGCGGTATCGCACCTGAATGAATCCAGGGGCTCTGGCTGCGGCGGCGCATCAACACCCCTTGTCCATTTCTTCAGTGGGTTTATGCTCAGGAACTGCAGCTCGCTTACAACAGGCCCGGGCATCCAAAGCCAGACGCGGCTGACGCCTGCGTTGTTCACATAGTCGCATATGCTTATCTCCTTGTGCAGGATTGCGTCGTAGTCTGGCTGGAGTTTCTGCCCTGAAAGGCTGGCCGGAGGGTATTTTGGAAGCACGATGAGGTCCTGTATTTCAGCCTGGCTTATGCCTTCAGGTGAGCCGAAGATTGTCTTGCCGCCCAGCGATTCAGCCATGCGTGTGCTCATGGTTACGATTTCTGACCTCACCCCTTCAAGGTCAGCCCTTTCCCCAAAGTCCAGCCTTGTCCCTGCCTTGTCCGGAGGCAGGTATGCCAGCACAAGCACATTCTCCCTTGATGCATTCCTTGCCTGCCCGTAAATGTGGAAACCAATTGCTTTCTCAGGCGCCGGATTGTTGTTTTCGTCCCTGCAGGTTACGTTGTATTGGTAATACCCTGGTTTCAGGCTCCGCAGAAGCTGGGTGTGCAGCAGCCCTGCTGTTTCCTGCATTCTGCCTGCGCCATGGCTTGAGCTATACGAGCACTTCGCAGGCCCGTTTGTTGTTACCGCAAGGACTGCATCCGACCTTCCGGTTATGGCCTGATTGTCAAGTATGGCCAGGGAAGAGGCCGATGCCATTGTTGAAACTATAACAATCGCAAGCAGCAAAACTGGAATTACCCCGCACCCTTTTTTCATCACTACCCCTCTTTCACTTCCGGCAGGCCCCTTTATAAGCTTTGCGACAGAGGCATGTGTAGGTTAGTGACATTTGATACCGCCCCTTAGCCTGCATGGACTTAGAGGTTCTTGTACACGTTGCTCCTGTGTCCGATATCAACAACAACCAGCTCGCTCCTGGCTGCGTCAAGGCGAATAATTGCCCGGTAATCACCTATTCTGAGTTTCCATAAGTTCAGGCTGGAAAGTCTTTGCAGGAAAGCTGAAGGATTGGCCTTGATTGACTCCAGCTTTTTATAGATACGGGACGAATCCTGCCTGGCCAGCTTTTCAAGAAACCTAAGCGCCTTTGCGGTGAATAGAACCTCAAACATCCCTAAGCCCTTATTTTTAGCCTTCTGGCGACCTCTTTGGAGGAATATACCCTTCCCTCCTTAAGGTCCCTCAGTCCAGCCTCTATATGCTGCAGATCCTCCTGGCTGAGTTCCTCTGCCTTGGCAGCTATGACCTTGTTGATTACATCGTCATAAGTCTGCCTTTCATGCTCCTTAAGCGCCCGCAGCCTTTCAGCCGTGTCCTTTCGTATCTTTATCATGGTCATCGACATTTATACCACATTATAATGCAGGTATAACCTAAGTATAAATAGTTATCGTCTTCGCGTCCCGCGCAGGCAAACTTTAAATAATACACTCTGCGGAGTTTGCATTATGAACCCTACCGTCAGGCAGGACATCCTTGCCGTGCTTAAGGAGGCTGCGCCAGCTGCCCAGAGGAAGGACGTGGCTGGCCTTAAGGCGCTCAGCGACAGGACAATCCACAATTCTTCAATCTTCCAGGACGAGGACTCAATCAGCGTTGCAGTTGCAGTCTATTCGCTTTCAAAGATGTCTGAGCGGCCAGCTGTAAGCCTGGGCAGGGCCTCTGAGCTTCTCAGGCACGCTGCGCGGCACCTGAAGGCTGGCGAGTATGGCAGGTACAGGGTTGTCCTTAAGAGGCTTATTAAGTTCATCTCAAAAACTGATGAGCAGTTCCGCCTTTACATCCAAAAGGTCATAGAGCTTGCGCAGCTCAGGAAGGGCTCAAGGATTTATTATCATGGAATCTCCCTTGCCCAGGCTGCTAATCTCCTGGGCGTTTCCCAGTGGGAGCTTATGGGCTATGTCGGCGAAACGCAGATTATAGACCGCTATCCCTTCATCGGTGGCGTAAGGGAGCGCCTTCAGTTTGCAAGGGAGCTTTTTGGAAGGTAGCTATTTCCTTGCTTCCCTGAATGCCTTTTCTATCTGCCTGTCAGACCACCCGACCTTCCTCATCTGGCTGCGGACCTGCTGCTCTGTGAAGCCCTGCCTGAGGTTTTGCCTGACTGAATTTGCCAAGAGGGATGTGCCGCTGTGCCCTGTTTTTCTGGACAGCAGGACATAAACGCCAATTCCGAGCAAAATCAGCAGCGCCGCGCCGACTGCAATTATCAGGTAATTCCTGTAATCCTCAATCCACATTATGGTAGAAGGCTCGTCAGGCTCATCTTCAGGGAAATCTTCAGTGGGCAGCTGGTATGGGGGAGTGTATGGGGCTGTGGCATCTGGCGGCGTTGGAGCGCCTGTGTAGTCCTGCTCTGGCTCAGTTATGGGCCGTGGCATTGTGGGCTGGGTTGTTACAGGCGGTTGCCGGGCCTGCTTTGGACCGATTACAACAGTAGCCCTGCCTGTGGAATACCCTGTATAGGCTGCCGAGATGTCTGTCCATCCGTCGTCATCCACATCTATTTCGGCTGAGCTTCCAATACCTATTTTGACCTCAGCCCTTTTGCCGCCTGACTTTATGAGCGACATTTGCTTTGGCAGTATGAAGCCTGCTGCCAGTGAGTAGTCGTTTCCCTTGAATGAGAAGGAGGCCCTGTCTCCCTTGTATAATTGCAGCGTGCTTTGCCTTTCGAGCTGGATGTCATATCGGCTGGTAATCGAAGGCGTGTCAGGATTTGAAGTGTATGTGCCGCCACCTCCACCATCTCCTCCTGCGCTGCCGCATGACTGGCCTTCAGCAGGCTTTCCTCTTGCTGTGCCGCAGCTGTTTGCGTCGGTGCAGGTTCTCGTCTGCTGGCCTGAGATGCATGCTCCCCATTCTGTGCAGTTCCAGGACTCGACGCATGCAGCATCTTCAACCACAGCCGAGTGCCTGAGCCCGGTTATCTTGTATGATGTGCTTGTGTCAGTGCACGAGTATCCTGAATTGTAGCTGCCGTTGCAGGTTAGGTGGTATTCATCTGCGCCGCTGCATGCAGGGGTTACTTCGCTTATGGAGCCCACTTCGGCATCCTTTATGCACACTTTGCCTGCCCCGGACTTTTTCTCCACAAAAACAGCCTTCGGCTGGCTTATGTTCAGGCCGCTTATGATTATGTAGCCCACCGGCGATGCTTCATCCTGAAGCTTTACCTTTATCTCCGAGCAGTCTATCCTGTCGTTCAGGTCTGTTGCGAACTCTGCCAGCGGTTTTCCATTCCTGCTGAGCCTGCTGTTTGGCTCTGCAAGCGCTGTCGGGCTGGCCGCAGGCTCCCTCACGTCAGAATCAAAGCCCTGCTCTAAGCCTCGGCATTTTACGCTGTCCACGTCATCATTCTTCCCGTCGCCGTCATCATCCTCATCGCGGTAGTCCGGCTTTCCGTCCAGGTCGTAGTCCTTTATGGCCAGCATGAAGGCCCGGGCTTTGGTGTGGGAACTTACCACAGTTACGACAACGGCTGATTGCCATAGGCTATCCAGTTTTCCCAATTTCCATTCTGAAATGCAGGCGCCCTCCCAATTTTCGCAGGCGTAAAGCTCTGCAGAGGCAAGGTCCTGCCAGGTGGCGTTGCTTTCCCTCCTGTCAAAATAAAAGTATATGCGTGCAGACTGGTGCGGCCATGAGACTTTTGAGACTGCAGTCGCGTATACCATTAGCCAGCCGACGCGTCCCTGGCCTATCTTGAGGTCGGATTGGACTGATTCCTCTGCCCCAAGCACGGATTTTTCTGTTGAAAAAGACATAAAGCGCCCCTTGGGTTCCACGCCTGCCGCTGAATGCTCCCCGGATTCAGCAGAGCCCCCGCCGCCACCACCACCCTGGCCGCTTGACCACGAGTTGACTATCCACACGAACGCAGGCGCGTCAGGCACATTGAATTCAGCCCCTTCGGGGGGCACGTCGGCATTAGAGCCTTCTATCACTGCAAATGTCTTCCCCCCTTCAGGAGCTGATGAGCGCAGCCTCATCTTTCGTGAGCCAACAACTGGTACAATGACATCCTCCCCATCGTTGGATTGGTAAACATCCTGGGAGGCGCTTACACTGACTTTGAGGGTTATGTTACCCATGGAGTCCGGAATCCAGTCAGTCCACATGTAGCCGCCAAATTCCGGGTCAATGGCTTTGCTGGCGATGACGCGGCCGCCTGCCCATATCGAGGCATTTACTGCTTCCGGAGTTTGCGTGCCAAAGCTTGAGACGCGGGCGGAGACGAAGGCCGAGCGGTTATAGGCCGCATAAGCGGGAGCCTCGTCAAATTCCGCCTGCATGTCAACGCCCTCGCGAAGCGACCAGAGCCAGTAAGCGTGCACATGGCCCATCAGTTCGGAATCGCCGGTTGCGTTTGCCTCGGCATAGAGAATTAAGCCTCCGTTGCTTTGGACCGCGTATTCAAACGCTGCTGTCTTTTCCTCACCCGGTGCCACCACGCCCAAATCCGCCACAGATACCAGCTGCTTGCTGTTGTGGTTTCTTTCAAAGTCGTAAAAGTCCCTGAGTTTTTCGGCCTTTGCCTGGTATAGTGAAACGTTGACCGATGCCGAGCCTCCTCCCCTGTTTTTGACCTTTGGCCTAAGCTGAAGCGTCTCGCCTTTTTTGGTTTTTTCCTTGACATTCCCGTCTTTCTCGAGGATTATTTGAGGGCCGTCAGTGACAACAGGTACATACTTTGACTGGTAGTTGTTCCACGGTATGGCATCATCATCGTCAAAGGCGGATAGCTCTATGGTATGTGTTCCCGCTGCCTGGGGCGTCCAGTTGAACCTGAGCTGGATTGAGGCGCCGCCGCCGATTTCAGGAAGCTCAAGGCCATCTATCAGCGACCGCCTGCCGGAGGGAAGTACATCAAAAAGCTCTATAATGGGTTTGACTGATGGCACCGGCCTCTTGTTCTCGACGCCCACCACGATTTCCACAGTTCTGTTTACCTTTGCCTCCTCAGGCAATGTAAGGTTCACGGCAAGGTCTGGCGCCCTTTGAAGCACAGTGACCAAATAGACGCCTCTTGTATTGTCCCGGAAATTCAGTTCCCTGCTTGAGTTCCCGGACACAAACAGTCCAAAGTCCCCACTCCTCTGCGGGCCCCACAAGGCATCGTCATCAGTATTCTCACGTATGTCAAGGACCGTATGGTTTACAGCAATGATTTGATACTTGCCGAAGAATACCCTCGCATCTTCCCTTGGCAGGAGTCCTGCGTTGAGCTCCTGCACATACAGCAAATTGCCAAAGGCATGCATGTATGGGATGTATGGCGTCATGACTGCGTTGACTGTGGAGCTTCCTTCTGTTATGTTTACTTCCAGCGCTTCCTGGCGGCTGGCCATTCTTATTTCGTATGATTTGCCATCCATTTTAAGCTTATAAACTCTTTCAAGAGGTATTATGAGCCACCTTAAGTCCTGAAGAAGAATAAGGGCGTTTGTCACATTGTACGCCTCTGCTTCTCCAACGTTTTCGCTGCCGAAGCTTATGTTCAGTTCGTCATTTGTATAAATATCGCCCATATGGACATAGCTGGGCCCTGATACATAGAGGTCTGGTGCAACTGGTCGTATGTTCAGCTCCCTTCTGTTGTTTTCCTGGAATTCATCACCCTGGTAATTTACCGCTGCTGTAAAGTTGTGCATCTTTTTTGATGGAACCCAGCTGAAGGCCACTGGCTCTGATTCCTGCGGGTTGAGCGGTCTAACCTGCCTGCTTTGGGCTTCTTTTCCATCCACATAAATTGCCAGCGTTGATTGAGGGGACTGTTTGCTTCCTGTGTTCGTAATTGTGATGTTAGCTTGGGTTGAATCTCCGGCTTTGGGTCTTGCATCCGCTGCAATCCTCACAGCCAGGTCATTCTCACTAATAATTGTGGGCAGCAGTATGGATGCCTGGGTTGGCTTGTAGATGCCTGTGCCTGGGTAAAGGACTGTGAAGTTCAGGAGTTTATCTGAAAAACCAGGGGGGGTTTCATAGCTGTATTTGAATTCCGGCTTCGTGTCTTCATCCTCTATAATATCCGGCCAGTCTGCCAGGTCTGCCTTGACAAAGTTGCCGTTCACGTAGTATTTCAGGGCTGCTCCGTGGCATTCTTTCGGCGCGCATTCCCCTTTGAAGGTTACACGCAGGCCTCTTCCGGCGATTACCTGGTCTGAGGAGGCATTGAGCTGGAACTCCTGGCTTTGGAGCGCCACGGGAATTATAGTGTACATCTGCCTGTTTCCAGAGCTGTCTGTCGCGGTTATTCTGAGGTCCAGGCTTTCCAGTGCGGTTGTTTCAGCTATCGTGGCCGAATATTTTCCTTCTGAAAGCTCCTCCTGAAGGGTTGCCCATTCACCGGTAACCTGCTCACCATGCGGCCGGTATTCAATGCTTGCTGAGGCGACGTCGGCGTCGTCTTCTATTTCAGCTGATATCAGGTAGGGCTTGCCCGGGTCTATTCTGGGCTCGGCGTGCAGATTCTTTAGTGTGGGAGGTTTTTCGTCAGTACCCGGGTGATTTATCCATGCGTCGACAAGGATGTCATGCCAGACTTCGTAATAGAGCGGGATGACCACGGTTACATGATAGGTTCCGGTTTCCTGCATCTCATAGTATAGCTGTGTTTCATCCCACTCTCCAAACTGGTTTGCAAGGGATTTCTGAGTTATATTCTGCTCGTTCTGCAGGATTTGGTAAGTTGGGTCTGGAAATTCCCTTGGGCACGTGTCGCACATCCGGGCGCGCCTTCTTATCCAGGCCTTGCCGTTATTTCCCCGGATAAGCTTTCCGTCAAGGGATATTGCCCCGTATTTTGAGGTTATGCTCGCTGGAGTGTACGGCGCTGTTCCGATGGTAATTGTCTCCGAGCCAGGCTGGACCGGGAGTGCCTGGAAAGGGCTTGTAATTGTGTAGTAACTCTCATCTGTGAGAATATCTGTCACATCCTGGATTGCCGCCTCCGCCTTCTTGTAGTTGATTAGAGTTTGTGTGTTGAATAGCCAGGGGTCGCGGTATTTTGACGTGTTCAGCTTTGACCCCCAAACATGATAAGTCCTATTTAGCGGGGTTGCCAAGTCGGCATAGACGCCAATTGACATCCAGCCTGCATGATTTGGGGTTGGCTGGAATAGGTCGGCCACTTTTATGTTTTCAAGCGGTTTAGCCGCAGGATAATTGTATATGTAGGTGTAGTTTGCCAACTCTGATTCCGGATAGTCCAGGTCCTCTGGCTGGCTGTCGTCAATGTTTGGCAGCACCCATCCTATAAGGTACTCATCCTCAGCTGCCTTGTACTCCATGGTTGTGCAGCCGGCTGTAAGGATAAGGACAATGGCCAGGGTTGCCCTGAGAAGGGCCGCCTGCCTATTCATACACTTCCACTCCTTTGTACATGATTAGGATGTCTGTGTCAAGGCCTGCTTCAGGCTTTTTGGAGACATAGAGGGGGCCTTCAATGGGGCAGTAGCAGGTGGACTGGTACATGAATTCGGCTTGGTTGCCATGTGCTGTGATTCCGTGTGTCCAGCTGAATATCTGTATGTCATTGCCCTTGGCAGTTTCTGTCTTTATATTTAGCCTCTTGGCGTTTGCCATGCTGAGGTTCACGGTAACCTCTTTATCAGCGCCCACTTTGAAAGAGTCATAGAGGATGTACTTTGCCTTATCAATTCTACTTGAAACGACATAGGCTGTATACTCGCCGGATGGAAGTGTGAATGTGCGGTTCATCCTTCGCCTTGATGCAGCAGCCTCTTTCATTGTTTTCATGTCATTGCTGTGCAGAATGAAGCGCGGCGACAGGGTCTCATCAGATTGGGCGACTATTGTTACATTGGCAAGCCTGCTTAGCGCAAAAGGCACTTTATAGTCAGTGCCTGTTTTTATTACAACGTTGCCGAATGATGCTCCAATCCTGCTGCTCTTGAATGTTATCGCGATTTCCTTTTCCTCTCCTGGCTTGAGGGATATCTTGTCAGGGCTTGCTTTTGCCTCGGGCCTGTCTTTTTCATCATTGAATTCTATGCTTATGTCTGCGTTTATTGCCTTGCCTGCAAGGTTCCTTACCCTGATGGCTGTGCCTGTTGATGACCAGAGGTTGATTGAGAAGCTTGCCGGGCTGGTTGAGATTTCTGCATCGTTTGCCTTCTCTGCGTCAATTCTTCCTGCTCCCTGCTCAAATTTTGATAAGCCGAGGTCTGCTGATGTTGACATCAGGGCGGATTTCACATCATCCGGAGTCCATTCGGGATGGGCCTGCAGAAGGAGGGCTGCAGCGCCAGAGACATGCGGAGTTGCCATGCTGGTGCCGCTTATCGCGCCGTGCGTGTCATCAAGGCATTCTGGAAAGCCTGCTGAAGCTGTCTTTGCCGCGCATATGTCCACGCCTGGCGCAAGCACATCAGGCTTTATAGCCTGAAGGGTTCCATTATCCACCGGGCCTCTGGAACTGAATGCCGCCAGTCCGTCTTTTTTGTTCACTGCGCCCACGGTAATAGCCTGCTCTGCTATTCCCGGCGAGCCTATTGTCTGGCTGCCTAACTGCCCTGAGTTGCCTGCTGCTACAACCGCCACTGTGCCCGCCTCAACCGCGTTGTTGACTGCCTCTGCAAGTGGGTCGGGATATGTGGGCGGCCCTCCGAGGCTCAGGGATATTATGTCCGCCCTGTCTGAGAAGTCCCCATCCTGGTTCGGGTCAACCGCCTTTTCAATTGCATCAATTATGTCCGAGGTGTATCCTCCGCCCTGTGCGTTGAGGACCTTATAAGCTATAATCGACGCCTTTGGCGCGACTCCCTTAAGAACTCCCTCCCCTGCAGCTGTGGCCGCAACATGTGTTCCATGGCCGTTGTCATCCATGGGGTCGTTGTCGTTGTTCACAAAGTCGTATCCGCCTATTACCTTGCATGACTCGCCGAGGCAGCCTCCAAGGTCCGCATGCGTGTAGTCAACGCCGGTGTCTATTACAGCTATGGTTACGCCTTCCCCCTTTACCTTTCTTCCCTGTTCATCGGTAAGCTCCCATACCTTGTCGGCCTTTATCTGGGGGACGCTTTCGCTTAGAAGCGCCCAGACTTTTGTATTTTCATACACTGCCTTTACCGAGGACAGGTTTCTTATCCTTTCCGCCTCTTCTTCTGTGGCTGTGACGGCTATGCCGTTGAATGCCTTCGTGTATTTTGCTTTTATCCTGCCTGGAAGCTCAGGGTTGATTTGTGAAAGCTGCGAGACTGCCTCGTCTCTCTCTGCGTTGAGCCCCATCGCATACTCTTCTGCAGCCTTGTTTTCGGACAGCCCGATTGCGCCATTGGCCCTTTGCTCGGCATAAAAGGATACAAGCGGCTCCTTTTTGAATTCCACTATATGGGTGGCCTCTGGCTTTTCCTGCACGGAAGTTCTCACAAACCTAAGCTGCCTGCCTCCGAGATAAAGCACGAAGTTGTCTGTCAGGTTTTCGAAAGCGAAAAAGCTTGTGTTTGTGCGGATGACTGTCTGATCGCCGCGTAGTACAGCGAAATTAGCCAGGTCTTCCTGGCTGACGTTTCCATACAGCTCATAGCCCAATTCAGCCATCTGCTCCCGAAGCCCATAGGAATAATACAGCCTATAGGAATAAAACCGACTTACAGGCTCGGAGTCCTCCCCAGGCAGCTCAGGAACTCCCTGTTCAGTCAGTATCCCATGCGCTTTGCCGGCGAAAGGCTTATTGAGAACCTGAAACGCTGCGAACGCAGCCAATGTCAGCACAAGGACAGCAAATGCTATCCAGAAGAAGCCTTCCTTGTAAATCGGCCTTGCAGCGGGTTTCCCTCTTTTGTGTTTCCTGATTTGCCTCTTTCTCATATCAGCCTGAACATCCTGAAAGTGTTCCTTGTGATGTAAACCTCTATCAATGCTGCGACTATCAGCAGGCAGAGTGCCAACGCCATCATTATGGCTGCGTCAACTGCCACTTTCCTGAGCCTTTTCTTCCTGGATGTTTCCTTCAGCGCAGCCTTGGACATTATCCCCCCTGTGATTACGCCGAGGAAGTACCCTCCTGCCTCAAGTATCATGTGGGGGAAGACAAGGATTATTGTAAGCGCAAAGTAAGCCAGGGGGCTTGTGCCTGCCGCTGCTGCCGAGTTCTTGGCAATGAGGGCGAAAATTGAGCCCCATACGCTGGCAATCCACGCAAGCAGGAAAATTGCTCCGCTCCCGTACACAAGCGCGATTATTGTGCAGAGTGCGAGTATGATGAGGTTGTTTACCAATATGTTTGCAAGCAGTCCCTGTGTCGCATAGGCCTGGCCTGTCAGCCCTGCCACGCTTAGCTGCTGGCCGAAGAAGTCAGTCGCGGCTATGTTCGGAATCACAAGCGAAAGTATCGAGTATGCAAGCAGTATGCCCAGGAATATGAATAGGTAGACGCTGATGATGTCTGAATGGTTCCGGAATGGCGCAAGAAGGCTTCCCTTTGTGTCTGCCGCCTGCTTTTCCTCTATGCTGAGCATTCTATTTAGCGTCGGCACCAGCAGCAGCGACGTGAATGCAACTGAAGCCAGGCCAGGGCTTTTCGGGAAGAGCGCAACCGCGGTCGCTATTCCAATCACAGAGTAAGACAGGCCGAGCACAAACCCCGCCGAAGCCCTCCTCTCAAGCCAGGACGGGTCGTACAGTTGCTCGAGCATAGGGATTCTTCTTTAAGGAGCTTTATAAATATATCTTCGACTTGGTTTCCTTCGGGTAACTGTCCATTGGGAGGTAAACATTGCAAGGCAGATGAATATAATCAATGTTAAACCCGCGCAAAATTTGTGTGACAGGATTCCCTTTTGGCAAAGCTTAAATAAGCACTATTCCAGTTAAGATTCCAAGAATGAAATCCCTTGTCTTTGACGCAGGCCCTGTAATCAGCCTGACAATGAACAACCTGCTCTGGCTTCTTGGGCCGCTCAGGGAGAGATTCGGGGGGGACTTCCTCATTTCTGAAGCTGTGAGGGCTGAGCTGGTGGACAGGCCGCTGGGCATAAAGCGGTTTGAGTTTGAGGCTCTTCAGGTTCAGGAGGAGATTGACTGCGGGGCTCTTAAGGTGGTTTCCGGCAGGGATGTTGACAATCTTACGGATGAGCTGCTTGCCTTGTCAAACAGCATTTTCGCTGCCAAGGAAAACAACGTCAGTGTTGTGCACAGGGGCGAGATGTCCACATTGGCCATCGCGCTTCTGAACCAGTCCGCCGCGTCTGTCATTGACGAGCGCACAACCAGGGAGCTTGTTGAGAAGCCGCAGCATATTGCAAAGCATATGCAGTCGCATCTCCACACAAAGGTTTCAATTGACTACAGCGCACTGGCAAAGCTGAGGCAGAAGATAGGCGGCCTGAAGGTCATCCGCTCTGTTGAGCTTGCGGCAGTCGCTTATGAGATGGGCCTGCTGGACAAATATATTGACCGGTGCAGGAAGCCCTCTCCTGAGTTGAGGGAGCAGCTTCTTGACTCTGTTCTTTGGGGCGTCAAGCTGGACGGCTGCGCTGTCAGCGAGAAGGAAATCAGGCAGCTTAAGAGGGCTGTGAGGCGGTAGTAAGAAAAAAAAAACAGCCGCCACTTACGGCTGTTGCGCCTGACTCAGAATCAGGTGACTCCCACAGTCAATTTTTTAGTAAGATAACTCGATATTTAAGCTTTTTGAAAAACGGCCGGAAGGTTTCCGATAAGTACGAAAATTTTCCAAAATTCTGCTCGGGGGAGCTGTCCGGCTATTTTTTGGTAGCAGGCTGACTCTTAGTGAACGGTACAAGTGACCTACACAAAGAGAATGGCGCAAGGGGCAGTGAACATTGCAAATGCCGTGCACGAAGCCGGGCCGTACACGTTGGCGAATCTCCCATAGGGGCTGCTGAATCTGAGGTGGCCACAGGCTACTAATTGTAGTTATGGGGCTAGATTTTAATCGGCTACACTTTCCTAATCCTCGCCACGAAAAAACCTTCAGTATCATTATCCTGCGGCCAGATTCTCAGGCAGTCCTTAACCCTGCTGTCATACTCGGCTTTGTCAAATTCAGTATAGCAGGCTGACCTTTCCAGTGGCAGCCCTATCTTTTCAACAGTCGCAGAGTCTTCCTTCTCCAGCAGATGCGTTACAACGCCTTCGTTCTCCTCTGGCTCCATTGAGCATGTTGAATAGACCAGCGTGCCTCCCTCTTTTAACAGCCCATAGGCTCTTGTTATCAGCCCTTTCTGCATTGACGCCAGCCTGTTGACTGTTGAGTAGTTGTACATCTGGAGGACTTTGAGGTTTCTTCTTATTGTTCCTGTTGCTGAGCACGGCGCATCTACAAGTATCCGGTCAAACCTGATTTTGAGCTTGGAAAGCTGGCTTCCGGCTGTGTGCGCTATCACCGCGTTGCTTACCCCGGTCCTGTTCAGGTTCAGGCCGAGCGCCTTTATCCTTTCCCCGCTTATGTCATTCGCGACTATTATCCCTTCATTCTGCATCATTGCAGCCATCTGGGTTGTCTTGCTTCCCGGCGCTGCGCACATGTCCAGGCAAACTTCTCCTGGCTTTGGCTCCAGCACCACAGGCGGTATCATGCTGGCAGCCTCCTGCACATAGAAATACCCAAGCGTGTGCTCTGGAAGGTTTCCTATGTCCAGCCTCTCCCCTTTTATCCAGAATCCCTCATTGCACCATGGAACCCTGTCAAGTTTCCAATCTGCCTGCAGCCTTCCTGCAAGCTCTTCTACGCCAATCTTAAGCGTGTTCACCCTTATGCTCCGGCGGATGAAGGAAGTGGAATACTGCATGAACTTTTCATATTCGCTGCCAAGAAGCTTCTGGTATCGCAGCTTGAATTCCTCTTTTATATTGAGTTCTTCTGTTCCCGGGATTTGCCTTGATTCAGAAATCATCAGTCGGTAATTGTTATTGTGTAGCCAATCTGGGCTGTCGCATCATTGAGGGCGGTCATTACCTGGGCTTCCAAAGGCTTTGAACCATTAAATTCCGACAGCCTAATTGACCTTGTGCCCGGCTCAATGGCAAGACGTTGATGGTTTTCTGCAAAAAACACATGAGCCTCCCTAACCTTCATCAAGGGCCTTATTTGGTTAGGAAACTGGGTTGCATTGCGGCCTTGGAGGTATATTGAGCCATCGTACTCAAAATCCAAAGTAACTCCATCGGGAAGACCAAGCAAAGGTTCTTCTGCGGGGAAGTACATAACCTGGACATAATAAGCCGCCCCTGCATTGCTTAGGGCTCCGAGAATCAGCTCCAAATCCGGGTCAAACATACGTCCGGGTAGTGCAGCTTGCCTTAAAAACTTTTACACTTTAGCATAGAATTCGTCCAGCGTGCCGTGGTAAGTGATTTCACAGCGCTGCCGCTGCCTCCAGCGCGCCGCGGAGAGGGGCAATCAGACTAAGAAGTGTCATGGTCGTCATGAAGCCGCCCTCAACAGTTATGGAGGATTGACCAGCCGGAGCTATGAATGTTATATCACCTGCGTCGCCTATGGATACCCTGTCCTCGTGCCTTTCTGCGGCTATTTGCAGGACATCGGCATGTATCAGTCCATACGGCAGCGAGGATTGTCCAGCTGTTACCGCCACAGGATGCCCTGCAACCCGCAGTGCCTCTGGAAGCTTGAATACTGTTTCTGCTTGAAAAGGTATTCTCTCGCCGCTTAGGATTTCCTCCAGCCATTGCAGGTCTGCCATTGTACCTGTTTTGATGCAGGGGTTTATATTTTTTGTGAAATCGTTCAGGATGCCTTACGCCACCACAGTTCCAAGGAGAATGTAGCTCAGCCCTGCCGAGACTATGCCTGCCAGTATCATTATCAGGCCCATCTTGATTATGTTCTCCCTGGAAAGGTTGCCGAGGAATACTCCAAGCATGAACAGCGCAGCGAAGGCTATGCCGATTGACAGGTAATATATCTGCTGCAGGGCCAGGAAAGGCCGAAGGATGAGGAATGGCATGAGCACGATAAGGGCCGCCGCCAGTGGCGCTATGCCGTCCACAAGCGCTATTATCACCACTGCTGCCTTTGCCGCCCGCTCTATCTGGGTGGCCTTGAGCTTTGTAAGGGTCGCCCTTTCCAAATCGCGTATTTCCTTTTGCCTTTCAGCCCGCTCTGTGAGGTATGCTCCCCATATGCCTGATACTCCCATGGCTATTCCGGCTGCTATTCCGGTGCTTACAACCAGCGCTGCTGGAGCGCCTGCGATGAGGCTTCCGACCAGTATGCCGAGTATAGCAAGGACTCCGTCAAAGGAGTTCATGACAAAGTAACGCCTTGCTATCTTTTCAATATGCGCCAGCTTGTTATAGTCTGACAGAAGCCTGAGTTTTTCCCTGAGTTTGGAAAGCATGCTAGCCTATTACTGTCCTTTTTCCGGTTACTACCCGGTCTATGCTTTTTACTGTGGCGCCGTAGTCGTTGATTATTTTCTGTATCTTGTCATAGTTGAAGTCTGTTCCCTCTATTGTTATCTTGGCAGTCTCAACCTTCCTGTCAACGCTCATGATTGTGATGTCAACGTTGGCAACTCCTGAAACGCCTGCTATCTTTTTTGACAGGTCAAGTATTGAAGGCTCATGCGGCTTGAGCACGTCAAGAACCATCAGTCGTACAGTCCCCATGCCCTTGGCTGGAAGGCCTTTTGTTTATATACTTATTGCTTCCCAGTAATTCTTTAGTGTTCTGAAGTTATTCTCGGGAATGGGGCATATATTCTGTGGCATAGAAATTCATTTATACTTAGTATATACGAGGTAAATAC
>CAZDCW010000032.1:0-16169 GCA_964504135.1 uncultured Methanosarcinales archaeon
CTTTCCTGTACATAGCTTGCTCAACAATGATTCCTGAGATTTTCCACCACAGGACCAACTTGAAAAAATCTGCCGCAAGCTTTTTGTTCATGATAGTTGGCGTTGCAATAATGTACGGCCTGATTTTTCTGGAGTGATTGAAAATGCGGTAGCCGGGATTCGAACCCGGACTGCAGCCTTGGCAAGGCCACGTCCTGCCGTTAGACTACTACCGCAAATTATGTTGGCTTTAGCACCTCGCTATTTAACATTTACTGTATTTAAGCTGAAAAAGGGACGCCTGCCCTGTAGCCTGATTCCTCACGATGGCGTTTGATATTGCTAATAATGAACAATCCGCGTGTAAAATCATCAAGCGTCATTTTGAATATGGGCCCGCCCAGGATCGAACTGGGGACCTTCACCGTGTAAGGGTGACGTCATTTGCGGCGTTTTCCCTTCGTAACCGCTAGACTACGGGCCCTTGTGTTTTGCGTTGAAGGGGCTTATATAAAAATTGCGTATTTCCGCCTGAGGCAGGGGCAGCGATTTTGTATTAACTAAAAAGTGACAAACACAGAAAGGCTTATATATCGGTGGGCCATGCTGTTATGCATGAATCTGCGTGGAAGGCATAGGCCTGCTGTAAGCCGTAGGAGCTTATTGCGCTTCACAGGGGCTGCAGCGCTGCTCGTAGGCGCCAATGCGCTGGGTGCAGTAATGGTAAAACCGCCCGAGGCATTTGTGGAAAGGGCTGAGAGTCCGAATGGAGTTGCCATGGCGGAGCATGCGTTGAAGCAGTATTCGGATAACCATTTGAAGGCCTATTCTGCCGTGTCGCCTGGTGAGCTGGCTGTGGTTGAGCGGGTTATTTACGTTGAAATGTCCCCTTTCTCTCCTGAACAGAGGCCTGCGGGTGTCTCGCTGGAGGGTTATATGGATGCTTATGTCACAGCTGCGATGAACATAGCCTCTGTTATCAAGAACAGGAATGTAAGCCCTGACTTCCAGGTTAATCCCGGAAAAAGGAATCTTTATCATATTCTGTTGCAGCCCGGAGAGTTCAGCGGAGTTTACATGCAGCCTTTTTCCAGCCTGATTTTTAAGCCCGGCTCCCCCAAGCCTGGGGATCTTGAACGCATTGCTGCAAGGAACCCGGACAGGCAGGCGTGGGCGGCAAGCCTGGACAGGCTGGTGCCGTACCTGAATACAGCCAGGATTTCTGGGGATGATTTGGCTGCCTATGGAAACAGCCCTGGGGAGCAGGAGCTTTTCAGGATGCAGACGCAGGCTGACCTTATCCGTAAGGCCCTCGCCACGGAGTTTGGGAATGGCCTGGCAAGCGGAAGCCTGGCTGCTGAATACTATAAGAATAACGGGGCTGCCAAGGGAAAGGTGTGGGATGGGCAGTGTGTTGGAATTAACAGGCTTGAGTGGGTTGGCTCTGACCCAAAAGAACTCCCTGAGCATCAGAGGCACAACTATTTCAGGATTGTCTCCAGATGCTCTTAGGCAACGGGATGTATCTTTATTGAATTAGTGAGATTCTCCCTTCCGACGATTGAGCCTGAGATGCAAAGCACCTTGTCTCCCTTCCTGAGCGCCTTTTCCGACTTCAGGACTGATAGGACGAAGGAGAATATCCTTTCAGTGTCTGCAGCGTGCTTGAATTTTATAACTCTTGGATTCACTCCCCAGAGGAGGCTCATCTGGTTGGCGGTTGTCCTGTCATCTGTTATGCCGTATATTGGCTGGGTTGGCTCGAACTTGGCTATCATCCTGGCAGTCCTGCCTGTCTCTGTAAGAAGCACTATTGCTTTGAAGTCAAGCGGATACCTGCTGAGTGTGTCCACGGCCTGGCTTACGGCTTCTGTTGTGTTGCCCGGCTTCTGGTGTGCCGGCCTGAATCCCCTGAGGTTTTTGCTGTTTATGCTTTCGTCTATCTGCGCCATTACCCTGACAGCCTCAACAGGGTAGTGTCCAATGGCAGTTTCGGCTGAGAGCATGACCGCGTCTGTTCCGTCAAGGATTGCGTTCGCCACGTCGCTGACCTCTGCCCTTGTCGGCCTGGGATTTTCTATCATTGACTCAAGCATCTGCGTTGCCGTGATTACAGGCTTGGCAGCCTCCCTTGCCTTTCTGATGAGGTCCTTCTGAACTAAGGGGACTTCGGTGAGCGGTATCTCTATCCCGAGGTCTCCCCTGGCCACCATTATGGCATCAGCCTCCTCAAGGATTTCCGTAAAGTTCCCGATTGCCTGTGGCCGCTCTATTTTTGCTATTATTTTTGCCCGGCTTCCTGCAATGCGCCTGCGGAGGGACTGGATGTCACCGCGATTCCTCACGAATGAGAGTGCAAAGAAATCAACCTGATTCTTCAGGCCCAGCCTTATCATTTCAAAGTCCTTTTTCTCGAGGACAGGAAGGTCCAGGTCTGCGTCAGGAAGGTTCACGCTCTTGTGGTTTGAGATTTTCCCGCCCCTTACAACCTTTGCCCTTACCGAGCCTGCTGAGGCTGAGGTTGCCCTGAACTCAAATTTGCCGTCATCAATATAGAATGTATGGCCTGGCTTTATCTTCCTGAGTACGCGGGTATCGTTGAGGATTATCTTCTGCTGGCTGCCAAGCTCTCCGGGGGAGAAAACAACCGTTGACCCCTCCTTCAGCTCCGCGTGGCCTGCCTCAAATTCGCCTATCCTTATTTCCGGGCCTTTCAGGTCCAGCATTATTCCAACGTTGCGGCGCCCAGCCACTGCCCTTATGCGCGCAATAATTCCCTCAAGCCATTCAGGTTCGCTGTGCTTCGCGTTCAGCCTGAAGACAGTTGCGCCAGCCTCAATCAGCTCTGCTATGGCCTGCTGCGATTCAGAGGAAGGCCCGAGGGTTGCGACAATCTTTGTCCTGGTCTGCATTGATGCCGATGAGGCTGTGCTTTATTTAAGCCTATCGCACCTTTTGTAAGCCGTAAGTTGAAGGGATTTAACCATTTACCTTAAGTAGCAGCCTGTGGCCACCCAAGATTCAGCAGCCCCTCTCGGGAGAATCGAGGCGTGTACGGCCTGGCTTCGTGAACTGCTCTGCAATATGTACTGATTAAGAATAACTGCCAACCACATACCACTAACTGCCAACCATTAATGAGTCAGCCTGCTATTTGTTTGGTTTTATGCTCGGATTTACTTTGCCGAATCCTTCAGCATCTTCACCAGCAGCCTTACGCCAAATCCTGTTGCGCCTTTGGGCTTGTATCCTGCATCAGAATCAGTCCACGCTGTCCCTGCTATGTCCACATGCGCCCATTTGCAGCCCTCAACGAAGCTTGAGAGAAGCTTTGCCCCGACACTGGCGCCAGCGCCGCTGCCTGGCTGGTTGGTGGTTACGTTCTTCATGTCTGCGAAATCGCTCTTGACGTACTCCTGGTATTCCGGGTATAACGGCAGCTGCCACACCCTTTCAAATGTCTTTTCGCCCGCGGCCTTCAGGGAGCTGATAAGGCTTTCATCAGTGCCCATTATGCCCGCGGCCTCTGAGCCCAGCGCAACAAAGCAGGCTCCTGTAAGGGTGGCGACGTCTATTAGGTAGTCAGGGTTGAAGGACTTTGAGTAATGCAGCGCATCAGCCAGCACAATTCTTCCCTCTGCGTCGGTGTTGAGGATTTCTATCGTCTTGCCGCTCATGGTGGCTATGATGTCACCCGGCTTGTATGATTCGGGGCCTATCATGTTCTCAGCCAGCGCCATTATTCCCACCACCCTGTGCGGCAGTTGCAGCTGCGCTGCGCTTATTGTGGCCATCATTACAGCCGCAGCCCCTGACATGTCGTACTTCATCCACTCCATGCCGATTGCAGGCTTTAAGTCAAGGCCTCCACTGTCAAAGGTTATTCCCTTGCCGACAAGCGCATATGTTTTCCTATAGCCCTTTGGGACATACTCGATTACGACCATCCTTGGCTCGCTTGAGCTTCCTGCCCCGACGGCAAGTATGCCGTTTGCACTCATCTTTTGCAGGGCCTTTCTGTCGTGAACCGTCACCCTAACATCCTTCAGCCCCCTGCACAGCTCCGCCGCCTTCTCTGCAACATATTTTGGAGTCGCGACGGTTGCCTGCTCGTTGATGAGATCTTTTGCAGTTATGCAGTTCAGCGCCACTATCCTGCCATAATTCAGCGCGTCCTCAAGGACCTTGTCCTGCCGTCCTGCGGCCACCACCAATTTCTTTAGCTTTACAGCCTGCTTTTCTGACTTGTACCTGTCAAACTTATGGCTGGCCATTATGCCTGCCTCGGCCATTGCAACCACAATGTCCTCCTCTGCCAGGCCAAGGTACTTTCCAAACACAGGAAAGGCAAGCTCCTCAACGCCTGCGCCTCTTGAGGCATTCACAGCCTGGCCTGCTGCAATCCTTAACTTGTTCAGGTGGAACTTGTCCTTGGCGCCGAGCCCTACAAGCAGTATTCTGGCAGGCCTTGAGCCTGTGTAGACGAAGAATACCTGGCCATCCTTTCCCTGAAAGTCGCCTGCCTTTATCGGCGCATTCACCTTATCCGCAAATCCCTTCCCGAAGTATTTGGATAGATTCGCTGCGCCTTCAAAGTCAAAGGCAACAAGGGTGTCACCAGATGCGTCAATCGGCTGCTCTTTCGATAGCAATACTTCAACAGGCATTTTACACTTAAGTTGGCTGGGCCTGTTTTATATAGTTTGTGAATTAGCCGGTTGACAGAAATTCACATGACAAGCGGATCAGGGCCTGGATGGAGCCTGTATCCGTCGGCTGAGGGCATATGGTCCAGGACACGCTCATGCTCAGGAAGACCGGCTTTCAGGTCGTCAAATGCCCTTCTGCCTATCTGGTGCACACTGGCGCCAAGTATGCTCCTTATTTCCTCTTGGGTTGATGTTCGCAGCCACCGGCTTGTGGGATAAACAGCGAGTTGGCGAACAACGGGCGGGTTGTCCGTTTTCAGGCCGCCGTCAGGTTGGGCGTGGCTGAAACTGACAGGCTGTTCAGGGAGTACGGCCCGCTTGGGAAAAATGTGCTTGACCTCGGGAACCTGGCGGTGAGGCACCCGAAGCTGGAGCCGTATTTGAGGAGGGACTCACCATAGCCTATAAGCAGCCATGAGATGTGCTTATGTTCTGGATAGCCGCAGCGTCGTAAATAAGAGATAATACAGCGAGAGTGCAAAACTGCACAGAAGCAAAAGATTCAGAAAAGCCACATCAACCCCCACTAGGAATCCATACATTGTCCACATCTGCGTAATTGCGTTGAATATCACGATGGTAATTGTGGCTGCCGTAAGCATTAAAGTTATTCCCCGCTCCAGCACCTAAATCACTTTCAAAGTTTTTAATGCAATAAGGATCATTAGCACAAATATAATGCAAAGCAGCAAAGGCTCCATCCAATGCCTGTTTCTCTCCACAAAAGCGAATTCGCTCATGTCCAATTCTGTAGCTCAGGGCATTAATATACTTTTGCCCTAAAAATCCGCAAACCTTCCGGATGTACGGCAGGCTTCTCCGAACAGTCCGGAAACTTTTGAACTTTGTGCAAATAAACAGAAGGAATTCCGGTGAAAGCGGAAAAATCCTACTCAGGCCATAAGGCTTAAATTAGCCGGGAGACCTCCCTGCTCACGGCTGCCCGGATAGACACTGCAAACATGCTCATGTCCCTAAGGCGCAACCTTTGCTGGACAGGCTAGCTTAAGTCTGTCCCACACCCCCACCCTGCGAAAGTCTTAAATAATAGGGCCCTTTACCAAAGGTATCATGAGAGTTGGTTATCTTCATAGGAAGTAAGGTAAGTTCTGGTTTTAATAGTTCCAACTCTTCAGCGGGCAAACAAGCAACAGAGAGGTATTCTTATGGCTGCCGTAGTGTAGCGGTTCGCATTGAGGCCTGTGGAAGCAATAGACTTCAGACAGCCTCCGGGAGGGGTTCGAGTCCCCTCGGCGGCCCTTCATCAAAGGCCACTTCTGACAAGCATCAGCATTGCTAGTTCTGCAACTGTCAATCAACAAGATTGACCATCAGATTCAACAATAAACTCATGGAGGATAAGATGAAAATTCAAATTGGGGTCATGGGGTCTGCGCAAGACCTGAATTATGGAGAGGAATTGGAAAGGCTTGCCGAAGAAACAGGCTATCAGATAGCCAGCAGAGGAGCATTACTGGTATTTGGGGCTGAAAAAGATTACGACAGCCTTTCAACTGCCGCATGCAGAGGCGCAAAAAAGGCCGGAGGCTTGACAATTGGAGTTACCTATGGCAGGGGGAAAAACATATACCAGCAGGACGCAGACATTGTAATCTGCTCTGGAATGGAACGGGGTGGGGGAAGGGAATTTGTGCTTGCGGCAAGCTGCGATGCATTGATTTCAATTAGCGGAGGCTCTGGCACCCTAAATGAATTGGTAGTTGGGTACCAGCTGAACATTCCGCTTGTTGCAATGAGAAACACAGGGGGCTGGAGTGAAAGGCTGGCAGATACCTACTTTGATGCACGGAAAAGGAGGCTGGTTGTAGGGGCTGCAACACCAGAGGAGGCAGCGGAAATAGCTGTAACTCTCGCGAAAGAATACCTTGGCCAATTTGTGAGGGCAAAATGAAACTAAAACTTGCGCTTCCATCAGGAAGCCTGAACAATTCGACCAGGGGAAACACAAACGAGCTGTTCAAAACAGCTGGATACCAGATAACCGGATACGAACCTGGGCAGGAAGAGTTCAGCCCAAGAATCGGCAACGACCCAGAGCTAGAGCTGCTGGTGGACAGGCCCAGGGACATTCCCATGCAAATTGATTTTGGCGTGTATGACGCAGGAATCCTTGGCCTGGACGCTTATAAGGAGTCAGGCTGGGAGGGGATGATTCAGGAAGTTTGCGACCTTGGTTACGGCCGTATCAGGATAGTCGCGGCGGGGCCGTATCCTAAAGGTGCAACAACGGCTTCCGTAATGCAGGAATATGCGGATTACAAGTCCAAACCAGATTCCGAACGGCAGCTTGGACCAGTCAGGGAAACACGCTTCCCTCTAGAGGGAAAAAGCTTGCGTGCAAACAAGCTGTTGTTCCGGATTGCGACAGAATACCCTCTAATCACAAAAGAATGGGCGGATCCCCTGTCCCGCCAAATCTTTCTTGGACAACCTGCCCAGATACAGGCGCCATGGAACCCTTACAGCGACACACCACTGGAAATAGCAGTAACTACCGGAAAGACAGAGCAAAAGGCAAGTACGGGCTTTGCAGACCTGATAGTCGAGGCAACTCAGAGCGGGAGAACGCTTGAAAGGGCTGGCCTTACAGTGCTGGATGAAATAATGACCTCAACCGCAAGGCTTTACGCCAGAACAATTTACGCCAGAACAAAGGACAGCTGGAAGGAAGGCAAGATAAGGGAAGTGGCCACAATGCTGATGGCAGCCACAGGAGCAATGAAGTACATGATAGTGATGAACGTGCCTGAAGACGGGCTGGAAAGGGTGGCAAACTTCCTCAGGACAGCAGGCTACTGCGCAAAGGAGCCAACAGTAAGCAGGTACAACGGCAACTGCTCAGTGGAAACCGCAATACCCGGGAATGAGTATCCGCAAGCTGTAAGGCAGCTGTTGATGCTTGGGGCGGATGACATCTACAACTCCAACACAGGAGCATTTGTCCAGCGCGACGCTGTAAAATGGAGGGCCAAATGAGTTTGGACACGAAAGTGGAGCCAGACTTTGATAAGCGCGGCGGCCTTGTAGTTGCAGTTGCGCAGGATTACCTTACCGGCCAGGTCCTGATGCAAGCCTACATGAACCCGGAGGCATGGGCGGCAACAGTTGAGACCGGCCTGGCGACTTACTGGAGCACAAGCCGGAATGAGCTCTGGCGGAAGGGAGCAACATCAGGGGACTGGCAGGCTGTTAAGGAGATTTACCTGGACTGTGACAGCGATGCTGTGCTGCTTAAAGTAGAGCAGCAGGGAAAAGGGGCATGCCACACCGGGGAATACAGCTGCTTTTACAGGAGGGTGAAATGAAGCGGATAGGAATACTTGGAGGAATGGGGCCTGAATCCACAGCCGCTTTTTACTCGGCGGTAATCCGGCAGTGCCAGCTGCAATACGGTGCAAGGCTGGATGAGGACTATCCGGAAATCTTCATCTACAGTCTTCCGATTGCTGACATAGTCGGCGATAGCAAGGCCAATCTGGTAAGGGAGCAGTTGCTCTGCGGAATAAGAAAATTGGAGCAGGCAGGCTCTGAGCTAATCGCCATTCCATGCAACACCGTTTTTTCAGTTTGCCCTGGATTAGCCAAGTCAGGTGGTGTGCCTGTATTGGACATCATTGAGGAAACCCTCAAGGCAGCAGCAAAGGCAGGTTATAAAAACCTCGGACTGCTTGCGACCACCGCAACGGTTAAATCCGATGCATACGCGAAGGCTGCCAAAAAAATCAGGCTGGCCCTAAAGCTCCCCGAAAACCAAAACGAAATCAACCAGATAATTCTGAACATTCTTGCAGGAAAGAAAAATACTTCGGACAGGATTAGCCTTACAAAAGCCTGCAAATCACTCAAAGAACAAGGAGCTGAAGCAGTGATTCTTGGCTGCACAGACCTCTCGCTGTTGCTAAGGCAGGAGAACACGGAGGTTAAACTGCTGGACACGATAGAAATCCTTGCAGAGGCAACAGTCAGGGCTGCGGATAGAAAACCTTAAATAGTCAAACAGTTAAACAGGTAAAACATGACAACAAAAGCTGTTAGGGGGGTAACTGATGAGGAGTGGGTGCGCATTAAGGCCGTAGCCAGCAGAAGGGGAATGCCCATCGGCAGATTCCTAGTCAGGACTGTAGAGGAAGCGATGGAAAATGGCAACATGAAAGCATGGGAAAGAATTCTTTCTGTAAAGCCTGACCCCAAGCTTGCTGCAGAAATTGAAAAAGGGGTAAAGGAATTCAGGAAAGGTTTCAGGCTCAGGGAATTCAAATGACTTATCTTCTAGACACTACAATTCTGATTGACCTGAAAAAAGGAACTGAGGCCGCAAGAAACAGAATGAGAAAATTCGCTGACCTGCCGCAAAGCACGCCCTTTATCACACTATTTACATATTCCGAATACTACTTCGGGAACATAAGGGCGGGCGAGCAGCGAGGAGCTGTGGATTTTTTAGGCCAGTTCAGGCATGTTACGCTCTCCCAGTCCAGCGCCAGGCTGTTTGCAGAGCTTAACTACAAATACAAAAAAGCAGGGGTTGTTTTTGAAACTATTGATCTTCTGAATGCCGCAATAGCCATAGATGAAAATATGATTTTCGTGACTAGCGACAGGTTTTTTGAAAATATAAATGAGCTAAGGAAGATAATAATATGACCCTCCAAACCGCAAAGGGGACAAGGGACTTTCCGGCCGAGCAGGCGATTGCGAGGCAAAGGATAGCGGGCGCCCTCAGGAGGATATTTGAAATTTACGGCTACAGCCCGCTTGAAACCCCGCTGATTGAAAGGTACGACGTGCTTGCAGCAAAGTACGCTGGCGGAGCTGAAATCCTGAAAGAGACGTTCAGGCTTACTGACCAGGGCGGAAGGGAGCTTGCCCTGAGGTATGACCTGACAGTGCCGATGTGCAGGTATCTTGCCATGAACCCCAACCTGAAGATGCCTTTCAAACGTTATCAGATGGGCGAAGTTTTCAGGGACGGGCCGATAAAGCTGGGGAGGTACAGGCAGTTCACCCAATGTGACGTGGACATCGTAGGGGCGGCAGGCATGAAAGCCGACGCTGAGATTGTCAGCATTGCCCAATCTGCCTTTAGGGAGCTTGGGCTGGATGTCAGGATAAAAATTAACAGCAGGAAAGTGCTGAACGGAATCCTTGAGACAGCAAAGGTGAAGGAAAGCCTTGCTGAACCGGCCATACTTGCGCTGGACAAGCTGGAGAAATTCGGAGTGGAGGAAGTACGGAGGGAACTGAAGGAAAAGAAAATTTCAGCCGAGTCAGTCAAGGCCATTGAGGGACTGGTAGCTGTAAAAGGCAGCAATGAAAAGAAGATTGAACAGCTAAGGAAATCAATGAAATCAAAGCAAGGTGAGGAAGGTTTAATGGAAATGGAAGAACTTCTTGCAAACATGGCGGACACATCAAATGTTATCTTTGAGCCAAGCCTTGCCCGCGGCCTTGCATATTACACTGGCCCTGTATTTGAGGCATTCCCCATGGATTCTGAAGTAAAATCATCATTGGCAGGCGGTGGAAGGTACGATAAGCTTATTGGAAGCTTCCTGGGGGAAAAGAAGGAATATCCTGCTGTTGGAATCTCATTCGGGCTGGATGCGATAAGTGAGGCTGCCAAAGCCGCATTGAGTGCAAAAACCTCGGCCAAATTATATGTCATTCCAATCAAGAATTACACTGCTGTAGCAAAGATTGCCGCGCAGTTCAGAGAGCAGGGAATAGCTACTGACATAGACCTGCTGGACAGGAGTGTTGGGAAAAATCTGGAATACGCCTCGGCAATGGGGATACCCTTTGTGGCCATAATCGGCGGGCAGGAAATCGGGCAGGGAAAGGTGAAGCTCAGGAATATGCGCACCGGAGAGGAAGCCCTGCTTGGCGCAAAGGAGGCTGCGGAAAGGATAAAATGAGGCATTTCAGCGTGGGAGGAACCGGAGGCTACTGGGGTGTCAAGGCATATGAATTCCAGGCCTTAAGGCAGATAATACCCACCAGGATAAGACAGATTCCCCCGCAGTATGGAAGAGGGCTTATCGCGGAAGTCGGGATAAATCCTGCACAGGGTGGGCCTTCATACCTGGTTCTGCTTGCAGTCGGCAGTGACGAGCCTGGCATTGCCTCGTATGTCAGGATGCTCAGGATTACCGAGGGCAATCAAATTCCGGAAGGCAACGCAGATCTGGAACTCCTGGCCAAGGCCGTGCTGATTGACCTCGCAGGCATGTATGCCCAGGTTATGGATTCAGGCCGCTAAACCGCTGTCAGAACCTCGCATTCATCCTTCCTTACCAGAACAGTATGCTCTGCCTGGCTGACCATGCCATGGTTCCTTTCGACCAGAGGGGGAAACGCCTGAACGCAGCCTGCCGAGATAAGCTGGCGCAGGGCGAAATTAACCTTAAACGTGTTGCCTTCCAGCCATCGCCGGGCAAAAGGAAGGCCCTCGTACTTCTGGATTTGAGCAAGCAGCTTCCTCGCATCATCAGAGCGGACAGGCTTTTTGGCGACCTGCATGAAAACAGTGGGAGTGGTGGACTCATAAATCGAGCCAGCGCCATTAGTGGCGAATGGTTCAATGGCGATAATCTGGCCGTCATAAAGCAGCTCCTCATCGCGGTTGTCAAAATTTGGGACAGTCGGGCTGGTATGCACCTGGAATTTCCCGATGCCGTGGCCTGAAAGGTTGATGATTGGCCTGTAGCCGTAAGAGTTAATTTTCTGCCCGATAACCCTTCCCAGCTCATTAAGCCTCACTCCTGCCTTTGCCAGGGAAACTGCGGCGGCCAACGCATCCTTGGATGCCGCTACCAGCTTTTCATGCCTGCCGGAAAGGTCCACTGTTGCAGCTGTATCGCCAAGGAATCCATCAACACTCGCCCCCACATCCAGCTTAACAACCTGGTCTGAAAGAATCAGTTTATCCTCAGCATCAGGGCAGAAATGGGCCGCCACATCATTCAGCGATACCTGGCTGGGGAAGGAGGGTCTTGCGCCCAGGGAAAGTATCTTCTTGTCCACAGCATCGCATACTTCAAGCACAGAAGCCCCTGGCTTTATCAGTGAAAGGCCGTACTGCAGGGCTTCTGCTGAGATTTTGCCAGCCTGGCGCCACTTTGCAAGGTCTTCCTCGGAATGCATAAGGAGCGGGCGGACTGTCTCGGATATAAATGTTTTTGAAAGACCAACCTTATTCTTCTGACATCAGTTCAAGAAAAGTCTGGTGGGCGTTAAGCAGGTCGTTCTCGTCAATGAACCAGAGGAGCTCAGGCACGCAGGTCATTGACTCAACAATGTTAATGCCCCTGTTGGCAAGCTCTGTGTTGAAGATGGCAAGGATTCCCGGAACTTTGGAGCTTACAGGGTCGAGATGGACATTAACCTCGGCCAGATTTTTTTCCATATGAATAATCTTGTTCTTCGTGAAGAGCTCTGAAACCGCAGCCGCGTTCCTCTGGTCAACAACGACTTTCAGGAGCTCCTCAGCCTGGATAATCCTGAGCGCCTCCCCGCGGCTGTAATCTATGAGGGAAAAAAGCCTCGGGATTGCTTCCTGGACTGATGAGTCCTTTTTCAGCGCGATGATGGCGATGTGGTTCCTTGTGGTGATTTTCGCGTTCCTGATTAAGGTAATTGCCTTGCTGAACTTTGCCTCGGCATCTTTTGAGTCTGACTCAATCCTGCGCAATGCGCTTATGACTGCGTCAATGCTTGCTGACAGGCGAGCCTGTGATTTTATGTATGCCGCGGCAGAGCGGATATTGACAATGCCCCGCGCCAGATCCTTCCTCAGAGCCAAATCCTGCTCAACAAACCGATGGACCGACTTTGAAATATTTGCCATTTATGACACAAAAAAAGGCCTGTTTATAATTTTTGTGCCTTTTTTGTCATATGATTTAAATATGGCTGGCTTTCTCTCCTGGTGAAATGGTGACGGCTGTACCGAAAACGCTTTCAGTGGCTGATATTGCAGGCAGAATCACTTACCGGCCCGGAGGAATCGTCAAGGTAACTGGGCAGATAATCAACGGGATGCTTAATGGAAAAGCTGTCCAAAGCCTGGGCGTAATGGTGCACATTCCGGTCCCAGGCGGGGTTGGCGGGGTGGCTGCACTATTCTACACAGAGCCTGGAGAAAGGGGAGTGTATGTAAGAATGGGGCCCTACTCAGACATGCCAAATGGAGTTGGCAGGGACTATGGCACCGGGATGAGCATTTTGCCGGCACATGAGTCGCGTGAACGAATAGAATATGGCCATGCCACTATTGATGCTGCTGTTGAGGCTGTTAATTCCAGGGCAGCAGAAATGTACAGGCAGTAGTTACCTTATGTGAGACAAAACAGTTGCCAATTTTCCCAATTCTGCCTTTCTTAGTTCAGGATCCTCAAAGAACATCCTCAAAAGCCTGCCCATAAGTAATCCATCAGCCACAAGTTCTACCCCTCCTGGAATCCCCCTTTCAGGCCTATTGCTTACGACGAAAGTGTCGGGAGTCCTTTGAAAGCCAGTGATTCTGCAATTCTTTGGACGTATTTCATATGATTGATAAAGCAAATGCCCTTGGTGTGGAACTACAAGAAGATAGGGATCTGGCCCGATTTCTTCAACGTCAATCCCTTTAACGATGTAACCAAGTTCCCGGTAAATCGCCATAGCAGCAAGCGTATCCCTGTACCCTGAAAGTCCGAAAGGGATATCCCCAGAAACCTTGATGAACCTGTGAAGCCCGCCTGCTCTACTTCCCCTTCATCTCTGCGTATCCGCATTTCCCACAGCTAACCCTGTTCTTATGCTCGCCGAGGAACACGCCCTGGCCGCACTTCGGGCAGGTCTTGTTCTTCCTTCTCAGGCCAGCCTTTGAATCGTAAAGCTTCCATACCTGCATCGCCCCTGAACTCTTCTTTTCAGCCATCTTCACGCCTTTGCCGCTGCCTTTGCAGCCTTCTTCTCCCTCAGGCCCTGGCGCCTCAGGACAACGACAGACTCTGTCCTGTCCAGCGCCTCTGCCGAGGCATAGACATGCGCCTCAAACATTGCCTTGGTATTTCCAAAAACAGTCCGCAGCGAGGCGACAGAAACGCATCCCTCTTCAGCCTTCAGTGCTTCGGCAAGCCTTTTCCTGAACTCTGCCCTGGCTGGCGTTGCGCCTGAAAATCCGACATAGCCCCTTACCAGCTTCCTTGACAGCAGGGGCTGTTCCTCGCTTTTTTCAACCTTTATTTCCATCAGATTCACCTTGACTTCAGGGCGTACTCGCCTGCAGCGCGGAGGCCCATCTTCCTTGACACCACAGACTTCTCATGGTCAAGGACGTTAATCCTGCCCTGCCAGCTTGTGTTGAACTGGTTGCCCTTGCAAAGCGGGCATTCGCTTTCCTCGACAAAAAGCTTGCATGACTTGCATATCCTCTTCTTCATTTTTCACCCTTGGTTTCCTTCGCTGATTCCTCCTCCAGCCACTCAAGCTTGCCAAGCCCTGGCTGCCTCATGGTGAGGCCAAGCTTGGGGTTTGTAACGTCCTTGAAGCTCACTGCGATTACACGCGCCCTGCACCTGTCGCCTACCTTCAGGGTGTGCTTGCTGTCCTTGCCGACGAGCACCTTGTCCTTGCTGAAGCTGACGAAGTCGTCCATTGTCTGCGAGATGTGCACCATCCCGTCTATGGGGCCTAAGTTCATGAAGGCGCCGAAGTCAGCAACATCCCTTACCCTGCCAAGCACGACCTCCTGAAGCTCAGGCTTGTACACATAAAGCGAAAACTTTGCCTCGTAAAAGGGCCCGCCATCACCGGGTATAAGCACGCCCTCGCCGACTTCTGAAATGTCCGCAAGGTCAATCACGATTCCAAGCTCTGCGGAGATGTAGCCGTCGTACTTCTTCTTTATCCTCGCCGCGATTGCCTCCTCAAGCGGAAGGCTGAAGAGGGCGGGCGGCACTCTGATGTGGTCGCTCAGCGTAACCTTGTAAAACATTTTTAGTTCTCCGATAGCATTAGGTATTTTTTCTGCCTCAGCACCAGAAGGCGCACTCCCTTCCTCCTGAGGGCTGACTGTAAAGCCCGGTCCTGGGTGGCTGCAATAGCGCCCGGGCCAGCATAATTAAGGATGATTTGGTCGACATTTTTAAAGCTTATGTTTTTTGTATCTATCACCCGCACCTTTTTTGCGCCGAGAAGCCGCAGGGCGAGCAGGGCAGCTTCTTTGTCCCTGCCCTTCTGGTGGAGGGCAATCCCCTTAAGCTCCCCAATGGTCAGATCCAGCACCGCCAGCTCGTAGGCGAAGCCGCAGACCCTTTCAATCTCGCTGAAGATGTCAACCCTGAACTGGCCTGGTATGAGGAGGAAGTTGGTGTCAAGGAGGACAGTTATCATCTGATTAGGGGCCATTCCTGCATTTAAATAAGTGATGCGAATTGCTTAGGCGGCTGGTAAAAGGCAACCACAGGGACTCTTGAGGAGCCTGCTGTTATCACGCATGCAGGAATATCCGCACTTTCCGCGCAGTCTGCCAGGTCCTTTAAGGCTTCAACCAGATACCTGGCAGCCGCAGGGTCATCATACTCGGCCAGGGAGTTCCAATGGATTACTGCGGTAAGATCATATCTTTTCATGGCCCTTTCAAGCCTGCTGGCCTCAGCCCTTGGCATCATTCCAAGCATCGCTCTTTCGGGAAGCCTGATTTTTGCATGAGGAAGAAGCTGCAAATGCACAGGCAGCTCAAGATGCGTGGCTGTAACAATCGTACCCCCACCTTCATTGGCAGAGGGGCGCACACTCAAATCGTACTTTCCTGTCACATACAGAAGTGACGCAATCGTTTCAACGAGAGCCTTAAACCTCATGGGGCAATTATCATAAACTCCCCAGTCAGCAGTCAGCCTCTCATCAGGGCATGCACCCAGTTCAGACAGCAGCCTGTCAATAGTCATATACTGAACCATAGGAAGAGGGGAATTGGCAGGGGCTTATATAGATTGCCTGTGGATGATGAAGTCAGACTAATCAAAGCGAACCAGGGTGCAAAAATGATTTCAACCATCTTTTCCATCCATATCCTTTAGGTCAAACAGATAAACGTCCTCCTTTATGCCCTCCTTGAAGCTTTTTGCGAATACGGCATAGTATTCCTTTCTGTCCTCTCTGTTCCAGTCAACATGGCGGGCTTTCTCCTTCAAATCATCCAGAACCTTTTTGGCGTTCACCTTTTCCTGCCATTTGCACTCTGCAAAAAGTATTTGCTTAGTATTTGCATCCAAGGCAACTATGTCGATTTCCCTCTCTTTGCGCCACCATTTGCCTACTTTTGTAAACTGGAAGATGTTTTTCCTCTCCTCAATCAAGAATTGTCTGGCCACATCCTCAAAAACGCCACCCAAATAACTGCTGTAGTCACTTTTGACCATGTTCACGTCAAATATCCCTTCTTCAAGCGAACTCAGGTTGGGAAAATATACC
>CAZDCW010000033.1:0-13727 GCA_964504135.1 uncultured Methanosarcinales archaeon
TTTACGAGATTAGAATTGCGCATATCCATCAACTAATCAGCGCAATTCTCTATATGTCCTATGATCAGGTCGCATCCTTTATAGGTGCTCTTGCCGCTGAAATTGAAAGGCAGGCAAATGCGGATTTAGCCAAAGGCAGGCCAAGGCTTGCTTCAGAACTGTATGCCACAGCCAAAACCCTGTACAACGCCAGGGCTATGATGGATTTAGCATGGGAAATCTGTAAGCCTTATATGAAGGGCTGAGGCAACTTTTTTATAGCTATTTAGGCGTCCCCCGGCGCATGCCTTTTTTCCTTGACGTTGACGATACGCTAATGACTTTTAATTCTGATGCGGCCAATGAGGCGGTATATGCCTATCTAAGGGCTTTCTGGCCTGAGGCCGCGGCTGCGGAGTTCAGGAAGCTTTTCTCTCTGGCGGCTGCGTATCATCAGGCAGCTGAGACATCGGAAAGCAGGGAGTTCCTCGCTAAATTGAATTCATACCCTGTGGCCTGCCCTGATGGCATCGAGAGGCCAAATGTGATATACAGCAGGGAGCTTTATGTCAGGTATTTGTCAGATAAGCACAGGCTTCAGGTGTCTGACGCCCAGATTGCTGGGGCAATGGACGCTTATTGGAATGCGATGGTCGCAAATGCCAGTTTTTATCCCGACGCGCGGCGTTTCTTAAAGTCAAATCCCGGCTGTTTTATCGCTGTTGGCAGCGACAGCAGGCTTGTGGTGAGGAATGGAAAATTTTCTTACGATCCGGAATACGCGCGGAAAAGGCGCATGGAAAGGACAAGGGCTGCAGGCTTGCTTGATTACGTTCCTGAAGCCAGGGTTATCATAGGCGACCCTTTCAGGAAGCCTGGTGACAGCTTCTGGCAGGAGTGCCTGCGGGTCTCAGCCGCATCCATGGCTGATTGCATTATGGTGGATGATTCGCTGAGAGTTGTTTCAGATGCAAGGAGGTTTGGCTTTAGGGCGGTTCTGATTGACCGCTTTGGTTTTTATGATGGCAGGAACACTGGCAGGGTGGATGCGGTTATAAGTTCTTTTGATGAGTTACCTTAGCTGGCAGCAGCAAACATATTAAAACCTGCTGGTTTTCCTCCTTCCTATGTCAAATGGAGCAGTGCGTCAGCCCCTTATAGTCACGGTTGGCCATGTGGATGCAGGAAAGACTTTGCTGCTTGATAAGGTTAGGGGCACTGCCGTTGCCGCAAGGGAGGCTGGCGGCATTACGCAGTGCATTGGCTGCAGCTATGTCCCGCTTTCCACAGTGCAGGCCATTTGCGGCGACTTGCTGAAGGCTTTGAAAATCAGCTTTACAATTCCAGGGCTGCTTTTCATTGACACCCCTGGCCATGCTGCCTTTACAAACCTTAGGAGGCGCGGAGGCAATCTTGCGGACATTGCCATTCTCGTCATAGACCTTGTTGAGGGTTTCAAGCCGCAGACTTATGAGGCCATAGAAATCCTTAAAGGCTTTAAGACGCCGTTCGTGGTCGCCGCGAATAAGCTCGACCTTTCGCCCGGATGGCGTCCTGGCTCAGGCCTTGTATCTGCCAGCATCTCTTCCCAGGCGCCTGCAGCCCAGGAGTTTGTTGAGCAGCGGATTTATGACATCGTGGGGAAGCTGTCTGAGCTTGGCTTTGGCTCCGAACGTTTCGACCGGGTTGAGGATTATTCAAGGCAGGTCGCGATTATTCCCTGCTCTGCGAAGAGCGGTGAGGGCATTCCTGAGCTGCTGATGGTGATTTCCGGCCTTGCCCAGAAGTTTCTTGAGCAGTCGCTGAGGGCTGACGTTTCAGGCCCTGCCAAGGGCACAGTGCTTGAGGTCAAGAGGGATAAGGGCCTTGGCACAACTTTGGATGTCATAGTTTATGATGGGGTTTTGAGGAAAGGCGATGCCATAGTAATTGGCGGCCTGGATTCGCCTGTTGTAACAAGGGTTAAGGCCCTTTTTGAGCCTGCCCCTCTTGCCGAGATGGGCGGCCGCGGAAGGTTTGAGCCTGTTGATTCTGTCTCGGCTGCAGCAGGCGTGAAGGTTGTTGCCCCTGATGTGGATAATGTTGTTGCCGGCGCGCCGCTGAGGGGTGTTCTTGATAATCTGGAGGCGGTCAGCTCTGAGGTTCAGTCTGAGGTTCAGGAGGTTTTGGTTGAGACTGAAAGGGCGGGTGTAGTCGTTAAGGCAGACACCCTTGGCAGCCTTGAGGCGCTGCTGATGATTCTGAAGGATAAGTCAATCCCTGTAAGGAGGGCATCCATTGGCGACGTGACAAGAAAGGATGTTAAGGCTGCCCAGGCAAACACAGACCCTCTTAATTCAGCTGTCCTCGCGTTCAATGTTGCTGTTCCGGATTCCGCCCAGGCAAGGGTTTTTGCCAGCAGGGTAATATATCAGCTTATTGAGGAATTTGAGGCGTGGCAGGCTGAGCTTAAAAAAACAGCCGAGGCCAAGGTTCTTGACGCCCTGGTCAGGCCGTGCAGGCTGAAAATCCTGGCAGGATATGTTTTCAGGCAGAGCAATCCGGCTGTCTTTGGGGTTGAAGTCCTGGTTGGTGTGCTTAAGGCAGGGATGCCTGTAATGAGCCGCGGAAAGGCCATCGGCTTGGTAAAGTCAATCCAGCTTGAGCAGGAGTCTGTGAATTCAGCCGATGCAGGAAGCCGTGTTGCTGTTTCAATGGATAACGTGACTGTTGGCAGGCAGGTGAATGAGGGCGATGAGCTTATCAGCGCTGTTCCTGAGGAGGACTACAGGAAGCTCAAGCAGTATTCAAAGTACCTGTCAAAGGGCGAAGTGGCTGTTCTGCGCGAACTGGCAGACACGATGAGGAAGTATAATCCCGTTTGGGGGGTCTGAGGGATTTAAGTAAAATATTTAAGCTTGGAACTGTCCGTGCTTCTGATGACAGGGACAATGGTTGTTTTGAAAAGGGAATATGCTCGGCTTAAGGCCGAAAACGAGGCCCTCAGGAATACGGCGCTTTACAAAAGGCTTCTGGAGTTTGAGCAGAATTTGGCAGCTGGAAGAGTGTTTATAAGGGAGGACTTAGGCTTTTGAAAGATTTGCAGCCTTGCTCCTGACTTTTTCTATTGTTATCAGCCTTTCATGGATAAATTATTTAAGCCTTTCCCGCAGCCTTGTGTTTTGTGCTGCGCTTAAGGTTCCTTAACTCAAGGGAGGTGCGAGGTATTGCTTCAATTGTTGAACGCCAGTGGGGCGCCAGGCTGCCTGATTCTGCTTTTCTCATAAACTCAAGGAATAAGCTTCATCTTATTTCCAGGGATGTTGGCAGGCTGGATTTGCAGAATCTGAGGGTGAACAGCGCCGGACTTTACTTCGGCGAGCTTAAGGATGAGGCAATCCGCCTCTCAATAGAAGGGTCTCAGCTTCTCGGCCCGTCGGCGTCTAAGAACGTCGTGGAGATTTCAGGCGAGGAGATGCGGCAGTGGCTGAGGGGCGAGGATTTGATGAAGGACTGCCCGGGCTGCTCTGGCTTTGTCATCCTTCGCCGCAATTCAGATTACCTTGGCTGCGGCCGCTATGCCAATGGCAGGATTAAGAATTTTGTGCCGAAGACGAGGAGGGTTAAATCCTCAGCTTAGGCCGGTATGCCCTTTCCACGACTTTCTGTGCAAACCCCTGGACCAGGGTTCTGGTTGGACTGTGCCCAAACAGGGGATCTGCAATTTTTGTTAGGCATAAAGCCTCTAGCAGACTCCAATTTTCCAGCCTTTGCTGCGCTTTCGCCATTTTGTAGCCCAGATGGTCTATTTCTGATCGCTCTCCTCCTTTGAGTTGGATGGTTCCGCTTTCCTCAGTTGCTGACGCCTTGTCCCTTACGTGGATCTCTATCCTGTTGTATGCGCCTGCTGGCATTATGCCATGCGTTACTTCTATGAACCTTGCAGTTCCGTGGCCGTTTCCCTCTTTTGCATGCCTGTTTCTGCTGCTTGCATCAATGCGGGGAAAGTATTTGGCCATGTATAGCTGCCATTCTTCTGGATGCGCTTCCAGGGCCTTTGGAAATTCGTCCAGCCACTGGTCACACCTTTGCGCAAGTATGTTGCCTTCCCACCATGCTGTTCCTCGCATGAACTGCTGGCTGAAGGCTTCATTCCATCTTACATATTTGCCTGGAAGTTGGTCCATCCGGCTCATAAGTGTGGCTGCCATGAAGTCCTGGACCAGTTGCGGCTCGCCTGTTGGTTTCCTGCTTCCGGTGAGGTATTCAGTTGCCTTGTCAACGAACGAGATTCCTGATTTCATCCTGAACTGGGCTTCTGCATACCGCGCCACCTCTCCATTTTGGTCCAGAAGCTGCAATTTATGGACAGTGACAAGCGGGATTGCCTTTTCAGTTCTTTTGCCTGATCTGCAGATGGGAGAATATTTATCTCTAGCTTCAGGACCATGGTTTAATGCATAATCTGTGATTAGTATCTCACGTGGTTTGGCAGCAAGCTCTGGCAGGCTGATGTCTCTCTGAATTTTAAATTCCCCTTTGGTCAAGCCTGAGCCTTCCCTGCCTTTTTGCCAGCATCCTTCGCATATTCCTTCAACGTGAAGGGTGTATCTAAGTCTGGGCTCCTGCTCTTCTGTCCATGTAGGGATGGCAAAGTTTAGCATGTATGATATGAGGGCATCCTCAAGTGTTCTGGACGCAGCATCATGCCAGCGTCTGAGTCGCGGGATGTTGGCCTGCTGGGCTATCTGTGCTACTGCCCTCTCAAGGTCCGCTCCTCCGTAGAGCAGCGGATATGCCCTTAGCAGGGCAGCTTCCCTTTGGACTTCCCTTTCGACTTCTGTAGTGGCTTTTTTCCCTGTCGCTTTCAGCCTTTCCTGCAGTTTCCGTGTCACACTGTCAATGGTTTTAGATGAAAGAGCCTCTTCAACCGCCGCTACCGCGTCCCTGCGGACACCGATAAGGCTATCTCTAACGCCTCTTATTGCATCCCGGTACTCTGTGGTTATTGCCGGAAAATCAAGCAATTGAATCAAACTGCCATTCCTCCATCTCCCCCAAATTTATTTTTTATGATAAGCAGGCAGATTTATAAGCCTTTTTATATATGCTATATATTCAGTAAGCGGTAACGTTAACCCTTATTTCAGCCCCTTCTGCCTTTAAGGCTGCAGCCATGCTTCTGCTGATTTCGCAGGAGCTCTTGTCAGCCCTTACTGCAAAAGTCCGGGCGCTTGCAAACTCTGTCTTTCTTATGACCATTTCATGGCTGCTGCTGAAGCCCGGGTTTGGAGTTGCGGTTATCTCCTCAGTCATCCCCGCCACGCTTATCCCTATCCTTATCCTTCCGCAGCTTAGGAGTTTCTTCAGTTCAGGCAGCTCGAAATCAGCCTTCACCCCGACAATGCAGTCCCCTTTTGTGGTTACATGGCTGTCTTTTGTGAATTCCAGCGTTGTCCTGTGCCGTGCTGTTATGTTTGGATGTCCATATGCGGAGAACTCGTAATTCATGGAATCAGCTTTTCCTGACTATGTCCTCTATTGGCTTTTTCGCTTTTGCCTCTTTTTCAAGGTCTACCCCCATCTTTTTCAGCTCTGCTATGTGCATTTGCATGAGCTGTTCAACTATGGCGAGGAGCCTTGTTAGTTCCTGCCTTTCCTTTGCGAGTGTTGTAAGGCTGCCTTTGTGGAAGCCCGTCAGTTCTGCCTTTTCCCTGCTTTCTGGCATGATTGGTGGTTTTGCTGCTCAATATTTAAATATTTGCCTGGATTCCTGTTTGCGATGCGCGAAATTTACACATCCTCTGATGGCAGGCTGCTGCCCGAGTCAGGCTGGCGCTCTGAGGTAAGTGCCTTGCAGGAGAGGGTATCACTTCAGTCTGGAATTTCTGATGAGGCTGAGGCGGTATCCATTCTGAAGCAGGCCATCCCTGAGGCAGTTGAAAAAAGAATTCCCGCTGCACCTTTTGGAGTCCTTTTTTCAGGTGGAGTTGACAGCTCCCTGATTGCGTTTTTATGCAGGAATTTTTCGCCTCATTTCAGGTGCTATTCTGTCGGCTTTGGCAGTTCTAAGGACCTGGCTGCCGCAGGCGAGGCATCCCGGAGTCTGGGCCTTGATTTGGCTGCCAGGAATTATGCATTGGAGGAGGTAGGGGCGATTGTGTCAGAGGTTAGCCGGATTATTCCTAAGGTTGACGTTGTGAATGTCGGAGTTGCTTCTGTTGTTTATGCTGCCTGTCGGCTTGCGAAGCAGGATGGCGTTTCAGTCCTTTTTTCAGGCCTGGGTTCTGAGGAGATTTTTGCAGGTTACCAGAGGCATGGGTTTGCCGCTGACATTAACGCCGAGTGCTGGCAGGGGCTTTATGGAATGCATCAGCGCGACCTTGTAAGGGATGCAGCCATTGCCTCAAACCTTGGCGTTTCATTTGCCACGCCTTTCATGGAACCTGGCCTGATTGTGTCAGCTATGCGTATGGACGGTGGGCTGAAAATCAAGGCCGGTTCAAAGAAGCATGTGCTGCGGCTTGCCGCGGCGCAGCTTGGCCTGCCCGGGGCAATTTCAGGCAGGAAAAAGCTTGCTGCGCAGTACGGCTCGGGCTTTGATTTTGCAATCAAAAAAATTGCTAAAAAAAGCGGCTTCAGCAGCAGGCACGAGTTTATCCAAAGCGCTGTTTAGTTCGTTTTTGGATGGTGGCGAAACGGCTTTTTTTCAGGCTTAAAAAGCGTGCAAAAAATTTATATAAAAGGCCAGTTAGCCGCCCATTTAGTTTTAGAGGGATTGCGTTGAAAAGACTGGTTTTTTTTGCGGTGTTTTTTTCGTTGTTTTTAGCCGCCGCTTCCATTGCGCATGAGACAGCTGAGCCTCATTCAGAGAATGCGGCTTCTGCGCAGGGGTCCAACTTCAGCGATGCTGACTGCTCGCGCCAGCTTGAGTGTCAGCTTGCGGAGAGGGCTGCGAGGCTTTACTGGTTTGGGTGTTATTCTGATAATGGCTCGTGCAGGTGTTTTAAGGGCGAGGTGTCCCAGTGCAATGTTGCAAAGTCATCATTTTCAGCTGATGATTTCTGCGCTTACCAGTTTGAGTGCGTTGAAAGGTCTGATGGCAATTTCCAGTTTAACTGTTACTTTGACCGGGGTGCAAAGGGGTGCCGGTGCTTTAGCGGCGACCTTCAGCAGTGCAGGGCTGATAAGAGCCAGTTTACCAGTTCTGAATTGAGCGCCATGGCTGCTCCTAATCCTCCTTCAACCTCTAATGCTTCAAATGGCTCACAGCCCCAACAGCCAGTTATTTCAGGCTTTAATGCCAGAGGATTCAATGCGTATGTTATCGCCGGCGCTGCAATTGCATTTTTGGTTGTGGCCCTTGTGTTGCTTTTCCTCTTCAGGGAGACCCCGCAGGGCGACCTGGGCAAGGCCCGGAATTTCCATAGGAAGGCTGAGGAACTGCATGAGAAGGGTGATGAGGGAGAGGCTCATAAGTATTATTCGCTGGCTGAGGAGTACAGGGCCAGGGCAAGGAGGATTGAGGAGTGATGGCGTGGTATGAGGATTATGATTTTGCTGAGGACCCTTTTACATCTTCCAGTAATCTTTTTGGCCTGGATAAGGTGTTGGATGAGATTGTCTATAGGGTTGAGTCTGGCAGCATGGTTTTTGTGGAGGGCAAGGAGGGCAGCGGCAAGTCTGCTGTCCTGAAAAAGCTTATTGAGCGTTTTGGCGGAAGGGGTAAGGTAATTTATTTTGACTGCGGCCAGATTGAGAGGAAGGTGAATATTGAGGGCCTGATGACAGGCAAGTATGGCTTTTTTGGCAGGCTGTTCAAAAAGGTTCCTAAGAACATGATTCTGCTTCTTGACAACGCCAATCGCCTGAGCAGGAAGAACTGCGAGAGGATTAAGCATTATTTTGACAGCAATTACGTGAAGTCAGTTGTCTTTACAGGGGGTTCATACTCACGGGCGCACTTTTCCAGGAGCTTGAGGGACAGGATTGGTGGCAGGGTTATCAGGCTCAGGGAACTTACTCCCGAGCAGAGCGTGGAGGCTGTAAGGGCAAAAGCTCCGTCGGTTAATCTTCTTCCTGATGACATCATCAGGGAGGCTTTCAGGCTCTCTGCCCATAACACTAAGAAGTTCCTTGCAAGCGTTAGCGCGCTGTGCGATAAGGCTGTTTCAGATGGTGCTGACAAGGTGTCAGAGAAGCATGTAAAAGAGGTGTTTGGTGAAGATGGCGCAAGGTGAAGTTTGGTATAACAAGCTGGGTTTCTACAACAATCCTTTCAGCATAAAGCCTGCTGCTTTCCACAGCGAGATTGTAGGGTATGACGTTGATGAAATTTCCAGCCGGATTGAGTCTGGTGGCTTTCTTTTCATTCTCGGCCCGATGGGCGTTGGGAAGACAACCATCCTGAAGAATATTCTGGCAAGGTTCGGCGGAAAGGGCAAGGTGATTTATTGCAGCGCCAACACTTCTGATTCAAGGATTAGCTTCAGGGCGCTTTTGATAGGCTCTGGCTTTTTCAGCAGGCTTTTTTCCAGCCCGGCTAAGGATATGATTCTGCTGGTTGACGAGGCCCAGGACCTGAAGAAGCAGGAGTCTGTTGAGCTTTTCAGGCTTTTCAGGAAGGGTAATTTCCGCTCTGTTGTCTTCTTCGGCACAGAGCATGTGAAGGAGAAGTTCCCTGATGAGCTTAATTCGCTTCTTAAGGATAACGTGAAGGTTCTTGCGAGGCTGAAGGGTGACCATGCTGTTGAGCTGGTGAGAAAGCGGATAGGCGACATCCCGCTCATCTCCGACCAGGTAATCAGGAGGATTTACAGCCGCTCAGGCTTTAATGCGAGGCGGCTTCTTGAGAACTGTGAGGATGTCATGCGGCATGCGGTGGAGTTGGGAGCTGAGAAAGTCACAGTCTCGCATGTTAATGATGTGGTTAAGGTTGAGAGGAGGCCTGTCATCAGGCAGGGGCCCAGGATTGTGATTGAGCAGATTGAGGACGTTGATATTCCTGTCCATGTGCAGCCCAGGCCTGGCAGGAAGCCCCGGCAGCCCCAGCTTAACGTGCGCACTTACGAGGAGGAGATGTCCACTGTCAGGCCGAATGTTGATGAGGAGGTGTGATGATGGAGCTGGTAGTTGGAGACTTTGTTTCAGACTTGGCAGGTTACATGAATGAGTGGTTGATTGGCCGGGCAGTTGCCTGGGAAAATGAAGGTGTCCATGAAATCGTGTATTTTCCTTCCACAGAAATTCCTCCAGGATTTGATGGAACAGTTCTGCTGCAGGTAACCGGCTGCACTGGGGGTCGGCATCCTGTTGTTGACGCAGTTGCCACCTTGCCGCAGGTTTACAATATTCTCAAGGAGTATGCCAATACAAAAAGGATGGCGAATTTCCCAGTGAGCCGCCTTCGTGTGGGTGATGGGGAAGCCACAAGGCTGACTCTTGAAAACTACGTTATCATGCCGCACTAAAATGGAACTTGCTCAGGTGATAGCCAATGTATGCGATGGCTACGATGCAGTGCACAGGGCTGCCATCAGCAGGCAGGGCCTCGCAGACTATTTCATCCATGGGCTTGGCTTCAGTCAGCCCGGCCAGCAGCCTGACTGCCGGGTTGTCCTGCCTGATGCAGTTACCTTTGAGCGGGAGCGGCCTTCCCAGTCAAAGTTCGCGCTTGCAACGCCGTTTCTGCAACATTCCGAAGGGGGAGTTTACTTGGTGTCAAATGGGCCCTTCGTTAGGCACCTCTTTCCGTCAGGCTCCGACTGGTTTGGGCACTCCTGGCCTTCGGGGGATGGGAACCTGCAGGGAATTTGCATTTCGTTGCAGCAGCGGGGATACTGGGGCTCCAGTGAGTTCTATCGCCTGCTTTGGAAGGAAGGCGAGGTTTCAGCGCTGCCCCGTGTAGATTTGGCAGGGGCTAATGCCCTTTACTGGAATCTGGTTGCGGGTAATACAGACCTTACGGCTGCTGAGCGCGATGGAAGCGGGGTTCTTGCTGGCCGCCGCGTCCCCTTTGAAATTGAAGGGGCCTTAAGGGATGACGGCACTGTTGCAGTAAATGTTAATCCAGGGATTGTCTTGCCGAGGCTGGCCATCAGCCGCATGGCAATGGCTTATGGCCTTTCCAATGTGCGTATTTTCAATCCAAAGCCCGGCGACCCAAACCAAAGCGTAAGGTTCTCTGGCGTTGCTCCCTCAGGCAATTCGGCTTTGCGGCTTGTAAAGGAAATTTCCTCGTTGGTGGGATAGTGCATCAAATTTTTATCTTCAGGCCTTTGTAGGCTGGACATGGGCAATGTAGACTTGGGGAGAAAGCTTGGTGCGCTCGGATATGATTTGAGCCGCGCTGCAATTGTTTCGCTGGAGGATGCTGCCGATTTTATGTTCTCTGCCCTTCGCGGGCAAAGGCAGATGCTCAAGCGCGAAATGCTGGTGTTTGCCGGAGGCTCCCAGGCTGAGGTTATAGGTTATCACAGTGACGGGCCTGTGATTGTGGGAGGCAGTTTTCTTGCAGTCTCTTATGTGCCGTGGGAGGTTACTGTCCAGACTTTTCATAAGCCCTTGCGCAGGGTTTCGCTTGAATGTGCCGTGAAAGATGAGGTTTCGCTGGAAGTTGAGGATGGCCTGTTCGCCCTCAGGTTCAGGGCAGGCTTCTCAAAGCCTTTGTATGCAGGCATCGGCTTGAGGAAGAGGCATGAGGCAGAGGTTTATTACGTGCCTGTCAATCCGGCTTTTGCTGAACGTTTTTGGGAGCATGTGGTTAGCGAGCTTGCGATTCCCCTTATTCGCAGGAGCCTTGATTCCAACCGGACGAGGATTTCCGGGTATATGAGCGACTTTTTTCTGACCCTTGACCAGCTGCCTGGCCCTGACGGGGTTTCTTATGTTGTACGGGCGGACTTTTACAGGCAGAGGAGTGCGGCGGAATTTCGCGCGTTGACAGGCGGCTTTGCTGATTGTCTGGGCTTAGTGGATGCAGAGTGGTCAGATGAGGGCATGAAGAGCTGGAAAACCCTTGAGATGGTTTTTGGCAGGCGTCAGCGGGAAACCGCTATGGCTTATCTCCACCGGCTTGTTTCAGCTGTTAAGATTACCTCAGCCTGACCTCGATTACATCGCCGTCAGCAAGCACATGGTCAAGCTTGTGCCTTTCGCCTGGGAATTTCGCTGAGCTTCCCCAGATTTTTGCGTGCCTGAATTTGCTTACGAAGTCCTTGTGGAGTTTCCTGCATAGGTCTGCCACTGTTGTCCCGCTTTTCATTATGAGGGGCTCGTCCATGTCTGCCTTTTTCCCGTGTTCCTTAAGGTGTATCCTGATGAATTTCAGCTTCCTGTAGATTGCCTCTTTCACCTGTTCCAGGCTTACGCTGTACTCTGCAGAAACTGGAATTCCTCCTGTTTCCCTTGCCGCCTTTTCAGCCTCTTCCCTGCTGACAAGGTCTGCCTTGTTCAGGAGTATGAGTGATGGTAAGTAAGTTCTGTTTCCGCTGAGCGCGTCTATGAGGCGTTCAGGAGTCAGGTCTTCCCTTGCCGTGACCTGCGCGTTGCTTATCCTGTATTCCTTTAGTATTCCTTCTGCCATTTTCTGGTCCAGTTGGCTGAGTTTTTTCAGGGCTGCAAGCTGCACTCCTCCCCTTGGGGTGGGCCTTATCGTAACTCTTGGCGGCTCCTCGTCCAGCCTTATGTTTGCCTCATGAAGTTCCCTTCTTATCGCCTCTATCTGCTTCAGGTCAAATATGTCAGCTAATATTATGACAAGGTCTGAGCTTCTTGCGACTGCTATGACTTCCCTGCCTTTGCCTGCCCCTCCGGCTGCTCCCTTTATTATTCCGGGTATGTCGAGTATCTGGATTTTTGCGGATTTGTAGTTCAGGATTCCTGGTATGCATGTGAGTGTTGTGAAGGCGTAGGCCGCTGTCCTTGACGCTGCGTTGGTGAGCCTGTTGAGGAGGGTTGATTTTCCGACTGATGGGAAGCCTACAAGGACTGCTGAGGCGTCGCCGCTTTTCCTTACCGCGAACCCTTCACCCGGCGACTTCTTGCTTCTCGCTTCCTGCTTTTGCCTGAGCACTGCTATCTTTGCCTTGAGCAGGCCTATGTGGTGCTGCGTTGCCTTGTTGTACTGTGTCTTCTTTATCTCTTCCTCAATCTCCTTTATCTGGTCCAGGTATTCTACCATTTCTTAATCATCTTGGAGCACATCGCTTTCTCTGATTCCCCTTCTCTTGGCGAATGCTCTTCCGAATCTTGCAAGCCTTTCAAAGTCCTTTACTGTCGGGACTTCTATTTTCTTGAAGATGATGGTATCCCCCCTCCCGTACACTGCAAATTTCGTGCCCGGGTCTATCCTCATGCGCTCTCTTATTTCCTGCGGAATAACTACCTGTCCTTTGAGCGATGCTGTTGTTACCTGAACTCCGGCTTCTTCCATCTCACACCACCTCGGTAAAACAGTCTTACTTTCCTACTTATATATCTTTCGTCCGCAGTTCCAGGACGCGGCGAAAACCTTTATAAACATTCAGTCTGCCTTTCATGCAATGGCATCGGCGGTACTGGAAAGCGCTTGGCAGATTTTGTCTGCCGTGCTTAACAACATTGTTGTTGCAGCGATTGTGGTGCTTATAGGCTTTATTGGAGGCAGGCTGGCGGGCAAGCTTGTCAGCAGGGTTCTTGATGAACTGGAGTTCAACAGGCTGGTGCATAACATTACCAGGCTTAGCATCCCTGCTGATGAGATTCTTGGCTACCTCTCCCAGTTTTTCATATACTTCCTTGCCATCATCATCGCCCTGGATACTTTGCGCCTGAGGGGAATCCTGTTTGACCTGGCCTCCGCGCTGCTTGTTGTTATCATCCTGATTTCCATGCTTCTTTTCCTTAAGGATTTCATCCCGAACGTTTTTGCGGGCGTTGTTATTCACCAGGCAGCGCATTTGAGGGAGGGCGACCATGTCAGGATTGGCGACCTGGAGGGCGTCGTGGATTCTGTCAATCTCGTTGACACAAGGATTCACAACAGGCAGGGCGACGTTATCTTTGTCCCGAACACTTTTGTGATGGGCAGGGTTGTCCTGGTCAGGAAGAGGCGGTGAGTAACCGAATCCAGACAGTGAACATTGAATGCAGTGCACGAAGCAAAACCGTACACGTGGCAATTCCCCCGAAAGGGGCTGCCGAATCTAAGGTAGCCACAGCCTGCTACTAGTAGAATTTGAAACTCGCTCGCATCTAAAGCTTCTCCAGCATGCTGACTATGTTCCATATCTGCGTTCTTGTGTAGGCCTGGAGGTTTATGTCGTCTGCTGCTTCGTCAAGTTCCTGGAGTGCCTTGTCTATTTTCATTGACATTTCACCGTTTCCGTTCAGCGCGGTCAGGGTCCTTTGCACTCTCTCCTTTATGTTTCTTGGCACTGTGTTGTCCTGCTCAAGTTCAGAGAGCGCGGTTATTATCTCATTTACGTCACTCATCTTTCAACGCTCCCAGGACTTCCTGCTGAAGCTTCGTCGCCCTTTCCCTGAGCATGGCTTCCTGTTTTTCTATCGCCTTTATCCTTAGCTCTGTTGTCTCCTTCTTTGAGGCAAGCTCGATGGTGAGCTCCTCCTTTTCAGCCTTCACCATTATGTTTCCTATTATCCTGTAGGCTGTGCTGGCGTCCTTCAGCTCTTCAAGTGCTGATTCTGCCTCTACAAGCTGCATCTGGAGGGCTTGTTTTTGCATCATGAAGTTCTGCAGGTTCTGCTCGAATAGCTGGAGCTGCTGCAGT
>CAZDCW010000033.1:13737-16132 GCA_964504135.1 uncultured Methanosarcinales archaeon
GCTTAGTGCCGCCCTGAGGGCTGTGGCGTCTGCCGCAGAAATCCTGAAAAGGACTGAGTCCCCTTCCATCGCGACCTGGTAGCTGGACCTGTCCGACTTCATTCCTTCAGGCTCAAAGGCCTTGAAGATGAGCTCAGCCTCATCCGTGGTTTTAATGGTTGCTTCGTATTTCATCGCCCTATCTTGCCTTTATCTTGGTGATTGTCCGCCTTGGCTTGAACAGTATCTTGCTTCCGCAGTATGGGCACCTTACCTTCTTGCGCAGGTAGTCTGTCGCAACTTTCTTGTTGCAGTAAAAGCACTTGTATTCCACCATTATTCAGCCTCTGCGGTTTCCTTCGCCATCTTGGACACGCTGTACGCTCCGCCAGCCATTTTGACGTTGCACTTTTTGCAGCTCCATATCCCTGCGGCCAGCCTTTTCACCCTCATCCTCCTGCACAGCGGGCACAGTGAAGTTTCCCTTCCTGCCTTTTCAATTTTTCCAAATGTCTCCTTGACGCGCCTTCCATACCTTACCCCAAACCTCTTTACGGACGGGTATTTTGTGAGGGTCGCCATAGCGGAGGGTTTATTACGGTTGTTTATAAAGTTAATTAAATGGGGCTGCGAGGATTCCGTAATCTTTAAATATTACGTTTGTATACGAGTGTAAATGCTCGTTTCAAACACTTCCACTTTGGTCCTGCTGGCGAAGGTAGGGTGTCTGGAAGCTTTTATCGGAGTATCACCTGAAATAGTTTTGCCAGCAGAGGTACGGGCAGAGGTCATGTTCGAAAAGGATTCTTACTATGCTAAACTGATTGATAAGCTGTTGGAGGAGAAAAAGCTGAAGATGGTGCAGGCTGATAAGCTGGTTGTGGAGAAAGTGATGTCCGAATTCCGGCTGGGCGAGGGTGAAGCTGCTGCTTATGCATTATTTGACAGCAGGAAGCATCGGGCCATACTTACTGATGACGGTGAGCTCATTAAGCTCTGTAAGCTGGCCAGGGTGCCTTTCGTGTGTGCAATGGCCGCAGTGATAGTGTTGTACGAAAGGAAAGTGCTGACCCGGGCTGAGGCTTTGGATAAGCTTGAGGCGCTTGTTAAGGTCGGGCGATACTCAAAAAGGCTGCACGATTTTTTTAGGTCGGAGGTGGGGTAGAATGCAAACTGTGTCGTCTCGCTTGGATACGAAAACAATAAATCTTTTCGGAAAGGTCCTGAATGAGACCCGTTCAGAAGTTGTCAGGGAGCTCGTGGAGTATGGCAAGAAAGGCAAGGCTGTGGAGCTTTACAGGCTTAAGAAAGTTAGCCTAGGCCTTGGAGCAAGGCTTGCCGGGGTTTCCTTAAGTGAGTTTATTGATCTTCTCAGGGATAGCAGGGTTTCCCTTAACCTTGAAAGGGACGACGTAACCCAGGCGTTGAAGACTGCGAGAAGGATATTTTAAATACTAGTTTGTATTCTAGTAATAAATACTAGAGAGTAAACTATGGGAATGACAAAAGTTACAAGGAATTACCAGATAACCTTGCCCAAGGACGCAAGGGAGATTGCAGGCATTAAGATAGGCGACACAATACTCGTGGATGCCGACAAGGATGGGCTAAGGGTCAGAAAGATGTCAGCGAGGTCAGCCATACTGGACTCCGCAGGCATATTCAGTTCGGTTAGCGATTCTGTTGCCTATGTAAGGAAGCTAAGGGATGCGGCAGAGGAACGCAGAAAAAGGTTAGGGCTGTGAAAATCGTTGTTGACAGCGACATATTCATAGACCATTTCAGAAATTATAGGCCTGGAACGGATTTCCTTCTGTCGGCATTTGAGAAATATGATGTCAATTTTTCAGCTGTTACAGAGGCTGAGCTGCTGTCGGGATGGGAGTGCAACGATAAGGCGGCTGAGGATAGGGTTTTGGCATTGCTTCTTAAGGCCGCCAAGATACCTGTGGACAATGAAATAGCCAGAAGGGCGGGCGAGCTTGTCAGAAAGAGTTCAATTCCGATGGTTGATTCCTTCATAGCGGCTACGGCCCTGAAGCTTGACGCTCCACTATACAGCCGCAATACGCGGCATTTTGAGAAGGTTAAGGGGCTAAAGATTATTAGCCCGTACAACTAAGTGGGGCTGCGAGGATTTGAACCCCGATTCCAAGGTCTTCTGACACAATTGTTCCCAATTTGTGTCCCAAACCTTGTGTGATAGCCAAGTTACACCACAGCCCCGGCTGATTGCAGTGTCCCGGCTTCTCTTTTAAAGCTTACGCAAAAGTCGTAATTCTTTAGTGTTCTGAAGTTATTCTCGGGAATGAGTTATATATTCTGTGGCATAGAAATTCATTTATACTTAGTATATACATAGTAAATACTAAGATGAGGCGCATAAAACAAGAAGTTTCTAACGAGATTGTGGTTA
>CAZDCW010000034.1:0-15512 GCA_964504135.1 uncultured Methanosarcinales archaeon
GCATTGGACCCCTCAATAAATCTGACAAGCTGGACATTGACTAACCCCAGAATCAGACTTCTTTGGCTTCTGCAGCATCCCTCTTCTTTTGGCTGGCAGCCTTTTTGGCGGCCTTCTTCCCAGTTTTAGCTTCCTTAGGCTTTGCGGGCTCTGCCCCGCCTTCTGTTTTCGCCTTTGGAACAACTTCCCCCTTATTCATTTCGCCTTCCAGAACCTCCTTCAGCTCTGCCGCCTCCTTTGAGGTGTCCTTCTTTGGAACAGCCTTCTTCTCTTCCTTTACAGCAGGCTTTGGAGCACCAAACAATTCAGCGGTCACCACGCCTTTGTCATCCTTTACTGCGGTAACCTTGACGTGATGCGGCGGACTCTTAATGCCCCTCTCCCAGATTTTCCTGTTAAGATGGCCGCCTATAATGATGGTTTCAGCCTTCATATGCCTGGACAGGAATTGCCTCAGGGCAATCATTGCCTTGTTGGCCCGCTTGTACCTGGGCACCTTAAGGAATTCCTTCCTCAACGGGACATTGTAGGTTCTTTCAAGAGCAGCCATGTTATACCTTTGTCTTTATACCTTTGTCTTGGTCCTTCTCCAGCTTCGCTTTACAGCAGTATGCCTTCCGGGATGGACCCTTCTTCCCTTTCCATAAATCTTTGGCACTGTCCAGAAAGGAGCCCACTTAGTCTGCTCTCCCTTCTTCGCCAGCTTCCTCTTCCTACTCGGATGCTTGTACCTTGCCATAAAACTCCTCGCGCGCGCCATTTAAAGACAGCACAGAGCCATTAAGGGCCCCATTAGTATCCGCAGCCAGGTTCAGAGCCGGATGCAGCCCATTTGGGATAACATAGGGCATGCTGTAATAATGCAATGGTACCAGTGCCCGCCTTCTGCGCTCTGCATCCTCCCTCCTTGCATCAGCCTTCTGTTTCCTTACCACTTTATCATTTTCCACACCAGCCACCCATTCCCGGATGCCTTCGGCAGTGGAGCGCTCCCAAACTGATTGTTCAAGAGGGGTGGTTGCCTCACAAAAATAACTAATGTCCCCCCGATTTGCAAGACCTTCCAGATGCTTACGGACTTCGGCCGCAGTCTGATTGTGCATAATTCCCATGTTCGGCCCTACAATCCTGTACATTTCGCAGTGTTCAGGAGTCCATCCGAGTTTGCATACCTTAACTTCCCTGTCCAACGCATCCATGCCGCTTTGCGCCATTTTATCTCCTCACTATCCTACCCTGGCTCCTGGGTTCTGAAAGTTTCTTAAGCAGTTCCTTCATCTGCAAGTCACTTACGCTGTCTATCCTTCCTGCCTGGATAAGCCTGGCCAGCACTACCAGAAGCTGAACCGCCTTTTCAGGGTGGGCTGCCTTAACGTTCCCATATCTTGTCAGCGCCTCCCTGGCCATCTTTGGCTTTACAAAAGCCTCCAGCGCGCCAATCTGCTGCCTGGCCTGCTGCTCCTCATCCATCTGCGCAGCAGCCTGATCCTGCCTCTGAAGCATCTCAAGCTTCCGCTGCCTTATCTGGTCCAACTCGTTTTCCATCCTTCCTCTTCCTAGGCTCTGCCTTCCTCGGCTCTGGCTTTGGCTCAGCAGCAGCCTTTGGCCTCTTTGGCAATGGGCCTGAAAGGGCCTTTGCAAGGCTGTTAAGGAGTTTAGCCCCTTTTGGAGTCATAATCCTTCCCTTGCGCAGCCCCTTAGTTGCCTGCGCCACCAAACCTGCCTTTTCCAGCTGCTGAAAAATCGTCCTGATGATGTTTCCCGAGCCCTTGTAGGCGTGCTCACTTGCAACACCCCTGTTTTTCTTGCCACCGTACTTTGTCCTGAGCTTGGAAGTGCCCACAGGGCCAAGCCTGTAAACTGTCCGCAAAATCGCTGCAGAGCGGACATGCCACCAGTCCCTTTGCAAAGGAGGCCTTTCCCTGTCCCTTCCTGTCTTGACAAACACCGCCCAGCCCGGGGCCTTTATCTCAGGGTATTCCTGCAGCCTTGCAGCAAGCTCCTTGACGAACACTGAAGGATCAATGTCAACCGGCTTTATCATGACCATCACTTAGAATCCAAAAATCGGAGTGGGCTCTAGTTTAAAAGATTTATTGTTTTAGCCGGGTGTGGAGCACATACATCTAAGACCCCCATTGGAACCCACCCGTGTACAATAACTAATAGCAGGCTGTTCCTGCCTTGCTTCAGCCGCCCCTTTCAGGAGGTTCGTTACGTGCACTGTCTGGCTTCGTGCACTGTTCTGCAATGTCAACTCCCCTAAAATTGAACACGGAGAGAAAAGTCAAATGCCACCAGCCTGTAATGCCTGCCCAAACGCAACTATTATATACATACCCGGAGGCCCTGCTGGCTGTGCGGGGGTGCCGGAGCGGCCAAACGGGCCAGGCTTAGGACCTGGTGGCTTAGTGCCTGCGCGTGTTCGAATCGCGGCGATGCTGCGCGGATGTCACGTCCCCCGCATTACAAACTATATGTTCAGCCTCAACAATATTTATAAAGCCGGCTGGCAAATCAAACAGGAAGGAACCGTGTTCTGCAATGTAACTGTTGCAGAATATAGGAATTCCAAAAACTTTAAATACCAACGATTGTTTGTGTGACCTAAATGGCTACCGCAACTGTTAAAGAAAGTGATAATCAACAACCAAAAATTCGGAGGTGTTTAGATTGAATTTTAGAAAAACCATTCAGAAGATAATGGCTTTGGGTGTCGGTGCAGCTTTTGTTGGCGCGACAGTCATGAGCGCAGCTGCTGCTGATTTGAAGGATTACCCTGCCCCATTCGTCCAGGATGGCAAGTTCAACGCCGTGCTGGTTGTTGGAGATGAGGCTGCTTCTTCAGACGTAATAGGCTCTGTTGATGTCGCAACAACCCTGCAGTACGCTGCAAAGGTCAAGAAGACAGTCAACACAGGAGGAGGCTCATCTGTAAGCCTTGCAGGAGATTCCAAAAAGGTGGAGGAGTCAACGAACCTGCTTGAGCTTGGTGAGAACCTTACATCCATCAGGACCTCAATCACAAGCAGTGACCTGAAGGCCCTGCAGGATGGCTCAATCACAAACCAGTATGGCACGCACACATACACCCAGATTCTGGAGTTGCCAAAGTATGCATATGTCAGGTTCCTAAGGGACACGCAGAACGATGCTGAAGTGCACGTTGACAATGTTCCGGCAGACTATTTGCTCTTGCCCAGGAACACCACATCAGCGACAACGCATGCATACAACCTTAAGCTGTCCTTCAGCCCTGCACTGAAGTCCGACCACGCGACTTCTGGCACAAACCACCTGAAGGATGTCAAGAACAAGAAGATTAAGATACTCGGAAAGGAGTATGAAATACTGAAGGCAGACCACACAGCATACGGAAACGTAAAGCTGACATTGATGGCCGGAGCAGTCAGGGATGTCATGAATGAGGGTGACTCAAAGACCTTCACAGTAGGCGGAAAGGACTACGAAGTTACATTGGACTTTGTAGGCTCCACAGAAGCCAAGTTTATTGTGAATGGCCAGGTCACAGACTCCTTAAAGGAGTCGGACACATTCAGGCTGACTGACGGAACAGAAGTCGGCGTTGTGGACATACTGGCCCAGGAGTTTGCAGGAGGCAAGAGGGCTGTTGACTTCACGGTTGGAGCATCCAAGATAGTGCTGGAAGACACCGCAACCTTCACAAAGGGAGCTGGAGGAACAGTCACAATCGGCTCAAAGGACTCCAGCTACGTGAAGACAGACATTGTCACCGCAACAGACACAGGCACAAACGACAGCAGCTCCAAGGTGACGATAAGCTCAATAGAGATATTTTACGACCCGTCATCTGTCCTGTACGTTGGCAAGGGCGAGAGCGGCTCAGCCATCGCAGAGGCTGTTGAGGGAGAAAAGGGAGTGTTCTTCCTGAACGGGTTTGACTACAAGTACGAGGGGCTGACGTTTGAATCTCCAGACGAGATCAAGATAAAGCCGGCTGGAAGCCAGGACTACAAGATCCAGTTCAAGAACAAGGCAGGAATATCCTACTCCTCGCCATTGTTCGCGCTGGTTGGAGGAAACATAACCCTTGGCCAGTCAACGTCAACCACCGCAAGGCGGACACTGGTCCTGAACGAGACGCAGAACATAACCAAGGACGACTACCTGCTTGTCAGCAAGAACAAGTACAGCAGGATACTGCAGTTCAAGGACGCAGCGCCTGGCTCAAGTACAACTGACAATTCAGGAACAGTGAAGTTCAAGGATGTCGGTTCAGGCGACACATTTGAAGTGACATACGCCAGCCTTACAGGAGACCTGGTGCTTGACGGAAACACCTACAGGGTACAGGTATCGTCAGACGCATCAAGCTCGCCTGTAAAGGTGGACATGGATGGCTCAGGAACAATCGGCCAGAATGCAGTTGGTGATGACTCCAATGACGGAATCTACACCTTCAACGAGGCATACATAACATTGCCTCAGCTGAGCGGCCCGCTTGGACCTAACCTGACCTCCAATCCAAACGGCGGAGGGGAAGTGATTGTAAACGGCGGTGTTGGAAACATCACACAGGTGCTCATAACCTCGCCACAGGATGAGGACAGCCAGAGAAGCGTATCGGGTGTTGTCTTCACAGTGTCAAGCGACGGAAAGCTCGACCTTAGCACTGTGAACGGAACCTACGACAACGTGGCTGACGTTGCAACCACAACCCTGTCAACAGGACTCGGCCAGATTGGCGACAGTGCTGTAAAGTACGAGGGCTACACCTACTTCCTCGCGGATGACGGGACAAGCCTCGGCCAATACGGCATGAGAGTGGTCTACGACAAGAAGAGCACAACCGCCACAGACCAGGATGAGGTAAGCGTCTGGGTGCCTAAGAGTTCAACCAGAGGTAATGTCTTCGTGACATCTGGTGCGGTGAGCAAGACAGAGACAACCTCAAAGGAAGGCGAGGTCGTCTACTACGAGACAACGCCAATTGAGGTTGGAAGTGCCAAGCTGGCATCTGAAGTGCCCAACATCAAGGGTGTGAACGCCATAGTCGTAGGCGGACCATGCGCAAACACAGCTGCTGCAGCCCTAATGGGAAACCCAGCAGACTGTACAGCAGGCTTCGAGGAGGGCAAGGCAATGCTGAAGCTGTATGAGAACGGCAACAACGTTGCACTGCTTGTAGCTGGCTACAGCGCAATGGACACAAGGCGTGCCGCAAGAGTGCTTTCCAACTACGAGACCTACAAGGGCAAGCTCGTGGGCAAGGAAGTCGTGGTGGCAGGAACAAGCTTCACTGACATCTCAGTGAGCGCACCTGCTCCAAAGGCAGCCGCAACAACCGAAGCATCAGCCTAAATAAAAAAAACGGCCTAACGGCCTTTTTTTATCTTTTTCTTAATTTTCTTCTTTTATGCAGCTAGCCTTTTGACAATTAACTTTAAACTCTTGACTAATAGCACCCAAATTACGCTCTGGGCGTAATTGGGCCCAATCAAGCTCCGCTTGATTTGGGGGCTGTGGCTGACTTGGCTTAAGATGCCCCTATCGGGTTTAACTCGATGTGCAAACACATGACCGGATAAAATTTATAGATACGCCCACCACCAATTTGCCGTAATGGACTTCCTTGGCCAAAAAAGGGCAGCCTTCCTGATATGCCTCCTTGCCGGAGTCTTATTTGCTGCGCCAGTGCTTTCCAATATCCAGAACTGGGGCGGGTATGACTGGGACCAGCACTTCTTTTACCACGGCTCTGCGTGGATTTCCATGGTAAAGTACGGGCAGATTCCCTTATGGAACCCTTTTTACTGCGGGGGAAGCCCGCTGCTGGCGAACCCGCAAAGCACATTCCTAAGCCCATTCTTCCTGCCAGTGCTGCTTTTTGGGCCTGTGGCGGGGCTGAAGATTGAACTTATTGTTTACCTTGTACTGGGCCTTTTTGGAATGTTCCTGCTGGCAAGGAAGCTTGGAGTAAAAGTGCTGCCTGCTTACCTGGCTGCTGGCCTGTTCATGCTTTCAAGCTGGTTTTCGGCACGGGTAGCGGTGGGACACACAACTTTCCTTCCATTCGCGCTGCTGCCATGGGCAGTCCTGTTCTTTCTGGAAGGCTACACCCGGAGATTAGCCATCCTGGCGTCTGCGGCTGTGTTGGCTGTAATGTTCCTCTCAGGAGGGATATATCCCTTTTACTTTACATGCATGTTCCTGGCCCTTTATGCTGCCCTTGATGGAGTTGAGCGCAAGAGCTTTAAGCCTGTGATTCTTGTGGCTGCTGTCCTGGTTTTGGCTTTGGGCATTTCCGCAGTCAAGCTTATTCCCCTGCTCCAGTTCACAGGCGGCCTATCTGCTGAGGACAGGCAATATAGCAGCTTTGGCATGCTTGCCCAAGGCCTTGCCGGCAGGGAGCAAAACATACCTGCGAATGACGCTGCCACCGGAAGGGCTTCCCTGAACGGAGAGGAACTTGTCAGAGCCACTCTCCAGGGAAAGGTAGCCTGGGGCTGGCACGAATACTCAGCGTACATAGGCATACTTGGACTGGTGCTGCTTCTGCTTTCAGTGATTTTGTACAGGAAGACGTGGAAGCTGCTAGTAATTGGTTTTGCCTTCCTTGTCCTCAGCCTGGGAGACTACTCGCCAATACCCGCCTGGCAGATTATCAAGGAAATCCCGGTAATCGGAGCCCTGCACGGCCCATCCAGGCTGCTGATACTATTCGTGTTCTGCGCCTCACTGCTTGCCGCCAAATCCCTAAGTGACATCAAGCCAATCAACAGGCATTGGATATCGGCAATAATCATAGTGCTTGTCCTGGCTGACCTGATACTTGTATCCAGGCCGCTGCTGAACAACGCATTTGACTCAGAGCCGCTGCAAATAAACCCATACGAGCACAAGGAGTATGTGCACCTGGCTGTGGCTGACCAGTTCAGCTCGCAGTACCCAAACATGCTGCAGAACCTGGACACTGTAAACTGCTACGAAAGAGTCCATCCCCGGATAAGGGTCGTGCCGCAATTCTATGACAACGGAGAGCCGTATCCTGGATTCATAGGAAACGCCTACATTGCTGAAACCAACAAGACTTACAATCTAAGCTTCTTCTCCCCAAACAAGGTTGTTGTTGAAGGAATTGATGAGCCTGGCACGCTGGTCTACAACCAGAACTACCTGCCTGGCTGGAAGGCAGACGGACAGCCAGCAATTTCACATGAAGGCCTTGTGGCTGCCAGGGTTACCAGGCAGGAAAAGGTGGAGTTCACTTACCTGCCATCAACCTTTTATATAAGCTTAGCCCTGTCATTGCTAAGCCTGCTAATTGGAGGATTCATCTGCTGGAAATGGCAACAATAAGCCTGTGCATGATAGCAAAGGACGAGGAACAGTCAATCGGAAGGGCCATAAACAGCGTAAAGCCATTCGTTGACGAGGTAATTGTAGTTGATACAGGCTCGGCTGACAATACAGCAGGGGTTGCAAGGCAGCTTGGAGCCTCGGTATACCATTTCAAATGGGTGGATGACTTCAGCAAGGCAAGGAACTTCTCCATCTCAAAGGCAAGCAGCGACTGGATACTGGTACTGGATGCTGACGAAGAACTGCTTGAAGGCGACGCCGGGCGCCTTGCAAAGCTGGCGGACGGCAACTGCGACGCCTACATGTTCATACAAAAGAACTTCAGCAACACGCAGGCGTTCGGATTTGTTCCTGAGAAAAAAAGGGGCTTTGCAGGCTTCTACCCATCATTCATCATCAGGATGTTCAAGACAGGAAAAGGCATACGATTTGAAGGAATGGTGCATGAGACAGTTGACGACAGCCTCTCAAAGCTGAAGGCCAGCGTAGTGTTTGCCCCTGAACTGCCAGTTTATCATTACCCTGAGCTTAAGGGAGCAGAATACTTCAGGCAGAAGCAGCTAAAGTACGCAGAGCTCATGGAAAAGAACCTTGGAAGCTTCAAGAACAAGGCAAAGGCCTACGCTGACATAGGACTTGTCCATTACAGGTTCAAGGCAGACTATGCAAAGGCGGCTGAATACTTCAGGAAGTCGCTGGAAATAAAGCCTGATGGGCCTCTTGTGCTCAACGACCTTGCAGCCGCCTATGTACAGCTTGGCGACATCAAAAAAGCAGGGGAAACATTCGCACAGTCCATGCGGCTAAAGCCCTCTGCCTCCACACTCTTCAACATAGGCCTCGTCCACCAGAAACTGGGGGATAATGAAGCTGCGGCAATTTCCTTTGAAGAGTCTGCAAGGCTCGGCCACCCAAGGGCAAAGGAGCTTCTTGAGCGCGCGGCAGCACTGAGGGCTGCAAATGGAAAAAAAGGCTGAGCTTCCTATCTCAAAGATTGCTGCCCTGCTGCTGCTCCTGCTGTTTCTTGCAGTGGAATTCAAAGGCCTCCCACACCTTGAAAACTCTGACGAGAATGTTTACTTCTACATGAGCAGGCTGGTTTCTGAAGGCAATCTGCCGTACAAGGATTTCTTCTACGCGCATCCACCCGTTGAACTTTTAATTGGAGCTGCCATCTTCAAACTGTTCGGGTTCAGCCTTCCTATGCTAAAGCTTGTGCCACTCCTGGCCATGGCAGCCTCCGGATACCTGGTCTACAGGATTAGCAGCGCACACTTTGGAGAGCTTGCCGGTTTCCTGTCCTCAGCATTCTTCCTGTTCAGCTACAGGGCGCTGTTCGAGGCTACCTACTTCACAGGCGTTGCTCTTGCTGTATTTTTCCTGCTAATGGGCTTCTGGCTCATGCAGAGGCAGCCGCTACTCGCAGGCCTGTTCTTCAGCCTTGCTGCACTCACCAGGCTGCTCAGCCTGATTCCAATAGCTGTTTTGCTAGGGTTCCTGCTTTTGAAGCGTTTCAGGTCATTTGCCGCGGCAGCATCGGCCTTCACCGCAGTCTTCCTATCTGCAAATCTGCTGCTATCGGGCCTTTCACCAGACTATTTTGTTTCGGTCTACAAATTCCACCTGCTGAAGCCAGCAGTGGAAGGCAACACCCTCCAGCTCTTCGCAGAGTTTGCCGCCCAGAACTGGCTTCTTCTTGCTGCAGCATCAATGGCCATTGTGCTCTGGAACAGGCGGCTAATGGTTTTTGCAGCAGCGGCTGGGGCTTCACTTGTCTTCCTCCTTGGCCTGAGCAGGATATTCAGCTTCTATTTCCTGATAGCAATGCCATTCCTGGCCGTAATGGCAGGCGTAGCAGTTGACTCCTCCCTGAAGAAGCTGTCATGGCAGAAGTATGCTTTAGTTGCAGTCCTGCTTGTTATAGCTGCAAATGCGGCCTTTTCAGTAAGCCACCTGTGGCAGTTTGACTTTGCCCAGTTCAAAACAGGGCAGGAGATGGCAGATTATGTAAAGGCCAATTCCAAGGAAGGAGACCTTATATTTGGCGACATGACGTCCGCCCCCTTAGTTGCCCTGCTGTCAGGCCGCAGGATAATGGCAGACATAGCGGATACAAACGAGATGGCCTACCTGTCCGGAGTGAGAGACATCAAATCCGAGCTTGAACTGGCCAAAAGGCTGAAGCCCAGGTTTTTCATAGTAAGGCCCCTGTACGGGATTGGAAGCCTGCAGGAGACCGGGGAGTTCTTGACTGAAAACTGCCGCTTGGATAAGGCCTACAAAGACCCCCTCTGGGCGGACTTTCTGGTGTTTGACTGCTCGACCAATCGAAAGGCTTGAGCTATTGCATTACAGAATACTGCAATCATAAAAAATTTCCTGCTATTTTCCATCTGTAACCTGCTGCCTTCTCCTGCCATACACTTCAACAGCCTCAATAACCCCTTGCCAACCTTGCTGGAGCTGGGGAGACCAGGGCTGCAAATCAGCATTAAGCTTCAACAAGTCGCCAAGCCAGCCTTTGCCAAACTCTGCCATTCCAGGCTCAACAATGCGCATGAATCTATTGACCTCCTGCCTGTGCGCCCTAAGATTATGCCCCTGCAAGCCATCATAGCCCCCTGTGTCAACCATGACATAATGGACAACCCTCAAAGCATCAGCAAAGGCCATCGCATTAACTGGGTTAGATATTCCTTTCTCAGCAGCCTTAACCAGCGGGTTTATGTGCGGAAGCTCATAAAGGTCAGCAGTGCCCTGCCCGGCGGCAAGCAACCTTTCCAGTCCAAATGCAGTTTCCCTAAGAGAGAAAGGCAGCGGCTTAATTCCGGTGATTCTCCCACCTTCAATCGTAGTCTGATGGGTTATAAAATTAAGCGTTGCAATCTCAAAGGCAGTACCACCATCGAGAATGTAAAAAATATCATTCCTGTACCCTGCATGGTGCTCCCTATACGGCCTGCCAAGATGGAGGAGGTATGTTTCATTGGTGTGCTCCCTGAACAAGCCTTCCACTCCTTTTTCCCTCCACAATTCCTCTGAAAAGCCATCCGGAGGAATATATTCATCATTGCTGATGACGCCCTTTGATGCTTCCCTTACAGTGGCGCCGCCAAAGCAGAATATCTTCAACCTCTCAGGATCCATTCCTAAACAGTCCCTGTAAAATCCCATGAATTCGCCAATTGTCCCCCTTGCCATTTGTGGCGGGCTTAGCCTCTCAAATTTCCAAGTGGCAGTTCCAAGAATAGTAAACATCCCCAGGTGCAGCAGGTCATAACCTGTCCTGACTGCGTCCTCTGCCCGCACGCAGGGCTGGATTGCGCCAAAATTTGCCTCCACACAGGGCTCCAGCAAGGACCTGGCCTTCGTTTGCTCAAGGTTTAACCCATCAAAGCTTGCGTTCAGGAAATGCAAGTATCCGTCGTTTATCGCGGGAACAGGATTGACGAACTGCATCCCTAATTTGACAACAAAGCGTTCATACGCTGCCCTGAATCTTTCTACATAAGCCACTGTTAGCTTATTCATTCCTATCGGGTAGCTAAGGCGAAATATTTAAATATTATTGACCACTTTAAGTGGTTAATTTAACCAAGGAAAGTTAAAAATGGAAGGAGAGCTAAGAAAGATTGGGCTGACAGGATACGAGACGCAGGTTTACATCTCACTGCTGCAGAATGGCCCTATGACAAGCCGGGCACTCTCCAAAGCCAGCAGTGTGCCACAGAGCAAGATATACGAGGTTTTGTACAGGCTTGCGGATAAGAAATTTGTTTCCGTTCTCGAGGTAAAGCCCAAGCAGTTCAAGGCAGTCGAGCCAAAAATAGCGGTGCGGCATTTCCTCAACTCCAAAAAGCAGCAGCTTGAGGAGCTTGAAGAAACACTGCCCGGCAGGCTGGAAAGCCTCGCCAAAGGAAAATACAGGGAGCAGGATACATCTGAAAAAATAACCGTTTACCGAGGAGAAAAAAACACGCATCCATTGGTAATCCATAAGTTTGTTGCGGCCAGAAAATACGTCAAGGACATGTTCACCTTTGAGTACATACCGCACGCAATGATTAGAGAGGTGGCAAACTGCATCCGGAGAGGTGTCAAAGTGTACATGCTCGCCACCAGGAAAAGCAAAGACGGCGTTAAGCTGATGCGCAGCATGAAAAGGGCAGGGGTGGAAGTCCGATATTATCCTGTCCAGGAGATACGGCTTGCAATCTGCGACGGCACCGAATCATATCAGATGATAGTCAACCCCAAAAATCCTGTGGACAGGGTATCGATTGTGATACAATCGCATGAGCTTACCAGGGCATTGGAGAACTATTTTGACCACCTCTGGAGGAAGGCGGAAAGAGTATAGCTAAAGTTTAAACTAAAAAGCAGCGGGCTGTGGCTACCTCAGGTCCAGCATCCCCCTTTCGGGACACAATTTGCCTGCGGGCAAATGTGCAAATACGCCTAAGCGTATTTGTATTCGCCAACGTGTACGGCCTGGCGCTCACTGGTTTGCAATGCTCATTGCCCATTTATGCAGTCATAAACATAGAACTCATGCCAGAAGAAAGAGCCCTGGAACTCCGCGCCCCTTGATGTGTTAATTTTCAGAGCCTCCCTGCACTTTTTCAGGAATTCCCTGAACTCGTCGATGTAAGCAGGGCCGAACTGGAAGCTGCCCACGCCGTTGTTCAGCCTCCGGACAATAACAAACCTTGCAGCGCCAGCCTCTATTTCCCTGATGGTCTGGTTCATGCCAAGAAGCCCAGACCTCCACCTCAGGCTGTTGCTGTCAATGTATCCCGGGGCAACAGGCCTGCCTGCCAGAATGGCAACAAGAGGCGTTACTGAGTCGTCGCCGAAGACAGCGTCCCCTGCCCCTGAATTTGCCCTGACATAATCTGCAACCTGCTGCGCCTCGTAGAAATCCTGATACGTATTGCTGTAATAATAGGATGCGCTGACCGCTCCGGAGACTGCAATTATCCCGATGGAAACCAGCAATGCCTGCCTTACCCTGTCCTCACTGACCCTGGAAATAAGGCTTGTTATTCCATGGGCCCCAAGGACGGCGAAAAATGGAAGCGCCATCAGGAAATAGTAGCCATATACCTTGGCAACCAGAATCAATGCGCCAACCAAGCCAAGCGCAGCAGCAGCTGGAATAAGATAAGCATGCCTGGCCTTCCTGCCTGAAAAGACAAAAAGCGCCACAGCCGCGAATAATAGCGGATTCCTCTTTGCCATTTCCACAAAGACCGAGCCCTTGTTCCCACCTTCACCTGGCTTGGATAAATGGTACTCCAAAACATCCTCAAAATAACCTGGGAGAAGAAGGCCTAACGCGATGTTTGCAGCAATGAAAACAGCCGCAAAAGCGGCCATGTACCTGATTGCCCCCTTCCTGTCCGCAAGGAACAGATAAACGCCAATAGCTGCGGCTCCTGCAACAGAGAGAAACCCTGCCATGCCTGCAAATCCCGCGGCAGCCCCAGCCCATGTGCATTTTTTCTCCACCGCAAGCACAGCCGCCAGCACGAGGATAAATGTGGCCAGGGTTATCCAGACGGCAAATGTTGAAAAGCGCATTGTGTCATAGGCAAAGTAAAAGATGGCTGTGAACAACAGGGCCTCTGCCCAAAGCTGCCTTTTGCCCAGCATCCAGAAAATCAGGCCAGCCGCTGCAACGATTGGAATTACAGCGGTTGCCTTTAAAACCAAAATGTTCAGCCCGAAAATGAGGTAAAAAAGGGCGAGGTAATAAATGTGAAGCGGAGGATGCGCATAGAAGAAATCCTTGTACGGCACCTGGCCTTCAGTAATTGCCTTGGCCATATATATGTAGGTGTTCTCATCGCTGATTGAGTACCTGAAGTGCGTGGCCTGGATGGCGAGGAATACTACGCTGAGGGCAGCAAAAATGATCCAGTGCTTAGACACGAGTTTCATATTGCAATCGCATCAAACACATTATGCTTGCTTCTTATTATTTTCGCCCTTACATTCCCTGAGCTCCTGGGACAGTTGCTGATTGTTATGTTCCTGTTTCCGGCCACAGCTATTTTTTCGTTTGGATACCTTCCCGGTATTTTAATTTCGGCATCTACTACCCGCCCTTTTCTGAACGGTTTTGGAAGGTTTACTGTCGGCCTTATCCTGAACTCATCCGCAAGGTCCATTTTTGTCAGGTTTATGCCATATTTTTTCTCAAGGCCCGCAAGCCTGGCGTAGAAATCCTCCCATTTCATCGGAGTCACCGGGTTTCTTCCCCGCTTGTAATACAGGAAGTTCTGAATTCCTATTTTTGCACCAATGCCCAATGCAAATTCGACTAATTTGGGTATTTCATCGTCGTTATATCCTGGAAGCCATACCGGCGCTATGAGCAATTCTGTTTTTCCGGCAGCGTATGCAGCCATCCTTTTTATCCTTTCAATATCATACTTCCCCCAGCCAGAGATTATCTTTGCCTTCTGGATGTCAATGGCGTTCAGCGAAAGGTTAAGCCGCTTAAGGCCTGCGGCCGCCAGCCGGTCAATGTAATCCTCGTCAAGAAGAGAGCCGTTGCTGTTCATCACCACCCCCCTCACCATTTCCAGGCCTTTAAGGTCGCTTATCAGCTCGGGAAGCGGGCCGTAAAGCGTTGGCTCGCCCTGAGAATTAATGTAGGCCTCGACTTCGCATCCCTTGAACTCTGCAAGCTTCCTAAACTCCTGAACCAGGTATTCCCTCTCAATCACAACCTCAGAAACCTTCCTTGTCCTTAATCCTTCATCTACGCTGCAGTAATTGCAATTCTCATTGCATCCTGTAAGCGGTTTTACCTCTATGATGTTCGTGTTCCTGTCAATGAGACCGAAGGCATTGCTTCCTATCAACGGTATGCCGCTGTACCTGTGGATGTAGTAGGAAGGCTTTTTTGTGACCTTGTTATACATGTTGGCAAAACCATGGTCAAGAATCTGGTTGAACCTGGCCCGGGCTGCATTATCGGTTGACCCTTCAAAGGTTATTGATTTCCCCTCAGTTTCAAACTGGCCAATTCGTTCCAGTGTTTCATTTTCCACATCAAAGTAAAAGGTTTTTAGAAAATTAATCCTCGTCCCCCCTTCCAGCTTTTCAAAGCTCAAATCCCTGAACTCCAGCCTCGCCTGTCTAACTTCCACCTGCATAGGGAAAGGTAGCCTCACAGCGTATTTAAGGGTTTCTGGAAAGCATTTTTATAGGCGTAACTACGCCTGAAAAGCATGGCAGCAGGCTATACTGTCCAGTCAGGAACAATCGTCCTGAACAGGGAACTGACTGCCCTGGATATTTTTGTCCGCGACTTCCTTGACGTGCTGAAAAAGCACTCAGACTATCTTGTGGTGAGCGGGTATGTCAGCATAGCAACAGGCAGGTCAAGGGGCACAGAGGATGTTGACATACTGATGCCGCAGATGAGTGGGCAACATTTCGCTGGCCTGTTCAAGGCTCTTGATGACGCCGGCTACTGGTGTTACCAGGGTGATAGTGCCCCAGAATTGCTGCCTTATCATAAGGATATGCTGCCGCTGCGCTTTGCCAGAAAGGACCAAATGTTCCCCAATTTAGAGCTGATTCCGATTAACATCGCGCTTCAGTTCTTTGAATTCAACCACCCGCAGAAAATCCGGATTGATGGCTTTGAGTTTAATGCTCCGCCTATTGAATTTGAGATATTGTACAAGGAGCTGATTCTGGGAACTGAAAAGGATCTGGAGGACGCCAGGCATTTAAGGGCGTTTTTTGCCGATTGCATAAGTGATGAAAAGCTTGATAAATTCGCGAGGCTGATTAAAGAAAATGGTTAAGGTCCTGTCAAGAATGGACTTTGTGGAGTTATATGCCAAGGCTTTGAAGAAGGATAACAGGCATTTCGCCCAGCAGAAGATGCTCATTGAATCGCAGATGAAGTCAAGCTCACAGCTGTTTGGCAGGATGTTCAGCGGGCCTGATTTCAAGGAGAAGGCAAGGGATTACTTGAGAAAAGTTGGGCTGATTTGAAATAGAATGCGCCGCGGCCGGGATTTTCGCCCAGAATAGTTTCGAACCCAGACATCCTTTCGGACAGATAGGTCTTGACTACCCGCCAAACCAGATTAGGCGTCCGCGGCATAAGCTTTATATATGCTAAATATTTAAGTAAACGTAGG
>CAZDCW010000035.1:0-15236 GCA_964504135.1 uncultured Methanosarcinales archaeon
CTCCCGGATGGGCAGTAGAAATCGTAACCAAAGGACAACATGCCGGGATCGCATACACAAAATCTGCGGATTTTGGTCGCGCTCCCGGATGGGCAGTAGAAATCGTAACCAAAGGACAACATGCCGGGATCGCATACACAAAATCTGCGGATTTTGGTCGCGCTCCCGGATGGGCAGTAGAAATCGTAACCAAAGGACAACATGCCGGGATCGCATAATCTGGTAGTGCGCTAGCCTTGAGAGCTAGTTCCCGAGAGGGTATCTGGGTTCAAATCCCAGTCCCGGCGTAAAGCTTTATAAATCTCCACTCCAAAAGCAAGCCATGCGATACAAGAACCTTGCCCTGCTTCTGCTTCTGCTGCTTGGAGGCTCGCTGATCTTTGGATTCTGGATAGAGGTTCAAACAAGCAGGAATGAAGGCCTGGGCACGCCGGTTACCCTTTCGCCGGGAATGAATTTCAGGGCAGCCGAGTTCCTTATTGAATTTGTGGGCGTGGTTGAGGACTCGCGGTGTCCCAAGGAGGTAATGTGCGTGTGGGAAGGCCAGGCAGTCACGCTGATAAGGGTGATTGACGTTGAGGGCAGGTCATCAGCTGAGCAGAACCTTACATTAAGGGCAGGGCATCCTGGATTGGCCAGCGCAACCGTTGGCCTGCTCAACCTAACGTTGCTGTCCGTGGAGCCATACCCTGGCAGTGAAGTTGACATCAAGGCTTCAGAGTACAGGGCCACATTCACGGCCTCAAAATAGTTGGTGGTTGGCAGCCAGAGCCAAAAGCGTAAAATTTTTATCCAGCGGCCAGCTCACGCCAGCCAATGAAAGTGGGATTTGCTGTGGTGATTCTGGTTCTCCTTGCACTCGCAGGATGCCAGCCGAAAGAAGGCAGCGATTGCCAGAACACGGCCGGGGGCCCGGCAAGGAACAACTGCTATTACGAGTTCGCAAGCAACTCAACCTCTGCTGAGAACTGTACGAAGATAACAAGCAGCCCATTGCGCAGCGGATGCTTTGCGCAGGTGGCCATCAACAATAACAGCTCAGAGGCTTGCATCCAGGCGCAGGATCCAAAGTCAGTGGGTTACTGCTATGCGCAGATAAGCATAAACATGAAGGACATGGCATTATGCCAGCAGACGCCGGATAATGCGTGGAGGCTGGCGTGCATAAAACAGGTGGCAATGGCCACGAATCAGTCAGAATCGTGCAGGAGCCTGCCCAACGAGGACAGGGATGAGTGCTTCGGCGCCATCGCAGAGCAGACAAAGGACTCGGCAATATGCGAGGAGGTGCTCAAGGGCGAGGCGAGAAAGGCCTGCCACTTCAAGGTTGCCATAGCCGCACTTAATGAAAGCAAATGCCCGCTGACAGAATCTGCAACTTACGAGTCCATGTGCTACACCCAGATTGCCGCAAAGACAGGCAATTCAAGCATATGCCTGAAAATAAGATATAAGGAAATGAGTCAAGCCTGCCTCGACCTGTTCAACAGTGAAAATCGGGATTCAGGGGCGCCAAAACCAGCAGTCTCAGCCTAAATCATCCCGGCCTCCTTGCCACGAAGAGAATGGGCCCGCCCAGACTTCCGCCATGATTCGAATACCCCAAACCATCAGGATTTTCTGGGGACCTTCACCATTCTGACCTTTTGTCGTCAAGGTGACGTCATAGCCGCTAGACTACGGGCCCGATAAGCTGTAAAGAAAGCAAACTGTATATAAAGTTTTTTGAAAAAAAAAAGAAAAAAGCCCGGCTCACTCGTCTGCAGCCAGGGCATAAATTGCCTTAAGCGCCACGATTATCGTTGCTGGCACGACAAATGTCAAAATCGCGCCGAACACGCCGTTTATGTACGGGCCAATCGTAGGCACTGCGCCCATCACTTCCGCCCCAAACTTTGAGACGAAAACAAGGGACACAGAAGCCAGAAGAAAAGCTGTGGTCTCCTTGCCTGTCACGTTCAGGAACCCGACAATCATTCCGAGCGCAATCAGCAAGCCGGTAACTGTGGCGCTATTGCCACCCAAATCCACCAAACCAGCCACTACCGCTATAATGACACCCAGAATGAACGCCCAGCTTCCAACTTTGGCCAAAGCGTCTGTCATTCATTTCACCCCCGAAAGGTTCTTTTTTACTTATAAGATTTTGAAAACTATCAAGCCCGCTTATATATAAAAGTTTCCTAAAAGGCCTGCTGCCGGCAGTCCCAAAAAACCGCAATCTTTAAATAGCGCGCCCTACGCCATCAATGTAGGGTTTGGGGGTATGGAGTAATGTTTGGAAAGCTGTTCTATGGAATACTGGCAGCAGGGCTAATGGCCTTGGCCATCGCAAGGGCTATTTTCTGAGGATTTATTCCCTAATCGTGTAATCAGCCTCAAGAACGCGCTCCTGCCTTGGCTTCTTTGGCCTCCTGAAAAGCCTGAACAGCAGCCAGGGCAGGCTAAGAATAAAGACGATGAGCAGAAGCACAGCGGCAACCGCCAAAAACGGGATAAGAAGCGCCAGGACAACTATCACTGCGAGCAGAGCGGCCAAAACCCCGAATATGCCCCTGAGGACTATCATCTCTTGTACTTGTAAAGGTACTGGTTAGCCCTTCCGGCAGGCTTGAACAGGACTTGCTTGGACTTCCTGAGCTTGGACAGGTTGTTAATCACTGAGCCTGTGGAAACGCCGAGCTTGCCAGCAATCTCCTTGGAAGTGAACCATTTGGCGTTGTATTTCTTGAGAAAATCACTGACTTCCTGCTGTCCCATGTTCAACCATCCTTTTATATTATATAAAAAGGAAGTGCGGCTAGCTTAATAAGCCTTTTGGTTGCCTGGGCTTTTTTATGCCTGCGGAGGGACACCAGGCGAATTTTGGCAATATCCTGGCTCAAACAGAAGCCCTAGACAATCCGCCTTGAACTAATCTCCTCAGCCAGCCTGGCTGCAAACTCGTCCCCTCCAACAGCCCCTATCACCTTGTTGTCCCTTGTCCTGACAGTGACCGTATTGTCCTTAACCTCGCGCTCGCCGACAACAAGAATGTAATTAACATAGTCCGTCTGGGCTTCCCTCACCTTGTAGTTTATTGACTCTGCACGGGTATCCACAGAGGCTCGTATTCCCCTGGCAGCGTACTCCTTGCAAACCTTGTCAGCATAATCATTAAACCTGTCAGCGACAGTCAGAATCCTCACCTGCTCAGGGCTCAGCCAAAGCGGGAACTTGCCTGCGAAGTGCTCTGTCAGCACGCCAAGGAAACGCTCGAACGTGCCAATTAATGCGCGGTGAATCATTACAGGGGCGTGTTTTTTCCCATCCGCGCCTTCATACTCCGCCCCCATGCGCTCGGGCATCTGGAAGTCAAGCTGGATAGTGCAAAGCTGCCAGTCCCTGCCCAGGCTGTCCCTCAAGTCAATGTCTATCTTCGGCCCGTAAAAAGCGCCCTCGCCGGGCTTAAGCTCATATTCCAGGCCGTTCTTCCTGAGAGCGTCAGCAAGGGCGGCCTCAGCCTCCTGCCATCTCTCTGCAGCGCCCATTGCCTTATCCGGCTTTGTGCTGAGCTTAACCTTAAAGTCCAGCCTGAAAATCTCCACGTAAATATACCTGAAGAAGTCAAGCAGCCTCGAAATCTCATCCTGCACCTGCGAGTCAGCCAGAAAAATATGGGCGTCATCCTGGGAAAATTTCCTGACGCGTGTCATGCCGCCTAAAACTCCCTTAAGCTCATTCCTGTGAAGGTAGCAGAAGTCCGCAATCCTAAGCGGAAGCTCCCGATAGCTTCGGGTTCTGGACTTGAAGATAAGAATGTGGCTGGGGCAGTTCATAGGCTTAAGCGAGAATTCCTCATTATCAACCTGGAGCAGGAACATGTTCTCCCTGTAATGCTGCCAATGGCCTGAAAGCTCCCAAAGGGCCTTGTTGAAAAGCTGAGGGGTAATCACCTCTTGATAGCCCCGCCTTGCATATTCCTGCCTGAGAAAAGCCATCAGCTCGTTGTAGATGATTGTCCCTTTCGGCAGCATTATCGGGCTGCCTGGGCTCCACTCGTGGAACATGAAAAGCTCCAGTTTTTTCCCCAGCACTCTGTGGTCGCGCTTCTCAGCCTCAGCCTGGATGTGCAGGTAATTTTCCAGCATGCTTTTCTCAGGGAAGGAAACGCCATAAATCCTCTGAAGCTGCTGCCTTGACTGGTCGCCCTTCCAGTACGCTCCTGAAAGCTTTGTGAGCTTGAACGCCTTCACAAGGCCTGTCTCAGGCAGGTGAGGGCCGCGGCAGAGGTCAATGAACTCGCCTTGTTTGTAGGCAGAAACCTCCTTATCCGTGGACTCCTTTATTACCTCAACTTTGTAAGGGTTATCCCTGAACAGCTCCAAGGCCTTATTGTGGTCCATTGCCACACGCTCAACCTTAAGGTTGGCTGAAACAATCTTGCCCATCTCCTGCTCAATATTTTCCAGGTCATCCTCCTTAAGCGGAGGCATGTCTATGTCGTAAAAGAAGCCATTCTCCCAGTTAGGGCCAATGGTCAGCTTTGCTGCAGGATAAAGCCTTGAGATTGCCTGCGCTAATATGTGGTCAGATGTGTGCCAGAAAACCTCCCTGCCCTCCTGGTCCTCATACCTTAGGAACTTAACAGAGCAGTCAGTATCAATGCCTGTTGACAAATCCTTCAGCCCATCATTTACCTTCACAGCCAGGGCACGCCTGAAGCCTATTTCCTTCGCCAGCTCTGCGCATGAAATGCCCTTGCGGAAACTCTTTTTCCTGCCGTCAGGAAAAGAAACCTCAATCGTCATGAGCCGGAAAAAACAGGCTGCTGTTAAAAAATGTTTGCATATGGAATATAGGGTCGGAAAAATTGCGGAATTTTGAAGAAACCTTAATAAACCCGCCGCATCGGTTTCATCCGGATGGGAAGGGCGGCGAAAAGACTTCGGAAATGCATTATCTGCCGCAGCCTCTGCACATGCATTGGCTATGAGTATGATTCTGCGCGGAAATTCGTATTCTGGTGCCTGACCTGAAACAGGAGAATAACATTATTGCTTGAGCCGCTGTGAACTCAAATACTTATCCACTGCTGCCCAGTCCCCCCTCTGGGCCTTATTCCAAATTGCTAAGGGAACCTTAAAAGAGGGACTGGTGGAGGGAAAAATCCTGTCAAGGTAATCGAAAAGTTCCTCTCCATTTATTTTTCGGCGTTCCATGGCAACATTAAGGGCACGCTTCTTAATAAAGCTTTTCAAAGCAGTGGGATTTCAAGTTAATTGGAGTGCTTGGCGAGCCCTTTGACGGAAATTCCCAGCTTTTTAACCATCTTTCGCCACTCCTTATCATCCAGCTTCACAATTTTCTTTGGAGGAAAAATAGCGTCAAGAGTTTCCCAAATACTTTCATCTTCGCCAGCTAGCTGATAAACCACTCCCTGGCTGAACTGGCCTGAAATTTCCCGCATGGCATTCCTGCGGCCACAACTTCCTAATAAACCTTCCTAAACTCACGCAGCAGCCCTGTATTCTGTTGCTGTATGCTCAGCCGCTGTGTGCTCAGAGGCCTGATAAGCTTCCTGGGCGCCTTCCGCAGCCTCCTGCGTTGAATGCCCGCTGATGGCTGGCGATTCTGCGGTGTGTTCTCTGGCCTCATGGGGAACTGCGTCATGCTGGGCTGCCTCATGGGTCACTGGAGCATCAGCCATGAAAGGCCCTACGCCGATGGCCTCCCTGTAAAAGCCCTGCGCATGGGGAAGAAGGCTGCCGCCATAAGGCCCCCTGCCATGCCACCTTCCTGCTGAAGTGAAATGCACATTATCAATCCTTTCCAGCAATCCGCCATAAATCTTCCTCGGCATTGCCCTTGAAAGCCCGCCGACGCCTGCGTGCCCGTAAGCAACTGCGTGCGCAATGGCAGCCACAACCCTGTACATCCTTGTAACCTCATCATCCGAGCCGTCCTTCGCAAGGTCAGCGTACTTCTCATAAAGCCTCTCCCTTACTTCCTCCTCTGAGAGGTTGGGATTTTTCAGGTGCTCAAGCTCGTGGCCGACTATGTAATACTTGAGCGTGCTTGGATCGTCGCTTAGGCCAAGCTTCCGGTCCAGCTCTCTCATGAGCCTGATAAAGTTGAAGGGCCCGTAACCTCCGATTCCTATACGCCCGTTTGTTTCAAAAAGCCCGGCCTTGGTTGAGTACGCCACCAGCCCTTGGGGGCCATTGATGAGGGCGGCAAGCTCCTCAGGCCTCCTGTACATGCTGTCCTGAAAGACAGACCCCCAAAGGTCAGCAGCCGCTGCGTATGCAGACTTGGGAATGAAGCCGCGCCTGTAAGCCTGCTTGTACTCCTCAAGGTTAGAGCCAGGCTCTCCTGCTGTGGACAGGTTCCTCAGGATGTAATCAACTGTCTCAACAAAGTTGGGCTGGTAAAGCTGCTCATAAGCCTCAACCCAGCCTCCAAGAACAGCAACATTGTCCAGCAGCTTGCTGTTCCAGTAGTATTCAGAAAAGCTTACCCTGTGATGGTCATAATCAGCCTGGTTCCGGGCCTTTGCCTTCAGCACAGCAGCGGGTGTAAGCCTCGTGGCAGAATCATGCCAGATTAGTTCACTGAGCCTGCCATCCTCCTTTTCAATCTGGATGTGTTCAAGCTCCAGCAAATCAGCCGGCCAGTGCACTGCTTCCTGCCTTACCACCACATCAAGTGACATGGCTATATGAACAGAAATAAGCCTATAAAAAGCTTTTGCTTTTATGCCACTACGCAGTGGTTACTAGGCTGCTTTCTTGTACTCGCCTACACTAGTAGCGGCTGAATGCGCAGCATTAACGTAGCGCGAAATCACGCCCGGAAGGTCACGGGCATCGAACTCTGCCTTCCGTGGCTTAGTTCCCTTGGGAAGGATACTCCGATATTTTTCATACACTTTCTCCACCACCTTGGAGCGGCCCTCCAAATCCTTAGGATCTAATGTGGTTATATGGTGCGTTACATATCTTTCAGACGCCTGTGTTTCAAAATAAGTTGAAAGCGCATTGACGACCTCGTCCAGCTTGCCCTCCCTTGACAAGTCGAAGGCGTGCTCAAACCCGCCCTGCCTTTGAAATGCCGCTTCCAGAATTTGATGAGCCTGGCCTGAAGCCTCCTCATCAGAAAGCTCTCCCTTGTAAATAGACTTGAAATGATGCTTCACATAGCCGGCAACATGCTCCCTAAATTTGCCATAATCAGTAATCTGGGGATTTTCAATAACCCACTTGCCGCGAGCCTTACGATGGGGGACCACAACCCACTTGGCAAGCTGCTCTGGGTCCAATGCAGCTACAGTCTCAGCGACTTTCTCGTCCAAAGTATCCTTCTTGCCATTGTCAGCCATGATTCACCACCTGTTTTATTGTAGAAACTCCTTTTCGAATTTAAGCCTTTGCCTTTTCCTCAAACTCAAGCTGGGCCATAAGCCTTGAATACAGGGCTTTAATCTCCTCAATCCTGGTTCTCAGCTCGCTGTTCAGGATGCCCTCGTTCTGCTCGCTGGACAGGACAAGCGTGAGCTTCTTCACAAGCGACTGCAGGAAAAGGATGTTCTCCTCAATGACATCAGGATTCCGGAACCTGCCCCTCTCAAGCATCTGCCTTATCTCATCACAGGCCTTCTGCTCATAGTCCTGAAGCCTGTACGCCACGCGGCAGTAGCGCTGCCTGACCTCCTCAACAGGATAGCCCTCAAACGCGTACAAAGAGGAGTCATTCTGCTGACCCATTCCCGGGGTTGCGCCTGGATAGCCTGCTGCCATGTCAGGATTTCTGTATGAACACTAATATAAAAAGCTTTCCATGGTTACCACTAACATGTGATACATAATTTAGAATGGCTACAGTTCCTTTGCCCTGATTTCCCTGAGATAGTAAATCATGTCTGCTCTGCCGCCATTTCCCGCATCTGCCTGGGAGAAAGCTTAATAACCCGCCCCCTCGCCATCCTTTCAGCAACAACATCTATGGGTTCGGAGGGGTTTGTTATAACTACCTTGCCGCTGTCATAGCTGAGCATGACCTCCCGGCCTTCAACGATGCCCATGTTTTCCCTGAATATTTTCGGGATAACCACCTGCCCTTTCGGGCCTACACTCGCCTTTTGCATAATTCCTACCATAGGTATTACCAAAGTATAACTTGTATTTATACTTTCCGTCCAGTACGATGTTGGCAAAGATTTATAAAAGCAAATCAAACCCGTCATGACAGAAATGGCCAAAAAGAATCCTAAAAAGCAGCAGAAAACTCCTGAATCTTCTGACAATGCAGGGAAAGAAGAGGCTGGCAAGGACCAGAAGGAAGGCGGGAAGAAGGAGCAGCCCCCATCCTGGGAGCAGGAGATTGAGCGCATGGGCATAAAGATGCCAAAGGAAGCCCAGAAAAAGCTCAAGGAAATCAAGGAAAAGCTGGACATATTCAAGGATAATATTCTCAAGAAATTTGACCAGTACATAGTTGGAGTTGCGCTTCTGCCGCCGAACATGCCTCAGCAGGGCCAGCACCCGGGAATGCCTCAGCTTCCTCCTGGAATGCAGATGCCTCCTGGAGGAGTTATGCAGGCTCCGCCAGGCATGCAGGTTCCGATGCAGCCCGGAATGCCCCAGTTTCCGCCTGGAGTACAGCTTCCGCCCCAGGCGATGCCGCAGATGCCCCCTGTTCCGCAGATGCTCCAGCCGCCTGCGCAGGTGCCTGGTACAATCCAGCCCCAAATGCCGCAGCAGCCTCCAGTGGAGCAGATCAACGTGCTTGTCCTTGTGGATGACAGCGACAGCAAGAAGATGCCAAAGGAGGAGCTGAGGTCAAAGCTCAGCACAATAATTCAGACCATAGCGACTGAAACCGACAAGAGGTTTGTGGTCCAGACAATCATCATTTCCGAGCTCTGGCAGAACTGCTATGACGCAAAGTACGACCTGGTGGCGCTGATAAGCACAGCAGCCCCTGTATTTGACAAGGGAATCCTTGCCGCAGTAAGAATCGCAGAAGTGCACAAGAGCATGGTCCTCAGGAAATTTGAGCGCTACATAGTGAGCTATGTCCTTGCAGGCAGCCTCATCCAGGGAAGGGCCACTGAAAAGAGTGATGTGGACGTCTTCATAGTGATAGATGACACTGACGTGAAGCGGATGACCAGGGCTGAGCTCAAGGACAAGCTTCGCGCGATTATAATCGGCATGTCCATAGAGGCAGGTGATGTAACAGGCATTAAGAACAAGCTCAACGTCCAGGTGTACATACTCACTGACTTCTGGGACTCAATAAGGGAGGCGAACCCTATAATATTCACCTTCCTCAGGGACGGGGTGCCGCTGTATGACAGGGGAATATTCATGCCGTGGAAGCAGCTGCTCCAGATGGGAAGGGTAAAGCCCAGCAGCGAAGCCATTGAGATGTACATGAGCACAGGCGACCAGATACTGAAGAGAGTCCACTACAAGCTGAAGGAAATAGGCATGGAGGACACATTCTGGGCAATACTCACGCCCTCGCAGGCAGCGCTCATGCTTTACGGCGTGCCGCCGCCAACGCCAAAGGAAACCCCTGAGATAATGCGTGACATCTTCGTGAAAAAGCTCAACCTGATTGAAGAGGAGTTCGTTGCCATACTTGACAGGAACATACAGGTGAGAAAGGACCTGGAGCACGGGACAAAGGCAGAGCTCTCAGGAAAGGAGGTGGACGACCTGCTGAAGGACGCAGACCGCTATCTCAAGAGGCTGAACAGGCTGTTTGAGGAGATTCAGAAGATGAAGGAAAAGGAGAACATGCTCCAAACCTATGATTCTGTCGTGACAATGATAAGGGACGTGCTGAGGCTGGAAGGCCGCGAGAAGGTTGAGGACGCGCAAATCGTCCAGACCTTTGAGAAGGAGCTGGTGCACCACGGAAAGATACCGGCAAAGATGCTGAGGACGCTGGGCACCATAACAAAGGCAAAGGAGGACTACGACGCAGGAAAGCTCACCAAGGCAGAGGTGGAAAAGACAAGAAGGGACGCTGAATCCTTCATGAGGTACCTTGTCGAATATATGCAGCGGAAGAGGGGAAGGGAGCTGGAAAGGGCTAAAATCAGGGTAAAGCACGGCAACAGGTTCGGCGAGGTCCTGCTGCTGGAAAAGGAGGCGTTCATTATCCATGACATAGACCACGAGGAAAAGGAAATATCAAGGGCAACAATTAATGAGCATGGCGGGCTTTCAGGAATCAGGGCGTCCTCGCTGGAGGAAATGGAGAAGGCCCTTGCAACAGTCCAGATACCGCCACGCGTCTTTCTCAAGGAGCCAATCTTCGAGAACCTTAAGGAAATATTCGGAAGGGACGTTGAAGTCCAGGTCCACAGTTAAGTTTAAATATCCGATTGCCGCAGAATCCGGTTGAATGGCGACAGACGAGTCCTTCTTCAACAAGCTGCTCCAGAAGCCGGCACAGGCAGAGTCTGGCATCAACAAGCTGGAAGACTTCTCAAACGTGTACCCTGTCCATCAGGAGCTGGCCATAGGCGACTTCCACCCATTCGCCATAATCAAGTACAAGGGCGTATTCGACCTCCAGCGCATGTACAAGGTCATAGTCAGGTGGTTCAAGGCAAGGAGGTTCATATTCTACGAAAACCTGTACAGGTTCAAGCCGCCGGAACTGATACTCGCATGGCAGGCTGAAAGAAGAAAAACTGCTTTTGTAAAGGACATTATAAAAGTCAACATTGATGTAAGGGGCTATGAGGAAGTGGAAACCATTGTAGGAGGCGTAAGAAAGAAAATGGTCAAGGGAAGGCTGACCATACACCTGCACTTCGGACTTGAAACAGGATACGCCGACATTGCGGGCACAAAGAAATGGAACAGCGAGCTGGAAAGAAGGCTGAAATGGTTCCTCCACAAATACGTAATCAAAAGGGATTTCGAGCTCATCCACCTGGACTCGCTGATGTACGAAACCTGGAAGCTGCAGAAGCTCATAAAAGACTACCTAAGACTGGAATGCGTGGGCAACCTGTACTAAAATGGCAGAGCAGAGAATAATAGTAGACCACCTGACCGTATCGTACTCAGGCATATTCAACATCACCGAATTATACCAGGAAATAGACAACTTCATGAGGGAAAAGGGCTATGACAGGAGGGAGCTGCGCAACCAGGAGCATGTAACACCCGAGGGAAAATACATAGAATTGGAACTGCAGCCATGGAAGAAGGTAAGCGACTATGTAAGGCACAATGTAAGAATCCTCATAAGGATGCTGAAAGTGAAGGAAGTGACAGTGGAAATAGACGGGAAGAAAAGAAAAATGCACAAGGGAAAGGTGTACGTCATCATAGACGGCATAATGTACATGGACTTTGAAGGCAGGTGGGAGCAGAGGCCCTTCTACTTCTTCCTCAGGACCATATTCGACAAGTTCATCTACAGGACATACACTGGCATGTTCGAGGACCTGCTGGTTGAAACGTGCAGCCAGCTGCAATTGAACATCAAAAGCTACCTGAACCTCTACAAGCACACGCACGCCATGGCCAGAAGCCCGAGAATGGAGCCAGGGGCGTTCTAATCAACAGCCTTTTGGCAAATTCATGCCCGCGGTTCCATAAGATGAACCTTCAAACCCGTAACCTTGGTGAAGTCGCGGTCGCATGTTACCAACAGCAGTTGCCTCCCCCTGCAAATGCCTGCAATGAAAATGTCCACCTGGTTTATGAGGCTTCCCTTAAGCCTGAGTTCCTTCTCTACTGAAGAGCTCTCAAGGGAATCCAAATAGCCATAATCCACAATTTCCAGCTCAGAAACAAGGGCGCTAAGCCTGGAAGCGCGAGATACATTGATTTCATGTACTGTGAAGCAAGTCACTGCAAGATGGTTATCAGGCATGCCTTCCAATGCAGTCTTCACAGAAAGATTATTTCTTCCTATTTCTATAATCACTGATGTGTCTAATACGAGCATATCTCTCCTCCATACTCTGCGTAACCCTTTGCCTATGCTCCCTGACAGTCCTCTGAGCCTCGTCAGCCTCCTGCGAAGACAATACGCCAAAATACTTCCAGATTGAAGCCTTGTTGGATGTCAGCCGTACAAACAATTCGCTGAAGCTTTCGTCCGGCCTCTTCAGCGAGGAAATCCTCCTGTAAGCATCCTCGGTAACGGTTATGGTCTTGACTGCCATGTTTGAATGTATGTTTAAACTCATATTTATGCCTTACGTTTGCTGTCAGGCACTTCAACAGCGCCCTTAACCAGGAGTTCCCCGAGCTTGGTGAGCTCCACTTTTAGCCGCCTCCCTTTCTTCGCTGTCTCCACAAGGCCAAGCTCCACCAGCCCAGGCTTCCCAGGAGCGCCGCCTATGTGGTATGCGATAAGCGGAAGGTTCATGCCGACGGCCTTCCCAAGGCTTTCCAGGGAATCATAAGGCCCCTTGTTGAAAATCTGCCTGAGCACCTTAAGCTTCTTCTCGGAAAGGGCGGAATAGTAGCTGAACTTCATGATGGGGTATGCAATCATCGCATCACCCATAAGGCCTATCGCCTGGACGCCATTCACGAATGCAGAGCTAAGGGCCAGGCAGCTGCTCATATAGTCAGCGTCAACATTGATGATTACCGAATCCTCCCTTTCCTTGACCGCCTTGATTGCAGCGAAAAGCTCCTCCAGGTTCCTCACGCTGCCCACCAGCATATGTTCAGACTCTACGCCAAGGCCGCGCAGCTGCTCCTTAATCCTGCTGCATCTTGGCAGGAAGCCCCTCTCTGTTAACAGGACAACCTTTGCCGCAGGAAACTCCCTCAGGCTCCTGAGGATAACGTCTCCTGCATCCTCATCAGGGCCGACAACAGCCACCATCACCCGGCGCATAGGCCCACCGGCCGCCAGGGGAATTATTAAATTTTTTGTTTAACTATTGAATTGTTGCACCAAAGAAATTTAAACAGGCCGCTATCCAGAAAGTAACCATGAGGCTTTTTGCTGCACTTCTGCTGTTGTCCCTGATTGCAGCTGGCTGCACAGGCCCGCAGAATGAGGCAATGGACGCCGGGCAGGCAGTAAAGCTGGCAGGAACAGTCTCCAATTACTACGAATACTCGCCCGACGCGTACCGGCAGGCTCTTGACAGTGGGAAAATCGTTTATCTTGAGTTCTACGCAAAGTGGTGCCCGATATGCAGGGAAAATGAGCCTGAGATATTCGCAGCCTTTGACTCGCTGGAGGACCCGGACATCGTTGGCTTCAGGGTGGACTTTGACAGGGAAGAGCAGCTCAAAAGGCAGTTCCAGATACCATACCAGCACACAAGGCTTATCCTGAAGAACGGCAGCGTAGTGGCCAGAGGCACGGACAAATGGGACCGCACCAGAATAATTGAAGAGCTTGAAAAGGCGGCGAAAAATGGCTAATGCAACCCTCATTATAGCATTCCTGGCAGGAGTCCTCTCCTTCCTCTCGCCCTGCGTCCTGCCCCTCATCCCGGCGTTCTTCTCCTACATGTCAGGAGTCAGCAACCTGGAGGAAAAGCAAAGAAAGGCGCAGGCAATAATATTCGCCAACAGCGTATTCTTCGTAATCGGATTCAGCGTCGTATTTGCCCTGCTCGGAGTGCTCATAAACAGCCTTTTGGCAGGCATAGGATATGACCTCAAGGTGTGGGCAGGAAGGATAGGCGGCCTGGTAATCATATTGTTCGGCCTCTACGTGGTTGGAATACTGAAACTCGGCTTCCTTGACGCAGAGCACAAGCTTCACCCAAGGAAATTCAGGTCAAGCTACCTTACAAGCTTCGTGTTCGGGGCAACATTCGCAGCAGGATGGACGCCGTGCGTGGGGGCAATACTCGGCAGCATATTCACCCTGGCCATCACGCAGCCAGGAAGCGCGTTCTACATGCTCCTTGCGTACTCGCTTGGCCTCGGCCTGCCATTCCTGCTCGTAGGCTTGTTCACCAGGCAATTCTACGCGCTCATATCAAAAAGCCAGGCCTTCCTCAGGTACTTCAACATCGCAACAGGGATACTGCTGATAATAATCGGAGTCCTCGTCTTCACCGGAAACCTTGCAAGGATAGCCAGCTTTGCGCCTGTGCAAAGCCTTGTTGAGCTGGGATGAAAAAAATTGAGATTCTGGCACTGGCGGTAGTAGGGCTGATACTCGCCGGAGGAGGAATTCTGGCCTTGCTGGAAAAGCCATCAGAGCTTCCAGCCCAAAAAACAGACTACAGGCGAGCGCCTGAACTTGCGGGAATCCACGCCTACATAAACGCTGACAACATCACCATAGCATCGCAGCGCGGAAAAGTTGTCCTGGTTGATTTCTGGACCTACACCTGCATAAACTGCATACGGACGCTGCCATACCTGAAAAGCTGGCATGAGCAATACGGAAGCGACGGTCTTGTAATCATAGGCGTGCACACGCCCGAGTTCAACTTTGAAAAGGAGCTTCCTAACGTCAAAAGGGCTGTGGAAAAATACGGGATAGGATACCCTGTAGCGCTGGACAACGACTACCAGACCTGGAGGGCGTACAGGAATTCCTATTGGCCGAGGAAATACCTGATAGATGCCGACGGATACATCAGGTATGACCACATAGGCGAGGGCGCATACGAGGAAACAGAGCAGATGATAAAGCAGCTTCTCACTGAAAGGGCTGCCAGGCTGAAAGGCAGCAAGCCAAGCACAGGAATGAGCAGCCCTGCCGCGGCTGAAGTGGACTATTCAAAGATACAGACGCCAGAGCTTTACTTCGGCTACGGATTCATAAGAAGCCCGCTGGGAAACCCTGAAGGCTACAGCCCTGAAAATACAATAACCTACGGAATACCGGAAAGGATTGAGCCAAACATGGCCTACCTCCAGGGCCAATGGCAGAGCAGCAGGGACTTCATGGAATTAGCGGGAGAAAGCGGCAGGATGGTCCTTCGGTACAGCGCAAAATCAGTGAATATTGTGGCCGGCTCAGACAATACGGCAGTCCTGAGGGTGACGCTGGACAGCAGGCAGGCAGCAGGAGCAGACCTGACTTATGGGCAGGCCCTTGTGGATGAGTTCAGGCTGTACAACATTGCGGATTCCAGCTATGGGGAGCACACCATCAGCATTGACATAACCGGCAAAGGGTTTAAGGTTTACACTTTCACATTCGGATAGCAAAGGTCTTTTCAGCCGCATCCGGCCTGATTGAAAACCCGTTTTTGCTTTAACGTATATCAAAGGAAACTAATATTCGGA
>CAZDCW010000036.1:0-14008 GCA_964504135.1 uncultured Methanosarcinales archaeon
ATCCAAATCACGGATACAAGTTCCTGAGAAAACCTTTGCAGTCCTTCAATCGCGTTCATATTGACAAGCATTTTGTGTTGATATTCAAAATTGACCATGCAGGAAGCATCATTGACGTATATTATTATGACCATCACGATAATGTCTACAACTGGAAGCCTAAAGAATAGAGGGTATTCTACGGTTCTGAACGGTAAGCAGGGCAAAAAAGTAATATGCGCCCGGACAGCCTTCCTTGTGAGGTGAGGCCAAATGGACAGGAAAAAGACGTTCGCAATAGTGGCTGTGGCAGCACTGCTGATAACAGCCGCATTAGGGGCAACTGCGCTTGCCCACCAGAGCAACGGAACCATGCCCTGGCAGGGAATGATGGGCGGGCAAAATGGCAGGATGAGCCAAATATCCGGAATGCAGGGAGGCATGGCCGGGCACATGGACATGGGGCAGATGCAGGAAATGCACAGGCAGATGCACGGCCAGGAAATGCCGGAACACTGCCAGCAGATGATGGGTTAACAGGCCTACAGCAGGCACTGGCAGGGCCTGTAGCCCTTCCTGAAAGCCTGAGACTTTGACCTGAACACAACCTTATTTGATTTAAGCACATTCTTGGCAAAAGGGCATGAAGGCTCATGCACTTTCATAGTGCTTGCAGCGCCGAGAAAAAAAGCAGGCCGCCTGGCCGAAATCCTTGGCGCAAGAATAATTGAAGACTTTGATTTTCCAGAGTTCTCATAAGAGGCAAGGCGCGCTGCCATTGACTTCTGCGCCTCAGCCACCTGGTTAAGAGCGCCTGTAAGCTCGGAAACCCTTAGCCGCAAAGACTCAATATCCTTCCTCGCCAAAGTAAAAGAAAGGCTAACATTCTTCACAACCTTGTCCAGTCCTATTTCAACCACCCCACACGCGACCCGGGAAGGAAGCGGCCTTTAAATACTTTTTCCAGTTCACCACTATAAAGGAATGTTTATATAAAAGGGCTGATTTCCAATCCAGGAAATGCTGCCGCCTGACATAGGACAAGCTGTAATGCTGAGTTATGATAAAGGAGTTCCAAAAGTAACCGGCTTGAATCAGGGATACTCAATTTATGCCGCAATGCATCCTGAAAGCAGAGCCCACTTTCTGGTGGCTGCCACACCGGATGGCGTGCTGTGGCCATTCGTTTTCGCAGGCAGGGAAGGCGAACCGATGCACCGCGCTCCAATAAGAACCGTATCAGGCGAAACCGAACAGAAAACCGAGGGGCTGCTGCATGTTTTGGACACCTCCTATCTAAGCATAACCTTTGCTGATGGCAAATACAATTGCCAGTTGCGAATACCCGGCCCAGGATACAAATCGCAGCCATGGATCCAGCTCCGCGGAGAAGGGGTAGACAAGACGATTAACCTTGAAACTGTCCTTGACACGCGGCCCCAGCCAGAAAAAACAAGGACAAGAGTGCCACCCCCGGAATCGCCCAAGCGAGGAAGGCCAAGGAAGAATAAACAATAACTAAACCTCCAATATAATGCCCATAGGCCCAGGATTCAGGAGCACTGTACCTCCTATTTTATCCCTTTCCCCAAAGTGCTCATGAAAGTGGCCTGAAATGGCCAGGATTGGCCTAAGCCTTCGAATGGCATCTGTTATGCTCCTGCTGCCCCTGTACTCCCAGAGGAGGTCCAGCCTGGTCCCATAAGGAGGGGCATGCGTGACAATTACCAAGTTCTGCTTTCCCTCCAACCTTCCCATGAACCTTTCAAGACCAGCATCCCGCAAGGCAAACCCTCCCCCGCCATACCCTGCGAACCAGTATCCGCCCTGCATACAGGCTTTCCTATGGATGAATTCAAGGTTAGCCAGGCCTTCACAGGCTTTTCTAACATCTTTTTCCTCCTCATGGTTCCCGTGTATGAGCAACACCTTTTTCCCAAGCCTGTTCATGGATGCAAGAACAGCTTTTGTTTTTTTCCCAAAAAAGGTAAAGTCGCCTGCGCACACTATCACGTCTGCATCCCGCGCCTTCCTCATGATATGGCCCAAGGCGGCACCGTGGGTGTCTGTGAATGCCAGGATTTTCATGCTTCGCGGTAGTCCAAAAGCACCAGCTTGTCGATTTCCTTCAGGTCCCTTACTATAAATAGCCTTCCCCTGCCTATCTCCACAACCCTTTCAGCCAGGGCGAGGCCCCTCTTGTCCAGCTCTATCCCTATGAGTGAGATTGTAACTCCCAATGCGCTGGCCATTGAGGCTGCCTCTAAAGTATCCTTTTCAGGGCTTTCACCCTTTGTAGGCAGGCCGTCAGTAATCAGAAGAAGATGCTTCGTCCCCTTAATGCCCTCGAATTGCATGGATGCCTCGTGTATGGTGCCGGCAAGGTCTGTCTGCGCCGCAGCCCTCGCCCTGGTTATTTCCCTTAAAAGGATTGGAAAATCCTGCGTTGGCCTAATCGCTGACTTAATCCCTGTCCCAAAGACTATCAGCCCAACGTCATCCTTTTCATCTATTGCCTTATACGCAAGGGCTATGCCTGCCTTCTTGCACTTCTCCAGCTTCTCGCCCTTCATGCTTCCAGACGCATCTATAGCGTAAATCACGCTCTTCCTGCCCCTGCCTTTCCTTTTAAAGCTCATAAGGTCCCTAACGCTGATTTCCCCATGCCTCCGCATTATGGCCCTCTTAATCGTCTTCCTAATGGCTATGTCACTATACTTTTCCTTCCTGAAGTCCCCCTCCTCATCCCTAATACCATACGGCTGCTCCTTCCTTTGCTTCCTTTCGCCTGTTATGCCCTCTGGCAGGAGATTGTCCAACTCCTCTGTGTAAAGTATGAGGCCGGCAAGGTCTGCCGCCCTCTCCGTAAGGTTGCCTTCCCTGTCAATAAGCCTGTCCTCCCTAAGCGTATCCACCCTTTCCTCAATACGCCGGAGCAGCTCCCGCTGGAATTCAGGCAGCCTGATGTTCTTCTTAATTGCGCCTGGCTCATATCCGGTTATCCTCCTGATAATCGACTCACCAAAGACCTGCTGCGCCACAGAGTAATTCTTTACCAGCTGCTCAAAAAGCTTTGATGCTGTGAAGCTTTGGATGCCCTGGTTGATTGCATCAGCCAACAGCTTTCCCTCCTCCACTGTCTTTTTGTCGTCTTCCAGCACAGCCCTCATCAGGCCTTTGTCTGCTGTTGGCGCAAGCTTGCCTGAATATTCGCCAATCTGCTCCCAGCCTTTTATTGGGACATCCCTGCTACCGGTAATCACCTTTCTGGAGAAAGTCATCCAACTCTTCCCTGAGCACATCCTGAGGGCTGGTCGTGTATTTTGCAGAGGGCTTCACCTCTATCCTATGAGCAAGCACAGATATTGCCGCATCCACTATATCATCCACGCTTACCGTCCTGTCGCCACGCATCAGCGCGTTTGCCTGCGCCCTTTCGTACAGGCCTATAGTCGCCCTCACGCTTGGAAGCCTGGAGAGCTTTTTATTGTTCCTGAGCGCCCTGACAAATGCGACCATCCTCGAGAACAATTGCGCGGGAAATTCTGCCGCCTTTTTGCCTTTTTTCAGAGCAATCTGCTCCTCTGTCCCCTGCGCCTCAGGATAGCCCATGTAAACCAGGTCAAACCTGTCTGAGAACACCTCTGACAGCTTCTCAGTGCTGGTGTCCTGCGGGTTCATGGTCCCAAGGAAAATGAAGTCTGCCTCCAAGTCCACTGAATAGCTGCCAATGGTCGCCTTCTTTTCCTCAAGAGCCTGCAGCAGCGCATTCTGAACCTTTTCAGGACACCTGTTCAGCTCATCAAAGAACAGGACCCCGTTGTTCGCCCTGAAAATCTTTCCAGGAGTGAACGCCTCTATTGACGCCGGGCCGAACTTAATGGCCTTCACAGGATCTATGTCACCCAGAAGGTCTTCAGACGTAAGGTCCGGGCTGCCCTGAACCCTTACAAAGCGCTGCTCCCCTGAAATAGCCTTAGTCTTTACTGTCTTTCCAGCCAAACATTCAGGGCAAACAGGCCTGGCTGGAAGGCAGTTAAACCCGCAGTCGTTCACCTGCACCTTTGGCAGCAGCCCTGCCACGTTCCTGGCCAGGGTGGTCTTACCAATCCCAGGCGGCCCGACTATAATCACATTCCTTCCCATTAACAGGGCTGACTTAAGCTGCCTTTTTGCCTCCTCCTGGCCAAGTATATCAGGAAACGAGCTCTCCAGCAGCCTTTCATGAAATTCCCTTCCAATCATCGCTTAAAGAGAAACCCGGGTGATTTATAAAGCTTGTTTTGGGTTAACAGGCGACAAGAGCCAGTGCAAATACTAATCCTCACTGAAATAACAATTAGCAGCAGGCTGTGGCTACTCCAGGTTCATCAGCCCCTTTCGGGAGACTGGTCACGTGTACGGTCCGGCTTCGTTCACGCATCGGCAATGTCCCCTGTGCTTTCTCCGTATTGCATCCGTACAGGTCACCTTGTACAGTGCACGATGAGCCATTAATGAAAAAGCATTTCAGATAAAAAAGCCTTCAGTTGCCTTCCTTCTTTCTCTTGGAGACAAAGTAAACTATGACTCCGAGGACTGCAATCACGACAATGGAGATAGCCATAAGGTTCAAAAGCGGGATTCCTGCGACATTCTGCAGGTTTGGAAGCAGGGAAGGCTGGGCAGATTGGTTTACTCCAGACTCACCTGAAGGCTCTTCAGACGCAGACTCATTGGTCTCCACAACAGCTCCTGTCGGGCCTGAAGGAGTCTCGTTCCCGGCAGCAGCAGGACTGGACTTGGCAGCCACCGCGAAAACGCTAAAGCCAGGCGTTGAAGCCTCATAGTTGACATTAATCGTATCCTCACTGAGTATCTTGGTTGAAAGCTCATTCCACTTGCCCCCGCTGTGCCTGTAAAGGCCAATGTTATCCTTCACAAGGCTGTTTGAGGCCAGCCACTTCTTCTCCACGCTGAACTGCATCGTGACAGTCTTAACGGCAGATATCGGGAGGTTTGATGCATCAAACTGAAGGTACTGGTAAACAGTGCCGGGCGCAACGCCTGTGGCTGAAGGAGCGCCGGTGAGCTTGGTCACGTCAACAGTAACCGAAGCGGCGACAGCGCCTGTCTCAATGATAACCTTCCTCACGGCAAAGTCAGACTTGACAATATTCATGACATTCGCGCCAACAGGCAACTCAGCCCACACCTTGCTGACCTTTGTGGCAGCCGCATCCTGATTACCTGCTCCGGCACCGCCGCCACTGCTGCTGCCGCCACTGCTGCTGCTGCTGGAGCTGGCACTGGCGCTTGTGGTGAAGTTATGCGGGCCTGTAGTGTTGCAGTTGCCCGCCACGTCACATGAAGTGGCATTGTAATAGTATGTGGTGGAGGCTGAAAGGCCGCTGCTGATAATCACCCGATGGCCCTCGCTGAATCCGGCGCTTTCGGTTGTGTTTGTAGTGAAAGCCGTCGACGATGAACCAAAGCTTATAGTGCCATTGGCCCGCTCATTCGTTGTCCAGCTCAGCGTGATTGAGCTTGCTGACGGGCTTGAAGACGAAGGAGTCTGGTTGAACAAGGGCTTTTCTGCATCATGAACCCTTAATGTCCTTACCGAGGAATTGCCCACCTCATTGCTCTCGCTGTTCAGGCAGCTTATATTATAGGTGTAAGTGCCGTTCTGCAGGGTTGAGTTCACAACAAAAGTGGCCAGCGTGTTGTTCACAACAGTGCCATTAACAAGGGAAGTGCCGTTAATCCTGAGCGTGCAGGACTGGTTGGAGTCGTTCAGCGACAGCAGCATGAACCTGATAGCAGGGCTTTGCGTATTTGAAAGGTTCAATTCCTCATTAGTGATGTTGATGGTGTCAAACCAGACGTCATCCTTCCAGGAAGAAACCCACCCGCTGTTATTGGTGACTGTGAAGTTAAAGGTCGCAAAGTCAGCAACAGGGGCAGACATGTTAACCTCAACCCTGAACTGGTGGACTGTCGCGTTCAACGCTGCGGAATTGACAATTGTAAAGGTGTAATTGGATATGTTAGACTCGTTATTCATCGCCACAGGAACCCACTGGCTGAGATTGCTCAGGTTCAGGTAGCTGATGTTGTAAGTTGAGCTACGGGAGGTATCATTAACCTTCACAGTAACATTAAGGACCTGTGAATAATTAGCCTGATAATTGGTCACATTCCAGTAAACCGTGCAGCCCGGGTAGCACTGGTAAACTGTCCGATCAGACTTCAGCTCCACCCCTGTATTGTTAACGCCATATGCAGAGAAGCCTCCAAGGCCATAAGTGGGAATCCTTATCGTGGTGTAATTCGAGCCCTGCTTAATAATCGTGATATTAGAGCTGACATCCAGGCAGCCAGAGCCGTTGAGGTCGCACTTGATAATCCTGTTGCCCACCTGTGAGATGTTTATCACAACTGAGTCTATGCCGAGCACCTGCGCCATCTCCTGCCACTTCGTGCCATTCATGCCAACAAGCATCCTCGCCTTCTTATTGGACTCGTTAACCTGCGAAACCTGAATCATATCAGTCATGTTGATAGAGGTTGCCTTGGCGATGTCAACACCCTCAAACTCCATATTCCATCCTGATGTCGAGCCATTAAAAGAGGCATTGGGATTATCAAACCTCATGGTGGTATTAGAGATGTAGCTTATGTTCCTGATGGAGAAATGGACGTACTCAGAGCCGTTGAAATAGGTGAGGTTAAGCCCTGACATGGTGGGGCTGCCCCTCGGGTCAAAAAGGATTCCGAAGTTGAAATTGGTTGAGCCTGTGGTCTTGGTAGTGAAGTTCAGGCAGGCACTGATTGCGCAGTTGCCTGACAGGTCGCAGTTCTTTGTCCTATAGTAATATGTCGTGTTTGCCCTAAGAGGAGTCGTGCCTGGCGCGGTAATCGTGGTATTGTCGAAAGTCAGGGAATGCCAGGGCCTGTACCGGTCAGTCTCAAAGTTGGTACCCTGAGCCGCATCCGTAAGGTTAGCTATAGCCACTGTGCACGCGCTTGAAGCATTGTAAAACTCCAGCGAAAGGTTAGACAGCTCGCTGGTGCTCTGCCTCAGCATGGCAAACCGGTCAAACTCATCAATTATATTACTCATAACCCTCGGAGCTGTCTTATCGTTGGCCAGCAGAGTGGACCTGTTAGGAGCACACCAAGGAGCCTGCGCACAGTCAGCATCAGCGCAGTTAGCATTCCCATCCTGATCCTCATCAGGAGAGCCAGGGGCACAGTCCTCAAAGGGGGTGAACTTGCCGCCGCCAAGCTTGGCAAAGGCAGTGCCGCAGGCCATCGGATTGGAGTCGCAGTTGGGCGGGATAAACTCCACAGAGCCCGGTGTATAGGTAGCATTAAACAGGGTGTCATTGGACATGTTTGGAATGGCTGTAAGGCCATCAACAGTGGCCAAATGATAAACAATAGAGTCCTTGGGGTTGCCGATGTCAGACAGCGGAACCACCAGTATGGCAGCGCCGAAAGTACAGATGGGCGTCTGGCTCGGGTTAAACGGATTTGTCGGAGTCGTAAGCTTGGCAGGGAAAAGGCCGAAGCTGCTCGTGTTCTGGCTAAGGCACCTGAAAGCCTGCCTCCTCTCAATAGAAGTTGAGGCGTTGATGGAAACGTTGTAGACTAACTTGTACTCTATGCCTGAGACATTCGTCCGGTTTATCATCTCCCAGCAGCCTGTGCTCTGGCTGCCATCTGTGTCAAGGAAGTAATAATAAAGGCCTGTTCCATTCGTGCTGTTCGGGCAGGCAGCTGAGGCAGAGCCGTTGCCCAGCATCATGCCCATGCCAATGGACTTGCCCATGTCCTTAAAGCCAAACCCGAGAATGTCAAGGTGCTTATGCGAAGCAGGCGGCTCAGTCGCCATGTCAGTGTCATCCTTAAGCTTGATAGGCGGGCCTGGCTTATCATCCATGGCCCTTGCTGACTCGAAAAGCATAGCCCTCTCCTTGTTGCAGCTAATGCCTGAACTAGTTTCGGTGCAGATGCCAAACATCTTCATTGTTGTGACAAACACTGTATCGGTGAGAATCTTCTTGTCAAACTCGCCGCCGCCGCAGAACTTGTCCGTAGAGCAGCCAGGGTCGTTACAGTCAATAAGGCCGTTGCCATTGTTGTCCGCGCCGTCAAAGCATGAGTATTCCAAGTTGCCCACGTTCATATAGCAGAAGTTGCTCGTGTTCTCCCAAGCACAGGCTCCGCCATTCGCCACGCTGATGCAGCCGGTAGCATTGCAGTTTGAGCAGGATGTTGCCTCTGTGTTGGGCCCGCACCCCTTTATGGTTGTCCCAGCCTCGCCGCAGAAAGACTTCCCAGTAACAGGGTCAGAAATCCATGAGCAGCCGCCAGAAGCCCTGCTGTTGGTGCAGGCATTCTGGCCAAAGCAGTCATTGCATTTATCATCACAATTTCCGCCGAACCTAAACTTAGTAAAGTCCTCAACGCAGAAGGAGCCGGTCCACTGGCAGGTGTTCCTCGCTCCGGTAGAACAATCGCCGGAAGTTGAGCAAGCCCCACAGAAGTCAGAACAGCCATAATTCCCCGTATCCTCAAAATTCGGCCTGCAATTGCTGAAGTCACTTTCCCAGACACAACTGAAGTTTCCATTCAGCGCGCCGCTCTCACAGTAAGACTGGTTGGTAAAGCTTCCGCAGCCTGAATCCCTGAACATGAAGCTCGAGTTGCCCTCCTTCTCAAAGAAGGTTCCGGTAGCCATCCCAAGGTCTGAGCTGAACTCCTGCCTGTTGGCGCCGATAAGGTCAATGGGGCCGCCTACTCCCTTTGAAACCACGTTAAAGGTCAGAACAGACCACTTAAGCTGCGACTTGTTGATAGCCACCCTGACTGTGGAAGGGTCAGAGTCGCAGCGTGCTCCAGTCTTGGAGATGTTAACAAAGACTGTGACGTTTGTAGACTCATTATAGCAGTTGCCTGCAGGGCATGGGCCGCTGACCTGGCTGCTGTTGAAAATCAGAAGCGAGCCATTGCCTGTGGAATTGACTATAATATGATAATCCGCGCCAGGATAGCAGGGGTCTCCAGAAGGCCGGCAGCCAGTGCTGACATTCCCGTCGGCGTCAAACTCAATCTCAAAAGCCAAGACGCTGCTGCCGCTGCAGAAGGAAGCGTTTGAAAAGTTCTTGCCAGTAATCTTCCAGGCAATGAAATTAGAATCCTGCGCAACCCAGACAGACCTCAAATCCCAGGTGGGCGCGCAAAACGAGGCGCCCCCTCCTGCACAACTGAAAAAGCGGTCAAACTTGCCATCGCCATTGCTGGCATACGGCAGGCCTGAAAAGTCAAACTTAGACCAATCCAAAGAACCCTGATTGGCAGGCGACATGTTAAAAAGGCCCTGATGGGGGACGCTGCCTGAATCTGAAAGGCTCAGGATGAGATTAGAGCCCACCACCAAGACAGTGAGCATCAATATAACAAGGAAAACCAGCCTGAGGCTATTAATTACACCTCTCCTAAACACACCCTTTTTCATCAAAATCCTCTTAACTTGAAGGAAACTGCCACGCCCCTTATTTAAAGTTTTCGCTGAGACCGGTCCTGCAGCAGGAAAAAAAGGCCGGCGGCTATAAGGACAGCGACGAGCAGAACAGCAAGGACAGTGAGGCTAATGCCCTGCGGCTTCCCAGGAGCAGCTGGTTCAGGAGCCTGGGTTTCATTGACCTGCGCGGGCAAGGGCTCAGGCTCAGTTACTGCTGCTGTCCCATTTGAAGGCAGCCGAGCCTCAGGCTCCGGACTGGGCCTGGCAACGCCAGCTATGGCGAAATAGGAAAAGCCAGGGCTTGAGGCAGAGTAATAGTAAAAAGACTGATTCCCGCCTGTTCTCGATGTAGGCAGCTGCTGCCAGCTCCCTGAAACAAGCCTGTAAAGGTGAACCGAGCCAAAGCGGCCTGCAAAGGAGCTGTTAACCCTGAAGTCAATGCTCACAGAAGCAAAATCAGAGTCAGGAATGGCAGGAGTTGCTGAAAGCCTGAAGTAGGCGTATGAAGCGTGGGATGCAAAGGCGCTTTCAATGGCCAAAGGAGAGTCTGCAGCAGGCTCAGCCACCAGAGTCAGGGCATCCACAGGCCGGTTGGTGAAGAAGGAAACCAGCGAAACAGGCATCTGCGGGCTGCCTACCTTCATAGTGTTAAGCCTGCCAGCGGAAATGCCAGAGAAAACATGGCTTACCTTAGCAGACTGGCTGGGGGTGGTTGAGCCTCCGCCGCCACCGCCGCCACCGCCGCTTGAGCTGCCGGATGAGCAGGCAAGGTCAACGCCATCACAATTCTGGTCAATGCCATCACCGCAAACCTCAGTGGCGCCAGGATTAATGCCTGAAGAGGAGTCATGGCAGTCAGTGCCGTTCCCGCAGCCAGAGGCATAATAGCCGTCAGCATCACTATCAGGACACTGCTGCCTGGCCGCGGAAAAGCGAAGCCCGGCAACCTTGAAGTAAGTCGTGTTGCCAGTGCTGTTAACAAGCGAACAGGAATACGAGGAGTTCTGGCCCGGGCAGCTTATCAAGGTCTCGTTCTGGCCATTGCACGAAACGCTAATGTTGTAAAGGCTTGACACGTCAGCGTCCTTCACGCAGACAGTGCCAATGGTGCCATTCACAGCAAGCAGGCTAACATTCTTGGTAAGGTTGTACTGCAAAGCCAAACCGCGGACAAGGACTGCACCAAAAGTGCTGGCAGCAGGCTGCACCTCATAAGTGAAGTTAAGGTTAAGCGTGGAATTCGTAAAGTTCCAGAAAAACTCAAGAATGCTCACCGAGCTGTTGGAGACGTTCACAAAGAAAGTCCCGTTAAACCTCTGCGAAAGGTTGCTGCTGCTGTTCACTGAGATGTTAATAGAGCCTGCAAGCATGTTAGTCACGTTTATGAAGGAATTGTTTGTCCCCAGAAGATAATCCTCACTGTCGGGGATGCCATCATTGTCGTCATCAGAGTCATAAATGTCGGGGACACCGTCAAGGTCGCTGTCAATCTGGTCAAAAACAGTAATATTAACCTGCATAGCAGAAGAAGCGTTGCCATCAGTGACATTAACCAGAACTGCGAAAATCCCTGAACTGGCCAGATTCGTCCTCCAGCTGAAGTTGCCGCTTGTGTTCTGAGCAAACCTTGTGTCGTTGACCGAATAGTTGAAGAAGCCATTGTCAGGGTCTGAGGCTGATACGGTAAAGTTCACCCAGTCAGTCTCATTCACGCTCATGTTCGCCTGCTGGGCAATTTCGGGCGGGTCGTTCTGCGGGGAGATGTTAACAAGGATTACTTCGGAAATATTGGCTGTCCCGTCCCAAGCGGTGATGTTCAACGGGACAGTGCCGTTGAAGTTGGAGGCGGGAGTGAAATTTACAGTTACGTTCAAACCCTGGGCTAATGCCGCGGGGGTGACGTTAAACCTTGAGTCGTTAAGGTAGTACCGGATAGTGTCATTGTCAACATCCGACGCTGAAATGTTGAAGAACAATGCCGCGTCCTCAAGCATGGACTGGTTTGACGGCGAGAAATTCCAGTAAAGCACATCATTAACCGGGGTGACGTTGACGAAGATTTTATCAGAGGTGTTAAACACGCCATCGAATGCTGTCAAGTTTATGAAGACCAGCCCGTTGAAATTCGCGGCAGGGGTGAAATTTAGCGTTACATTTACCCCTTGCGGAACAGTTGCGCCCGTGAGGTTGAACCTGGAATCGTTAACGTAATACCTTATTGTATCATTGTCGAAGTCTGATGCTGAGATGTTGAAGGAAAGTGATGAATCCTCCTGGATGGTATAATTCTGGAGTGTGAAATTCCAGACAGGTACAGTTTTCACATCAAGCCTCCACTCATAGGATGCCGAGGAATTCCAGTCTGAAACAAAAACCGAGACGTTATAGCTGCCAATGGTGGCGTTTGTAAAATTGTAAGAGGTGCTGTTGAAGAAGGCTGTCTGGTTGGAGCTGTTAAGGAACCAGGACACCGCAATAAGGTCGTTATGCTCATCGGTGTAATTGAAGGAGAAGGTCAGGTTGATCGGCCAACTGATCACATTCTGTGTCGCCGGGCCTGTTGTAAGCACAGGAGCTGAGTTGTTGCACAGGCTTGAGTTAATGCCGTGGAGGACAGAGAAGGAATAGCACAGCTGCCCCCTATTCGGAGTGCCGTCGCTGAGGTTCGTGTTATTGTCGTCCATTACAAGCAAATCCTCAAGGAATGCGTTGAATGTCTGACTTTGAACCTTCATGGCCCTGATGACGAGGTCATCTGACTTGGTATTGCCGACTCTTAGCCTAAGTTCCCACATCGCGCCTGAAAATGACTGGCTATCCGCATGCACCTGGGTGAATGAAGTCGGCTTCTGCACGCTGTTGTTCAGGTTCCTCAGGCATGGAGTAGTTGAATCCCACTCATCGGCAAGGCACGGGTTGCCGTTCAGGGTGGCTGCAAAATAATCCGCAAGAGCCTCATTCATCGCGCCAGGCTGGCCTGAAGTCATAGCCGCAGAATAAATCTGGTCAACAGCAGCATGGGTGTACTCATGGTAAACAATGTCGCTGCCAAGCGAAGTCGCATTGCAGCCGCCGCCGGCAGGGGTGAAATGCACAGTGCCTGTTGCAGGCGCATAGAAGGCGTTGCAGTTGCTGCTGAGAGAAGTGTCCTGAACGAGGATAAGCATCTCATAGTTTAACCCTGACACGTTAAACGGAGTGCCATTTGTAAAGTAATCATGAACCCTGGTGGCATGATAAAAGACGTTGGACAGCTCCAGCGAATAGCTCGGGTCAGACCCATTCCAGTTCCAGCTATGAGAGCCGTTAAGGGTTGAGTTAACCTCTGCGGTATGGTTGGCGTCATAGGTTGCAGCGCGGTCAACCACCCTAATCCATGGACTCCTGAAGCTGGTAATTACGGTGGCGTTGCCGGAAAACCCGGTGATATTGTAATGGCCTGTGTAATTCGTGTTTGTGAAGTTAATGAAGGTATCATTTGAATGAGAATAGCCTGCAAGGGACCAGTTTGAAGTTGAATTGAAATCCTCTGAAAAAACAATTCCTGAATTCGCCACAATTGAGACGTTATCCACAAAAAAGCCGTCCTCAACCACAGAAGCGTCATAAGATGTTGTGAAGTTAATGTAAACAGACCTGTTAATGTAATTGTTCAGGCTGTAATTCCTAAGAATCCAGCCAAGCTGCCTGCCTGTGAAAGTCTCCAAAGTCTGCCATGAGCTGCCATTAGCGGAAACCCTCGCGTAAGAATAGTCTGAGTTATTCTCAAGCTCATACCGGGCCATAAATGTAATGTTGACATCTGTATAGCCGGAAAGGTTAATTGAACGATTAGTTCCTGCTGCGCTCACCAGGCTATGGGCCTTGCCTGAATAAATTATGGAATTATTGGAAGGCTGGTAAACCCTGACTGTGAGGTTGGTGAAATTAACCAGACTGCGGGAATTCTTCCAATGCTCAGGATAAATCATGCCAGTAACCCGGCCGTAAATGTCACCAAAGACTATGTTGTTGAACTTCCTGATGAGCCTGCCGTCATGCGCGTCAACATAATAAGCCCATGCCCCACCCAGCCTCTCATCAAGCGGCAGCTGAACCTTCCAGGCAAGATGATAACCTGAGTCGGCTGCTGTGACAAGCAAAGTCGTGTTAAGCGGAGTGATGCTGACTCCAGCATCCTGAACTGCCAGCCCAGCAGCCTTTTCAGCTGAAATCCCGGGAACAGGGTTAAGGCTGATACCCCTCAGGAAGTTGTTATTAACAGTTACAAGCTTATCATCAACGTAAACCAGCACCACAAAACCGTCCTCAACAGGAACCCCCCTGTAAACCTGCTCGTAAGCAGCATACCAGACCCCGCTCTGATGCCTATACAACGGGCTGTCACGCTCAGCCTGCCTCAAGGCAAGCTCATCCTCATCAATCTTCAGAAAGCGCTCATTGCGCTCCATAAAGCCCCGGGCAACGCTATCCACATTGCCTGCGGTTATGTGCCTGCCAACATCCAACGAGCCCACC
>CAZDCW010000036.1:14018-14258 GCA_964504135.1 uncultured Methanosarcinales archaeon
TCATAATCAACCTTAAAAGCCTGCAGATTATCAGAGCGGCCCGCAGCCAAGGCTACCAAAGCAGAAGCGGACATAACCAAAAGAACAGCAAAAAGCCACCTCATTCTCACACCTTTGCCAATGCGGAAGAGAAAGCGGGTTAGTAAAGCTTTGCTTTTTTAGTTGGTCGTTGGAGGTTTGTAGTTTTGCCTAACCAATAGCAGGCTGACTCTTCGTGAACTGTAACAAGGTGGCCGTACA
>CAZDCW010000037.1:0-12943 GCA_964504135.1 uncultured Methanosarcinales archaeon
CCTTCAAAACCTACATTCCATCCTGAAAAACCCTTCAGGATGGTAAAGTATTACGAAAATATTTATAAACCCCGGTTCAGAATTTCCCTTTATGCGCCTTGCGATCCTGCTTGCACTGGCTGTTTTTGCCGCAGCTGTTTCTGTCTCGGCAAGGGTCGCCTGCTATGACAATGGCGGCATTAGCATTACAGGATATTCCGACCTGCCTAATGTGGTGAATGCCACAAAGGAGGGCTCATCAAAGCGCATCCAGATTCCAGGGGAGTGGAACTCTGCAACAGGCAGCAGGCTGCACCATTTTGTTTCGGATGAGGCAATACTTGTCAACGCCAACAGCACGACGTATATGGTTTATGCCGGCCCGGACAAATTCTCAGTAACCTGCCCTCCTTTTGTGTTCAGCTGCAGGATAATCAATGTCACGGCCAGCTCATGCTACAAGCAAAACAATACTTTCATAGCCAGGTTTAACGCCTACAATTACAAGCTGCCTTCAGGCCAGGGGCTGAGGTTCGAGCGGCCTTTCCTGCTTACTTATAAGGTTGTTGATGCCCAGCGGCGCGAGCTTAAGCACAGCCCGGATGTAAACGACCCTGAATTCCGCAACATCAGCCTAAGCGTGGTCAGGAACCTGGGCTACAACACATTTGCCCTCAGGTGGAATACGACAAGGAACATAAGCAAATTCATTGTCCAGTACCAGGAGTGCGGTGACAGGTATAACTTCTTCGAAAGCGTGCAGTGCTCTGCGAGGCAGAGCTGCATCGCTGACAGGGAGTGCGGTGCTGACGAGTCCTGCCAGGCTGGAGAGTGCGCGAAGCTTGACTGCGGGGAATGCAGCAGGATTGTGGACAGGAAGTGTGTGAAGCTGGAGTGCTGCTCAGATGATGACTGCGCTGAAGGGAAGTACTGCGCTTCCAGTTATTGCCTGGCCCTGGCCTGCCTTGAGGATGAGGTCGTTAACGGGCATGAATGCGTAAGCCTGGATTGCGGGGCTGGAGAGTTTGTCCTAAACAGAACCTGCACGAAATGCCCTGCGGGCCAGAGGCTGGAGGCAGGCAGCTGCGCCCCCTTGCAGTGCACTGCGGATGAGAGGCCAGTGGCCGACAGGTGCGAGAAGCTTTCCTGCGCCGATGACGAGGCCTTTGAGAAGCACCAGTGCGTGAAGCTTCGCTGCGGCTTCCTCCAGGCAGCGCATAACCATGCCTGCATGAGCATCTTCAGGAAGCTGTTTGGAGGCTGAATTGCCGGTTCCAATCCTAAAGGACCTTGCATCCCTCGCCTATCAGGATATCATCCGGAGAAGGAAGGTCACCCCCTTTATCATCTTCGTCTCCTTCATAGCGTCCTTTGCTGCTGCCCGGCTGACTGTGGCCACATTCCCGGACTTCGCCCTGATTGTCAGGCAATATCACATACATCACTTCTATTATGGAATCTTCCTTATATCAGCCGCAGCCTGGATTGCCCTGGTCTCTGACCGCCAGCGCCTGATGAGCCTGGCTTCAATCCTTTTCGGCGTCGGCCTTGGCCTGGTCACTGATGAGATTGGGCTGCTTCTGACGTGCAATTCAGAGGGACTTGGCTGCGACTATTTTGCACGGGCTTCCTTTGATATCGCGGTTCTTCTTGCCCTTTTCTTCCTGGCCAGCATCTACTTCAGGCCTTTTATGGTGCAGGTGACCTCTAAATCTAAGTCAGTATGGAAGACTGTGCGCACAAAAGCCGGGGAAAATATGAGGAATTCCGGCAACAGGAAGGAGCTTTAGCCACTGCGGAACTGCATCAAAACCTTTTTAAGAAGGCAGGCCATTTCCAAGCCGGCGCAGCCCCGTAGTGCAGCGGCCAAGCATAGGGGACTCTGGATCCCTTGACGGCGGTTCGAATCCGCCCGGGGCTATTTTTCTACATTATTATTGCTTGCTGACGAACTCCATTATCACTTTTTTCATTTTTGGATTTAGCGAGACGTGGAGTTCTCCGGTTGATTTTTTGGCAAGAAGCCAACTGTCATTAATCAGCTCTTTTATGGCGTTGTCAATCAATTTTTGACCTTCCTTTGTTGATGTAAAATTTGAAGGAAAGCCTTTTTTCAGGTTTCTTACATCAGTATGCTTGCCTCCCCATCTAGGAGGAGTTATAAGCCCATCCAGAATTATCCTTTTTACAACTTTAGGATCAGGCATGTTTCAAATTGCCATCCCCTACTTAATAAAGCTTTCTTCTAAAATGATATGATGTAATATTAAAACAAAAGATTTAAATATGCGTGGATGTGCGTATAGGCATATAGTGAAAGGGAGAGACGAAATGGAACAAACGATATTCATTAAAGCACTTGGTGACACACCGAAGATAAGGATTTTGAACTATTTAATAAAGTACCGTGGGTTGGACTACTCGATGTCCGATATTGCTAGGAACAGCAATGTTGGCTGGGCAACCCTTAGCAGGCTATGGAAAGAATTTGTAGGATTGAAGATAATTACGGCCACAAGAGAAGTAGGGAAGGCGAAACTGTTCAAGTTAAATGAGGAAAATGAAGCAGTCCTGAAGCTTATAGAAGTATACAATAAACTGTTAGAACAAGAAACCGAGGACCATTTTGCCAAAAATACAAAAACGGTCAAGTCTACTGTAGAATAAACAAAGCCCCTCTTTTTAACAAAAATGTTCAGTGCCCGCCCGGGGCTATTTATGACTACATATTATTCAAATATTACCCTTTGTGGACATAATCTGCTTGTAGAGGAACTGCACCAAAGTTCTAAGATTCCCCTTTTGGGCCTTTTCCAGAGAAGTGTAGTAATCAATCCTCTCAGAATGAGGGATATTGACCATAGGGTAACCGGTTCTATTGAGCAGGAAATTTATGAGTATTCTGCCTGTTCTACCATTCCCATCAACAAACGGGTGGATTGCCTCGAAACCTGCATGAACGTAAGCGGCTGTGATTAATGGGTGAATTTTGGACTTGTTCCTGGTAAGCCACAACAATAACCGCCTCATTTCTTTCGACACTTCTGATGGCTTTGGATGAATGAAATCTGCCCCCCTGATGTAAACCTGAAGCGTTCTATACTTTCCAATTTGTTTTTCCAAGTCAGAACTCAACGTATTTGTGACTAGTATTTTTTGCAGTTCGCACACGAATTTTTTGTTGACTTCACCCTTATATTTTAGCATATAATCGAAGGCCTTCTTATGGTTTATCGCCTCATTTATTTCCTGTGGAGTCTTCCCTTTTGGGGTGACATTATCAAAAATAACCGCAGAAGTTTCTTGAAGACTGAGGGTGTTGCCCTCTATCGCATTGGAATCATAAGTGAATTTTGCAAGAAACCGCTCATACCTGTTCTGCCAGGTTCCCTTGGGCAGTCCTTGGTGTAGTTTTTTAATGGATTCCAGCCTTTTGCGCTGCTCGCCTGAAAGAAGACTGTTAAGCGATGTGTCAAGCTCCTTATCTGCCTCTCTCGCCTTCCGTGAAAGGTCGCTGCTCGACAAGTTTGACCCAAGATATTTCCTCCTTTTCCTAACATCGCCCCCTTCACGAACAGACCTAACCCTATAATAGTACTTGTTATTCCCCTTTCCTTGCACTTCAGTGTAGGTCATTAATATGCTTATGTCTACATTATTTATAAATTTTGTGTAAAAGTAGACATAAACAGATTGCCCGGGATTTGCAAATGACCGTTTTTTGAAGAACATTTTTCATATGATGACTTTTCCTCACTCAAACTACAATGAACGATACCTACACTAAACTAATAGAATTTCTAGACCAACATAAAGCGAATTACAGGTTGATTGACCATCCTGCCGAGGGAAGGACAGAACTCGTCAGCCCAATGCGTGGCAACAAAGTTTCAGAAGCCGCAAAGTGCATCGTCATCATGGTGAAGCTTTCAAAGAAAGATACGAAGTACATTTTGGGTGTTGTTCCTGGCGATACAAGAGTAGATTTGGACACTATCAAGAGATTGTTCCAGGGGATATACATTTCTTTTGCCACGCCTGAAATTGCAGAAAGGCTAGCAGGCAGCGTTGCTGGCACGATTCTTCCATTTTACTTTAATCCTGAAATGGAGTTGATTGTTGACCCGGCATTATTGAAAAACGCCGAAATATTCTTCAAGGCAGCTCGATTGGATCGTTCAATGGCTCTTAAAACAGATGACTACGTGGCTCTAGCTAAGCCACGCCTTGAACGCATAGCAAAGTATTCCGACACGATTGCATTAGTGTGAATTCTTTTCCTAGAATCAAGGGAATCCTTCTTATTAACAGAAACGTTGAGTGTCCATCCGGGGCTGCTTTTTCCTAACCCTGAATAATACCTTTGGTGTCTTTAATCATATCCTGGCACAGGCCGAGAAGCTCCTCCACTTTTTGCTTGTCAATGTCCACAATTGGAGTATACTGGTATTTCTCACGCATCGGAATTATCTTATCCTCACCCAGGTCAGGGCTTATGGCATCCACATATTGCTGGAAATCCTTGCCAATCTTTCCTTCTTCAATCAGGCTTTCAACAACAGCCAGGGTGCAATCCTGATTCCTGCTCTCGTAACCAAACTTGGCTATAACTGCAAGGCAGCAATGATAAGTAACGTAAAACCCTACATTGATAGCCCAATCATAAAAACCGTTTTTCCTCGCTAGCAAGAAAAACTCAAGATTATGCTCAGCCTTTACAATGTGCTCTTCTGCCAGTTTATTGTCGGGCATTGCCTTTACCAAACCGCGATGCTTCCTGCCTTCGGCAAGCTGCTTCTTGGCCTGATCCAGGCACCACCTCACTTTATTCTCTGCTTTGGGCATTCTTCAACACCTCCACAAACAGTTCCTGGCCGTGCACCACTACGCAGGTTCTTACCATATCTACTAAGGGCTTGTCTTTTTCCTTTAGATTCTTTTCAAACTCTTCCTCTGTCAAGTACAACGGATGGATTTTCAGGCGGTTCTTCCTGTTAATCTCATCCACTCCTCCTTGCAGCCCGGAATAATCCTTAGGGCTCCTTAATATGAAACAAACGTCCACATCTCCAGCAGTCTTTTCCTTTGTTAGGATAGACCCGAACAAAAACACGGCTTTAGTTTTCTGTGCATATGCCCGCAAATCGTATATCCATCCCTTTACAAAGCTTGACAAGCCGCTGTAGTCAAGAAAGATAAGTTCCAGAAGCTTTATCACATACTCGCTCTTAAGGTTGGGTTTGTAAAAAATTGCGTTGCCCATCCTCCTGCTAACCAAAATGTTCTTTTCCTTCAAGCCTCTCAACAGCTTTAAGCTCCCAACACTGCTAATTCCCAGTTTGTCCTTTATATTGTAGGAGTTATGGCTTGTTAAGAAATCCGTGAAGATAATCTTCAAAGCCCTCTTCCCATTATCGCTAAGTTCCATCTTGATATAACCTCAAGTTAGAGTACTATAACTCCAAGTTATATATAAGCTTTATGCATTTTGGGATGGTTTAGAATCCCTCTTTTTAACAGAAACGTTGAGTGTCCACCCGGGGCTATTTCTGGTTAAATCCTTAAAGGCGCAAGGTTGCTATTCTAAGAATCACGACAACAAGCCCCACAATCAAGAAAGAAAGTTCAGCCTCAGAAAGGTTTAAATACCATTCAGCCGACCCCAATGCAAGGGGGTATTGTGACACACATCATCACAGGGGTAGACAGGTTTATGCAGCTTGTTGAGGATAGGGGAAGCGTTTCCCTGAAGGAGGCCTCTGAGATTCTGGGAGTGGACCAGGATACTGTAAAGCGCTGGGCTGAGATGCTTCACTCAAAAAACAAGGTTAGGCTTAACATTGGATTTCTGGACACGGTCATATATGCAGTTGAGCCGGAAGGCGATAAGCTGGAAAGGCTCAAGTCCAGTGAGATGAGCGCAGGAATTGAGACATCTGTAGTCAGGGCAAGGAAAAGCTTTGGCGAGGCAGAGCGGATAAGGAATGAGTTCGCAAGGCTTAACCAGATAGTTGAGCCAGAGCTGGCAAGGGGCAGGAGGAATCTTGCCCAGCTTGAGCTCATTGAGGAGATTGAGGCTGAATTCTCCTCTTTCATAAAAAAGGCAATGGAGGCTATCAGGCAGGATATGCGGGAATATAGGCTTATGGTTGAGAGGCAGGTGAAGGGCGTGCAGGAGTCTGCAGGGAAAAACATTGGCGAAAAGAAGAGATTCGCACAGATAACCAGGGATTTGCGCGAGGAAAAACAGCTTGCCAGAAAAGCGATTCATCAGAGGCAAAGGCTGATTGACAGGTTCTTAAAAGAGCAAAGGGAGGCAAGGACAAGGCCGGTTTCCCAAAGAGGCTTGGGAAGGAGGGCTGAAAGGGCCTTAAGCCAGTCCATCCGTGCCTTTGACTCAAAGCGCTCAGCTGTCTCAGCGCTTTTAAAGTCTCTTGGCCATGAGGAGGCAGACTTCAGGCATCATGTGGCTGTTCTGGAGCAGAGGCTTGGCGAAAAGACAGTTTTGGATGCAAAGGCAAGGAAGGCAAGCCTCAGGCTGCGGCACCAGCAGATTAGCATCGGCGTCATGCAGCAGATCCTTGCCCATTCAGAGGCCATGCTGCTGAAGTTCAAGGCAGGAAAGGGGCATTAGACCTGGCAAATTTTTGTAGTGCGCCATTTCCAGCCGCATCATGGCTTCTGAAGTCTCAGTGCCTGATTCCTGAAAGGTTCCTTGCTTAGAAAGTTATGCGGCCTGACCTGTGCGAATGTTGCTTAAAGTCGCTGGCCATGGCCTTGAAGGAATTCTCAAGATTTTCCAGTTTAGCCTCTATCTTTGCCTGGCCAACTGCAATCTTAAACAGCAATGTAAGGAAGGCTATGAAAAAGGAAAGCAGAAATTGGTCAATTGTCAGGCTCCCTCCAGCCAGCTTTACTGCAATGTTGTAAATGAGAAACAACGCCAACAGCGCCGCTACAGACTTAAACACAAGATCAGGGGTTATCCTAATCACGCCAAAAGCACCTCCTTCATCCAATATATGAGGATCAGAACCCATAGGACGAATAATAGGGTATTGAAAGGGTCGCAAAAGTATTCCTTGAAGCCTTCAAATCTCACTATTTTGTTTATCATGGCACGGGACAGTGTCTTCTCCTTAATAAAACTATACGTGTTTATTGCGACAGGCGTTGGCTGGCTCGTCATCCGCGGCGCTATAATGACGGCAAGCCCCTTTTGCATTCCCAGGCAAAATTTATATATCTATTCAGCGCGGTTTTTTCCATGCCCCTGCAAAAGCCCGAATCAGTGGACGAGTGCGTCTATTTCACCCAGCGAACCCTGGGCGACAGGCAGCAGGGCTATGCTATGGTATGGGTGTTCAGGCAGCACTGCCCGAAGTGCAAAAAGGGGATTATGGGCAAGCCCAGGGGCAAGGACGGTTCTGTAAAGGTAAGGGCCAAGGAATATGAATGCCCTGAATGCCATCTTATTGTTCCGAAACAGGAATATGAGGAGACTCTCACGGCCAATGTCGAGTACACATGCCCTGCCTGCTCCTTCAATGGCGAGAAACAAGTGCCTTTCAAGAGAAAGAAAGTTGAGGGAGTTGATACCTTACGGGTTCAGTGCGACAGGTGCAAGGCCAGCATTGATATCACCAAGAAGATGAAGGACAGGAAGGCTAAGGAGTCATTTAGCGAGGACGATTAGGCTGCCATAAAATTTTTAAAGCTCATAAATAGTCCAAACAATATGTCTATCCTTGATGATGCGTGGGCGATTTTTATGGATGTGGCTGGCGTAAAAATACAACGAATGGAGTTGCTGGAGCGGGTTATAACTTCTGAATGGCGGCCTTTGGATTTAGCTGCTGCGGAAAGGCTGCCGAACAATGGGTGGGTTTCTTTTGCGCGGTATGGCATTCCAGAGGAGCCGAATGCAGGGCAGGCTGATGATGCCCTTGGAGCTTACTTTGCTGGCAGGGGCAGGCATTGGAAAATCATTGCACAAGACCTGGGTTCAGATTACAGGGACTGACTTCTGGCAAACTATTTATATGACGCTTAGTGCCCCTGTCTGCCATGGTTAAGACTCTTGTCACAGCAGCTTTGCCGTATGCCAACGGCTCCATACACCTCGGCCACATGGTGGAGTACATCCAGGCTGATGCGTATGTAAGGTTCCTCAGGTCAACTGGCGAAAATGTAATCTTCATCTGTGCTGATGACACCCACGGCTCTCCCATTGAGATAAACGCAAGGAAGCAGGGCATCTCCCCTGAGGAGCTGATAAAGAGGTATTATGATGAGCACAGGAAGGATTTTGCTGATTTTCTGGTTTCGTTTGACAACTATTACACAACCAACAGCCCAGAGAACAAGAAGTTCAGCGACTTTTTCTTTCTCAAGCTTAAGGAAAAGGGGCATATTATTCAGAAGGATGTTGAGCTCACCTATTGCGGCAAGTGCGCAAGGTTCCTCCCGGACAGGTATGTGAAAGGCCGCTGCCCAAAATGCAGCGCCCCTGACCAGTATGGGGACGTCTGCGAAAAGTGCCATTCTGCCTACAGGACCACTGACCTGATTGAGCCTTACTGCGCGGTGTGTGGCAGCAAGCCTGCAAGGCGCTCCTCAAGGCATTACTTCTTCAGGCTGGCTGATTTTTCAGGCAGGCTTGAGCAATGGCTGAAGTTGAACGGACTTCTTCAGGATGAGGCAAGGAACTCTGTCCTTGACTGGGTTGAGAAGGGGCTTGAGGACTGGGACATAACCCGCGACGGGCCATATTTCGGGTTCCTCATCCCCGGCGAGACGGACAAGTATTATTATGTGTGGCTTGACGCGCCTATCGGCTACATTTCAAGCACAGAGAACCTTACCCATGACGCAGCAGCCTACTGGCAGGGCAAGGACTCAAGGATTGTCCATTTCATAGGCAAGGACATAATTTACTTCCATTACCTTTTCTGGCCTGCCATGCTTATGGGCGTTGATTATAACCTTCCCACTGCCATCCGCACCCACGGCTTCCTGACTGTAAGCGGGGAAAAAATGTCAAAGAGCCGGGGCACCTTCATCACTGCCCGCGAATATCTTAACCAGCAGGAGCCAGAGTTCCTCCGCTTTTACTTTGCCGCCAACCTTGGGAAAAGCATGGCTGACATTGACCTTGACTTTGATGACTTCAGGAACAAGGTCAATTCAGAGCTTGTGGACAACCTTGCAAACTTTGTTTACAGGGTCCTAAGCTTTGTCAACAACAACATGGATTCCAGGCTGGGAACCCCTGCGGCCGAGAAAAAGCTGACTGAGGACCTGGAAGCGAAGTTCCAGGAAGCAAGGGAGCATTATTCAAGCTACAATCTAAGGGAGGCGGTCAGGACAATCCTTGAGATAAGCTCCATGGGAAACCAGTACTTCCAGGAAAAGAAGCCCTGGCAGTTCATCAGGCAGGACAGGAAAAAAGCGGTGGCCGCTGTGACCTATGCCGCCAACATAGTCAGGAACCTGTCAATCCTCATCGCCCCTGTCCTGCCAAGGTTCGCAGAGCGGGTCCAGAAGCAGATGCTGCTTGAAAGCCCAAGCTTCGGCGATTTGGGCTTTTCAATGAAAAACAGGGAGATTGGCAAGGCCAGAATTGTATTCTCAAGGATGGAAGGCCAAATCCTGAAGGCCAGGACTTTCCCTCTTGCCCTGAAAGTTGGCAGCATACTTTCAGCTGAGGAGCATCCATCTGCCGACAAGCTTTATGTGCTTCAGGTGGACCTCGGAGGCGAGCAGCGGCAGCTGGTTGCAGGGCTCAGGCCTTACTACAGGAAGGAGCAGCTGGTCGGCACTCACATAGTGGTGGTAGCCAACCTTAAGCCTGCGGTCATCCGGGGCGTAGCCAGCCAGGGCATGCTTCTCGCGGGTGATGATGGCCGCGGCCCGTGCTTCTTGAGCCTGTTGGCGCAAAGGCAGGGGACTTGGTTTCAGCTGAAGGATTTACCACGGCCTCTGATGAGATTACCATTGAGGAGTTTGGCAGGCTTGGGCTTTCAGTGCAGAACAGAAGGCCTGTGTTTGAAGGCGTGCCCTTGCGGACAGAGAAGGGTGAGGTGCTCTGCAAGGTTCCTGATGGCGCCAGGGTGAAGTAGGGCAACGGCCCCATCCTGCCTGCTGCCACAAAATGTCTAAGGAGAAATGTTTATATAGCCCTAATCCGAATTTTGCCTCAAAAGAGGTTTTATGCTGGGCCAGCTTTCAGAGGGTTTCAGGAAGGTGACATTCTTTGAGAAGGCTGTCCTGATAATAGGCCTTGCCACCATCGCGGTCGGCTTTTACCTGATCCAGCAGGTTTTCAGGATTGACCAGAAGCTGAGCTGGCTTATGCTCATCGCCATTTTCAGCTGGCTTTCCCTGCTTATTCTGATTATCATTTCAAGCCTTAATGCCGATGTCAAGGAGGAGCTGTCCGATGTGATTAGGGAGAGCGCGAATGAGACCAGGCTCCTGAAGGAGATTACCCATGAGCTTCTTGATGAAATCAGGCTCCTAAGGAAGGTTTTCAAGAAGTGAAGAGCTTTTTGATTCTCTTTTTGTGAAATTCATAGACCAGCCATCCTGTAAGCAGCGCTGCATCAAGTCCAGCGAGAAGCGTAAACTCGTACATGGCTCCTGAGCCTGCAGCGGGCACAAGGAGGCTTATCAGGTTAAGGCCGTAACTCTGGCTGCTCAGCGGGAAGAAAAGCGGAACACCGCCTTTCATCAGCCCGTCCAGAATAATATGGCTCAGGCTGCCTGCAGCGAAGCCCAGCAGATAAGCGTTGTTCTGCCTGATTGCCCCCAGCAGGAAGAAAACAGCCACCGCCGCGAGGGGAACAATCAGCGAGTGCGTGACTGTCCGGTGAATGTTCTCCATGCTTACCTGGCTAAACTGGGAGAGCAGCAGGAATACAGGCACGTCAAGGTCAGGAAGCAGGCCGCTTATGCCTATGAAAAGAACCATGCCCTTGCTGATGTGCTTCCTGCCCCATCTTGTGTAATCCCTCAGGACACTGGCGAGGAACAGGGGAATAAGCACGTGTGCTGCAGCCAAGGGCATCTGAATACGCTCTGCCACACTATATTAAAATCTATCTGCATTAATACTGCCTAAGCAGTCCTTGTATACAGAGGGTATGGATATTTCTTCGCAGCCTTCTGTTCAGGGGTAAGGCCTGCCATTATTTCCTCGATATTCACAACAGGCTTGTCAAACTTTTCCCAGTCCTCCATCAGCCTCGGGCAGGCAGTGTTCACATAGCATTCTACAAAGGTGAAATTCGCCAGCTCTGAAAAGTCCACTGTGTCGGATACGAGCAGGTAGTACTGCTTATCAGGGTATATCCTCTTCAGCGCCTCCACAACCCTGTTGTGCATCTGCCCTGGCTTGGTTGAAACAAGGACGCCTATCTCTGTTGAGTGGAGGAACTTCAGCAGGGCAGCCTTCCTCCTTTTTTCAAACCTTTCCGCGTCGCCCATGTCCATCTTCTGGAAGTGCCTGTTTAGCGGGTCATAGATGAAGACGTCTTTCCCAAGCTGGAATATGCCCCTTGGATGGAATCTTCCTGTGCCGATAAAGAGCACAGCTTCCATTGATGGCTCTGTTTCGGCAGGAAAATCGCAGCCGTACATCTGGCCCTGGTATTTTGAATGGTAGCCTTTCAGAACAGTGACCGTCCTTCCTGATTTCTCGAGCTGCTGCCTAACGCCTTCCAGCCTGTGCAGGTGCTGGATATTGGTAATAAGCCCAACATTGAGGGGGAGCTGCCTTATGCTCTCTTCAGGAAGCAGTATTTCAAGGTTTGACTTTGCCGGGATAAAATAGGTTTTCATTACTAGTTTATAAGAACAGCGTTGACTGCCCCTTCCTGGCCTGGCCTGTTCGTGACTCTTGCTTTTCCCAACTCGGTCTCAATTACCGTTCCCTTCGTGATTATATTCCGCCTTATGAAGTGCTTGCTTGCAGGATTGTCCGCAACTGTCCTGATTTTGACTGCCTTGTAGGTTTTTGTCTTTGGGTCAAGCAGGTTCACTGTGTCTGCCCTCAGCAGCTTTGCCTTCAGGGCTCCGCCTTTCAGCCGCACTGCCTTCAGGAACCTTTCGCCGACCCTTGTGAATGTCGGCTCGCTGCCTGTCTCATGCAGCCTCTTGCCCCTGGCCTTCTTATACCTTGAGCCGCTTGGGCTTCTCCTTGACCTGTGCTGTGTTAACATTGAAGGCCGGGTAACCCGGAGGGTTTATAATGCTTGCGGAAGAGGGCGGCATGTGCAGATTAGTGACATGCGTATTGACATCAAAGGACCCTTTTGATCTGCTTGACGAGCTGATTCCCCCCAAAATGCCTACAAGAAAGGTTACAGAAAAGGAATGGAAGGAGCTTACAAAAGGCATACATGTGGATTTAGACTAGCGGCTCAAGGACAAGGGTTATCCTTTTCTGGCAGTTCTTGCAGTAAAAAACGTATTTGGTTATCATCTCAAGACCTGCACTTAACTATTTTGCCATGGCAAACTTTATATACTGCCCGGATTCCCGGCTTGTCGTGACAATTGAAGACAGGCCTTTGGATGCCCTGAACCAGGCGAGGAACAAGAGGGTTCTTGTTGAGCTTAAGGGTGGCAAGCAATATGTCGGGAAGCTCAGGGCTTTTGACATTCACGTTAACGTTGTCCTTGAGGATGCTGAGGAACGCGCAGATGGCGAGACCAAGAGGAAGCTCGGAATGGTCTTCATCCGCGGAGACACCATAATAATCATTTCTCCTGAGTGAGCATTATGTCTAAGGGCACACCTTCAATGGGCAAGAAGTCCGGCAAGAAGAACATGATTCACTGCCGCAGATGCAGCAAGCGCTCATATCACCTCAGCAAGAAGAGGTGCAGCAGTTGGGGCTACGGCAAGTCAGCCAGGCTGCGCGGCTTCAACTGGCAGAAGAAGTAGATGCACAACAGCCGT
>CAZDCW010000038.1:0-5200 GCA_964504135.1 uncultured Methanosarcinales archaeon
GGCAGGGGTTACAGGGGATGTGGCCAGGAAGGCCCTGGACGCCTCTGGCGGGGACATTGCCGCTGCAATAATTTCGCTGAAAGACAGGAAAAATGACTCTGATTGAAGAGGCTTCTGAAGAGCTGAAAAGGGCTGACCACCTGTTGTACGTAAGCCTGAAGTACACGAGGACAGTTGATGTTATAAAGAGCATTATTGACAGGCTTATCAGCGGGATTTCCCTTGCCATTGACGCCCTTCTTGAGAGGGCAAAGGAAAGGAAAAAGGTAAAGGAGATTCCTTCTAACGCAGGGCTGAAGGCAGAGCTTGTGAAAAAGCTCTTCAACGACGAGAAAATCACTGACATGGTCATTTTTTACCAGACTCTTAAGAAGATTAGCAGGGCTGAGTACAGGAGAAGCAATGAGTACAGGAGGCATGTTACGATGACAGCCATTACAGACAGCGGGATATTGCTTATCACAATGGAGACAATCAGGGAGTATTATGACAGGACAGTCGGCTATGTTGCCTACGCTGACTCGCTTCTTAACCCCAGGAAGGAGTAAAACTGTTAAGTAAAACTACAAACCACCGACGACTGACTACCAACCACTAAAGCCTCATCTGGCTGCTTTTTATTGTGTTGAGTATCATCACTGTGCTTGTCCTTTCGACAAACTCAAAGGTCTGTATCTTTTTAAGGAAATTGTCTAGCAGCCTCCTGTTTTTGAATTTGGCCACAACAACGCAGTCAAAGTCCCCTGTTACATCGTACACTTCCACTACATTCGGTATTGCCGCAATCCTGTTTTCAACCGCGAAGAGTTTTCCCTTGGAGACCTTGACGCTGACTATAACGTCAATGTCAAAGCCAAGCCTGTCATAGTTCACGGTTGCAGTATATCCCTTTATTACCCCTTCTTTTTCAAGCCCTTTCACGTGGTTCATGGCGGTTGCGACCGACACGCCTGCCTTTTTTGCCAGCTGCCTGTACGAAAGCCTTGAGTCGTCAAGCAGTATGTTGAGTATTCGGATGTCCAACTCGCGTATTTCCCTTTTTTCAGGGCTTTCCCTTTGTTTGTTTTCCTCCATAAGTTTGATGTCACAATGAACATATATTTAAGCTTTATTGCAAAAAATGCCCATTTGTATATGAAAACAGAAATAAATTATTTAATTAAGATAGCGTTAGAACCACTTCATGTACATTTTAAGTGAAGAAGGAGGTGGTATTTATGCATTCGCTTTTCGAGCTTGAGCCGGATGACTTTTACGATATCATGGAAGACAGCTACTGGTTTGGCTGAAGGAAAAAACTATTTATACCTCCTGGCCGGTTTTTGGCCCTCATGAATCAGGAGGGATATCTGGTTGAGTGGGCCACGCTCTATCTGAGGAACATGGATGCTGTCAGGAAAAGCATTGTGGCAATGGAGGTCAGGGGCAGCAGGATTAGTGTAAGGCATAAGGATAGGGTTGTACCCTGCATTGTTGCTCCTGCTCTTGGGCAGGCCAGGCTTGAGCCAGGCTGCACCATTGTCACTTTCAACAGTGCGGAGAATTTTAAGGCTTTGCTTGACAGGTGGAAATCGTTTGTGGATAGTAAGACTACCCTGGTTTTTGTCAACCCTTTTTCGCAGCCTGAGGAGAAATGGGTTGTTGCAGCCCACCTTCATGACTCTGTTTGCGACAAGTCCTCGCTTAGGCAGGGGCTGAAGGCGATGTTTGGGACTGTTGCAGTTATGTCAAAGGCTGGCTTGGATAAGCTGGCCGGGCTTTGAAAGTTGATTTTTAGTTCCCTATCCGCAGAAATCACTTGTAAAATAAGTCACAACAATCAATTACCAACTGCAAGCTGTACCACCAACTACAAACTGCTAACAACAAACTACTGATGCTACCACTGTTCCCTGTATATCCTTTTCTGGTCAAATCCGAGCTCTGTAAGCGCCTTTATGGTTGCAGTCACCATTGCTGGCGGCCCGCATATGTATGCGTCTGTCTTTTCGTAATCCGCGTGCTTCGCAGGGAGTTCAGAGACATACCCCACCTCATCTTTCCAGCCCTTGGCTGGCTTGTCGATGGTCAGGAATAGCTTTATTTTGCCCTTTGCCGCGAGTTGCGTGAGTTCCTTCCTGTAGATGAATTCTTCAGGGCTCCTGAACCCGTAAAAGAGGTTTATTCTTTCTTTATTGCCGCTGTGCATATGCGTCCTTATCATGCTCCGTATTGGCGCGATTCCGCTGCCTCCTGCCACAAATGAGGTGTTTGGATGGACAGGTTCCCTAAGCTGGAAAACCCCGTATGGCCCTGTTATTATGACTTCCTCTCCATGCTTGTGTTTGTGGAGGGCGTTTGAGAACAGGCCTGTTTCAGCCCTTGCCACGCAGAGTTCTATGTAGTCCTTGTCGCGCGGCGAGGAGGCTATTGAGTAGCTTCTTTTTACCGTTTCGCCATGGGGCCCTTTGAGGCCTTCTATTGATGCTGTTATGAATTGACCTGGCTTGAAGTCAAAGCTGGCCGGCCTTGCGAACCTTAGGAGCTTTACCCTTGGGGTTTCCTGTATTGTTTCAAGCAGCTTTGCTTTGAACGTGGCCATTGTCAGTCACCCAGTCATATCCCTTTTTTTCTACCATTACAGACAAGTCTGCGTTTCCTGCCGCAGCTATTCTGCCTGACTTCATTATATAAACTTTGTCCGGCTTTATGTATTCAAGGATTCGCTGGTAATGTGTGATAAGGAGAACGCCCATTTCAGGGTTGAGTGTCCTTTTTATTCCTTCGGCAACAGTCCTCAGGGCGTCCACGTCCAGGCCTGAGTCTGTTTCGTCCAGCAGCGCCATTCTCGGAGCCAGTATTGACATCTGAAGTATTTCCATCTTCTTCTTTTCCCCTCCTGAGAACCCTTCGTTTATGTGTCTTCCTGCAAAGCTTTCCGGTATTGCCAGCACCCTCATGCTTTCTGCAAGCTGCTTGTGGAATTCCATCACTCCAATCTTTTTTTGCTTTACAGAATTGTTCGCCTCCCTGAGGAAATTTTCAACGCTTACTCCCGGTATTTCGCTTGGGTACTGGAAGGAGAGGAACAGCCCTGCCTTTGCCCTTTCTGTAGGGGTTGCAGTTGTAATTTCCTTTCCTCCAAGGATGATGCTTCCTGATGTAACCTTGTATTTAGGGTGCCCCATTAGGCTGTATGCCAGCGTGCTTTTCCCTGAGCCGTTTGGGCCCATCAATGCTGCAACCTCTCCTGCATCAACTTCCAGGCTTACTCCCTTAACTATCTCCTGGCCTTCCACCTCTGCCTTCAGGTTGTTAATTTCGAGCAGCGCCATTTTGGTAAACCCTTATTCCGGCCTGGAGCGTTTTCAGCGGCAGCAGTGCGCATTTGAGCCTTGTTGGGCTGATTTGTATCATGAGCATTTTAATTACCTCATCTTTTCCCATTTCGGCAGCCTGGCTGAGGCTTGCTCCCTTCAGGGCTTCGGTGATCATTGATGCTGAGGCCTGGCTGATTGCGCAGCCTCGGCCTATGAAGCTCAAGTCCTCCATGAGGCCATCCTTTAGCTTTGCATACATGGCAACCTCATCTCCGCATAGGGGGTTGCTGTCCCTGTATTGCAACTCAGCATTTTCAATTTCCCTCCTGTTCCTCGGGTTTGAATAATGGTCCAGAACATGCTGCTGGTATATTTCAGCGTTCATTTGAACACCTTCCTTATTTTTTCCAGAGCCTCTGCCAGCCTGTCAATTTCAGCCTTTGTGTTATAGAGGTAGAAGCTTGCCCTTACAGTCCCCTGCAATCCCATTTTTTTCATCAGCGGCATTGCGCAGTGGTGGCCTGCCCTTACCGCTATGCCTTCCATGTCAAGTATTGCGGCTGCGTCGTGCGGGTGCACGTTCCCGATGTTGAATGAGATTATGCCTGCCCTTTTTTCAGGCCCGTAAACCAGGACGTCTTTCTCCTCGGCAAGTCTTTTTAGTGCGTGGCTGGTGAGGGCCTGCTCGTGGCTTTGGACGTTGTCAAGCCCTGTTTTGCAGAGGTAGTCTATCGCCGCCCCGAATCCAACCGCTCCTGAGATGTTTGGCGTTCCTGCCTCGAATTTCCATGGAAGCTCGTTGAATTTGGTTTCCTCATAACTCACTTCCCTTATCATGTCCCCCCCGTAAAGGAATGGGTGCATTTTTTCAAGCTCGCTTTTCCTTCCATAGAGCACGCCTATCCCGGTTGGCCCAAGCATCTTATGGCTGGAGAATGCAATGAAGTCGCATCCAAGCTGGCTGGCAGAGACAGGCATGTGCGGCACGCTCTGGGCTGCATCAACAACCATCAGCGCCCCTTCTGAATGCGCTATATCAGACATTTCCCTGATAGGGTTGATGGCCCCGAAGGCGTTGGTGACATGCGCTGCTGCAACTATGCGCGTGTTCCTGGTTACAAGGCTTTGGAAGTGCTCCATGTCCAGCTCGCCCTTTTCGTTTACCTGCGCGAATTTCACCTGCGATTGGGTTATTTTGGCTACCTGCTGCCATGGCACAAGGTTGCTGTGGTGCTCTGCCTCTGTAAGGACTATTTCATCCCCGGGCCTTAGCGTCAGCCCTATTGAATAGGCCAGCAGGTTTAATGATTCCGTAGTGTTCTTGGTAAAGATAATTTCCCCTTCGCCGGCTCCGATGAGGCTCGCGGCCTTCTTATGCGCCTCTTCATATGCCGATGTGGCTTCCTCGCTCAGGCGGTGTATGCCCCTGTGTATGTTTGCATTGTAATTTTCATAATATCCTGAAATTGCTTCTATTACCTGCCTTGGCTTCTGGCTTGTGGCTGCGTTGTCCAGGTATGCCAGCGGCTTTCCGTTTACGTTTCTTCCAAGTATTGGGAAGTCCTTTCTTGTTTTGTTCAGCAGGCTGAGTGTTGTAGCCATTTTTCAGCTTTCTCCATTAATAGTTCCTTGTTGCTCATTTTGCCTATGGCTGAGGCCAGGAATCCCCTTGTTACAAGCTTCCGTGCCTCGGTAGGTGACACCCCTCTGCTGGTTATGTAGAACAGCTTTTCCTCGTCAAGCTGCGTGCATGTGGCGGCATGCTTTGCAGTTACGTCATTTGTTTCTATCTCAAGGCCAGGTATTGAGTCCGCCTTTGCGCCTTGGCTTAGGATGATTGAATGTTCCTCAAGGACAGAATTTGTCCCTTTTGCTGTGTCTTTTATGTTTACGTTTCCATA
>CAZDCW010000038.1:5292-6278 GCA_964504135.1 uncultured Methanosarcinales archaeon
CTCGGCATCCTTTACCGATGCCCCCTGGCCGGCAAGCCTGGTCTGCCGCCTTGTTTTGCAAATTGATGAGCCTGATGTCAGCGTGCTCCAGGAAATGGATGAGTTTTCTCCCAGCACTGCCTTGCGGTTGAAGACAGACACTGTATTGTTGTTCAGGCTGTTGATGAATGTGAGGTCCAAATTGGAATTTTCCTTCATTATTATCTCCATGGCCTCGCTGTGGAAAAAGTTTCTTTCCGCAGACTCCGCTGTGTCTGTGAAGGACAGGCTTGAGCCTTCCTCCAGCATAATCACTGTCCTGATTATGGAGGCTCCCTTGCTGACAATTTTCCTGTTGACCTCGGCCATCTTCCCCCTTGGCACTGAAATTATGGTCCCTGCATTGAATATTGCGGTGCTCAGCGCAGTGAAAAAGTCCTCATCATGCCTGATTACCGCATTCTCATAAATCCTTTTCCATTCATCATAGCCCAGCTGCATGATGTCAGCTGCCCCGCCGGTAATGGATATCTCAGGCTTTTCCTGCTGTCCGATGATGCTTTCAGGCTCCAGGCCGGTGTCTGAAAGGCTTTTGTCAGGCGTTAGGCGTTCAATTGCTGAAACAGCCTCCTTTCTTATCCGCTTGAGCCAGAACCCCTCATTTTCAGCTGCCCTGGCAGAAAGGAGTTCTATCATCCTACGCTTCCTGCCATTTCAAGCCTTATCAGCCTGTTGAGTTCCACAGCATATTCCATTGGCAGTTCTTTGGTGAACTGTTCCACAAATCCAAGCACTATCATTGCGATTGCCTGCTGCTCGGTCAGTCCGCGGCTCATCAGGTAGAATATCTTGTCCTCGCCGATTTTTCCGACAGTTGCCTCATGGGTTATGGTTGTGTCCTGCTCCTCGATTTTCATGTACGGATATGTGTCTGACCTTGATGCCTCATCCAGTATTAACGCGTCGCATCTCACGTTTGACTTTACGCCTGTCGCTCCCTTCTCAAC
>CAZDCW010000038.1:6288-12534 GCA_964504135.1 uncultured Methanosarcinales archaeon
TGTATGAGGTCCTTCCCCCGCCTTTGCTTATCGACTTTGAGATTATTGTTGATGTGGTGTCCGGAGCAAAATGAAGCGCCTTTCCGCCAGCATCCTGGTGCTGGCCCTTGCCAGCGAACGCGACGGACAGTATGTCTGCCTTCGCGTTTCTTCCGAGTAGGTAAACGCTCGGGTACTTCATCGTCGCTGAACTGCCCAAATTCCCGTCAATCCACTCGACAAATGCATGCTCATAGGCGAATGCCCTTTTTGTTACAAGGTTGTACACATTGCTTGACCAGTTCTGTATGGTGGTGTACCTGATTTTGGAATTTTTCATTGCGATGAGCTCAACCACGGCCGCATGCAGTGAATTGGTTGAATATACAGGGGCTGTGCAGTTATGGACGGCAAAGCCCATCGCAAGATATGCATTAGGAGCTTCTGAAAGCTCAAAATTATAGACATTTCCTGAAAAGTCAAAGGTGTTTATTTTCCTTATTGGGACAATAAACTTATCCTTTATTAGCTTTACATTTATGCTTTTTCTATCCTGGGCGTAAAACAGGGTATACTTTCTTTTGTGAAAAATTACCTTTCCGTCCTGCATTATCTCGTCATAAGGCTCCCTTATGTTAATGCAGGCATAAATTCCCTGCCTTGAAAGAAGTTCCTGCATTTGATATGCCAATTGCCTTGAAACAGTGGTGGCCCTTATCCTTATTGGCTTCCCCAAGCTAATGCTTCCATCTCCCTTATAGTATGAATCGATAAGAAGTTCTTGCCTGTTTGGAGGAAGTTCCATTATTTCCTTGCTTAATTTTTTCAAATCAGAGTATTTGCCGCAATGCCTTTCGCAAAGCCTTGACAGGCTTTCAGAGTTAACTCCGATTCTAGATTCAGATTTTTCCTCAACAATGGTTTCAAAAGCCCTCTTTCCAGTAAGTTTTTCGATCAACTTTTTTACAGTGTTCCTTAACTCCACTTCCCTTATATTCAGAGATATCATGACACAATCATATCCATTGTTCTTGCCTACATGCCCCTCTGCCAGGTAAAATCCCAGAAAGGATAAAAGGTCGTCTGAAATATTTTCATTGTTCTTGGCTACCTTGTTAACCGGGAAAATGATAAGGTCTCCGTCCTTAAGGTCGCCCGCTGGCACAAACCCTGCCTCGGCAGTAAGCAATTTTTCTTTTTTTATGTCTCCAAGCTTTCTGTTTTTTCTATTTCCTGCAAGAACAACTTCCCTTTTAATTGCCAGGACTGGGTGCTCTGGCGTGACCTTGAATTTGTTCCCTGATGAAACCGGAACAATCTCAATCATCCTGCCTTTGTAGGGGCGAACCATTGTTTTTTTGACTTTGGCATCGAATCCATCGCTGTTAATTACCGTCTGGCCTTCCCTGACTGAACTTATTTCCACCATCCCTTCCCCTGTGCTGACGAGCTCGCCTTCAGGAAGGCAACCTTCCACGTACGTCACAGACGCCCCCTCATCAGCTATTATAAGCGTCCTTTCAAACTGTCCCATGCTCTGGGCGTTTATCCTGAAGTATGCCTGCAGGGGCATTTCCACCTTTACGTTTTTCGGGATATAGATGAAGCTCCCGCCGCTCCATGCTGCGCTGTTGAGCGCGGCAAACTTGTTGTCGTGGGGGGGAACCACAGTCCCGAAGTGCTGCTTGAACAGGCTTTCATAATCCTTCAGGCCGGTATCGGTGTCGAGGAACACCACTCCCTTCTTCTCAAGGTCTTCCCTGAGCTTGTGGTACACGACTTCTGATTCATACTGCGCGCCTGAGCCGCCAAGGAATTTTCTCTCAGCCTCGGGTATGCCCAGCTTTTCAAAGGTCTGCTTGATTTTTTCAGGCACATCCTCCCAGTTTGTTGCCTTTCTCTCAGATGGTTTGATGTAGTAGATGATGTCGTCAAAGTTTATTGCCGAGAGGTCAGCTCCCCACGCAGGCATCTTCTTCCTGTAAAATATGTCAAGCGCTTTCAGCCGGAATTTGAGCATCCATTCTGGCTCGCCCTTTGTTTCTGATATTTCCCGGATTACCTCTGCTGAGAGCCCTTTCTGCAGCTTTTTTACATAGACTTCAGGGTCCCTGAACCCGTATTTGTCCTCATAGTCCAGATTCAATAGGTCTAGTTCTGCCATGTTATCTCCTGAAGCAGATGTCGCAGCCCTTCTCCACAGAAGGCTCCTGTTCTTTATGCAGGCGGCACATCGCCTGCATTACACCCGGCAGCTCTGACAGCCTTATCAGCTCAGCCATTGCCTGGCTGCTGTCTCTGCTTATCCGCGCGGCTGAAGCTGCTATCTGGCCCATTATCTGCCTGTCAAATGCCACATTGTTGCCTCTTTTTGAGCTCAGGTATTGGGATACTGCCGCTTCTGATACCCCCAGTATTTTTGCTATTTCTTTCCTCGGCGTGGAATGCGCCAGCATTAAGGCCAGTTCCCTCCTCAACGCCGGAAGCACATACCATACCTGTATCTCCTGTGGAAGCCGCATCATTTTTAACAATTGTTAAGGAATTGGTGGATGTATAAAAAGCTTGCCGAAAAGTCTAGTTGTTTAAAGGGACATTTTAGCAGCAGTCATCCCTGTACCCGCAGTTTGTGCAAAAGCAGAGGTCGCCCCTTGCATAGGAGATGAACCTGCCGCATATAGGGCAGTTTTCAGGCTGTATTTCAGCTTCCATTCTGATTGTAAGCTTTCTCAGAATATTAAGCTTTCTCAAAAGCCACTGCATTACAGCGTCCTTGTTTCTTTTGGACAGTCTGGTTCACAGCCTCACCTGTTTGGATGGGAGTTGCCTTCCCTTGAATACGTCCTGGGGCAGTCGCCAGCTCCAGAGCCCGAACAGGCGATTATTGGAACTCCTGTGTGTATTTATCCTATTCAAATGCACGAAGCTATTCAGCCTGTTTTTAGGGGCCTTTCCTGGATTCTTACAGAAAAGTATTATGCCGAACAGGTTGCCAATTTGCAAAGGCTTTGCGAAATTGGCACAACCCCCGGGGATGCCTACCGGCTAGAAGCGGCAAGTGCAACATTAGGCGCAGTGCAGGCCGCGAGGATTGCTAAGCCCGATAATATAGAGAATTGCGCTGATTAGTGAAATTATTGGCGCAATTCTAATCTCGTACCCAAATCACTGCGGTGATTGTGCCCAATTAAGCAACGCTTAATTTGGGAATTGCATGCGAATTTTGCACTAATTACCGCAATTTACGATATGAATACGGCAGCCGGGAATTGAACCCGGACTAGAAGCTTTTTGCAGCATTGCCTTGGGAAGCTCCTGTCATGCCGTTTGACCACTGCCGTATATGAGTGCAGTTTCTTTGGGTGTAATTTAATTGTTTCTATTGGCAATCCAGACAGATTTATAAACAAAGATTCCCCCTCCAGTCTGGATGCGAAGGTCACGGAAGCGCGAGATTTTCCTTGCAGGGCTGTTTGTTGTTGTTGCTTTGTCGACCCTCATCCTGGCAGTATTGTTGAACGTTATCGGCACTGCTGAAATTTCTGCAATGGTTAGCCCTTCCCAGGCCAGTTACAGGGCGCATTATGGGGATGAGGTTAATGCCTCATTTGAATTGGTTGCGCTTCCAAAGACACTTTGCAGTGCCGAATGCAGTTACCGATTTGTTGACACCAGTGAAGGCCGTGTTTTGGATAACGGCACGGTCCTGCTGAAGCGCGGCGAGGCTTTTCCCAAGAATTATTCGCTTAGTCTTTCCAGGCGTGGCGAGGGCCAGTTTGTGTACAATTTCGAGGCAGCGTGCAGGAACATTGGGCGGTTTGGATGCTCTTCCTCTTATGGCCCGTTTGTGACATCCTCTTTTGTCACCCTTAATTATGACTACACTTCTGAGGAGCTTGAGCTTAAGGGAAAGCTTGGGCAGCCTCTGGCTTCTTACCTTGGGGATGTGAACAGGTTTTACTCTGGAGCCCAGGTTGCAGAAGCCAGGCTTGCCTTTGCAGAGGAGACTGCCAGGATTGATTCGCTGGCAAAGGGCAGGTCTGCTTTGAATGATAATATCCAGAAGCTTTTGATTGAAGCTGAGTCCTTCAGGACATTGTGGAGCCAGCAGGAATTCGCGTTGCTGGCTGATAAATTCAGAAACCGCACTATGCCTGACAAGGATTTGGTGTTAAGGCTTAATTCAGAACTAAATCTGCTGGTGGATGCTTATAACCAAAGCCTATTGCAGTATGAGACCCTGCTTTCAGGGGAGCCAAACGCTTCTGATGATTTCGCGGTTGCTGTGGAGATTAACGACACTTTCCAGCAGGCAAGGCTGCTTGAAATTGCAAACCTTGTTAACCAGTCTGCTTACAGTTTGTTTATCAGGAACTACTCAGACATCAGCCAGGTTTTGGCTGAGCAGCAGCTTTTGATTTCTGACCTGGACGAAGCCCATGCTTATTCCCTTTCCTCTTTCTCGGATTACGCTGATTCCCAGGTTAATTTCTCAGGGGAGCAGGACCGCATTTGCAGGGTTAAGGGCTATTGCCCGGCTTATGGCCCCAGGTACTACCCCCCTGTCACCCGCACAAACATCAGCTCGCTGAGGAGTTATGCCTGCGCCGATGCAGAGGATCTGCAGAGCACATTTTACTGGGGTCAGGTTGATTACTCAACAAGGGTTTTGGATTCAATGAATATTTCAAAAAATTATTCCGAGGCATATCCTTACCTTTATTCATACCTTGACATGAGCGGCCTGCTTTCCCGGCCTGAATTCATTGCCTCGCTTCAGGAATTAGAATTCAATCTTTCACTCAACAAGTCCCTTTCACCCGACCCTGCATTGAGGCTTGCCTTTAACTTAAGCCCTTCTGTGGCTGAATTCAGGAAAAACCACTGTGATGGGCTTCCTGATGTCCCGGTTAATTTCGGCAGGCAAAATCTTTCATTCATTGACGTTCAGGCAGCCAATGTCAGCCTTCAGTATGTTAACTTCTCGCTGGACACTCCTTACCCTGTCTGCTGCGTGCTTGGAGAATGCAGGCCCTGCTGTGTTTTCTGCAGGAATGACAGCCAGACCTTCCCGGTTGTCTTCGTGCACGGCCGTTCATTCAATAGCAGGAACCAGCCTGAGTTTAGCGCCAGCGCCTTTGGGCCCATCCAGCGTGAGCTTCAGAAGGAGGGATTTGTCAACGCAGGAGTCCTTTATTATGAGTCCGGGAACGTCTCTGAAGGCGACTGGGGTTTGTCAGGAAAGCCTGTTCTCATAGCGGTCACTTACTATTATGATGTGGTTGGCTATGAGCCTGTAAGGCGGCCAAGCCAGGAAATAACAGCCCTTGCTGTTAGGCTGCGGGACCTTGTTGAGGTTGTTAAGAGGCGCACCGGCAGGGATAAGGTTGTTATCGTTGCCCATTCAATGGGCGGCCTGGTCTCAAGGAGTTACATGAGTATTTTTGGCGATGGCTCTGTTGCAGCCCTGATTATGCTTGGCACACCAAACCAGGGCATCAATTCAACTGAAAGCCAGATTTGCGGGTTTTTTGGCGAGGAGAAGGAGTGCCGGGATATGGAAGCAGGCTCTTTTTTCATGAGAAAGCTTGCTGCCGGCCAGCCTCCGGGCATTCCTGTTTACAACATTGTGGGAACAGGCTGCAGGACAGTTGGCGAGGATGGGGATGGCGTGGTGAAGGCATCCAGCGCATACCTGCCTTTCGCGGATAATCTCTACGTTTCAGGGAACTGCTCAGGCGTGAGGATGTTCCATACAGGTATGCTTCACCCTGAAGAATATCCTGAAGTGGTTGAGCTTGTCAAGGACATCTTGAAGCAGCGCTAGTCGCTCTCTGCTTCCTTGCTGTAGGTTGGCACTGCCATTTTGCTTATTATCATGACGTCGCCCACTGACTTTACGTGCTGGTGTGGCACTATTACGCCCTTTGCCCCTCCGCCGAGGATTTTGTTCAGGAAGCTCGTTCTTGTAGCCTTGACCCTCCAGCCGATTATCTTTGTCGGGGTTAATATTGCCTCCTCAACGTCTCCGAAGTACTCCCCTGAGTCGGTGAATACCTTCATGTCATAGGTTTCTATAAGCTTCTTTGTCTTGAGCATGTTTACCCCTCCACTATTTCATAGTAAAAACACGCTTTTTGTCTGCAGCTTTTTATTTAAAGTTTGTGATGGCCAGCAAAAACAGTAAATCAAATTATCACCACTTGTAAGTAGCGAAAGATTTATATACTAGCGTACAAACTGACACAAATTAGTTAACTTTATATT
>CAZDCW010000039.1:0-12347 GCA_964504135.1 uncultured Methanosarcinales archaeon
CATTACAGTCTTTAACAAACTTTTCCCAAAAGCCTTCAGTTTGAGCTCACTGCAAACCAGTTTTGATATCCTCTCAAGGTTAACGATATCTTCCTCATTGTATTCAACAAGCAGGTTAAGGTAATAGCTGTCTCCAGTTGCCCTGTACAGGCGCCACAGCTCGGCAGCGTCGCCGCCGTTAAAGTCAGCTATTATCTTGTTCGCCCTTTCAATTCCAAGCTCCTTTTCAATATTCTTCAGGCCGCCAACCAATCCAACTTTTTTGCATGCAAACCTCAGGTCAAGGTGCGGGACTTCAGGTATTTTGGCGTACTTTCGCAAAAAGGGAAGGTCAAAGCTCGCGCCGTTGAAGGTTATAATCATGCGATATTTTGACAACTCCTCTGCCAGCCTGCGGCAATCCAGGTTTACCCCGCGAATCATCGTCTTTGTGGCTGTGCCGTCATAAAGGCCGACAACTGTCAGGGAATCATAATAGCCAAGCCCTGTCGTCTCAATATCAAGGTAAACTGCCTCACTGCCAAACTCATCAAACAGCCGCCAATGCTCTGAAGCAGGCAATGCGGCCGCGAAGTAATGCGAGTCTTCATCAGCCAAAGCGTTCCTTGCCCTAACTATCTGCCTGTCGTAGAATCCTTTGCTGGCCTTTCCAATGCCATTTACTTTGCCTGCACTCAGGAAATCGCGCCAATCCCCTATTCCCTGGCTCCAGATGGAGCGCTCCTTCCTCACGCCTATTTTGTCAAGCAGTATGAAGCTTTTCCTGAGCATCTCCGAGCTTCCATACTTCCTCCTTTTAAGGTATCCGCAGGCGGGTGTCCAGTGTCCAGTGGCAAGCTTTTCATGCTTCGCTTGTCCTTGTCAATCCAGATGCCAATGGCCAGGCAGCACAATTAACCCTATTCCTCATCAGGTGAATCGCCCGGCTGTTCTGCTTGCTCCTCATCCCCCTCGCCCTTGAGCCTGAAATAAATTCTCCTGTTCTTCTTACCCTTGTTCTCAGTCCCGACAATCTCTACCTCGCCCACTTCAGAAGTGTTGGCTACGTGCGTACCGCCGCAAGCCTCCTGCTCAAAGCCCTCGACTGAGACCATCCTGACTTCCCTTATCGCCTCCGGAAGGCCCATGGCCAGCTTTGTGACGCTTGGTATCCTTGCTGCCTCCTCCCTTGGAAGGAAATTGATGTTAACCTTATGACCTTCTTTCAGTATCCTGTTCGCCTCAGCCTCGTACTCCTTAACCTTTGCCCTGTCAAAGTCCTCAAGGTTAAAGTCAATCCTCGTCATGTCAATGTCAATCTGGTTTCCTGTTATCTCTGCGCCTGCCTTCTGGTAGATGACCCCTGAGAGAACATGGCTTCCTGTGTGGTACCTCATGTGCAAATACCGCCTTGTCCAGTCCACCTGGCCGTGCACCTGGTCGCCCTCTTTCAGGCCAGGCCTGTCCAAATGATGGATTATCCTTCCCTTATCCTTCCTGACTGAAGCAACGATGTAATCCCTGCCCCCGCAGGTCAGTATTCCTGTGTCATCGGGCTGGCCCCCTGCGTTTGGATAAAATGCAGTGCGGTCAAGCTCAACCTCATTGCCATTGACAGTTGCAACCGCAGCGTCAAATTCCTTCAGATAGCAGTCCTTCAGATAGAGTTGTGTTGTCATAAAATGAGTTTGGATTGGACTTTTATATAAATTTTATCCGAGCAAATCCGGTTTTGCCGCCAAATATTTAAACAGCGGCACGGTTGCACAGCCATGGCGAAGCTTCACCTGGGCGGGCAGGCTGTAATTGAAGGGGTTCTGATAAGAAGCCCGCACCATTACTCGGTCGCTGTCAGGAAGCCTGACGGGTCAATCTCTGTAAAAAGGGAGCGGATAAAAAGCTCAAAGCTGCAAATCGCCAAGGTTCCCTTCTTCAGGGGCGTCTTTGCCCTATGGGACACGCTGGACATAGGATTCAGGGCACTAATGTACTCGGCAAACGAGTCATCAGGCGAGAACGAGAAGCTGGGAAAGACAGAGGTATTCGCCACAATAGGCATTTCAATCCTCCTTGCTGTGGCGCTATTCATAGCCCTGCCATTTTACCTCTCAGTGCTTGTTGCCAAAAACAACTCTCTCCTTTTTAACGTGATTGACGGGCTCCTAAAGGCTGCTGTTCTTGTGGGCTACCTCTTCGTAATATCGCTATTCCCGGATGTCAAGGTAATGTTCCAGTACCACGGGGCAGAGCACATGGCAATCCACTCATACGAAGCAGGAAAAGGCAACACAGTAAAGGATATCAGGAGATTTAAAACTATGCATCCCCGCTGCGGGACAAGCTTCCTCCTGTTCGTGCTGCTGCTGGGCATTATCGTGTTTTCGGTTGTTCATTTTGATAACCTTGCTCTTAGGTTTGCATCAAGGATAATACTCCTGCCTGTGATTGCGGCAATCTCATATGAAGTGCTGAAATTCAGCGCAAGGCACAGCGAAAGCCTCCTTACAAAGCCATTAATACTTCCCGGAATACTGCTTCAGAAGATAACCACAAAACAGCCTACTGACAGGCAGATTGAAGTGGCCATGGCTTCTGTTAAGGATGTGATTGAGGCTGAGGGCGAATGAGTGGCTTGTTGGTTTATCACTATGCAACCAAGGGCAAGGTTCAAAGGGCATTTGAGCGGCAGGAATTGGAGCCATCAGCTCCATTTAACACACAGGTTCCTGCGGACGAGTTTGAAATTTATTCCCGCCAATTTCCATTTACCGTCAGCCGATTGAACATATTTTGCCTTTTGGAGCCCACGCCGGAAGGCTGGAAGGGATACGGCCTGCTTGAACTGCTGCTTGAGAACGCAACAGGCAGGGATCACCTGTTGGAATTGGCTGTTTCGGATGAAGGCTTACTAATAAGGGACCATGGTCTTCACAGCCCAAAAGCATATGGCATGCTTCCGCAGGAATGGAGCAGAAGGGAAATGCGGGACTCAAGGCCAGACTTGAGGGAGGCGTTTTACAGGTCCACGGTCCTGTTGCGTGATTACCCTGGCGGCTTTGCCTGTCCGGAGATTTTGGTTCCATTCCCTGTGCCTATAAGCCAGGTGAGAATTGTAAGTATATCTTAATAAGATGAACGGTTCAGGGCTGAGAAGTGAACTCATCAATCAAATCCTGCATCTCCTTCGCCTTCTCAAGGCAGCCCTCCTTTGAGCAGTAAGGGCATCTCTGAGGGGCTTTTCCGGTCTTTGGAGTGAACTGATAGCTGCAGTTTGAGCAGTGGAGCTTCATGTGTTTCCAGCGCCCTTTTTGCATATATAAATTTTCTTGTTGGAAGGGGCGTTGAACAGTCCTGCCATTCTTCCTGAAACTAAATTTTAAGAAGTTGCCTGGTTTTTCCTGCCCCTTCGGGACTATGGAATCCTGGCCGCAGCAGTTATTGCCTGTTCAGAAGCTGCAGCCGCCCAAGCTCATCAATCACCAATTCAGCGGTCAGGTTCACTCCATTCTCATTCCAATGAGTGTCATCCAGCTGGTAAAGCAAAACTCCCTTTTGCCTGGCATCCATGAAGGCAGTGTAAGCGTCAATCACTACTATATCCTGTCCTCTCAGCCTTTTTGTCACATCTGGCAGGAAGCCATCTGGGAAAAAGTGTAAAAAGAAAGCCCCAGCGGCATGGCCAAGCTGAACTGGCTGTTTATCACCTTGAACGCAAACAGGACTGACGCATTGCCGGCAAGTGCAGCCACAAGAAGGGAGCGCCTGAGGGGTGATTTGTTTTCCGGCCCCAATTCAATGGCTGCAAAATAATTGATAAAAATGGACAGGCCGACAAACAGCAAGCTCACCAGCCTGCCATCATACAGAAGTATGAGGAAAGAACTGAAGAAAACAAGCAATGGCCATCTTGCCCTTTTCGGAAGAACATAGTACAAGACTATCAGAATTATGAAAGAACCAAAAAGCAGGTATGGGGATATTATCAGCATTTTGGCCTTACCATTTTTTCAATTCCCCATGCAACCAGAGTTGGCCTGGAAAAAGGGGATTAGCATTATATACTTCACTTTCCTTTTAGTAATGCAGAAATAAACCTACTTCCCCTTCCTCTGATGGGCCCTCATGCTCGGCCGCAGCTTTTCTGCGCCAAAGCCCTTGTTGCGAAGGCCGCGACTCTTTTTAGCGGCTGAAGTAAGGCCCCGCATAACCCTGTTCTGGTGGCCAATAAGCCATGAAAGCTGCTTGTCTGACGCAAGCGCAGGGTGCATCTTGTCAGCCATTATCACCTCATACCAGAAATGAATGCCATCCTTTCCAACAAAGTAAGAGTTTAACACTTCCATATTAGGGAATTTACCTGCAGCCCTCCTCTCCGCAACATGCTGATAGTTCATTCCAAGAATTTTCCTCTGCCTCGCGTGCTTGGAACGCCTGCCGCCCTTGATATCAGGCCTCTGCCTGCCGCCCCTGATAACGCGCTGCCTGACCACAATAACGCCGGGCTTAGCAGTATAACCCAGGTGCCTGGCCCTGTCAAGCCTGGTAGGCTTTGGAATCCTGATAGTTGAAGGCTCCTTCCGCCAATCAATCATCCTTGCACGCATACCGCCAGTCTTCCATGCTTCTGCGATGCGCTTATAGAGGCTCATTGGAGTTGGCGGAAAAGCTGATGGTTTATAAAGCTTGTCAAAAAGTTTTTATACACCCAGCAGGGTGCCTGAAGCATGCCCGTTGACCCTGACCTTTTGAAGCAGCTTGACAGCCAGGACATGCTTGGCGTACTCCAGGAATTTCCTGAGCAGCTTGTGAAGGCAGCAGAACTTGGCTTGGATATAAAAGTAAATCCTCAGCCTTCAAACATCATCGTGACAGGCATGGGCGGCTCAGGCCATCCTGGCGACATGCTGGCAGCATACGCGCAGAGCACAGGCCTGAAGATTCCTGTATTTGTTGTAAGGGACTATGAGATTCCGGGCTTCATGTCCAGCAGCAGCCTGGTGTTTGCAATCTCGTATTCAGGCAATACCGAGGAAACAATAAGCTCGCTAAGAAGCGCATACAAGCGAGGGCTAAGGCCTGTCGTAATAACCTCCGGAGGAAGGCTGAGGCAGATGGCTGAGGAGTACAAGCTTCCCTTGGTGGTTGTCCCATCCGGAATCCAACCCAGGCTGTCCCTTGGATACATGTTTTTCCCCATGCTTAACATTCTTGCCCACTCAGGGATAATCAAGGATGCCCATGGAGAAATGGAAAAAGCGGCCAGCTCCCTCCGCCATTCCAAGGTCAAGGAGCAGTCATTCAAGATTGCAGAGAGGCTTGTAGGCAAGGTGCCCCTTGTCTATGCATCAAGAAGGATGGGAATAGCGGCGTACATCTGGAAGATACTCATCAATGAGTGCTCGAAGACCCACTGCTTCTCCAACGTCTTCCCTGAAATGAACCACAATGAACTCAACGCATTCGGAAACTTCAACGCGAAATACCACGCGATATTCCTCAGGGACGAGGACGACCACGAGCGTGTAAGGCTCAGGATGGACGTAAGCAAGGATATGATTGCCAAGTCAGGTGTTGAGACAACAGACATCGTGCTCAAGGGAAACTCCTTCCTTACAAAACTATTCACCGCCATATACGCAGGCATGTACGTGTCCCTTTACCTGGCCATAATGTACAGGACAGACCCAAGCCCTGTGCCTGTTGTTGAAGAGCTGAAGCAGAGGCTTGCGAAGAAGAGGTTTATTGCCTGATAAATTTTTTATAGCCCTGTCCAGAAGCCCCTGCCATGCGGCTTAAGACGCTAAAGCTCAACAACATCCGCAGCTACTCTGACGGTATAATACACTTTCCAGCAGGCAGCACACTGTTAAGCGGTGACATCGGCAGCGGCAAGACAAGCATCCTTCTTTCCATAGAGTTCGCGCTCTTCGGATTTGCCGGCAACGTTGATGGAAATGCCCTGCTCAGAAACGGAAAGCCTGCAGGCTTTGTTGAGCTGGCCTTTGAAGTTGACGGCAAAGAGGTGGTGGTCAGGAGGCATCTGCGAAGGCTGAAGGACGCTGTCAGGCAGGAGTCAGGGTATGTTCTGGTAGATGGGCAGAAATACAACGGAACTCCTGTTGAACTCAAGGCGCGCATATTGGGCCTGCTTGGCTATCCGAAGGAACTGCTTACCAGGCGCTCCCTCATCTACAGGTACACGGTCTACACCCCCCAGGAGGAGATGAAGCTTATAATGACTGACGGAAACTCGGCAAGGCTTGACACACTCCGCAAGGTCTTCCAGATAGACAAGTACAAGCGCGTGAAAGACAATGCTGAGACCGTGCTAAGGATTCTAAGGCAAAGGGTGGCTGAAGACTCTGCACGCGCAGAAGGCCTCGCTGACCTGCGAAAGAAGCATTCTGAACTCTCCGACATTGCCACCGAAACCTCTGGAAGGCTGGAATTGCTGGATAAACAACTTCAAACCCTGGAAGCCTCAATTTCATCCCAAAGGAAACTTTACGACTCACTTTACGCGCAGGAAAAGGTGCTGGCTGAACACAGAAGACATTTTGAAGTCGCAAACGCCAAGGCTGAATCCCATCGCAGGCAGGCCTCATCAGCAACATCCGAGCTCCAGTCTGCAGCCGCAGACCTCGCCGCATACCGCTCAAGCCTGGCCAAGGCCCAGTCGCTCTATTCTGAATTCGGACAACTTTACAATGCGGCCTTAACCATGCTGTCAAAACTCGAGTCAGGGCTCAAGGCAAAATCAGAGCTTTCAGAAGCGCAAAAGAATGCCCAGGACGAGCTTGGAAAGAGCGAGGCAGAATTGAAGAAGCTTGAATATGTAATTGAAGAATGCAGAAAAGCCGCTGAAGCCATCTCATTACTGGGAACCTGCCCAACCTGCATGCAGCCAGTCCCTGAAGAGCACAAGCAGAGAATACGGGCCCAGGAATCCAGCAAAATCAAGGCTTCAAGAAGTGAATTTGCGCTGCACCTCTCAAAAAAAGACTCGCTCAGGCAAAAGCTTGCAGGGCTGAGGGAAGAAATTGAAAGGCTAAATGAAAATGCGCGGTCAGCCGCAAGCCTCTCGGCAGAGGTCGCCCAATTCAGGGATACGGCTGAAAGCATTGGAATCTCAACCGCACCAGTGGAAAGCGCTGCGGATATGCCCAAACTCAGGGAAGTCCACAGGCAAATACGGGCAGCCTCTCACATCCCCCAACTCGTCCTGGAAAAGGAAAGGCTGAAAAAATTGCTTGAGGAAAGGCGTGCCGCCTGCATTAAGGATGCGGCTGCCTTTGAGGCCCAGGCTGAAAAATCCAAGGCTGACATTGCAAGCCTTTCAGGACTGGAAAAGGAGTTCTCAGAGTGCAGGTCAGCCCTGGACTCGTTGCTCTCCAGGGAGAAGCACCTGGCAGCTGAAAAAGCAGCCCTGGCCGCAGACCTCGCATCCAGCAGAAGGAATATTCAGCAGCTGCAGGCTGAGATAGACAAAAAGCAGGAACTGGAAAGGCAGATGGAGTCCGCCAGGAAAGTCGCATTCTGGCTGGATGAGCACTTCATCAGCCTTGCAGGCGTAATGGAACGCAGCGTAATGCTAAGGGTCCACAGCGAATTCAACTCCTTCTTCCAGAAATGGTTCTCGCTCCTGATTGACGACCAGTCCCTCAGCATACGGCTTGACGAGGAGTTTTCCCCAGTAATAGAGCAGGACGGGTATGAAATGACATATGACAACCTATCCGGAGGCGAGCGCACAAGCTGCGCATTAGCCTACAGGCTGGCGCTAAACCGGGCAATAAATGACGTAGTGAGCACAGTCAAGACAAGGGACCTGCTGATTCTTGACGAACCCACTGAAGGATTCTCAAGCCAGCAGCTCGACAGAATACGGGACGTGCTGGGACAGCTCGGCATAGCACAGATAATAATCGTAAGCCACGAGCCAAAGATAGAAGGCTACGTTGACAATGTAATCAGGGTGCTGAAAGAAGAGCATGCCAGCAGGATTGCAAATCTGTGAAAAAATATATAAAGATAGGAATTCCCGGCTGTCCTTATGCTGCAACTGTTTGCCCGCCGCGGTAAGGATAGCAGGCAGCCAACGCCCCAGCCATTACCAGACTATGAAAATGCGCAGAATGCAGGTTTTGCACTTTCTGAAATCCCAACTTATGGAATTGCTGAAATAACAAGGCGCGCGGCAGCAGGAATCCCGCGGTACATGGACATACTAAGCGCATTAAATTTTGGAACGGAAACAGGGCTTTTTTCCCAGAGTTCCATTGATTGGCTGGACCAGCGACATACAGCCCAATCTGTTGTGGACAGCCTATTCAGAGTGTCGGAAAACGGGCCTGGGCCTAGTGAATATCTCCAGAAAGGCCTGGACATGGGCCTGTATTCCCCCGAGCACATCAAGGCGCACGAGAAATTGTACTGGGCATCATTGGAATTGAAGGTTCCCGAATATGTAGTTTCGGAAGGGCTGGCTTCTGTAGCGCAGAATTCAGAGTACTGGCTTGAAAAATTCAGGCAGTTTGGAACAGCCGAAGGCGTGCTGGCGGCTGCCCAGAGACTGCACACTACAAAAAGCGCTATTTCCGCCCTGGATGATTTACGTTGGGAAAGAGCGCCTTACGACGAGCTTGCCGGAAGAATTGAATTGGGGCTTGCGAACAGCCTCTACACACCTGAAATAGTAACCCTCAGGCGGGAAAACACCCTGGTGTTGCTTTCTTCCAACCTGATTTCAGGTGTTTTGTATTCAGGGTTGGGCAGAGTCCAAGGCACTCCTGCGCACAAATACGCCCTTGAAAATGGAATACTTACAGAGGCAAACATTGCAGCCGCTGAACTTCTATACCAGCATAATACGCTTGCCGGGCTAGCCCGAGCTTAGATTATGCAATTGGCAATCCTGCTCTCTAAAGCTTTAAATAGCCATTGGCCTGTGCCCCTCCAGTTCGGGGCCGTAGTGTAGCTTGGTCTATCACTCCACCTTGGGGTGGTGGTAACCCCGGTTCAAATCCGGGCGGTCCCACTATTAGTTTATGGTTCGGGGTTTGTGGTTCTGAAACTGGCGGTTCCGTGTGGGATTTATCTGAATATTCATTACAAATGCACAGAATTGTTCATCAGTAATGAAAACCTTTAAATACTAAAGGAATAATCCGCTAACCATGATACTTAAGGATGCATTAAGGGGCATTGCGCGATCCCAAAGGGAAGCATTGCTTTCAATGGACAATGGGGTGGAACGTGAGTCTCTTAAGAAAATAGCGATGAACTCCCCTTTTGCAATGATTATATCAGGCATTAGAAGATGCGGAAAGAGTACTTTGCTCAAACAGATTTCCAGAAAGCTTGATACTTTCTATTATTTCAATTTTGAGGATCCCCGTCTCGCAGCCTTTGAAGTGGAAGATTTCCAGAAGCTTAACGAAGTCTTTGAGGAAGAATTTGGAAAATGCGATTACTACCTTCTTGATGAAATACAGAATGTTAAAGGCTGGGAGCTTTTCGTGAGGTCAATGCTGGACAGGCGGGGACGTTTTGTCATTACAGGCTCAAACGCTTCTTTGCTAAGCAGGGAACTCGGAACCAGGCTGACCGGGAGGCATATAAGATATGAGCTTTTTCCATTCTCCTTCAAGGAATTCCTTTCTTTTAACAAATTTCGACCGGATGAAAGTTCGTTCTCGGACTATCTGAATAGAGGAGGTTTCCCTGATTATCTACGATTTACAAGGCCTGATGTGCTACAGGAGCTTTTGAATGACGTGATTGCAAGGGATATAATTGTGAGGCGCGGCATTAGGAATGTGCAGGTTGTAAGGGAGCTGGCGATTTATCTCATTACCAACATCGGGAAGGAATTTTCTTATAACGCTCTGAAAAAGCTGTTTATGCTGGGCTCAGTAAACAGCGCGATAAGCTTTGTCTCCTCTTTTGAAGAGAGCTATCTCTTTTTTACAGTTCCAAGGTTTGACTATTCCTTCAAAAGCCAGATTGTAAGCCCAAAGAAAATTTATTGCATTGACAATGGCTTAGCTGTTGTCAACTCTGCTTCGTTCTCAGGGGATAGAGGAAGACTGCTTGAAAATGCGGTTTTCCTTGAGCTTAGGAGGAGGCATAAGGAGATTTTTTACTTCAGGGGCAATGGCGAGTGCGATTTCCTTGTGAAAGAAGCTGGCAAAATTGTTGAGGCAGTGCAGGTGTGTTGGGAACTGAATAGCGACAATACCAAGCACGAGCTTGAAGGTCTTCATGAGGCGGCCATGAAATCAGGGGTAAAGCGTGGCTTGGTTCTTACATTCTCGCAGGAGGACAAGCTAGATTATGAAGGCATTCACGTTGCTGTTCTTCCTGTGTGGAAGTGGATGGCAGCTCTTGTCATTGGGGAAAATTCTGAAAAAACGTGGAAAAGATAAAAAGAAGGAAAGATTCAAATCCGGGCGGTCCCACTAATAGTTTATGGTTCGGGGTTTGTGGTTCTGGAACTGCGGGTTCTGTCTGGGATTTAAGCAAGCATCAGCTTGAGGAAGCAATACACAAGCTGATAGCAGTTTTTTCCAGGCTAACCGCATAGGCAAGTAAGCTGTAAAAGCACGCAAAACAATATATTTAATAATGAATCAGCAACAGACAGACCATGCTTAGAAGAAGAGGCTTGTTCCAGTCCATTGTGATTCTAACTGTATTGTCAGCCATAATTCTGGCAAGCGTAAGTTTTATCGATGGCAAACATTGGATTGGAACTATTCTTGTTTTTCTTGGAATTGGGCACATAATGATTCTGAACGCCCTTGAACGGGCATCATACAAGGCTGTCCTGCCTGACATAGTATTTGGATTAGTGGATAATGGATTGCTTGTTGCTGGAGCAGTCATAGGAGCAGAATTTGCAGGCATATTCGGAGCTGTAGTTGGAGCTGCGGCGATGAACACGGTAACTGACGGGCTTGCAGGGCTTTTTGAGGGGGTAGCTGTCGAACATTTAAGAAGCCAAAAAATCAGGCAAAAAAGAACTGCATTAACCACATCAATAGGAAAAATGGCAGGATGCCTGATTGGAGCCGGAGCAGCATTAATCCTGTTCTGGAACATACTTGGATTTTGACATTATTTTACAGATAAATTTAGTTCAATATCCCGCTATCTTATCAATCAGATTAGGCATACTTTCGCCTTTCATATATGCGTTTAAATTTTCACTCAGCAAATCAAGCGCCCTATCCAGATAATGCGGCGTGTCACCTGCGCTGTGGGGGGTTACTATGACATTTTGCATAATCCATAGCGGGCTTTCCGCCGGCAAAGGTTCGGTTTCAAATACATCAAGGCACGCCCCCCTTATTTTCCTGTCTCCAAGCGCGCTGATTAAATCCCGCTCAATTACCGTTTTCCCTCGACCCACATTAACAAAAAGGGCTGTTTTCTTCATTGCTCCAAAAATCCCCTTATTGAATATGCCTTTAGTTTCCTGTGTAAGGGGCAAAACTGACACCACATAGTCAGCCTTAGACACAGCTTGCCTAAGCCTGTCTGTTTTATGCACCAGATCAAAATATTGCCCTTCCTTTCCTTTTCTGCTTATTCCTATTGTTTTGCACCCCATCGCCTTTGCAAGCAAAGCAATTCTTCCCCCGATTCTTCCTGTTCCTACTATGCAAAAAGTCTTGCCAGCAACCTCCTGTATTCCAAAATTACCACTCCATTCCTTTTTCTCCTGATTTTCTATTGAAATCTTGAGTCCACGCTCAAAAGCTAAAATCATTGCAAATGCATGCTCTGAAACGGGAATCATGTGCACTCCGCTTGAATTGGTAACTAAAATTCCGGAGTTCACAACTTCAGGCACCAAGATTTGGTCAACTCCTGCTGCAAATGAATGAATCCATTTCAAATTTGGAGAAACAAATTCCGGGCTGAAGAATGAAGGAAAACAGGCCAGGACGTCCGCCTCTTTAGACAGCTTAAGCAATTCGTCATAACCCCTGCAAACCCTTACGCTGCAGCCCTTCAGCAAGGCCTGCGCCTTTCTTTCAGGTGGAAGGATGCTTGGGTTTTTCTGATCGTAGGATATAACCAGTTTTAACACTATCGGGTTTTGCCCGCAAAGATTTATAAATATTTCTTTTAACTGTTGAAACTTGGGCATTTTCCTGCCGATGTGTGCATATGCGGGGAAATTTACAAATAAATTTCGCCTGGGTTTAAAACCCCGCCCTTTAGGGCGAAATTTATTGTTCCAAAAATCCGCCATTGAAGCGAGGAGCGTAAAGCCTCGTGCCTTTAGGCCGAGGATAGCTCCGAGCGGCGGATTTTTGTTACCTGTAAACTGCGAATTTCTGCCTGAAAAGCTTTGACGC
>CAZDCW010000040.1:0-11193 GCA_964504135.1 uncultured Methanosarcinales archaeon
AGCCCTATAAACCTATTTAATCAAACTTTGAACGCAGCCCCCAACGAATCTCTTAGCTTCTATTCTTGAGGGTTTCAAAAACTTGATAAACTCTGATTTTTTCCACAAAACATGGACAAACAGGAGTTCGAGCAAAGACGCTCAAGCATCCGTGCAGGGGATCTAGTTTTGGTGGTGACCGACGGGTATTTATCTTCAGATAAAACCTTTACTTATGCACTAGTAGGCGTATATGAACCAATAGATGGTAAAGACCATTGGTACATTGCAGGTAAGCAGGATCAGGATGCGTGGATTGGTACAGGTTTCACTTTAGGCAATACAACAGCCATAGACAGGCGCTCTGTTCCCGATGGCGTATTTCAGACACGCTCAGGAGCTCAGCATATCCATGTACAATATTCGCATTGTAGGGCTGTTGTACAGCTCATGGACGCGTCTGACCTTGAAGGAATCCTTGTTACCGCGGCCATCAAAAGGCCAGAGAATATTTATGGCCTATAATCGCGAGGAGACACTATCCGAACGGGTTCCACCTGACCCATGAATTCTGGGATTCTGACCAGTAATGCATGTCAGTAAAGCCACCACCACCGCGCCTAAAATAACTATTAGCATGTGTGGCTGTTCCAAGCGACCCGTCAATAATCCAATAATCCCCACCCTTGAGCTTAAAATTCCCTCCAGACACGTCAACAACTGTGACTGTATGGGGCGGGTTGTTAAAAACCAACTCCCTTGCTGAAAGGCCCAGCCTGGTGGCAACCCCTGTAGTGATTGGGGCATTATGCCTGCACACCCCACCGCCGCAACTTATAATCCCAGTAAGGCTCCCAGCCCTGTCCGCTGCCCACTGCCTGCTCATGTCATATGGAAGCTCAGCCTTAACCTCCCTCGCGACGCCGTTCATGACGTCCACGATGTTCCCACTGCCATACCTGGAACGGACCTTACCAGCAATCCTGGCCACAGTCTTTGAATCATAATGCCAGTCAGTAACCTGTCCCGGAAAGGGCTGAGGATAAGGCCTGTATCTCTGCCGCCTAATGTTAAGATTCCTGTCAACGTTGGCAGGGTAAAGCTCCTCAAGCCCAAAAGGCTTATACTCGTTGCCAATCCTCACATCAGCTATGCCGTACCGATAATTGTTCTGCACCGTACCCGTGACGCCATTCACGCTAACATAATCCCCAACCCTCACAAATTCAGGATCCATGTCCTTCAGCGGAATCCAGCCATATCCTTGGGTATAGAAAAGGGCATCCTGCCTGCTGTAATGCACAAACCAGTTATTTCCTCCGTAATAAATTTTAACCTGAGGTTCATAGTTGATTCCGCTTATCACACCGAACCTCCTAAGGCGGAAACCAGGAAGATAAACCTTATCTCCCTGTGAAAAATGAAAACGGCAACCCCTTCCTGCAGCATTACCCGTAATTTCCGCAGCAACCTGCAAGAGGCAGCCAAGCTCTGCCGGAGCCCTCTCCGCAGCCTCCCTGGAAAGAGGTAGAGCCACAAACACATCGCCATCCTCCAACTGAACTTCCGCAAAGCCCATCTCCCTCAGCCTAACATCCGTAAGCTCCAAAGGCCTTGAGCCAAGCGGAGGAACGCCCCCACGGGGCTTGGCCTCGGCAAGGTGGGCGCTGAGGTCCTTCCCCCTCAACAGCCTCGTCCCGGCAGGGGCAGCTATATTTCCTCCCTGAGGCGCCAAGACAAAACTCCGGCTGCCTGAATTATAAAGATAAGCGCCATTACCCAAGTCCCTGAATCCCGACCCCAATGCGCCCTTCTCAAGCCGGCCAACATACCTGACAACGCCGATAAGATTTCCGTCAGCGTCCAATAACGCCGAGCCGAAATCGTGCTTAAGCTTCAAATGGCCATATCCCCCACCCAAAGCCACCGCAACAAATTCCAAAGGAGGCCATACGCTCCCAGCAGCTCCGGCAATAAAGCCTTGCCCTACCGAGGATACAATGTTATATGCGGCATGCTTTACAGACCCCTCGCCAAGATAGCCCGCAACGCGTGCGTTAACATGGTCAACGTAGGCAAAATAAGTCCTGCCAACGGAAAACCTGCCAATCACAGCCGCACCTCCCTTTGCAATAAGGCCGTATGCAAGCCAGGAGGCGGGATTAACAAGCGATACAACGACATCAGGAGCAGCCTGCCCAAGGAACTCATCAGAGTCAGGCCTGAAAACCAGGAGGTTAACCCGGCCATTGATGTCATCGTAAAGCCCCTGCGCGGAAACCTGGCTTCCCTTGTAAGTTACCTTAGTGGAAGGCGGAAGGCTGGAGGCAATCGCCGCGGCAACATTTGACGAGCCTGCCTCGCGGAGAAGGACAGCCTGCTCAAGCCTGATCTTATCCTTCTCCTCCTCTGATATCGAGGCATCGGCAAGCTTCACCCCTGCCCTGACAAACAGGTCGTTCTCAAGGAAATAAACACCCCAATCATCCGCAAGGCTGTTTTTGTCGTTGAAGAAATAATTATCAATGAAATCCCTGTTATACTCAAGCTGGGGCCTTGTCTTAAGGTCAAGCTGCTTTTCCTCCACCACCCTCCCATCCAGGACGAGGAGCCTGGAAATATCATTGCCATAAAGGCTGCCATAAACTACTCTGGTTCTCCTGTCATCAGGCGACTCTGTAATGCCCCTTTCAATCAATCTTCCGCCCAAGGGGCCAACGCCAACGATGAGAAAATCGCCTCCCGGCTTCTGGCCGCTGACATCAAGCTTCCCGCCGTTCAAAGTCAGCTTTCCGTTATAATCCCCAGGAAGCACAGCTTCCTCATTCAGGTAAAGCTCCAAGTCGGATTTCGAGTCAAGAGCCTGCTTAATCTCGTCAAGCCTGGCAGCCCTTTTCCTTGCAGACTCCTGCTTAAGAAAAGCAAGGGCATCCTGAACCGTTGCCGCCTTCCCTGAGTCAATAGCCGACTTTGCCCTTGAAACCGAAAAGAGAGCCCACCTGTAGTAAAAGTAGTTCCAGGACTCCTCTGTTTTTGAAACATCGCCTACAAGATAGAATGGGTTGAAGCTGTCGATGCTGTATTTTACTGCAGTGAAGAACTGCTCCGGAAGCCCCATCTTTTTCAGGTAATCTGCCGATTCAGAGCCTGCAGCCCAAGTTTTGGGCACCAACCTTGCAGACTTCTCTTCAAAAACCACGTTCGCGTTCCTGAGAGCGCTATACAGGATTGTGTTTGAGGTCACGTCACCTTTCGAAAAGTCAAGATACTCTGACGCGCGGAGAAATTCAATCCTTATCCCATTGTTGTTTATGCTGTAATGCGCATTTGCGAGTGCTGCCTCCAGGTCGGAAAGGTCTGGGATTCCCCAGGCATTGCGCGAGTGCATTTCAGCCTGCAAAGCGCTTACCTCAGCCTTAAGCTCCAGATTCTCCAGCTCCAGAAGGGCTATCTTCTCCTGCTGGGAGGGCTGGCGCTCAACCTTCCATGACTTGTCCCCTTCAATTGAGATAAGCCTGGTCGCGGCCAAAGCCGCAGCAGCCGTTTCAGCCTGCCCGCCAAGCACCTTTGCTGTTGCAATCTCGCTTTCATATTTTGCCTTGCCTTCCCTGAACCGGGCGGAAAAGCCAGCGAATTCAGCATCATCGCCCTCAAAGGCCCTCACAGCAGAAGGGAGATTCTCCTTCATGTAAGCGAACAGATCCGGATTTGATTCCCTAATGGACCTGAGCTTCCCGCCGCTGATAGAAGCATCGTTCAATCTTACAGACTCCTCAACCGAATCAATGAAATCCTGGAATAGCGCCAGGTCTATGTCGGAAGCCTCAAACAACCTCGTCTCTCCCAAAACCTCCTTTGACTCATCGCCGTCATACAGAATAACCTCAGCGCTAACCGAGGCAAGGGCAACAAGCAGGCAAACACTCCAAACCAAGATTTTCTTAACGTCAATCATTTTAGCGTTGCAAACATGAACACAAGGCCTGACTTGTCGTCCAGGCCATACACAGTCCTCCGGCTGTCCAGATTAATCACATGATAGTCCAGCCGGGAGTCAAATGCGTAACCAGCCGGAAACCCGCCAGCCGAGCCAGCGATTGCCCTGCTCAGGGAAGAGGCTTCTGAATGAAGCCTGCCAAGGCTGGATTTGGCCTCTGCATTGAATGCCCTTCTGCTCTCAGCAGAGCCAGCCACCCTTACAGTAACAGGAAAGTCCAGCCCAACAACGATGGCTTGGTCAGAAACAACCGCAGTAACCGACGGCTGGCCGTGCTCAACCTTCACGCCCTGAAACGCAGAAAAGTCATCCAGGCAAAAGGCAAGCTCCTCATTTACAATGGCAGACAACTCAGTCTGAAGCTCTTCCCTGCCCAGCGTCAAATCAGAGCCCCCAAAGTAATAATAAGCGATGTCCCTGTCAACGCCGCCCTGCCTCAGCCTGATGCTCTCAGGAGGCGGAGTCATATAGCCTCCAACAGGCGCTGCCCGCGCAGCGGCTTTTTCAGCAGAGGATGAGGCGCACTGCTCCACAAATGAAAAGACACCGCTGCCAGCCCCTGAAACCGGCTGCTGGCGTGCGGGCGCAATCATCAGAAAGCTTCCAAACGCAAACACAATCAGAATACCTATTATAAGAAATCTGCTAATCTGGCCCCTTTTCACCAAACCTGCTGGCGGAAAGCCCTATTTAAAATTATCTGAGGCGGGATTCCAACAAATTTTTAAACCAGCCGCCTAAACTGGCTTCTACATGGAACTAAAGAAAATATCCGAAAACGAATGGGAGCTGCCAAAAAGTGGGGGGATGCGGGTGTCTGCAAGGATATTCGCAACTGGAAAGCTGATTGAAAAAATCAAGCTGGACAGGACACTGCAGCAGGCTGCAAACGTAGCCCACCTTCAAGGCATCCAAAAGCATGCATATGTGATGCCAGACGCCCATGAGGGTTATGGTTTTCCAATCGGCGGCGTCGCGGCATTTGATGCGGAAGAAGGCATAATAAGCCCGGGTGGCATAGGATTGAATTGAAGTGATGCTTCAATTCCCTAAGATGATGTCAACTGCGGCGTTCGCCTTGTCCGCACAGACTTCATGGTAGATGAAATACTCCCAAAAAGGACGCAACTTCTGCAAGAACTGTTTGAACAAGTGCCTTCAGGAGTCGGGAAAGGCGGAATAACAAAGCTCTCAAAGGAAGAACTGCTGGAACTCCTTGAAAAAGGCTCGGAATGGAGCCTGCAAAACGGGTACGGAACCAAAGAAGACCTGCTTGCAACAGAGGAAAGCGGAAGAATGAGGCAAGCTGACCCTAAAATGGTGTCCGAAAGGGCATTGGCAAGAGGCAAGCCGCAGCTGGGGACACTAGGCGCGGGAAACCACTTCCTTGAGATACAGAAGGTGGCTGAAATCTATGATGAAGCAGCAGCAGACATACTTGGGCTTGAAGCAGGAAAAGTTACGGTAATGATACACTGCGGGTCAAGAGGACTTGGCCACCAGATAGCAACAGACTACATTGAGCATATGGAAAGGAAGTACGGGTACAGCCACCTTCCAGACAGGGAGCTTGTAAATGCGCCCCTGAACTCAGAGCTTGGGCAGAGGTACTTCAAGGCGATGTGCGCAGGGATGAACTATGCGTTCGCAAACAGGCAGATGATAGTACACTGGGTAAGGCAGAGCTTTGAAAAAGTAATGGGCAGCGCAGAAGGAATGAAGCAGGTATATGACGTCTGCCATAACATTGCAAAGATAGAAGACCATAAAATAGATGGCGAGACAAAAAAAATCTGCGTGCACAGAAAAGGGGCCACACGAGCTTATGGCCCAGGGCATGAAGACATGCCTGAGAAGTACAGGACAATAGGCCAGCCGGTTCTAATACCAGGCAGCATGGGAACAGCCAGCTATGTTCTGCTGGGAACGAAAAAGGCAGAGGAACTCAGCTTCTCAAGCAGCGCCCACGGAGCAGGAAGGGAACTAAGCAGGGCTGCGGCAATCAGGCAGTTCCGCGGCGAGGCAGTGGCAAGGGAGCTGCTGGCACAGGGAATAGAAGTTAAGGCAGCGAGCTGGAAGGGAATAGCAGAAGAGGCAGTGCCGAGCTACAAGGACATAGACGAAGTGATAAAAACCACTGTAAATGCAGGCATCGGAAAGGCCGTGGCAAAGCTGAAGCCGATAGGGGTGGTTAAGGGATAACGCCAGTTATTAAGCCAGCCTTTTGCTAAATTCAGAGGATATCAACCTCTTTTTTTCCTTCGAAATTGAGAATAGAACCTTTTTAACCATTTTTTCAGATATGGTAAAAGTATAGTTCAGCTTAATCACGCTATCTTTTGCAGCGCCCTCAACAACTGACAGCGGAACGCCCCTCATTTCGCGGTTACTGGTGATCCCTGCAACCACGACATTCCCATATTCTTCAAACAAAACCAGTGCTGGCCTGACCTTGGTCTCAAAGGTATCTGTGAACTGAACCTCAGCCAGCACAACCTGGCCAAAGCTAAACATGTTCCCAAGCCTCATCTTCCCTGTTGTCCCACAGCTCCCTCATCTTAGGCTGCTGGATCTTGTGCAAGAACTCATCGTACTGGTTCCTCTCCCTCATCCTTATGAAGATTCCTGCCATCCTGTCGAGCAGTTCATTATAAGACTGCCCAGGGTATTCCTTTGCCTTCTTCAGTTTTTCAATAACCGGCTTTTTCAGTTGTATTGTTGACACATTCCCTTTCATATATAATCGCCTATGTATTAGTTATGTATTAACTATATAAGCCTTTTCATCAGGTTTTTAAGCCCAAAACAGGCTGATATATGCATGAAAAGAGGGCAGGCAGCAGTTGAATTCCTGCTGACCTACGGCTGGATGCTACTTGTCGTCCTTGCCGCCATAGCCGCGCTGGCATACTTCGGAGTCCTCAGCCCGGCGAAGCTTGCCCCGGCGAAATGCACCCTTCAGCCCGGACTGGCATGCATCGAGCACAGCATTTCAGATAAAACTACTACGCTGGCAATAACAAACTCAATCGGGGCTGACATCACAATAACAAGCGTCAAGGTGCAGGGCTGCACCGGAACCGCCAGCGGAGAACTTAAAAACAGCCAGCAGGGGGCATTTCCAATATACGGATGCAGCCGCCCTGCTGGCCAAAGGACGAACGCAGATGTCAACATAACCTACTACAGCGAAACAGGCCTTACGCACATAAACCGCGGAACAGTCACAGGGCTCAGCCGGCAAAGCATAAGCGAGACAAGAACACTGTCATTCAGGTCGGACGGATCTTCAGTAAATGAAATCTATGACACTTATGTCACAGAAGACAGCCCAAACACCAACTACGGAACAAGCACTGACATACGGGTTGATGGAGCAGGCCCCCACGGGCACGGGCTTATAGCATTCCCAAGCATTTTCGGTCCTGGCGGCAACCAGATTCCCTTTGGAGCGCAGATTGACCTCGCCACACTAACCGTGAACTGCTGGAACAGCGGAAACACAATGAACGCATACCTGCTCCTCGAAAACTGGACACAAACAGGAGCGACATGGAACTCAAGGGATGGAACAAGCAGCTGGACAAACCCAGGAGCAGACGGCGCAGGCTCAAGGGACTCAACCGCCACAGCATGGACATGCATGCCAACAGGAGTGTACCATTACACCATGACGCCGTTCATCAGCAAATGGTCGAACGGAACTGCAAACTACGGGATAGTGCTGATTGACACAGGAGATGACGGCAATGGCTTCAACAGCCACGAAGACCCGGTGGTTTTCGAGAAGCCGCAGCTTAACGTGACATTCACTGTTTATACCTAATATATTTTCTATAGCAAATCATAAAAGCTAGGCAAACCAGAAGAACAGATACACAGCAATGAGACATACGCAGATTTATCATAGGGTAGGGGTATCTGAACAAACCAGACAGTCACGCGACTATTACAATAACATCCTGATGCAACACGGCCATGGGCAGAAACCATCTCAAAGCCCAGAGCTAGTGGTAGGCCAATTCATGCACAATGGGCTGGCAGCCCAGGCGAGACCTCCTGACATTTACCTTGATGAGGCAATGATACGGGGCAGCACTGTCCAAAAGGGATTGGCCGCAATAGCACAGAGGGCAGGCGCAAACGGGAAGCCAATAAGCATGAAATACACAATTTCCAGAAGAGATGAGCTATGGGGCCACGTGGAAATATCATACACTGATGGCGACGGCCAGCTTTACAAAATTTCCCACTGCCCCCTCACGGGCGGATTCTATACACAACATTAATTAAGCCCCATAAATTATATAAACAGTTCAGAAACCCCGTACAAATGCAGACAGGAGCATTTCTAACAGGACCGTTTGGGCAGTCACAGGCGCTCTTTGAGGCCAGGTCAGAGGTCAAAATGAGGCGGAGCCCGGGGCAAGAGATTGATTTCACAAAGCACCCCTCGGTTGTTCAACAAGCCCTAAATGATACCCGACAGGTTATTCAGCTGCAACAGAAAGCAGGCCTTGATTTCATCATTGATCCAATGTTCCACTACCTGGATATATTCTACGCCCTTTCACGCCAAGTTACTGGAGTGACACCAGGCCCGCAGGAGAACTGGTTCAACAACAATGTTTTCTACCAGACGCCGCAAATCAGAGGCCCGCTCAGCATCCAGCCAGGATTTACAGAGAATTACATACATCTGGATGAACTGCCAAAAGATGGCAGGGCAATGGCCATCCTGCCCTCCCCGTACACACTGCTTGCACTATCAAAGACATCAGGCTATTCAAGCGAAAAAGAGGCAATATGCAACCTGGCCGAACTCTTGAAAGCAGAAGCGCAGCACCTCGCATCAAGGGGCATAGCAAGAATACAGTACGATGAGCCTGCAATCGTGGTCAAGTCGTCATTAGGCTCACTAAAACAAGAAGATTTGGATTTGCTCAGAATCGGAATTGATATCTGCGGCCGCATACAAGGCGCAACGACAAGCGTCCACACATACTTCGGCGACGCCGGGCAAATCATACCGTTTCTCCTAAGCATGCGCACTGATTGCATAGGCATTGACTGTACAGAGACAGGCCTGCCCCAAATATTAAGACATGACTTTTCAAGAAAGGAATTGTCCCTAGGACTTGTAGATGCGAGAAACACAGGCCTTGAAAACCCCTATGAACTAGCCGACCAGCTCAGGGAAGTGGCCAACGTGGCCCGACCTTCGCGGCTTTGGCTCACTACAAATACCGCAACAGAGTACAGAGGCTTCACGCACGCGAAAAACAAATTAGAATTACTGGCAACAACAAAGAGGGTCTTCAATGAGTAAGCTGTTCCCACTATATGAAGTCGGAAGCCTGCCAAAGCTGCCTGCAAGGATAACAGCAGGGCGAGGCCAGCCAGTGCCTGAACCTCAAATAAGGCAGGTGGAGGACTTAGGCAGAAGGTTTGATGCTGACCCGTCAGCTGTTCTTGAAGTATTAGAAGATCAAACGGTAAAGGCAAGAAGGCTAAACCCCCCGGAGACTCTCACCCTGGCCGATTATAACGCCCTTTTAAATCTCAGAATAGAAGCCGCATTTCTTGACGTTATTTATGATGGGGAAACCAGGCGGATTGAAATGTTTCGTCATGTGGCTGCGAAAGTTGACGGGCTTGAAAGCACGCCGGAAATGATAAGGTCCAGAGGGCCTGACAGCTGGCGCTCATCAGTGTGTGTTGCAGAGCCAAAGCTAAAGCCCGGTTCACTTGATGCGCTTATACTCAACGAGCTTAATTTTGTCCTGGCGCACTCAACCAAACCAGTCAAAGCCCCAATGGATGACCCTTACATGATTGCTGTAATGAGCGACAACAGGTTTTATGTTCAGAAGCTAAGAGCGGAATATGGAAACGACCCTCACAAGCTAAGGTACGAAGCCAAGCGGGAATTCACCCTGGCGCTTGCACGCAATGTCATCAGGCCCCAGGTGGAGGCAGCTGTCGCTGCAGGGGCCGGCTGGATCCAGCTGGACATTCCTGCAGCGACACTTGACATTGAGCATATCCCAATAATGGTTGAAGGAGTGAACGCTGTGGTTGACGGAATAGCAGGGGCAAAATTCAGCCTGCACATGTGCTATCCAAGAAGGATAACCTTAATGGACAAGACAGGCTACGAACTGTTATTCCCCCACATACTTAAACTCAATCCAAATGTAGACCATTTGTCGCTGGAATTTGCCAGCGCAAACCAATATGAAAAAGACCTTGCGCCTTTTGCAAGATACAAGGGAGAGAGGAAGTTTGAAATCGGTCTTGGAGTGGTTGACATTACCCGTGAAAGGCAGGATGCAGGATTAATTGAAACTCCCGAGGAAGTCAGGGACAGGATACTTCTGGCGGCAAGAACCATTGGTGATGATAGCCGTATATACGTGGCTCCTGACTGCGGCATGAGGCAGCTTCAGCTGGACAGATGCATAAGGTTGTATGAGATAATGCGCGAAGGAGTGGAGATGGCCAGAAGGGGCTAAACCTCAATAATCCTCTCCTTTGTGGCAACGTTAACAACTTTGGTTGAGCCAATCAGCTCCTCAATGCCGCGAGCCTCGTGCACATGGCCGCACAGCACAAGGTCAGGCTTAAGCTCGTCAATGGCCTTCCTGACTCCTGAACTCCCCTCAACAAAGCTGGAAAACCTCTCCATCAGGCTGCCCTCAGGATGCACATGCGTAACCATAATTCTCTTCCTGGAATATTTCACGCCCTTGTGAGCCTTGCCCAGTGCGTAGAATATATCATCCTCATCAAGCTTATGGACAGGGCCTGTAATCCCGCCGCCGCAGCCGAAAAAGCCGACATGCAAGTCCCTGTGGTATGCGCCATGAAGGTTGACAACGCCATACTTCTGCGCAAGGAAATCAGCAGTTGCCGCGCTCTCATGGTTGCCTGGCACAAAGGCAACCTTAAGCTTCCTGTTCACAAAAGGGCCTAATATGTAGTCAAGCTTAGTCTCAGCCAAAGTCAGGTCGCCGCACAGGACAACCCAGTCAACAGCCTCCTCAGCAGCCCTCTCAGCCAGCCTCCTGGCCAGCTTTGAGTCGCCGTGAATATCTCCAACAGCGAGGATTTTCATGGTGTGGAAGGACAAAAAGCGGCTTTAAATACCTTTCGCACAGCGGATACTGTATAATTAACGTGATATTTATATAGTAGTTATGTCTTTGAATTCTTTG
>CAZDCW010000041.1:0-10668 GCA_964504135.1 uncultured Methanosarcinales archaeon
GCCTTATGATAGCTCTCATTGTAAAATCCATCTCCAACAAACCAACCAAGAAGCATTCCAAGATCCCTACTCCACTCAGTTGGAAGATTAAGTTCATATTTTCTGCCATTCTTCCCAATTATTGAGTTTTGAACAGCGAAAGGCAGCTTTGCATCCTTATTAAAAAGGCCTTCACCTGACTGAATGAGTATATTGTCATCCTCGGCTATAGCCTGCATCTCCTTCCACCCTTCAGTCGTAAGAATCTTATGATCTGCTGTAGCAACAACTTCATAGCCTGACCTTGTCTCAAGCTTAAAGCAGTCTTTTACCCCACTCATTACTACTTGGCTCGGCTGAACGAGCCTTGTTCCTAACTGCAATAATCTCAGCCCTGCCCTTGAATCAACCATTATCTTTTCAGCCTTAATGCTATCAATCCTCTCAAGCCCTCTTTCGGTAGATACAAGGCTATCAGCTGCCACGCAGGGGTTAGTTGATGCAATCGGCCTGCCGACGTAATTTGAAGGGGAATACTTAGTCATGGTGGACCAGAAAATCAGGCCTGGCTCAGCAGTCCTGTAGTTGCCCTCAATGAACATGTTCCAGAGCTTCCTTGCCTTCACCATGCGCTTAATCTCGCCGGTCTCCCTTGAATTGAAGTAAAGAAGGAAATCGCCAGCGTACCTCACGGCAAGGTCGTGTTCAGAGCCCGGTCTTGGAATAACGATGTCGCCGAACATGTCGCGGCGGGAATTGTCAGACAGGTCCCCGGCTGAAAGCATGCCAGCGCCCTCCTCTGCAAGGAAGCTGTTAAGCTCTTCAACTGAGCCAAACGCCCTGAAAAGCCTGTACTTCCCGATTGGCTTGGAAGGAATGCCAAAAGAGTAATGAGCAGTGCCGCCCTGGGCAATGCCGATGCTGGAAACGTCCTTGTCCTTAAGATAAACAAGCAGCTTGCCACCAAACATGTTCTGCTCCTCAACCGCCTGCATGAACTCGTCGCTTATCTTAAGGCTTATGTTCGCAAACCTCACCTGGGTGTTCTCACGAACCTGCCTCTCAACCTCCCTAAGCTGCGCCTCGCTGAACTTGCCAGACCACTTGCACTGCTGCACAATCTGGCTTGTAACCCAATTCGGAATTTTTTTTGCATTTACAAACAGCGGGCTGTCAGGATTCTTGATGTCAATAGTGAGCATCAGGGCGCCGCGCCTTCCGGACTGTCCTATAAGGCCTGTCGTAAGCGAGAACAGCTCCATGAAGGAAACGCTTCCAGTGGAGCTGTCAGCCGCATTATGCACAACAGAATCCTTGGGCCTCAAGACAGAGATATCAACGCCAATGCCGCCTCCGTAAGAATAAGTGCGCGCGCACTCGTAAGCAGCATCGTAAATTGAATTAATGCTGTCATCGGCTATCAGCGATACAAAGCAGTTGGCCATGGTCTTAAGCCTGTACAGGTCTCCTCCGCCAGCGATAACCCTGCCTCCAGGCAGAAAATGGCCCTCGTAAAGCGCAAGATAGAACTTCTCAGCCCACTCAACCTGCCTTGAAGGCTCCTCAACAGCAGCCATAAAAGCAGCGAGCCGAGCAAATACATCCTCAGGCCGCTTCTCAATATGCCTGTTCGCAAGGTCCTTCAGCAAGTACTTCTTCTGATAAATGCTGGTCGCAAGCTCATTGCCGTTAAGGTAGTCTGATGGATGGACAGGCAGGGAGCCATCAGCCTGCTTATCCTTAATGTGAAACAGCAGATTCTTGTATGATTCTATCCTGTCATAGCCGATTATTGAAGCAAGCTTGCTCTTATGGGCAAACATGTCAAGCAAGGCAGTCCTCTCAGAGTCGCCAAGCTTCCTTGACTCATTGGCAGCAGCCCTCAACTCAGCCCGCTTGGCCCTGTAAAGGATATATGCCTTCGCGGTCATGGCATGGCCCTCCTCAATAAGGACCTTCTCAACAACATCCTGAACCTGCTCAACCCATGGAAGGCTGCCAGGGCCAAACTCCAGCTCCAGCTCCCTCACCACATTTTCAGCAAGCTTCTCAGCAGTGTTCCTATCCCTGCCTCCAACAGACTGGACAGCCTTGAAAATGGCATTGACAATCTTCTCCTTCTCAAACCTAGCCACCTTCCCGTCCCTCTTCCGGATCTGCGAAATCATCAGTTAACCTCGGTACAACCAGTTGCGGTCCAGGTTACCTGGAAGCCCAACATCTGGTAGCCAGGGGTTATTTAAATGTTTTGCCGCCATATAGCAAAAATGGTTATTTTCATACATGAATTAACCAAGAAATTTCCTGATAAATCCAGCCCGCATTATGTTCTCAGACAACACCCTGTAATTCCCCTTCCTGTAGTCATCAAGGATGATGCCTGTCACCTTCATATGGCTTTTGCTGGCCTCACATTCAGTTATCTTAGCCACTTTTTCCACAGCTCGCCTTATCTCTTCCGGAAACGCACCCAGGTTACCTGGGTTAAGGTACTGCAGTGCATCAGCAATGTCGCGGTCAAAATTCAGGTATATGGACCTGACATACTCCAGGTCATGTTCAGAGGCTGCACTAAGGCCAAGAAGCTCAGGCGGAAGGCCCAAAGAGTACATTGAGGCGCAGAAGCCAATCGCCCTTGGCAGCCTTACGCCACCCATGCTCCTTGAATAGCCAAACAGGCCGATGTGAAGCTTGCGCCGCCTCTTTGAAGGCACGTACTGGGCGAAGTCATTCACAAGCGGGGCAATAAGGCGAACCTGCCTCTGATATTCGGCAGACAGCCTTTCAGCAATCTCAATGCACCTGGCCTCATCCACAGCCACAGGAGGCTTTCTTTTAGTACCATTCAGGGACTCCACCGCGCTGTTAACCACGCCAATATCATGGTCATACCTGAACGCTGACTGAAGGGTGAATGTCTGAACGCTAGGATACCCATTTACACAATTCTCCACATTGTCAGGCCTGAAGTTGCCGCGGAAAGGGGATGAGCCGCAGCCGAGAATAGGCAGAATCTCCACAGAGCTGCTTTCCTGCAAAGCTGCAAGCCTCTGGAATGCGACCTTGAGCATAAGAACAGTGGCCAGGTTACCGTAGTTAAGCGCAGGGTCAGACCTGGCCAGCCACACACGCTGATAATCCGAAGGCTTTTCACTGCCAAGGTATTCGCCAACAATTGAATCACATGACAGGATTGAAGCCTTGTCCTCAACAAGCGGGATTACGCCTATGGACTCAGGCCTGAACTCGCCAATCCACTCACCAATCCTGACGCCTCCGACAGAACTTGCACCCTTGCCAACAACATGCTGCCTGTAATACTCAGCTATCCTGACCAGCTCCCTGCCGCTTGTAGTCATAGGCAGGGCGACCTCAAAAATCGGCGAAAAATCAGCATCGCCGTAAAAAAGTGCAGCGGTGTCAAAGTTCCTCGGGATGCCCTCCAGGGTCTCAAGAAGAATCTTGGACTCGCTTTTCTCAACCGAAGGGTTTGGAACCCTAAGGGTGAGGAAAACATCCTTCCCAAGGCGGTTTTTGCCGAAGAAAGGGCCATACTTGCCAAGCAGCTTCTTCACAACAAAATTATCAACCTCCTTACCCTCGCAGTCCCAAAGCTGCTCCCTGCACTTAACATGCGAAAAGCTGTAGAACGCCTCCTTAATCTCATCCTCCCCGCCCATCTCAGCAGCATCGCAGAAGAAAGGATTGCTGACATTATCAGGATGCTGCGTGGCCATAGCCCTGCCAACGTTCATAAAGAGGGTGCATTTGCCGGCTGTTTTAATATTTAATGCATGCCCCTCTTCAGCTCCCTGTAATACTTCTGGCCCCAGTCAACGATGCCCTTCGGCGTGAGGTGCGTAAGGTAGTTTACAACCTTCTCACCGCCAAGAACCAGAGGTATAATCACGAAATCAGCGCCGGACTCGTAAAGCCTTACAGCATCAGACTCATCATTGCTTGAGACCATAACAATCGCACCCTTATTCATCTTCTTTACTATATGTATAAGGGCTGTGTTTGCCGCAAGGTTCTGGACTGTGGAAACAACTATCTGGGCCTTATCCAGATTAACGGCTTCGTACACCTCTGGATTGGTCATGTCGCCGCACACGCATACAATACCTGCCTGGGACAACGAACTGGCCTTCTCAGGGTTATGGTCAACAACAACGAACTTGGCGCCCTTCTCCCTAAGCCCTGAAATAATCCTCTCAGCCATCCTGTGGTAGCCTAAGATGACCATGTGGCCTGACATCGGCTCCTTTAGCTTAAGGTTTGTTTCCTTTGAATCCTTGCCAAAAGGGGCGAGCAGCCTGGAGAAAAAGCCGCTGTACAAAGCGTCGTCATACCTTATTATGTAGGCTGTAAGGAGCATGGTAATTATTGTAAGGGTTATGAGCATGGAAAACATGCTTTGGGTGATATGCGAAAGGAGGATGCCCTGAGCGGCAATCACAAGCGAAAACTCGCCGACCTGGGCAAGCTGCGCACCTGTAAAGAAGGCAGTCCTGCTGCTGTACCTGAAAAGCCGGACTATTACGATGATAATCAGGGGCTTCAGAAGCAGGACAACCAGCAAAAGGACAAGAAGCGGAACAATGACAGAGCCAAAGCCTGACAAAACCATCTGCATACCCAGCGTAACGAAAAAAAGCACAAGGAAAAAGTCCTTAAGCGGCTTCACCCTCCCAATAATCTCATGGCTGTACCTGACCGTGCTAAGGGCAACTCCTGCGATAAACGCGCCAATGGCAAACGAGTAGCCAAGATATCTTGCCAGGGCTGAGAAAACAAACATTGCCGTCAGCGCGCTTATGAAAATAAGCTCAGGCGAATGAACAGCCTCCCTCAGGAAAACCGGGAGGATGAACCTGTAAACCAAAAAAGAGCCAGCCACCAGCAACACGCCCTTCAGCAGGATTCCTGGCAAAGCGGCAAGCGACAGGGACCCTGAGCCGATGACAGAAAATGCAAGCACAGCCAGAATGTCCTGGACGATTAAAACCACAATAACCAGCTCGCCATGCAATGAGTCCAGTTCCTTCTTCTCGCCAAGCAGCTTGGCGACAATCATCGTGCTGGAGAAGGAAACCGTAAGACCGATGTAAACTGACTCAGTGCTGTTGAATCCAAGCAGAAGAGCTATAAAATAACCTGCGGCAGCAGTAACTACAACCTGAACAAGCCCAATGGCCGATGAAACAAGCCCGACCTTCCTGAGCCGCCTGAAGTCAAGCTCAAGCCCGATGATGAACAGCAGAAAGGCAATACCCAGCTCGCTTATGATAATGATAGGCTCGGCATCGCCTACAAGGTGAAACACAGGGCCAAGAAGAATGCCTGCAAGCACATAGCCAAGAATCAGGGGCTGCCTAAGCCTTGACGAGGCAACAGCAATCACCGAGGCGGCTATGATGATAAGGCTAATGTCCTTCAGCAACAGAAGCTCTGCCATGGCACTTCTTTCAACTCTTCCGGCAGATATTTAAAGGTTTGTCAGGATACGGCAGTATTGAAAAATATAGTTGATGATTAGCAGTCTGACTCTCCGTGCACTGGCGCAAAGGTGAGCTGACGAAGGGCATACTAACAAACAATCAAACGATGACAAGCACTGAAAAAGGGCTGCCGGGGAGATGCATACTCCGCATCAGGCCTAAAGAATACCTTATGCAGGGGCCAAGCCACTGCGGAGCATACTCGGTAAAGGGCGTCCTGAGCGCCTATGGACGCGACAGGAAAACGCACCCAAAAGAATACCACACCCGCCTTTTCGGCAGGATAACAGGCACGACATTAAGCAGGCAATACTGGCCAAAAGTCCTCAAGGCGCATGGCATCAAGGCAGAGATAAAATCGGCTGAAAAGCTTAGCGATGGGGAACAGCTGCAAGTTATCAGGCAGCTAATCGCAAAAGGAACACCAGTCATGATACTAATAGGGAACGGGTATTACAGGGGAACAAAGTACAAGCCATGGCTTGGCAAAATAGTGTTGCACTGGATAACGGTCTATGGCTACAATGATGATGCCCGGAGATTCTACATTTACGACTCAGCGCTCCACAAAAAACACTGGAAGATAAACCAGCCAATCGGAAACACATCAAGAAGCTATTCTGAAATGCTGCGGGACTGGAACATTGGAAAGTGGCAATTCTGGACATGGCCTGTCACTGAGGGGCATACGCACAGCTACATAGAAATAGCCAGCATTTAAATAAGCCAAACTGTTCGCTGCATCCATGAATATAGGCGAGGTGCTTGAAAGGTTCGCAAGCATCCGCAAAAGATACCAGAAGCATGCGGCATTGGCAGTGGTAGCCCTTCTGGCGGTGTTGTTCTTCGGGGCGACAATAAAGCCCCTTGTGGTATCTGTAATATTCATACTGCTGGCAGCCTTTTCAACGTTCTACCACAACTACTTCCGCAGCCCCATCAACTTCGAGCTGATGAAACTGTTCACAATAATAGAAAGTGTGGCGTATGGCGCACTGGCAGGCGTGATTGTCGGCGTGACCTCAATAATCCTCGGCAGGGCATTGTCGGGAAGGCTTGACCAGGAGACGGTGACAAGCATACTCGCAATGAGCGCAATAGCAGTGCTCGCAGGCATGTTCAGGGACGCAAACATAACAGTCCTCGGGATAACACTCGCACTTGCTTATTACCTGATTCTGTCGCCATTCATTTTCCTGTTCAGGGAGAACAAGGCAAGGACTGCAATATACATCGGGACAAACTTATTGTTCAACGCCATACTATTCATTAATATCGGGCCAGCTGTTCTGAGCCTTGTAAGGTAAGTGAAATCTGGCTTTAATAGAAACAATTTTATATCACAAGGGCAAAAAAAAAGGGAATGACAAACCTATACTACATCTTCTTTGTGGGCAGAAAATCCCCTGAACAAATCTCAGCAACATATAATAGCCCTGACATGGAAGTGGCAAGAACTCCGGACCTCGGCAGAATCATAGAGGAGGTGTTCAGCCATTATGCCAGGTCAGGAGAAAAGGGCGAAGTCCACATCAGCTTCACGCCGCCCTACTACGCCAGAATTACCGAGGACGGACAGCGGGAGTTGACATATGAGTTAGGGGAATCAAGCCAGTGGTGGGCTGCCGATGCGCTTGGCAAGCTAGTGCGAGGAGAAGCACAGACTGCACAGCCATGGCAGCCACAAGGCGGAAGAATGCCCCTATGGTCCAGGCCAAAGAAGCGTTAATTAAGACTCCTAAGGAAATCCGAAAACCTTACGATTTTTCTGAAAGTACTGGACACTGGACAGACCCCTCCCTAAAGCTAATAAATAAAGATAAATAAAGAAAAATCCAGCCGACACTTCCCAAGTGAACTTGAAGAAGTACATAAAGTATGGTTTTCCAAAATGCGGCGGTATTGAAAACCCTGCATCCATTGTTGAAGTTATAGCAAGGGACATTAATATTCGAAAGCGAGTATGGCCTGAATAATTCCCTTGCTATTAGGAAAAGACATTACTAAAGTAAAGAGGATATACGAAAATTAATGTCTTTTCCTATAAACTATTTCCTTGCAGGCTGACTCTGCGTTTTTCGTTCCCTTCGTTTGCCCTTGTTAACATGCCCTTGCGTTAGTACACGAAGAGTAAGCCCACTATTTTTAATTTAAGGCAAAAACGAGCTTTTCAATGAGGGCCAAAATGCCAGGGTGGCTGAGTCTGGCTTAAAGCGCTGGACTTATGATCCAGTTGACACTTCCCAAGTGTCACGCAGGTTCAAAGCCGCTGTTTGGGAGGCTTAACACGAGTGAACACAAATCACGCTCCGGGCGTGATTGTGCCCAATTATGCATTGGCATAATTTGGGAGTCCCGTCCCTGGCGCACTACCTAAACCCCTCCCTCTTCTCCTCCTTCCTCAGTTCGCTGCCCATGCGGCCTAACAGGTAATCCTTCATGTCAACAAAGCGCATGTAATGCGCAAGCGCGGGGTGAACCGCGGAAATCTTCCTGAACATCTCCTGCGCAACCCTCCTGTATGCAGGATGACCCTGCGGGGTTGAGCGCAATTCAATAAGATGGAAAGCTTCCCTGAGGTTAAGCTTGCAGTACCATCTGACTTTGAATGCCATGGGGACGGTGTACTGGGCCTCCAAAGGCATAGTCTCGGCTATTTTTCCATAAAGCGCAGCGGCCTCTGCCATGCACTGGTCGAAATCCTCCTGGAAGCCTGCCTTAGCAATTTCATCAGGGGTTGCGTATCCATGAACCGTTGTCAGAAGCTGCCTTTCCTGCGTCATCATCCTGTGCCGCTGCAAATCCCTGTAAATCCCGAAATCGGTCAGAAGGTCAAAAGTGTAATAGACGTGCTCCAAAGCGCGGCCAGGCTTATCCCTCCGCTGCCTGCGCATCCCCATATAGCTGTCAACAACCTCCTTCACCTGCGAAAAGGACATTTCCTTCAGTGAGTCCCTAAGCTGCTGAAGCGAAAGGTTTGAGAAAGGGTAAAGCATTCCAGCAACACAATCAACCTCAGCATCCCTGTCATAGTAATGAAGGACAACGTCATCTGAAGGTTTGGGCTCCATGTTCCTTAAAAGCCGCCGCGCCAGCGCCCTCATGTTGGCGTCAACAGAAGCCCGGTAATCATCACGCCCGGCCCTTCGCACAAAGGATGGAATAACAGAGTTCAGCTCGGCATGAATTGGAGATGCAAGCCCTCTTAGCTCGGCCAGATCTGAAGTGTACATCTTGTTGAGCAGCCCCTGGAAAAACCTGCCGTTGCCAAAAACACCCACATTGGTAAGGGTGCCTGCAGGAAGGAAAGAGCGCAGCGCATCACAGGCCTTAGCCTTAACAGAAGCGTTATAGGCAGCCCTCGCCCTCTTCAGCAGCTTCTCGTCTGAAATCTCAGGAAACTTAAGCGAAGCCTTTGAAACAGAGTCAAAAAACTCAAATTCCTCAAGTGGAAACCTGTCAACAACAAAGGCAGTCATTGGCTCCATAAGCCGGCTGTATGTTTCAAACAGAAGATTGTTAACCCTTACGTAATCATCAACAAATTTGCTCTTCATAATCCCCGGCTCCCTGAAAAACAGGAATTCGCCATTAGCCTTTGTGTTGAACCAGACATACCTCGTTGACTTCTCAAGGGGGCTGCCGCCAATCCTGCAATCCTCAATGAACTTTGCAGCGATATTTGAAATCCCCTCGCAGGCCAGATGCGCACCGCCAAGTTCCCCAACGCTGTCATCGCCATAACCGTCAAGAATCCTGTCGTAAAATCCCTGCGCCTTCCCCACCGCAGCAGACAGGTTTGACCTTGGACCGGAAGCCACTGATGCAAAATCAAACTCATCCGAGCCAATGAACTCGTCAAGAAGCAGGCGACGCAGGCTCTTTGAAGAGCGGCTGTACCTTGAGAACAAAGCGCCCTTTATAACCTCAGGCAGGTTCATCAGGACGAAAACATCCTTATCCGCATTGGAGACAAAAGGCTCTAGGATTTTCCTCTCCTGACCTGTGAATTCCTCGCTGCCAGCCACAATAACCCCCTGATTTAGGAGCCATGCGTGGATTATAAAAAGCTTTTTCAGCTGTTGCTGGAATTCAGCTCGCCAGCAATCCTTGAATAGAAGCAGTCATCCAGGCATGGAAAGCCTATCTTCACAGCTACTGCAGTAAGCAGCGCAGGGTGAGGCGACCTCGCGGCAACTGACGCAGAATGGCATCCAAAAGGCTCAAAGCTCAAACTTTCCAACCACGCAAACCTGCAAAAGCCACGCTCCAAATCCGAGGCCAGGTAGCCGCTGTCAATCAGGTCAGCAACCGAATGGTCAACCCTTCTGTCAATTGCCGTAATCAAGAGGTATCTCCCCCTCTCATCGGTTTCAAAAACAGGCTGCTGGAAATCGTAGCCAAGCTCATCCAGAGAGCCGATATTGACAAGCCAGTGGCCTGGGCTTCCAATCCTCTCACCCCTTGAGCTAAGCGAATATCCAGCCCTGTTGCGATTCAGCCTGCCCTGGAGAGCATATTCATCCACCAGCATTCTCAGGTATGGAAGCTCTCTGCCAAGCAATCTTATGGCGCCCAGGACGTCAAACTCCGGCCTATCAAGACCCTCCCTTATTGCCCTCAGGCCAGAGCCCGAGTCAATATAGTCAATCAATGATCTGACTTCGCTCACGGTATAGGGCTTTGTGATTAACTTAACTGCAGCGTCAGCCATAAACTGAAGGAAAAAAGCCGAGTTTAAATTGTTTTTTGCAGCAACAATTAAATACAGGGCAGCAGTTCCTGCAAAAACATGCTGCTTGATGCAATTGTCATGGGGATGGCGAGGCGAATGCTGGCAAGCCCGCAGCGAAAATTGGCACAGCTTAAGGCAGACGAGTTCAGCAGCCCTGAAGACTACCAGTCCTATCAAAACTTTGTAACTGCGGCACAGAAGGCAGACCAAGGGAACACCAAAGACCTTTACCTGGCGAGGCAAAAACTTGATGAAGTAATAGGGAGGAACCCTGTACTTTTCGCAAGGTTCCATGAACAGGCAAGAAGTGTGCTCCAAACAGCCATAGATACTGGAGCGTATGATATTGGGGATGCGATGGTCGCAATGCTAAGCCTCCCAACAGAGAATGCCCTGGCTTCAGTGGAGGCAAAGCTGCATGCATGGGAGGCCACAGGAATCCCGATGCACCAT
>CAZDCW010000042.1:0-9460 GCA_964504135.1 uncultured Methanosarcinales archaeon
CCTAACAAGACGGAATCCAGAGGCGAAAGCCGGGCTTAGAGAACCCCTGTGTCCCCATTGGTTGGGGCCAGGGATGACCGAAAAGTTACTCCGGGGATAACAGAGTTGTCTCGCCCGAGAGCTCCTATCGACGGCGAGGCTTGCTACATCGATGTCGGCTCTTCCTATCCTAGCCGTGCAGAAAAGCCTCATTGGCTACTGTAGGCGGCTAAGGGTGGGGGTGTTCACCCATTAAAAGGGATCGCGAGCTGGGTTCACAACGTTGTGAGACAGTTGGTTTGATATCTACTGGAGATGCGAGGATGTCTGAGGGAAAGGGACGTCTAGTACGAGAGGAACGATGTCCCGGCGCCTCTGGTCAACCGGTTGTCCAACAGGGCAGGCCGGGCAGCTACGCGCTAGAGGATAAGTACTGAAAGCATCTAAGTACGAAACCTCCCTCGAAAATAGACATCTCAGACACCCATAGAACATGGGTTTGATAGAGCAGGGGTGTAAGTACCAAGGTAACGAGGTATTCAGCCCGCTGCCACTAATCGTCGCAATTGGATACGCACGGCATTTTCATTTCTTTTGAGCTTTGATTGGTAGGCGCAGCTATGTCCTGCTGTTATTACTGGGCGGGAAAATGATTAATCATGTTTCCTTATTTTACAAGAACAAGCGTTGCGTTTCCGCTAATCTCTGTTGGCCCATATAGTGATTGGAAAATACGTTGTATGTCCAAATCTTGGCTTGAATTTGCAACTATTCTAAGGAGGTCTTCACCGATGCCCCTGTCGCTGTAAATCATGTTCGCTGCTGACTGTATATCGCCGTTTCTTAAGGCAACAACAATGGGATCATTGGGGTGGCTTTTGGCGAATTGGTTGACTGTTCTTTCAATTCTGGATACGTCTCTAGGACTGTTTATTTCTGGGCCTAATGATTGTATATAGTACGGGACGCTTTCAACTTCGAACCCTTGGGATTCCAGTACTGCAGTTACTGTTTTTGTTGCCCGTGGCCTTTTGAATATAACTGGTCGCGGAATTCCATAGCTTGAATATTCGTCGCCCAGATCCTCGCTGTTGGATTCTGGGTTTAGGTATAACTTTGACCCTGTTTGGTTTGCGATAATTTTTGCCCGCCTTATTCCTCTTTTAAGAGCTTCCCACGCCTTTGCGTGGTAAGTGGAATGCTCTCTTACCTGCGGTATAAATTCAGTGGCATCTATGTTTATGGCTGGCCCGGTGTAGAGTTTGGACTCAACCTCACCTCTCATCATATGAAGCTTTCCATGGAATTTTCCTTCATAAGTCAACTGCAAAATTTGCACCTCCGGGTCCAGCGCCCAGGAGGCCATGGCCCAGAAGTTTATTCCGTCCGAGGCTGTGCAGTCCCCGCACTTGTCCCCAAGTTTTAGCTCTCCTGCAGTTCTTGATAAGAACCTGAAGCCTACTGGCCCGTCAGACATTTTTGCCGCTTCACCAGCTAACATTGATGCATATGGTTGCAGTTCTGGCTTTTTTTGGGCAAGAGCTATTATGTTTTCAATTATTTCATCACTGTAAAGCCTGACTGCCTCGCCTGTAATGGCTCTTAATGAAAAGCCTATTGTTGCCTTCAATTGTGCGCTTAATGCGGACAGGCTTGTTGAGCCCGCAATTTCGGTGGCTAATCGTTCAAGCACACTTCCAGCAACTGCCGGATCAGTTATTGAAATGAATGCTTGTGGAACGTTTGGTGCCTGCCGGTAAATAATGAGCTTGGCGCCTCTTTCAGAGAGTATTTGCTGGGCGGCACCGGCCAATGAATCAGGCCCGCTTAATTTGTGCGAGCTTCCGAACCATAGTTTTCGTACGCCATCTGCCCCGCTTCGCTTGTAATGCTCCACAATTCTGTTTAGGTATCGGAGAGCTTCTTCTGCAGGCTCGTTTTTACGGCTGATCTGTTCATAGAGCCTAAACAAAACATATTGATCCTCAATATCCTCTTTCAGGAATACTTCTTCCTGATGTTTTCGCCAAATTTCTTCAAATTGCAGGATGAAGGATTCAGGGTCTTTCGCCCTTCTTGCAATTTCGTAACTATAATAGACTGAGTCAACCTTCTCAAATTGCCCTGCCATCAAAGGAATGATCTTGTCAAAGTAAATTTGCCTTACTGAAGGGTCTCTAAGGTATGTTAAGTCCGCTGCCTCAAATTCTCTGGCAGTATCGGCAATGTGCTGAATAACAAGTGCCCCATGCCGGCTGTGGCCGAGCTGGTGGATTAGCCAAGAAGTATTTTCATCAGGCCAACCAGCAAGAAGGTCCGCTGCGTCTTTAATTGTTTCTGGATAAGGACTGTATAATGTGGCCTTTATAGATTTCTCTGGAACAGCAGACATCAACCTTTCCATTATTGACTGAACTTGCAAATCCAGGCTCATAAGCACAGTAAAAATCACAAGTTTAAATATTTTACCACTTACTCGTAACACTTATCGTCATACCCATATGGTCTGCGGCCTGCAAATTCAATAGAAATCCGACACCCCAAGTCATACCCAAATTACGCATAGCGTAATTGGGCACAATTGGGCTGTGCCCAATTTTGGGACTGGGGGATTGCCCGCTCCCTTCGGTAGCTCGGTCGGATTTCTAAGAATATCTTTCGGTCAGGTAGCTGCATTTTACGCCATGTCAATTCTACTCTGATGCTTTTTTGACTATGTCATTTATTTCATCAATGCTTCCAAGATTATACGGGCGTCCTACATTTAGAAAGCCTTGGCCCAGGAATGCCCCGTATGGCATGCTTTTGGGAGGGAAAAAGTCTTCGACTTTCAGCCTGAGAATGCTTTTTGCTGTCTCTTTTGATTCAGGCCTCACCGCTTCCACAAGGTTTGGCAAATCAACCCAGTTGTATCTTGTAAGCCTGTCCGCAAGCCTGATAGCCCCTTCACTGCCCAGGAAGAGAATTGTGAAATACCATAACCTTTTCCCGGAATATTCGGCATGAAGCTGCACGGCGCTTTCGGACCTGAAGGGAGCGGTTCTTGTTATGCCAGTCCATTCAGGATAGCCTATTGAGAAAGCGCCCAGCGCCAGTTCCTGGCCGACTTCCCTTGCAACGCAATTCCTAAGCCTCTGCTCCAGGGACCTGCCCCCATCCACCTGCTCGTTAACCCCGCCGCCTGGAAAGTCCCACCATTCTGCCGGCCAGCCGTGCTCAGGACCCCTTCCCGCAAGCAGGACTTCTATGTTATCCCCGGAAAACCTGTAAATAACAGCAGCAGCCTGCTCCCTGTAGCCGCTGAACGGGGAAAGCAACGTATGTTTCATGTCCGCCGGAAACTAGGGCTAGTATTTATTTCATTTGCCTGTCTTGGGCCAGCGGCTTCAGCTTATAAAAATTATAAGGCAAGGCTTAAAAAATCAAACGCCTTGCCTGAGGCATGGCAAGCAGGGGTGCAGTTCTGGCAGTCCACGAACTACTGCGGCATACAAGACCGACTATTGATGGGAAATACGAGCACTTTTGGGGCAATGAAAGGTTTGGCATAGCCTTTCAGCTAAGCTCAGAGCCGCCAAGCGCCAACAGGGTTTCTCCAATCACAGGAAGAATAGACTTGATGGAGGGCTCATACGATGCCAGGCTTATTTTCGTAGTTGGAGGAACCCGCGAAGGGCTGGAAGGCCTGGAAGTGGTTTTAGCCGCGGCTGACGGCGCTGAACGCAAGGGGACTCTTGATGACAGAAACCACACAGTAATAAGGGGCCTGGACCCGAATGTCAGCTATAGCATAGGGATAAATCCTAGCCATCTGGCCGGCTACGGCATTCACAGGGATGGTTATTCAGGCTCATAGAAGTTCTCCCCCTGTGAAATTTTTTATAGAAGAATCCGCTCCTGGCGCGAATGCCGCTTGAAGATTATCTTCAGAGCAGGGAACTGTCCTTCTGGAGGCTGGAAGGAACCCTCTCATCTATGGGCCTCATGGCTTCCCATTTAGTGGTTTTCGATGAGCTTACCAAACTTTCAGAGGGGCCATTTGATGTTGCTGATATTGCGCTTGGCCTTGGTGCCATTGCTGTTTACGGCGCAGCGATGCATGCCTACAACAAGGTTTTTGGCCAGGATGGAATAAGGAAAAAGCTGCTTGACTCTGAGCTACGCGGAGGCTATGATTTTATCCAAGATTTGGCTTTGAAGGCAACCGCGCAGTTCTCAGGGGGGAGCACATCTGTTTTGGCATATGCCCTTACCAAACTAACCGGCTTTCCGGAGGCTGACAGGCTTTCAACCATGGTTGCGGGTTATGCGGCTGATTTCCTACCTTTGGGGACACTATTACAAGCAGGTTCATGCGCAGGGCTGAAAGGGCTGTATGATCCGGGATTCCAAAGCAGCACTGACCGTAAGGGATAAATATATGTACATACATACAGGCCATATGTCTACCAAATGCATCACCCTAACATCTGAAGCCTATGAGAGGCTGGCTTCCCTAAAGGGCCCTAATGAGAGCTTTACTGATGTAGTAAAAAGGCTAACCAAAAGCAGGTCACTATTCGACCTGGTTGGGATTCTGTCTGATGATGATGCTGCCGAGCTAAGACGCCATGTTAAGGATACGAGGGAACGCATGGACAGGGAGTTTAATGGAAAGGCACTTAAATGATCCTTGACACCTCTTTTATAATTGACCTTATGAATGGAGATGATGCAGCTGAAGCCAAGCTGCGTGAGATTCATGGCGGGCCAGAGCAGCATTTTATCACTTCAGTAACAATTTTTGAGCTGCACAGTGGAATCGCAAGGAGCAAGAGGCCTGTTCTTGAAAAGGCAAAGGTTTCAGAAATTCTCAAGGGACAGCTAATTGCCTTTTTGGATGAGAGTGCGGCCCAGAAGGCAGGTCAAATTCACGGAACCCTCATTAACTCCGGCCGCTCCATTGGCGTGGCAGATTGCATGATTGGAGGAATTGCACTATCCAGGGGGGCCAAGGTTGTGACTCGCAACTTATCCGATTTTGGAAGAATCCCTGGCCTACAAATTGAGAGTTACTGACTTAACTCCCATCGAATTTTTAAGTTTGCCCATTTCCCCTGTGCAAATGGCTGAACCAAATGACGGGTCCATGCTTTGCAAGCTTGCCGATGCCTTTTACAGTGCGAGGCAGGACGGAATGATTTCAAGAAGCCCAAAGGCTGTTGACCCCTTGTCGCAGGGATTGGCCAATTCGGAAAGGGCAGCAGATTACGTGCTTCAGCAACTACAGGAATTTCTGGGGCTGTACGGAGCTGCAGTGTCTGCAAACAACGTGCCTGGGCTACGGGTATGCACGATTACGGCCCTTGAAGGACTGATTGGTTCTCCAGAGTTCCAGGCTGCAAAGAAGAACCCGAATCTTGCCGGCTTTGCCTCAGGCCTGAAAACGCAGCTGCAGACAGCTATTGACGGCACCTACATTTCATCCAATCTCCCAGACCTGGGAGCGCGCATACTTGTAGGCGTGGGAGGCTCAGGCGAAGCATATGAGAAAAGGCTTAAGGAACTGCAGGAGCTTGCTTCTGAATGGAGTGTCAGGCTAAGGAGGTAGGTGGCGACGTAAATTGATACAGGATTACCACGCATGATAAACTTCTGCGACCATGGCGTTGCGCTGCATATCCTGGTGAAGGCTGGAGCTTGCCGCCTTAATCCTGGTTCTCGCCTCTGCGCGGATTATATTTTCAGCCATCTCAACGTATGGATTCCTTGCGATGTCATAAAGGTCGCCAACTATTGGAATGGCGCTTGTGACGAATTCCTTGAAAAGAACATTGCCCACCTCAGCCGAGTACTGGGGAAATTTAGCCACAACATAACGGGAGAATAACAGCTTCGGAACAATTTCAGCCGATTCCTCCACGATGTTAAGGCCAAATGGCAGGGAAAGGCCAGGAACCTCCCGGCCAAGGACATACAGGGGAAGTGGCAGCACTCCCAAAAGGGCTCCAATAGACTCCGCAAAAAAGCCAAACTCGCTCATAGCCCTGTCAATCGTATCAACTCCCCTTGCGCCCAGGTGAAGCAACCTGTAAGCCTGCTCTGAATGAACCTGCCTTAAGCACTGCTCTGCCTCAGGCTCAGTGACGCCAATCTCCTGCATTTCAGCTTCCTTTGCAAGGCCTTTTGCCTGCTCTGCAGGATTATACCAGGCGAAAACCGGAAAAAGGGTCTTAGCCACCCTGCCGGCAGCATGCCCAGCGACCTTTGCAAATGCCCTTGCATGGCCTGGGCTGCCACTTACAATCGCCTCAAGGCCGCCACCCTTAATCGCCGCAAAATCCATAGGATTGCGGGACAATAAACAGTATTTAAACCTTTTGTTTGTAATCACTCCTAAGTGATTAATTACTCCACCTTGACGTCCACAACATTCTCAACCTGCTTCACCTTCTTGACTGCATCATCCAGCTCCTTATGCTCCTTAATCCCCAGGATAATGTAGAGCTTCTGCCTGATGTTCTTCGTCGTAATTGAGGCCACCTTTACACCTGCCCTTCCAAGGGTGTTGAGCAGGTCCTCCACAAGGCCTGCCCGGTCCACAACCTCAGCCCTAATCTGCATTTCCTCCCTTGCAAGAGCCTTCCAGGAGAGGGCTATTTTCCTCGCCTCAGCCAGCTCCTGAATGTTCGGGCAGCTTCTCCTGTGCACTGCAACCTTGCCATCCTTCAGCCTGAGCCCGATAATGCTGTCATTCCGCCTCGGGCTACAGCACCTAGACAACTGAAGCAGGGCAGGCTTTTCATACACTATTGCATCCACAAGCGCCTCAGGCTCAGACGCCTGCTGCTCCACCCATGTAATGCCCAGCTTATGCCTAATCTTGCTCCTTGCGTGGTTTGTCTTAACAAACTTAAGCCAGTTTCTGGATGGAAGAGCATTCTTTGCAGTCACTATCTCAACCACATCCCCACTTTTCAGCTCATAATCCAAGGGGACTATTTCACTGTTAACCTTAGCCCTTAAGCAGTGGTCACCTATGTCCGAATGGACTGCATACGCAAAGTCAACAGGGGTCGCACGCTCTGGCAGCGGAATCGCGTCGCCCTTTGGAGTTATAGCATAAATCTCGTCCTTGAACAGGTCTATCTTCAGGCTTTCAAGGAACTCAGTTGCGCTGCCTGAGGTCCTTCTCCACTCAAGGATTTGCTTAAGCCACGCTATCCTGCGCTCAAACCTCTTATCGCGCTCTGTCTCCTTATACCTCCAATGGGCAGCTATCCCCTCCTCTGCAAGATGATGCATCTTCCAAGTCCTTATCTGGATTTCAACCGGCCTGCCATTTATCAGGACTTCTGTATGCAGCGACTGGTACATGTTTGGCTTAGGCTTTGCTATGTAATCGTCAAACCTGCTCATCAGCGGAGTCCAGGCTGAATGCACAAGCCCCAGAATCCTATAGCAGTCATCTGTGCCCTCGGTTATTACCCTGATTGCGGCCAGGTCATGAATCTGCTCAAATGGAATGCCCTTCTTCACCATCTTCCTGTAAATCCCGTAGAAGTTCTTTGCCCTTCCAGTAATGCTTGCCCTAATTTCCCTCTGGGCCAGAAGCCTCCCAACCTGCCTGATAATTGCCTTAACCTCCTTTTCCCTCTCCTCCTTTGTCTTGACAACGCGCTTCTTAAGCTCCTGGTACACATCAGGCTCCAGGAACCTGAGGCACAGGTCCTCCATCTCTGACTTTATCCTGTACATCCCGAGCTTGTAGGCAATCGGCACATAAACGTCGATTGTCTCCCTTGAAATCTCAACCTGACTCACCCTTGGATGATACTTCAGGGTGCGCATGTTATGAAGCCTGTCAGCAAGCTTAATCAGGATAACCCTGATATCCTTGATTGTGGCGAAGAGCACTTTCCTGATGTTCTCCGCGCGCTCCTCCTCCCTGGCAATGCTAATCCTGCGAATCTTGGTAACGCCGCCCACAAGGTAAGCGATTTCGCTGCCGAATTTTTTTTCAAGCTCGGCCTTTTTTACATTGGTATCCTCAAGAACGTCATGAAGCAGGCCTGCGCAGATGGTTGCAGTGTCAAGCCTAAGCTTCATCAGCATGTAAGCCACGTCCTTGCAATGCATGAAGTAATCCCTCCCGCAAAGCCGCCTCTGGCCTGCATGGACCTTCTCCGCGAAAAGGTAAGCCTGCCTGATAAGGTCAACCTTGGCATTGGGGTTATACCTCGCGGCCTCCTGGAGGAACTCCTCCATACCCATTGACTCAATCGCATATTCCTTGGACATAAGCCTGTGTTAAAGGGCTGCTGATTTAAACATTGCTGTTAAGGCTTGTGAAAAAGCCCGTATTTTAACTAACAAATAGCAGGCTGTGGCTACCCAAGAATCATCAGCCCCTTTGGGACTCGCGACGTGTACTTCAGGCTTCGAGCACTGGCCTTGAAATTTTAACGCCCTTTCCTCCCAATGAGAATCCCGTTGTACCACTCCCTTGGATTCGCGGGATCGGCGTGTATCTGGGTTAACTCAAACCCTTTAAACCCTTTGTAGACTGCCACAACCTTTCCCGAACCTTTAAAGTCAGGCCCCTGCTCGCTTTCAACATGGCTCAGGACGTAGAATAATGTGGAATTCGCAGCCCCAAAAGGCGAAGCCTCCATTAATTCCTGAAGCTCCCTGAACCTGAACATCTTAGTATAGAAGTCGTAATCTCCAACTGGTTCGCCGTCAGACAGGAGGCGCCTCCTATCCCTCCTCACCCTGCCTGGCTTTTGCTGCTGCAGCGTATCCTGCATTTTCATCTCGGCAAAAAGCATGCCGCCTGGGGCAAGGGATTCATACACCTGCTGCAAGTCATCCTGCCTTATTTGCTTCCCGTTGACAGGGCCCATAAGGTAACCGAAATCTCCAGCAAGCCAGAGCACGGCATCCAGGCTTCCTGGCTTGAAGGGAAGTGGAGTGGTCATGTCATGCTGCACTGCACAGATGCCGTTTTTCCTGGCAACACCACGCATGCCCTGGCTTATGCCCAAGCCAACAAGATATAGGCTTTTTCCGGTCTTAGCGACAATTCTCCTGAGCCTCTCGCCGCCACCAACTCCTATGTTGGCGATGCGGGCGTAATCATCAACCTTTATTCTCTCCACCAGCATGCCATCAACGGTCTCTTCCATAGCCTTAACATTGGGAAATTGGCGCAGATAGTGGTCATAGTATGGGGCCACGGCTGTAAATGAGGTGGCGACAATACTGCTCCAATCCGCCGGCAGCTCAGGCTCATGGAGAGTTACCCTTTCCCAATCAATAAGCTGCACAGCCATAAGCGAGTGCCCTGTGCCCGGCAAAATAAAAACCTTTGCAAAACGTATTGCCTTTCCAGTGAATAAACCCCTTGTACGGTGCTTTTTCCACACTTTTGCGTCGCCTATGATAGGCACATTCTCAAAAATGAGTGATTTATAAAGGAGCAGTCCTCATGTGTTTTTGA
>CAZDCW010000043.1:0-9324 GCA_964504135.1 uncultured Methanosarcinales archaeon
TAAGGGCAGCATTCCGCAGGAAGCGGGTGGGTGCCTATGCCCCGAATATTTAGGATATATGCGGAATCTGAAGCATCCGGGGCTTTTTCCGCTGCGGAATGCGGGGCGTGCTGCTCTTAGGCGAACTTGCAATAAGTATTTAAACCCTGTCTGCTTCTGTCGTGAATTGGTGAAGTGAAATGCCACAGGTAACGTTGGAGACAATCCATAAGGACTTGGAACTTATCAAAAATGAAATAAAACATATCAGAGGGCATTTAGCAGATGTTGATGCTGTCCTAACTGACGATGATCTGGAATCGTTAAATGAAGCTGAAGAGGATTTAAGGAAAGGCAGGACAAAGAAATTGGCCTAAAATGTATTCTGTAGAACTGTCTCAAAAGTCCCAGAAGTTTTTGGATAAGCTTGGTAAGCACATAAAGGAAAGAATTGAAGAGAGGCTCAGGAATCTCTCGGAAAACCAAGTCCCATCGGATGCCAAGTTTATCTGCAGGGACAATAATGACAAAGTCTTCAGGTACAGAATAGGCGGCTTTAGGGCGTTATACAAAATAAAGGACCAGGATAAGATTGTTTTGATTACAAAAATAGATAAAAGACCAAGAGTGTATTAAAAACCTGCAATTGCTTTCTGTTGCAACCCCTGCAATTGGGCCATGCGGCTCGCAGGCTGATGCGCAAAGTCCTGCCAAGGGCCGAACATAGGAAAAGCCCGCCAGGCTACCCTGCGCAAAGTGCGCGTAGCCATGCCCCCATTTTTCCAGCCACAGCCTGTGTCTGAAGTATCCGCGGCTTTTTTCGCTGCGGAATGTGGGGCGTGCTGATTGCCAAATACAGCTTCAGGAGTTGCAGTGCCTGCGCTGTTTCCGGCAATCCCTTGGCAATAAGCCTTCCACAGGCATAACGTTCTATTCAAAAAACAAAAGGCTTATATATTCGTTCTTCATATAGAACATTTATGGAGGAAATGTCTACAAGGGAAAAGCTGAAAAAGCTCCTGTCGGAGTGGGAAGGTTTTATTCCGGAAAAAATAGTGGAAAGGGATTTTGATTACCGCTACATAAGCTCCAGGCAGATTCTTAGCATTGTGGGCCCAAGAAGGGCAGGAAAAACGTATCTTTGCTTTCAGATAATTACCAGGCTCAGGCGGCAGGTACCGCGGGAAAATATACTGTACATTAATTTTGAGGATGAAAGGATTCACCCGCTGAAAGGCGATGAGCTTTCCCTTCTGCTGGAGGTTTATGAAGAACTTTACAAGGTAGACCGCAGCCACAACGTTTACCTCTTTGTGGATGAGATCCAGAATGTGCCTGACTGGGGCAGATGGTGCAGAAGAATCCACGAAAGCAGGAAGGATATAAAGCTGGTCATAACAGGCTCATCCTCCAAGCTTTTGTCCCGGGAATTGGCAACTGAGCTTCGGGGCCGGACATTGACTCAGATGGTTTTCCCTTACAGCTTTAGCGAGTTTCTCAGGGCAAAAAAAATGGAATATGACCTCAGGAATCTGGCCTATGGCGCTGACAGACCCAATATTAAACGTGCATTCAATGAATATCTTGAATACGGCGGCTTTCCACAGATAGCAGAGGAGGCTTTCAGGAAACAAACGCTTCAGAATTATTATTCCACAGTGTTCTACAAGGACCTCATTGAAAGATTTAAGGTGAAGAATTTCCACATGATGGAAGACTTTCTCAGGCTGATGATGGACGGCTTCTCTTCCCTGATGAGCCTCTCAAAGATGGAAAAGAAGCTTAAATCAATAGGGCATAAAGCCAGCAAATCCGTGCTGAAGTCCTACCTTTCCAGCGTAAATGACATCTTTCTCCTGTTCAGTGTGAAAAAGTATGCGTTCAAAAGAACAGAGCAGCTCAGGCACCCGGTTAAGATTTATTCGATAGATACAGGACTTGTCAGTGCGGTCAGGTTTTCTTTCTCGGACGATTTTGGAAGGCACATGGAAAACTGCGCCTTTGTTGAACTGGCCAGGAGAAGCAAGGAGGTGTATTACCACAGTGATAAGGGGGAATGCGACTTTCTGGTAAGGGCAGGCAGCAGAATAACCGAGGCCATACAGGTGACCAGGGGACTGACCGAGTCCTCCAGGGAAAGGGAAGTCAGGGGCCTGCTGGATGCGATGAAAGCCCATCATTTGCAGGAAGGCCTGATATTGACAGAAGACGACGCTGGGAAAATTGAGGCCGAGGGCCTTACAATAACTGTAAAGCCATTGTGGCTTTGGCTGCTGGAATAATTTCTTTACAGGCCAAATGGAAATGAGGCTCGCCAAGCTGGAAGGCCGATGCGCAAAGCCCTGCCAAGGGTCGGCTGCGGAACAGGGGAAAAGCCCGCCCGGCCGCATGGAAAGAAGCCTTCGCTCAGCCATTTTCAAAACAAAAAAGTATATAAAGCAGGATTAGTATGGATTAGTAAGGGGGGTGGCTTAGGCAATAGCATTATGAATAGGGCTGCCGGGGGAATTGGAGAATGACAAAAGTCAAGGTTTCAATGACGATAGATGAGCACGTCTATGACAGGTTTAAGAACTACTGCCTGGAGAATGGCATGAAGGTAAGCACCAAGGTAGAGCAGATGATGAGGGGGGAGATGAAGGACACCTCGCTGCACAAATATATCCCGAAATGAAGGCAATCAACAAGGGTCTAAAGCTGGCGGAGGATACTGCCAAGAGGATAAGGCTGAATAATCATGTCCTTGCCGTGTACCTGTTCGGCTCCTTTGCCACAGGCAGGCAGATGCTGTCCTCCGATATCGATATATGCGTAATCGGCAGGCTGACTGAGCGGGACAAAACTGAAATAGCTTGCGAAGGCTCGGAAAAGGTGGAGGTGTCCTTCTTTGACGAACTGCCAGTCTACATAAAGTTTGAGGTGCTTAAGGAAGGGAAATTGCTTTATTGCAGGGATAAGCGGGCGATGCACGACGTTATATCCGCAACGCTAAGGGAATACCAGGGCTTTCACTGGTTTATTGAAAAAATTCAAATGAGCCATATGGCGAAAACATGAACCCGAAAATAACAGTCATAACATCTGAAGTGGAAAAATACATTAAGGAGTTTGAAGACCTTAGGGTGAGAACGCACAGCGACCTTCAGGACAGGAAAAATTTCTATGCGGCCTCCATGGTTCTGCTTGCAATATTCACCAGAGTAATCGATCTGGGAAGGGAGCTTGTAGTGGAGAAAAATCTGGGCATGCCGGCAACATATGCCGAAACTTTTTTCATACTGAGCAAGAGAGGCATCATAAGTAAAGCGCTGCTCCTGGAGTTGAGAGAAGTTGTGAGGCTTAGGAACAGGCTTTCGCATGAGTACTTTTCATTCACCGAGCAGGATGTGCTCGAAGGTATTCGGAAAATAGCTGCTATTAAGGAATTCCTTGCTGTATCGAAAAAGAAAATCAGGTAGGAGGTGGTTTGAGATGAAGCCGGAAGCAAGGCAGAAGCTGCTCATGATACTGATGGTAGTGCTTCTGATTGGAGCCATTGGCTACATAGCGGTTGACAAGTACAACGACACTATGCTGCGGGCGCAGCAGCAGTATGCGCTGGCAGGCTACAACCAGGGAATAACAGGGGCGATAACATCCCTGTACCAGAACACTGAGAACTGCCAGGTCGCAACATTGAACCTTGGGAATGTGACAAGGCAGGTGGCTGACGTGGAGTGCTTCAGGAGGGCGATGCAGTCCCAGCAGGAAGCCCAGCCAGGAGGGGCAGCCAGCGGCGGGTAATAGATGAAGGAATCCACTACAAAGGAGGGCGTAGCAGTATGAGCAGGCATCTCCAGGCCCTGATGCGGAAAATGAAGCCTATCCTCAGGAGAAACGGGGTTGTAAGGGCAGGCATATTCGGCTCTTATGCCCGGGGGGAGGCCGGGAAGACCAGTGATTTGGATGTCCTCATAGAGTTCAAAGGCAGGAAAAGCCTGCTGGACCTTGCCGGGCTTGAAATAGAATTGGAAGGCACGCTGAGCAAAAAAGTGGATGTCCAGACCTACAACGCCCTGCACCCTTTGCTTAAGGATAAAATACTGAAAGAAGAGGTAAAAATCCTATGAGCAAGGATATCTACATCTTTATCAGGCATATCCTTGAAAGCATCCTTCTGATAGAAGAATTTACCAGTGGGCAGAATAAACGATCCTTCATGGACTCCAAAATGATGCAGGCCGCAATAATCAGGCAACTGGAGGTAATTGGCGAGGCAGCAAAGCTGGTGCCAGAGCCCTTCAGAAAAAAGCATCCAGAGGTTCCATGGAATGAAATGGCCCGTACAAGAGATAAGCTGATACACGGATATTTTGGCGTAGACCTTAACCTTACATGGGACATCGTAGTAAGGGATTTGCATGTGGTCAAAAAGCGTATAGAAAAGATTTTGGAAAAGGAGGAAAAATAGGCCGCTGTATTGTTGTGGACAAGGGAATGGCCATCGTGAGCCAATCGGTAAAGAAGGGCGTGGCCGTATGAAGGGGCAGCTAGGTGATATAGGCAGGAAAATGAAGCCTATCCTCAGGAGAAACGGGGTTGTCAGGTGAAAAGGAAGGCATTATCCGCAATACTGGCAGCAGCAATACTCATAGCCCTGCTTCCGGCAGCCCAGGCCGCAGACCCAGGGCATCCTGCCAGCAGCATAGGCCCAGGCACTTTTGAGCCGGGCAATATCAGCGTGCAGGGCAACTTCAGCGTGGGAGGCGCTTCCAGAACATGAAACAGGCAATTGTTCGGAAAAATGGACACGTGTTCCGAAATTTGAGATTTTTCTTCAACCAGCCAGGTGAGGATAAGCGGAGGCATACACAAGCAGAACGCCCTGAATTAAATCCAGCTGTTTCACCCGGCCAGTTTAGACAATACAGGGAAAATCTCCTCACCCTCCACGAGCTGGCCTGCATATGCGAGAGCGGCCCTGACGTCTTCCCTGGATATCTCCAAGTCTTCGGCTATTTGATTGATGGCCTGCCCCTGCGCGACCCTGTTGATAATCTCATAGACAGCAACCCTGGTACCCCTAATCACTGGCTTGCCGACCATGACTTTTGGGTCCACCACTATCCGCCTCATGAAGTCCTTTCGCATACGGCCTTAGATAACAGAAGGCTATTTAAAGCTTATGCCCCAAAGACATATGAAACTGATGCAAAGGCGGAGAGGCTTGCAGAGCAGTATTTCCTGACTTGCAGAAAGCTCGGGAATGGAATTAACAGGATTATGCGCCCCTGCTTTAAAAAATACGAAGAACCAAAGACAGACATTAAGAGGTTAAGATGACCCTAAATAATCCTTTTAGCAAGCTCCTTAACCGCCCGCCTAAACAAGGGATCCTTCATGGCCTCGTCTATTTCAGCCACCAGTTCCTCGCTGGATATTACCCGCCTTATTTCCTTCAATTTCGCAGCCATAAGGGGCGAAATGCAAGTTCTGTATTTAGGCTTTTTGGCAAGCCGCAATTCGTCATGCTTATATCCAACCTCAGCAGTAAAATGGCAGGGGTAAAGCAGGTGAAAAGCAAGGCATTATCCGCAATACTGGCAGCAGCAATACTCTTTGCCCTTTGCTGCCCAGATAAGGTATTTAGGGCAACAACAAGAATATGGTGGAGGCTAGGTTACAGAAGATGAATGAACCTGAAGATTGGATGGGAAAGGCTCAGAAGGATATGAGAACCGCACAGGCAAATTTTAACATTGAAGAGTACGAGGCTGCCGCGTTCTTCTGCCAGCAGGCTATAGAGAAGGCTCTTAAGGCTATGCAGATTAAAAAGACGGGCACGTTCGATAAGACACATGACCTGCATTTCCTTGGAGGCAAGCTTGGCATTCCGCAGAGCCTCCTTAGGATTTGTGAAGAGATAACTGACTATTACGTGGAGACCAGGTACCCCGACTCGTATGCAGCCTTTGGTCAAGCAGAGGTTTTAGAGTCGCTTACAAAAGCCGAGAAGGTTGTTGGAATGGATAAAAAAAAACTTTTAGCCAGGCTCAGGCATTCAAAAGAAAAGCTAGCTGAGGAAAAGAAGGTTGAAAGGATGATACTGTTTGGCTCCTATGCCGAAGGCCGGGCAGGAAAGTGGAGTGACGTAGACCTGATAATAGTTAGCAGCCTGTTCAAAGGAAAAAAGCATGGAAGGTCAGAAGGGCTGCGGCAGTACTTTGACCTAGGGCTGCCCATGGATATCCTGTGCTATACTCCCGATGAGTTTAAGGGGAAGGCTTCCCGCATAACCATTGTAAAGGAAGCCCTGGAAAGGGGGATTGACGTATAAGAGGCGAAGGCCGAATGGCGGTGAGATGAGAACAGCCTGGCAGAGTTGAAAGTACATGCAATCCAAAAAAGAGGTGTTGAGTTGGGTAATACTGGCATTTGCAATACTCCTCGCCCTCTCCACAGCAGCAATGGCAGCAGACCCGGGTCACCCCGCCAGCAGCATAGGCGTAGGCATAGTCGGCGACATCATTGGAGGTAAATGTGATGCCTCACTTTAAGCCAAGCTCAACCATAAGCTCCGCAGTGTTAAGTACCTTAACCCGATTCTGCAGCTTCAAAGCCTTATCATTGGACCAGACAGGAATATCCAGAGCCATTCCCACAGCCAAAAATTCCGTGTCATCCTTGTCATGGGCCAAGGCATTTGCCTCCTTCATGAAATCGGAAAATTTCTCAGATGGCAAAACATCAACAACCCGCCTAAGTATTGAAAACAGCCCGGCAAGCTCCTGCCCACCCAGTCCTGATGCCTCGGATATTCTGGAAATGTGGCTCTCCACCTCCTCAAACAGCAGTTCAGGGGCCACCAGGCTGACATTATCAGAAAAAACAACGCGGGCAGTATCACCGTGCCGAATGAGGGCCGCGATGATTATGTTTGAGTCAACAACAAGCTGCATTCAAGCCAGTCCGCCATACCGCTTTTTATACCGCTCATGCAGCGAGCGCTTTATTTCCCTGCCAAGCCTGATAGCATCATCCTCAGTCAGCCTGCTCCTGGACACAACTGCCCTGAACAAATCGAACTCTTCGACCTTATCCCTAATCGCCTTCCGGGCAACTTCAGACCAGTTTATCTCTGGAAGCTCGTCCATTTTCCTTTTCAGCTCATCTGAGACAGCTAATGTCACGTTAGGCATAATCCTCACCTCACAGGATTATGTGAAATATGTGGAAATATTTAAAGCTTCCTATAATCAGGCAAATCTGCAAACAAAACCAGTCGGTGACAAAAATGGATAGAAGGCTAGCCATAGTATTACTCACATTGCTGTTCATACTACCCTCAGCACTCGCAGCAGACCCCGGCCACCCCGCCAGCAGCATAGGACAGGGAATATTTGAGACAGGCAACTTCACCTTCAACGGCAACTTCAGCGTTGGGGGAGGGGGGACTCTCTGGGCTTTTCTCAACAATGCCACAGGAAACCTTGGCCTGGGAACCACCCTGCCAACCCACAAGCTGCAAGTTGAAGGCAACACAACCATAAACGGCAACTTCAGCGTTGGCGGAGGGGGGACTCTGAGGCTGTTCGTGGATAACAGCACTCCGGCTTTCAAGCTGAATGGGGAAGTATCAGGAGTAAGTAATCTCAACCTTACTGACATTTCTAGCCTTACCAATTACATTACTGGTCCGGCTTTTAGGGCGATAGTCATTAGAACCGCAGATGCTAATGATGCTAATGACGAAATTGGTTTTGAAGTTGATACGAACACTGCCGACCCCGGAATAACTTATACAAGGGTTATGAGCATGGACTGGACTGGCAACGTCGGCATTGGACAAACTAATCCGTTATCCAAGCTTGAAGTAGTCGGAAACACGACCATAAACGGCAACTTCTCGGTTGGAAGTCCGAATAACGTTACCTTCTTCGTGAATAACGCGTCCCGCACAGTGGGCATAGGGGGAGTGTCAAACATAAGCAGGCTGACCATAGCAGGGGGCAGCACCAATGATGGCGGGTTCACTTCCTCGCTGCGCCTCAAACCCATACACGGAGAGGACTACCCTTCAATCTACTTCGGAAACCAAAGCGATACGCAATACTCGGCCATAATATGGACAAACAACACAGGAGACGTGAGGTGCAACAACTGCCGGCTGGCACAGTTAGCCATAAGCCCTGCCAACGCTTCCTCATCAGACCTGACCTTCTCAACCAACCCAGACGCAGGAAGGTCAGGGCCAGCAGCGAGGATGACTATACCAAGTTATGGTGGCGTGGGTATTGGAACAGCTACTCCAGGAGTAGATGCAGTAACTACTACTGACCTGGGGGGAACTACGCTTCAGCTTCAGAACGATGTGAACTACGCCAACCTGTTGGTTCGTGGAGACTTAGCCAACATTCAATGGGCTGACTCAGGCGGAGGCGCCGAGAACCGGTGGATTTGGGCAATCCTGGATGGGGGGGTTCTTTCGTTCTCCTCATTCTATGACAATGGGACAATAAGGAGGAATAATATAACTACGATGGCTGTGGATACAGGCAACGTCGGCATCGGGACAACGGCGCCGCTTGCAGCGCTGCATGTAAACGGGGCAGACGATACTACGCAGATAATGGCAAAGGATGATGATGGAAACCCTACTACTTCGATAGTGAACATAACTCGGTATAATAATGTAGGCGGCGGTGGCAATGAGAACCAGTCAGCGCTATACATATTGGACAATGGGGGTAATTATCCACTGCATATCGCCTGGCAAAACGGCACACCACTATTGAGCATAAAAGGCAGCGGGAATATTATAACAGGCCCTGGCAGGGTTGGGATTGGGACAGCGAGTCCGGCCTATGCATTAGACGTATCCGGTGGAAGCATTAACATAGCTTCAGGACAGTATCTAAGGGGTGCTGGAACAGCGATTGCTACCAGTGATGGAAGTACCACAATAATAGGTACAACCAATAATGTTGATCTTAGATTTGATGCAGGTGGTGCAAGTAGAATGTTTATTGATGATTCGACAGGCAACGTCGGCATAGGGAGTGGGGAAACTAACCCTGCGACAACTCTGGAAGTGAACGGGACAATAAGGGCTATACGAACTATCAGTATACTTAACACCATTGATGTTGCCAGCGGTGCAAGCATAACAAGCGGCGGGACTTACGGAGGGCTGAACATCACTACAGACAGCGGGTTAACCTCAGGCCCGTCTTTCTCAGTCATCACGTACCAGGGGGGGGATAGTTATCAGGCGGCACTTACAGTGACTGCTGCCAGAAAGCTTGCTGTTAATTCCCTTGCTGCTGCGACTGCTAATACACTCTGCTATGACACGACAACAGTCAA
>CAZDCW010000044.1:0-9032 GCA_964504135.1 uncultured Methanosarcinales archaeon
ATCCGCCATTGAAGCGAGGAGCGTAAAGCCTCGTGCCTTCAGGCCGAGGATAGCTCCGAGCGGCGGATTTTTGTTACTTTGATGAATCAACTGCAGCACACATACAGTCAAAGTCCAAGCAACTGGGATTGTTCGGTCTGGCAAGAAAAGCCAAGGTGGCAGAAATCGGGAATAGTCTTGCAATAAGGATACCGAAGGAAACCGCACAATTCATGAATCTGAGGAAAGGCGGGGAAGTGATTGTGCTTCCAGAAGGGAAAAAACAAATCGAGATTGGCATCTGGAGGGGTCCGCAAAAATTTTAAAAAGAGGGCCAATCCCTTGGTTGGCAATGAAAATTTCATCTGCGGGTTTTCTGGCCTTGCTGCTTTTGGCCGGCTGTGCAAATCAGGCTATTCTGAATGAGGGTGATTCCATGAATGAAACAGTTGTGTTTGAGACATCAGAAGGCGTTATAGAAGTTGAGCTGGACAGGCAAAAGGCTCCCACAACAGTCGAGAATTTTGTAGGCTATGTCAACAATGGCTTTTACGATGGCACAATATTCCACAGGGTCATAAAAGGCTTCATGATTCAGGGTGGCGGATTTTTAGCAGATGGGAGAGAGAAGCCGACAATGCCATCTATCAGGCTTGAGTCATCCAACGGATTAAGGAACCTGATTGGCACAATCGCCATGGCAAGGACTGACGACCCTGACAGCGCGACATCACAGTTTTTCATAAACACGGCCAACAACGGCTTCCTTGACCATAACGCCAATAATGATGGCTACGCTGTCTTTGGAAAGGTCACAAAAGGCCTGGATGTTGTCAAGAAAATTGAATCTGTCCAGACAGCCTCCAAAGGTTCTTATGATAATTGGCCTGTCACCACTATATCCATAAAGAAGGCGTACATGAAAAAGTGAGGTTTATTCACTCCCCAGAAAGCTCTTTCCCGAGTTCGATGCGAAATGCACTGCCTGCTTCAGGCAATAACCAGGCTGACTATCACTGGGATGTAAAACAATGCAGCGATTGTGGAAAGGAACACCGCCAGGGCCGCCTTCTCAGGACGAGCGTTAAGCTCTGTGGCGAAAGCAACAGCGTTCACCGCCATTGGCACTATTGCAAGAAGAATCATTACCTTATGTATCTGCGGGTCGAAAAGGTGAATGAATGCGACGTCAGCGGCAATAATGCCGTAAGCCGCAATTGGCCATACTGCAAATTTGCCGAGGAATGTGAAAGCCAGGAATCTTATGTCTATATTCAGTTTCGTAATCATGGCAAGGCCCATTCCAATAAGCAGCATTCCCAGGACAGAATACGCGCCTATGAACAGTGAAGCCGCCGCATCATACTCCGGACCAAATTTTAATGCAGCGACATTGAAAGCAAGACCCAACAGCAACGCATACACTGTAGGCAGCCTTGCAACCCTCCTCAAACTTTCTGCAACCGAATTGCGCCCCCTTGCGGTTATATAAAAGCCCACTGTGCTTTCAAACAGTATTAATCCTATTGTGCTAACTACAGCAATTCCGGCCACGCCAGGGCCGAAAAGGGCGATGGCCACCGGCAACCCAAAATAGCCCGTATTTCCAGTGCCTGCCAGGAACGCTGCCAGGTTACTCGTTGAGTCCTTCCAAAATACCCTGGCCACCTGATATGTGACCAGGCATAACAGGCTGCCAAGAAGAAAGAATAGGACTGGAAGCGCCAAAAGGCCGGGCGACAGGTTGGCAGCTGCGATTGCATTGAATACAACTACAGGCGCCAAAATGTATATCAACAGCCTTGCCACAGCCTCCTTCTGGACATTAAGGTATTTCCCTGCCAGGTATCCTAAAGCGATAATGGCGTAAAGGGGCATAATCTTAATCAGCAAAGAGAGGAACACATCCATTTCCTAAACAGGGTTTAGAAAACTATATAAAGATGTCTCCTCAGTTTTCCAGTCTGGGTGAATTGATTTTGGGCGCTAAAAGAGGGGTTTTGCTGGCAGTCCTCCTTGCCTTTGCCTTTGCCATGGCGGTCAGGGCTGAGAAGTTCAGCGTTGCATCCTATCCAGTCCAGGACTCAATAACAGGCAATGAGCAGGCAGAGTACCAGCTTGCCATTACAAACAACCAGGCGGCCGAAGATACATTCAGGATACGGGCTCCTGAGGTTTTCTGGAGCATACAGTCAAAGCCGCTTTACCAGTACTTCAGCGGAGTTGACATACCGCCAAGAAGCTCAGAGTCTGTTGTGCTGCTGGTAAATCCCATTCAGGACCTTCCGGCAGGCCAGTACAAGGTTGAGATAGATATAGAGTCGCTTAACACAGGAGAGGTTCAGCAGGCGTTCCTTATTGTAAATGTAAGGGGCGGGAGCCTGCCTCTAAGGGAATACCTGCCGAGCGTTGCCAGAAGGGTTGAAATGCCTGGCAAGATAGACCCCAGGCAGCCGGTTCAGGTTACAATAATCCTTGAGAACAAGAATCCCAGAAAAATTGAATCCCTTTCAATTTCAGGCGTGAGCGCAATCTTCAAGGCAGAAGCTGTGACTTCACTTGAGCCTCTTGCAAAAAAAGTTGTCAGGCTGAATGTCTCCTTAAGCCCTTCAACAACGCCTCAGAAGGATACTGCTGTATGGAGCTTCCAGGCAGGGGACTATCCCCTTGAGCCTGTGAAGATTTCCTATGAAATCATAGCATATTCCGATGTAGCCTCGGCAAAGAAGCCAGCGGAGACTTCATTCCTTGCCTCGGTTGATGAAACCGTCTATGAGAACAGGGGGAACAGCGTAGCCTACCAGACAGTAAAATACCCTACAAATTTCCTGAAGAGGATTTTTACATCAACAGAACCTCCTGCCAGCTACGTTTCAGGCCCAGAAGGCTCATTCCTGGTCTGGGAGATTGCCCTTCAGCCAGGCGAAAAAGCAACAGTGCGGGTTGTGGAGAATTACCGGATACTTGCGGTATTGATGCTCCTTGGTGCAGTAATGGCCGCGCTCTATTACTTCTTCAGGAGCCCGGTCACAATCAGGAAGGAAGCGGCCATAATAGGCTTTGAGGAAGGGGGAATATCTGACATTAAAGTAATACTTCACGCAAGAAACAGAACCAGAAGGGCTTTCGAAAGGCTAACGCTGGTTGACAGGGTTCCTGCCATAGCCACAATAGCCAAAGAAATGGAGATTGGCTCCCTGAAGCCGGTAAAGACCGTCAATTCACGAGAAGGCATGCTGATAAGGTGGGAGCTTGAGAACCTTGAAAAATATGAGGAGCGGGTATTCTCATACACAATCAAGTCAAAGCTTTCAATCCTCGGCAGGTTTACATTGCCAAGGTGCACTGCAAGGTTCAATGAGGGCACAACCGAAAGGAAGACTTCCTCTAATACTGTTACACTCTCTATTTAGGCCCTTGATTCCTGCTGCGCATTGGTTAGCGACAGTCTTATTGCCTCAGCCACCATCTGCATTTCACCATCCTTAAGATGATGAAGCAGATGCTGATAGGCAACCCACTTAACAGCCCTCACTTCAAGCAGGGGTGACAAGGGATTTGGCATGGAGGCTATTGCCCTGGCAGCCACGCGCATGTACAGCGGGTTCTGCTCCGGCCCAGTATATTCTGCCAGGAAGTAATTCACTATTTTGCCCTGATACTCCGGATATACCAAAAGCGCCCCTCTGGAGTTGTATTGGCTTCTTACGGTCAGGCCTGTGTCCTTCAGGCCTCTAAAGGCGCCCTGCACCGGGAGATGCGCGGCGAGTTCCTGCCTTATGCCTCTGACCACTGTACGTTCAAGCGAGTTCTGGTCCTCTGGCTCGTAGCCTTCCTGCGGTATTTTCCACCTGAACGGCGGGAATGACTGCTGTGCCAGAAGGTACCTGATGCCCACCTCAGGGTCCTGCCTATATATAACAATGCCGGCTGTCAGCCGATACGGCCTTTCATCTGCTGTCTGCTCAAGCGTCAATTTTAAGGGCAGGACTTTGGCCTTGGTTTTAATGCTTGTTTTTTTGCAGCAATATTTAAATAGCAGCCGCCTGTCTCTTTTAGTGACCCCGCGTAGCTCAACGGCAGAGCGATCGGCTGTAGAATTGCCCAGCTGAATATGCCTTTTGGCTTTGTATGATGCTGTGCCAGCCGTTCCCGATAGGCTGCCGGTTCAAATCCGGCCGCGGGGACTTTTATTCCAGCATCCTCAGGAACTCTTCCCTGTCAATTTCGGTTTCTGAAATAATCTTCCGCAGCAGGCCCTTTCCGATATCGCGGCCAGGATGAACAGGGACGACAGTTGCCCTTCCATCGGCATGCCTGAAATATTTGTGGCTGCCTCTCTGCCTTACCTCTTCAAATCCCAGCCTTTTCAGAACCCGAATTATTTCTGAAGCAGAAACCGGACTTAGTTTCATACTTCTACCTGAACTTGCTGAATTCCAACAAAGCGCTCATCAGGAGCCTCTCCTTCTGCCTCAAGGCACAGCTCAATCGCCTCCCTGATGTTATCCAGAAGCTCATCCATTGTCTTGCCCTGGGTATGGCACCCCTTAAGGGAAGGCACGCTTCCTACATAGTAGCCATCCTCATCCTTTTCAATGATTACAGTGAAATTATACGATTTTTTTGCCATGGAGCAAAGCTCCCTTCACCAATTTATATACTTATTGGTGACTGATCTGCTGCCGGTTCAAATCCGGCCGCGGGGACTTCTTTTTATTCTGGAGGGAAGAAAAATAGTAATTCTTAAATACAAGTATTACTTTATTACTTATATGGCAGTGAAAACCATAAAGGGAGTTGAAGAGCCTGCCTGGCAGGAGTTCAAGGGCATTGCAGCCAGGAGCAAGCTCAAGATGGGCGAGCTATTTGGAAAAATGGTTGTAGATTACAAGGAAGAAAACGCAGCTGTATGGAATAAGATTCTGAATCCTGGCAGGATACTCAGCGATGAAGAGGCGGGCGATATGGAAAAATTCGTTGCCAAGCTGAGGAAAGAGAGAGGGTTTAGGTAAATGCCCCTTGTTTTTGATACTTCTGTAATTATCTCCCTTGAAAAACAGGACAGAACCATAATTAGCAGGCTGCAGGAACTCTCAAGGAAGCACCAGGGGATTCCCCAGGCAAGCTTTATAACCTATTTTGAATTCCAAATGGGGATAAAAAATAGGTCGCCGAGGAACCAGTCAGCAGCCATGGAATTTTTGCGTAACTTCAGATGCCTGCCAGCTACGCAAAAAACATCTGAAATACTCGCAGACTTAAAATACAAATATGACAGAAAAGGGGTGGCCTTAAGCCTGGCTGAACTGATAATAGCGAGCCAGTCCAAGGAGGCCAACATGACCCTGGTCACCAAGGATAAGACCTTTGCTGCGATTGAGGAAATCCAGAGGGTTATCCTTGATTAACCGGCCTGCACCAGATTGCTTAAAGCGGAACCAGGCTAATCCAAATCAATTGTCAATAATTTCCTGAATCAAAAGTTTTTTATACTACCGTATACAATACTGGTATACGGGTAATTGTATGCAAACTATGATTCGTGTTGAAAATGAAGTCCTCAGGCTGCTTGAGGATGAGAAATCCAGGGCAAACGCAAAATCATACAACGAAGTAATCAGGAAACTGCTTGAGCAGAAAAAAATAAGCATGTTTGGCGCTGATAAAAGCCTGAAAAAGTGGAATGAGCCTGAGGACCGTGCCAAATTCAGAGCCTAGAAGAGCGGTGCTGGACACTTACGCATGGATTGAATATTTCAGGGGATCAGCTGAAGGCTCGGCTGTCAGCAAATATCTCGAAAAGGGTTTTCAGCCATTTACCCCTTCTATAGTTATTGCTGAATTAAGCGACAAATACAGGCGGGAAGGGATTAATGAATGGCCTGTCAGAAGGAGCTTTATCAAATTAAAAAGCAAAATATTGCACCTGGACGAACTGACCGCAGACAGGGCAGGAGAGCTAAAGCAAACCTTGAGAAAGAAATTCAAGGATGCTGGTTTGGCTGATGCCATTGTCTGGGCGCATTCCCTTCAAAACGATGCGCTTGTAGTTACAGGCGATAAGCACCTTCGGGAGATGGAGAATGCTGTTAACCTAAAAAAGGTTCCAGAGGTCTAGCACTATCATGATGTCAATAACCCAGGATGAGCCAATGGGATGCGCGGTTGCATGCGTAGCTTTTGTGCTCAGGAAAAACTACAGGCAGGCAAGGAAATTGTTTGCAAACCCTGAACATGCAGTGGCGAGGGGGTATTATTGCAGGGAGACTTGCGCTGCGCTGAGGGCTGCTGGAAAGAGTTATGAATATGGTCGGTACACTCCAAAGCGCAAGGCCATCCTGAAAAAGGCAGGGACGATTGTATTTGTCCAAAGGTCAGGAAAATATCCTGCAGGCCACTTTCTCGTTAAGGCCGGAAAAGGCTGGATGAACCCGTGGATAAACCTTCCGTCAATGACACCTGCAAAGGCAGGCTTCCAGAAGAGGCTGCCTGGAAAGCCAGGATGGATTGTCTATCCTGCCAAAGGCCAGTAAGTTTCTCAAACAGTTAAAGCAACCTTTTATGGGGATGGTGACTGAGCAAAAACAACAACAAGGGTTGGACGCTTTTTCTGCGGAAAAAGCTCTCGCCACCCCGGATGGGGCATCCCCCGGCTCGCCAACCAATGTTGTTTTTGCTAACGCTTATACTGTAATTCCGATGTAAACCCTGGTCAGGCTATTTTACCCTAAAACCACACCTTTAAATAGGCCATACCCATACCAGGGCTTATGCAGCTAAATCCCGAAGTGGCAGGTCATAGAAAGGCAGAGCATGACATCAGCCCCATTTTCCTTAACCGATGGTCGCCAAGTGCCATGACCAGCGGAGAGATTTCAGAAAAGCAGCTGATGTCGCTGCTTGAGGCTGGCAGATGGGCGCCCTCCTCATACAACAACCAGCCGTGGCGCTTTATCTACGGTCTGAGGGGAACCCCTGCCTGGGACCTGCTTTTCGGGCTTCTGGGCGACTACAACAGGAAATGGGCTGCCAATGCATCAGCCCTGGTCATGGTCATATCAAAAAAGACGTTTGACTTCAACGGAAAGCCATCAAAAACCCACAGCTTTGACACAGGCGCTGCATGGATGAGCATAGCCCTGGAAGCCTCTATTAGCGGAGTTGCAGCCCACGGCATGGAGGGATTTGACTACGACAAGGCCAGGACAGAACTGGGCATTCCAAACGACTATGACGTGGAGGCAATGTTCGCAGTGGGCATAAGGGCGCCGAGGGAAAATCTGCCGCCTGACCTTGCTGAGAGGGAAGTGCCAAGCGGCCGCAGGCCATTAAAAGAGATAGTTATGGAAGGAAGGTTCAGGTAACCTACTATGAAAAGCAGGTCACCCGCCACTCAAAAGGGGGCTTAACTATATTATACCAGACCTGTTTTGTCCCACATAGCGCGGGTTCTTCATACTTTCCTTTCTGCCAGCGGCTACTCCAGATTAAGCTGCCTAAATCAGTAAAAGCCGAAGAGGCGAGAGGGTAACCAGCAGAAAGCAGGCTGTTGCAATTGGCCTCTCCGAAGCAAGGAAGAAGGGCGCAAAAGTGCCCAGAAAAGGCTGGTGAAATGGAAGGCCACGAATGCCATGAATACAAGCCAAGGTCAGGCTGCGCCTACTGCGCAAAGGAAAGCTGCTGCCCTGGCTGCGGGCGCTGCTGCTAGTGAGTGGAAATCCCAACTACTCTTTTCAGTGTGTCAATAAGGGGCTGGTAAGCAGAAGCCCTGGCCAGTTCTCGGCACAATGCATGTGAATCCCCATCGGGGACAGGTCTTACGTTGGGACCAGTATGGCCCTTATACCCTTGCAAGGGCATGTAAGTGAGGATAAGAGGTGTACGCAGGCCGCTAAAAATTCCATCATACTGCTCTTTTAGCATATCTGCTACAGATTTCCCTCGCCAGCCGTAAGTATGGTCGGGGTGGTCTCTGGTAACAGCCGCCCCGTATTGGTCGGTAACCAGGAACTCACCGAACTCTTTAAGATTCCTGGCAGGAACAATAGTTATCGGGGGAAGCTCTCCCGCAGACACCCTTGCCCCAACCATATGGATGAGCAACACGTCCAATTCCAGACTATCATGATAGCATAAAACTCTAAAGGGCCCTGCCATAAAAAAAACGAAAATAAAACTTTATATAAATAATTTGCTATTTTATCACTACTGTTTGGTTATTAATAGTCATCCTTATCCATTCTGGGATAAACCCCTGCCGGCATGAAAACCCTCTCGGGCTTGACTGCGATACCCCTGTCGCCAAGCATTCCCTGCGTGCCCAGCCTGGCTGTCCCATAACAGACCAATTCACCCTTCAAGGTTAAAACCGCCACAATGTCGCCTTCCTTAATTCCTGTCTCCACCCTGGATATGCCCGGAACCTTAAGCGAGGCGCCATGCGCAAGTGAGTCAACCGCAGAGTCAAGCACCCAGACTTTTGGAAGGTGCCTTACCGCAGTCTCCACTGGCTGGATGCAGTGACGCAGATAGCGGTCATTGCCTTCCTTCCAATAATAGACAGCATCTGCCAGGTCCTGCAAGGTCACGAGGCTTTTCTCATCAAACGGCCCTGCCCTTGTCCTGCGGAGCTCTGCCAATGTCATCTGTCAGCTTCCTGATGTAAGTCCCTGCCTGGCAGCCCACCCTGAAAAGCACGTCCTTCCCCTCTATCTCAAGAATGTCAAGGTAGTAAATGCTTCTCTCCCTAAGCTGCCTTTTAACCGCGCTTTTTACAGGCGGAAGCTGCTTAATCTTTCCAAGGAACTGACTGCAAGCCTGCCTTATCTCCTGCTCGCTTTTTTCCTTGTGGATGTGCATCAGGCAGGCATACTCCTTGCCTGCGGTCAGGAGAACGTGCGAAATCTTGGTAGAGGCGGCGAGCCCTATCGGAAGCACACCGGTCACGTTTGGATCAAGAGTCCCTGAGTGGCCTGCCTTCCTTATCCCAAGTATCTGCTTGACGTATGAGCTTACCTGATGACTGGTCGGGCCTGCGGGCTTGTCTATGT
>CAZDCW010000045.1:0-7996 GCA_964504135.1 uncultured Methanosarcinales archaeon
GGCTTTGTGCCCTCAAAGTTTGCCGCCCTTTCTTCTATGGCCGCTATCTGCTCCTCTGTCTTTTCAAGCACGTCGTAGTTTCCTTCTATGTCTTCCTGCAGGAATGCGTGGAGTATCCTTCCGATGTTGCTGGTGGGTATCTTGTTTTTTTCTATGCCTTCGCTTATGCTGTCAAACAGCTCATAGTAAAACTTGGCGCTTTTGCTGGCAACCAGTATGAGCACGTTGTCTTTTATGCTGAAGAGGAGGTGCGATGCGCCTACCTTGTCGTTTTCAACATAATAGTCAACTATTACGAACTGGAATGGGTCCATTGAATACCTGACCGAGTGCTTTTCCCGGCTGAACAGGTCAAATGGCCTTCTTTCCAGCCCGAAGTCCTTGACAACTTTAGCCACCTCTTCTGGCTTGGGTTCGAGTAGGAATAGCCAGAGAAGCTCATTTCTGGAGGGCTTCTTGTAGCCGGTTCCTTCCCCGCGGATGGCCTTTCCCTTGAGCGTCCTTAGGTGCCTTATCACCGGGCCTGTTTCCGGCTTGGGCTTTTTTAAACGTTTTGTTTTTAAACCAGTTAGGCTTTCCTGCCTGTGATGATTAGGCTTGATGGCAGCTTTGGTGAGGGAGGTGGCCAGATAGTCAGGACTGCACTGGCTCTTTCAACCATTACAGGCATTCCTTTTGAGGTGGAGGGTATCAGGAAGGGCAGGTGTGACTCCGGGCTGAAGGCGCAGCATCTTCACTGCATCAGGGCTCTTCAGGAGATGGGGGCTAGGTGTGAGGGCGCAGAACTTGGATCAGGGCATATTGTCTTTCATCCTGGTGGCGTGCCTTCCAGGACGCTCTCTGTTGACGTTGGGACAGCTGGCTCGGTTACCCTGCTTCTGCAGGCTCTTCTGCTTCCTGTCCTGTTTGCTGATGGGAAATTCAGGCTGAGGCTTACAGGCGGCACTGATGTGCCTTGGAGCGAGCCTTATGATTACCTGAAGCATGTTTTTCTCCCGCATGTTGCGCGCTTTGCAGAGTCTGTTGAGCTCAATCTGGACAGGCGCGGCTATCATCCAAGGGGCGGCGGGAAAATTGAGCTGTTGGTTTCGCCGAGGTTCAGGCGCACTGATTTTGGCAGTTTTGAGGAGTTCAGGAAAATGGTTAGGGATGGCTGCCCTGATGTAACGCTGATGGAGCAGGGCAGGCTTGCAGGCATCAGGGGCATTTCCCATGCGTCGCTTGACCTTCAGAAAGCTGAGGTTGCCGAAAGGCAGTCTTCTGCCGCTCGCCGCATTCTTTCAGGCCGCGGCCCTGTCAGGATTGATTCCTTTTACTCGGATTCCCTGTCAGCAGGCTCTGGCATTTGTCTCTGGGCTGTTTTCCTGAACAGCATGGATGAGGTGGATTCCTTTAATCCGGTAGTTGTGGGTGGCGATGCTTTGGGTGCAAGGGGCAGGAAGGCTGAGGATGTTGGCGCAGAGGCTGCCCGCGCACTTTCATCAGTTATTGACAGCGGCGCTCCGGTGGACCCTTTTCTTGCCGACCAGCTTGTTCCTTTCCTGGCCCTTGCCGGCGGCTCATTCAGGGCTTCCAAAATTACTCCCCATTGCCTGACGAATGTTTATGTTGTTGAGCAGTTCCTCGGCAAGAGCTTTGAGGTTGATGCAGGTAATAAGGTCATCAGGGCTTTGTGACAGGTTTAATCAAGAATCAATATCAACCACAAATATCACTACCAACCACTTTATGCCGCCTGCTTTATTGTTGCAAGCTTTAGGTCTGCTTCCAGCTCCATGATTTGAAGCCGCGAGTGCCTTTTTTCATCAGTTTTTAGCGGAATTCGGCCCATTCTTTGCTGGGCCTCGGTTAGCTTCTTGACAGCCTCATCTTGTTTTCCTGATTCAAAGCCGCTTCTGGCCTGGGTTATTAGCTCTTCCAGCCTGTCCCTGGTGAATTCAGCTGGCTGTATTGCAGCGTCAATCTTTGGCAGCTCTGGCAGCCTTATTGCCGCGCTTCGCCTGGACATGAAGTATTCGAATTTCTTTCTTTCAAGCTCTCCCCTCTTCTTGAGGAGTTCGTATCTTTCTTTGGTAAGCTCTATTTTCCTCTGGTTTGCCCTGTCTTCCTCTTCGTTGAGCTTTTTCTCCTTTTCGCCCAGCTCCCTTTCCATTTTCTTGAGGAGTTCCACTGTAAGCTTTGGTTCTGGCCTTGTTATTGGCTGGGCCTTTTTCACAGCCTTTTGGATTTTCACTGGTGCTGGCTGGCTTGCCACTGGCGTTGGCTTATCAGGCTTTGCTTCGGTTGCTGCCACTTTCGGAAGCCGTAAGCCTGTTTTCTTTGCTATGAGCTCTGCAGCCTGGCTTCTTCCGGCCTTCCTGACAGCTTCTGATAGTTGCTGGTCCTTTACAATGTCCCTTATCCAGTCCGCAAAATCGTTCTTCATTGAGTTTGCGTGGTAGGAGTAGGTGCTGCTTTTCATGTCTGAAAGCGCGTCTGCAAGGCTTTTCAGGTTCCTTATGACCCTGCCGTCGCAGAGCCAGAAGCTGTACTCAGGCGGCACGTCCTTTGCAAAGGCAGCCGCTCCCCCCTTTTTCATCCCATTCTTCCTGGCTGCCGCATCTTTATATATTTTTCTGAATTCGCCTGGCAGGGGGCAAAATAATTATAAGGCTGGCCGGTTGCCTCTTTTTTCATGGCAGGGATACTGGATTTTTTTATACCAAGGGAAAGGAAGTTTTTTGATATGCTTCTTAGGAGTTCGGAGATGGTTACCTCTTCCGGAGAGCTTTTCATCAGGCTTATTAACGGTTATGACTCCATGAATGTTAAGGAGCGGAGGGAGCTGATTGACCAGATTAAGGCCATAGAGGTGCAGTCGGACAGGCTCACCCACAGGATTGCAATTGAGCTGAACCAGACTTTCATAACCCCTTTTGACAGGGAGGATATTCACGAGCTGGGCATACTTCTGGATGATATCATAGACATGTTCTATAACATCTCCCACAGGCTTCTGCTGTTTAACATTCAGAGGATGCCCAAGTATCTTCCCCTGATGGCGTCTATCTGCTATGAGGCCAGTAAGCTGGTTCACAGGATTCTGTACAATCTTGCAAGGAAGGCCAAGGTCGGCTCGCTTATAGCGCAGGTCCATGAGCTGGAAAGTAAGTGTGATGAGCTTAGGAATGAGGCCCTTTCAGACCTCTTTAAGGATTCCTATAAGGCAGTGGATGTGCTGAAGATTAAGGACCTTTATGAGTGGACAGAGTCAGTGAGCGACAAGGCTGAGGAAATCGCTGATGTGGTTGAGAGCATAGTGATAAAAAATGCCTGACCTTGTTGGCCTCGCGATAATCACCATTGCCATAGCGTTGGTTTTTGATTTTATCAACGGCTTCCATGACGCTGCAAACAGCATCAGCACTGTTGTTGCCACAAGGGTGCTCACCCCGCTGCAGGCTGTTGCCCTTGCGGCGTTCTGGAACTTTGTTGGAGCCTTTGTTTTTGGCGTTGCCATCGCGAAGACGGTTGGTGAGGGTATTATTTCCGCAGAGGCCGCCATCCTTACAGTGATTATGGCTGCCCTTGTTGGCGCAATTTTGTGGAATCTGATTACCTGGTATTTCGGGATTCCCAGTTCAAGCAGCCACGCGCTGGTTGGCGGTCTTGTTGGTGCTGCCATTGCTTACAGGGGTGCTGAGGCTGTGCTTTTTGGGGGTGTTGGGAAGACTGTGGTTTTCATACTTGCGGCTCCACTGCTGGGCATGCTGGGCGCAGTCATTCTTACCATAATCGCCTATTCCATTGCAAGCAGGTTCCCGCCTGTTTCAGTGAACGGCTGGTTCAAGCGCCTTCAGCTGGTTTCAGCCAGCTGGTATAGTTTGGGGCATGGCACGAATGACGCTCAGAAGACAATGGGTGTTATCGCTTTGGCTCTTTTTTCCTCTGGGATGATTAGCTCCTTCAGGATTGATGTTTGGGTGATTCTTGCAGCGCACACCGCAATAGCGTTGGGAACCCTGGCCGGCGGCTGGCGGATAGTCAGGACAATGGGGCATAAGATTACCAAGCTCAGGCCTATTGATGGCTTCTGTGCTGAGAGCGGAGGCGCGGCTGTTTTGCTTGGCACAGCCCATTTTGGGATTCCTGTCAGCACGACTCACGTGATTGCCGGTTCAATAATGGGCGTGGGCGGCTCGAAGAAGGTAAGTGCGGTTAAATGGGGGGTTTCCAGAAAAATCCTGATGGCGTGGATTCTTACAATTCCTATCTCGGCCTTCTTTGCAGCAGTGGCCTTTGTTTTGATCAGGCCGCTGGTGTAGCAAAAAGATTTTTATATCACCCTTTTTTGCCCTGTTCTATGGTTGATGTTAAGTGCCTTTCCTGCAAGCGGAGGATTACAAATGTCAAGGGCACGGCAATGTTTAAGTGCCCCAGCTGCCTTAAGTATGAAATAGTCCGCTGTACTTCCTGCCGGGAGAAGGCTGTCAGGTACAGGTGTCCTGAGTGCAGTTTTTCAGGTCCTAATTGAGATGGCCAGCGTTATTGTTAATCTGAAGATTATGCCTTCTTCCCCTGATGAGGACCTCTCCGCGATTGACAGGCAGGCTTCTGCACTGATAGCGGAATTTGGCGGCAAGGTTGCGAAGCGGGAGGTTATTCCCATAGCATTTGGCCTGAAGGCCCTGCATATTCATTTCGTGATGGGTGAGGCGAAGGGGACAACAGAGCCTTTGGAGGGTAAGATTGCACTGGTTAAGGGTGTTCAGAGCGTTGATGTTTTTGATGTGAGAAGGACTGTTGGCTAGTTTTCTATGAGTTCCCTTAGCCTTTGCATTTCGCTGCTGCTTATTGTTCCGCTAAGGTACCTGTCCGCGAGGTAGCTTGCCTCCTTTGCCCTGTTGTGCGACAGGAGCTCGCTGTATACGCCCATAACCCTTTTGTGGTGCTTTTCCTTCTGGCCTGCTCCCAGCCTGCCGTATAGCTCCTTTAGTTCCCTGTAGTGCGCGAAGGCATGGTGGTGTTTCTTTTCTTCCAGCGCCTTTTCAGCCTTGTCCAGCTTCAGCTTGACTCTGAATGAGGCAGGCATTAGCCTGTTTTTGTCCAGCCTTTGGAGGCCTGCATTTACGATGACCATTGACACCGCTGCTGCCAGGAGGATGAGGAAGGCTGCGCCTGCCATTTTCTGCAGTCCTCTTGCGTCATTCACAGTCCAGCCTGTTATTGGAGGCGCATACATTGCTATGAGGGTTCCTGTTGCCTGGCCGCATCTTCCGTTCTTGTCGCATGCTGTAATCCGGTAGTCGTACTGTTTTCCCTGCCTGAGGCTTTCAAGCCTCATCTCAAAATGCTTTGCATAGTCGTATTCTGCAGTCCTTCCTTCAAGTTCAAAGGCAGCCCTGCTTGCCCTGTTTGTGCTCCACTCCACGATTCCCTGGCTGCCTGTGGCTTCAGCCCTGGCAATCGTTATTTCAGGGCCTGAGTCCTGCGCAACGGCAAGGCCTGTTACTTGCGGCTTGACATTGAGGAAGAAGATAAACAGGAACACTATTCCTATGCTTAGCAGAAGCTGGTGTGCTGTTTTCATCTCGTTTCCAGAGCCTTTTCCGGCAGAAATCATATATAAATCTTTGCCCTTTGTTTTGCGTCGCCGGCTTGTTCTTTATCGTCCCGCGTGCCCTGGCCTGTACTCCAATCCTCTTAAAACGACCTCTCTGAGCCCGGCAGGCAGCCCTTCAGCAATGCGGCTGTAGTTGCACGGATCCTCACGAAAGAATGCATGGAGATTGTAATAGTCCGGGCCAAGCCTATCAATGGCGTTGGCTATGTCCTGTTGCCGGCTCCAAAGATTGTCAGGCTGCTGAGCCTGTTTCAGAAGGGTATCAATCATTATGCCGGCAGCCTGAACCGCAATTCTCACATTTGGGTCAGGAATAAGCCGCTCCCCTCCACCGGCATGTCCGTCGCCAATGATATAATTAAGCCGGATGGCGTATAGTATACGCCCAACCCTCAGCTCGTCCAGTCCCATGGAAGCCCGGCAGAAACAGCCTGTATTTAATTCTTGTCGTTGAGGTTGCTTGTTTTTTTTATAAGGAGCTGACATTGTAGTTGTAGTGAACGAAGCGGCCGTACACGTTACAAGCCTCCTGAAAGGGGCAGCTGAAACAAAGCAGGAACAGGCTGCTACAATCCAATTTTAGTTATTTAACCAAAAGCAGGTCCATCAATGCTTAATTGCTTCAACTATCTCCTTCACAGTTGCGTCTGTCCTTATCGCTTCCCAGTCCATGTGGGTTCTCGCTGCATTACGCCCTGCCTGGCGCAGCCTGTCAATTACCGCTTCTGTTTTTGGCGGCTTTCCAATCCCGGATTTGCTGCACAAGGTATTCAGGTTGTAAATCCAGGGCGTTTTTACTTTGCTTTCGGCTGCTATTGCTGTGAGCAGTTCCCTGTGGCCGTGTTTTGACATCCTTAGGCATAGCCTGGCGTCGTTGGTCTGCCCAAGCCATAACGGCCCTGCAATCTCAGCCTTTGACCCGCATTCGGCGCACTTGTCCTTTGGCAGCGCGGTTGCTTCTGCATGCAGGCATTTCAGGCAGCTTGTTATGAATCCATGCTGCCTGTATATCGCCGCTGCTGGCATCCTTCCTTTCCTGCAGCTTAGGACCGTCCTTTGGTAGTGCTGGTCATGGTAGGAAAGTATTGGTGTAAGGGCCTTTTCATGCTGCATTCCCGCAAGCTGCACCCTTCTTATCAGTATCCTGAGGCCTGTTTCGTGCATCGACTGGTTTCGCAGGGGCCTTGCCCAGTATTTTCGCATGCATGCTCCTGGCGAGGTTCCAGCGAGGGCTGCCGTGTCCGTGGCAGTCACTGCAATTATCCCGCCCCTTGCAAGCCGCTGCGCAGCAGAGTCAAGGAATGGCGCAGGGCTTCCGAACGGGTCTATGTCAATGTAGTCAAAGCCTTTGCTTTCAAGCAGGAAGATGTTTGCGTCCTTATTGCTTACGCTGGCCAGCCTGCTGCTTATCCTGTTCAGCTTGAGGTTTCTCCTTGCAGAGGCAATGGCTGTTCTTGAGCTGTCGTTTATTGCAATCCTCTCAGCAATTCCTTTTTCAAGCTCCAGTGCAAATCTTATGCTTCTTATCCCTGTCCCGGCAAGCGGGTCTGCTATCTGCATCTTCCTCCTGCCCACCGCATTCAGCAGCTGAACTGAGAGGTCCCTGTTAAGCTTCATCGCAGGGTTGTAGAAGGGCTCCATCTTCCTGCTTATCTTCCCCGCTTCGGCATAAATCCTGGTCTTGCCTTCTGAAATAATGCCTTGCATTTGTCACCTAAGGTCTCTGTAGGCCTCTTTCCTGTGCTCAAATGTCAGCAGCAGAACTTGGGCTTTTTCATGAATTATTTTATACAACACCCTATATTTTCCAATGCGGAGGCTCCACAAATCCATCCCGACCAGATGCTTTCCCAGCTCAGGATATTTTTTCAGTTCCCTGATTTTTTTAAGAACCCTGTCTCTCAGATTAGTGTCAAGTTTGTCCAGGTCTTTTTTGAATTCCTTGTCAAACAGGAGTGTATGCATCAATCATAGACCTGTTCTTCAGTGAGAAATTCGCCGCTGTTTATTCTGGCAAGCGCCGCCTCCAGCTTCTTCACGTTCTCCTTGTTGGACAGGACATCAATGGTTTCCTTCATGCGCTCCATAAGATCCTTCATGTCCTCGTACTCGTCCTTTTCAATTGTTACAGTTTCTGGCATCGTCACAGCCAGTGGTGGCTTCTTCTTTATGAACCTTTCGATTCAGACCCTTTGAGATTGTTTGCAGCTTCATGATAACACGCCAAAATCTAAGCTGGCATGGACAAAATTTATATGCTTCCGGGCACCTTTTTTGTTGTGATGGCAAAGCATCCCAGAAATGTGGAAGGGTTTGCTGGTTCCCTGGACGAACTGGCACAATCAATTGGTAATATCGTAAATTGCGGTAATTAGTGCAAAATTTGCATGCAAT
>CAZDCW010000046.1:0-7740 GCA_964504135.1 uncultured Methanosarcinales archaeon
TCAATTTAATAGCCTATGTCCGCAGACACCATATCACGAAAAGGTGACAGTATCCGCACAGCGCGGGTCACCTTTTCAGCACTTCCACTTCCTCAACCAGCTTAACAACAGTGGAAGGAGTGCCTTTTTTCTCACCCTCGTAAATCGCAAAGTCAACCCTTGATGCGACCCGGCTGTCGATGTTGTCAATTGACGTCATGAAATCCTGGCCGGAAATGTTGGCGCTGGTCGTCACCACCGGAAAGCCAAGCTCCTCAACAACCTTGCTGAACCAGTGCCTGGGGACCCTTACACCCAGCGTGTCAAGCCCGCAATTAACCTCAGGCGCAACCGCAGAGCGGTTAGAAAGCTGGAAAACAAGAGTGTAAGGGCCGGGCAGCTTCCCAAGCCACTCGCCATGAGCCGGGCGCACTACGCAATTCTTCCTTATCCATCCAATCCCCGGCGCTATCACGGAGAATGGCGTGGCGCTGCGCTGCTTGATATCCCTAAGCTTAGCGACGGCAACAGGGTTTGTCGCGTCGCACCCAAGCCCATAAATCGTGTCAGTAGGGTGAATGAACACCGCGCCCTTGCGAATCCTGCCGAAATAATAGAATTTCTCAATGCCAAGCTCCTGACGGTTTATCAAGTTCATGCAAGCAAGGGCCATCCACAAATTATAAAAAACTTTTCCAAAGCCGGCGAATTTTTGACTTAAGGATTACATTAGCCAGCCCAACAAGGGCCACCAAGGCCCAAATCCCCTCCAATACGATAAAGGGGACAAAACCTATGAGAACTGACGTGTAAGTCAAAATGGCAGCGCCAAACAAGTTCAGCAGCGTATATGCGACACTGTCCTGCCTTATCTTTTTTGACATGTTAAGAAAAAAAGCAATCAGCAGCAGCAAAACACCCGCTGAGCCAAGCATGGTCTGAGCATCCATACTCATCGTTCCTTCCTCTCCTTCAAAATATCCTCCCAGTCCCTTTTGTCAAGCCCAGAGGATTTTAGCGACCTCTCAATCTTTTCTTCAGGGGTTTCAGCACATGAAGAAATCCTGATGGTTATCTCCCCGCCAACGTACATGAGATTCAATGTTTGGTTAGGCAGCAGCCCTTCCTTCTAATCTCCTTATGAATAACTATAAGAATCTTGCCCCCTACCTGTGCACCCGTTCCCTGCGCGGCAGCTGATAAAGCTCATATGTTGAAGGAATCGCGCTCCTGAACATAGGCCTCCTCTTCACCGAAGCCAATGAAAGCTCCCTCACCCTGCTGTAAAACAGGCCTGCAACAGTTGCCTCACTCGTGTCTGCAATCGTTTGCATCTTAACCACCTCACGCTTTTTAACCTAATTACACCATCTTTAACTTAAGCCACCTGCTTACCTCACCTTTAGCTTAAACCACCCGCACGGCCCTTAAAGGGCCATGGGATGATTGGGGGTGAATACACGATGATGGCTGATGCTTAAATACTATAGGCAGGCGTCTGTCCAGTGTCCAGTGGCTTACTGGTATTTAGCGAACTCATCCTCCCTTACTTTTGCCAACTCCAGAATTCCCTTGAGAGTGCCGACCTTAAGCTCACTGTGATTTGGGAGTACCGTGCCAACCAGGCCTTCGGGGGTTGCCTTTCTAAGAATTATATGGCTGCCCTTCTGGCGGACAACTGAAAAACCGAGTTTATTGCAGAGAATCCTAACGCAGTCCTTTCCAGAAATCTTCCTAAGCCCGGAGGCCATCAGCCACCTCGAAGGTGGCCAGGATAGGATGCGAAACGCCTTTGACAGGGAACTCCTCAAGGTACAGTTCAGTGGCTTCCTTCAGATTGGCAAGAGCTTCCTCCACACTTTTGCCCTGGCTGACTGTGCCTATCTCTGGGCACTTTGCCACGAACATGTCCTCCTCCCGGGTAATAATTGCCGTGTACATCCCCATTAAATGGCTTATCCGCGCCACCTTTTTAAATTATGCGGTGGAGCCCTATAAAAACCATAGGCAGGCGTCTGTCCAGTGTCCAGTGGCTTACCGAAATAAACTGTTTGTTACTTTGAAGTAGCTATTAAAGAAAGATTTTTAAACTGGACTTAGAACTTAAAGCTGCAATGAGGGCTTCCATACTGAAGTTTGGCGGCAGCTCCAGCGCAGACTCCAATTCCCTTGAGCAGGCTGTTAATATAGTTTATAGTCACCTTCAAATGGGAGAAAGGCCCATAGTTGTGATGTCAGCAATGGGCAGGCCTGCCGGGTCAAAGCAGGCTAAGGTGACAGACCAGTTGCTCCAGGTTTCCGCCCATGTAAAGGCAGGCGAGCTTAATGAAGCCAGACAGCTTATTCTTGGGATTGAGCAAAGGCATGACCTTGTCCAGCGGCAAAATCGCATTTGGGTTCCTGAAATCGACAGGCTTTTTTCAGACCTTGAAGAAAAAGCCAGCGCAGGATGGCCAGTTGACCCGAGATTCCACGATTACTTCAGCCCTGCTTTGACTTACGCCAGGGAAATTCATCCCATGCCTCCGGATGCAGTAGACGACCTGTTGGCAAGCTATGGCGAACGGGTAATGGCCCATCTGGTTTCCGAACTCCTGAACAAAAAAGGCATGAATTCATTTGTCGTGGACACTTCCCAGGAAGGCAGATTTACAACAAACTCAAATTTCAAAAACGCTGAAATAACCCCTGAGGCCATCAGAGCCGGAATTGCGTCCTATCTTATAAAGGCCCGGGCGCAAGAAGGAAAAAGGGATGCAATCCCCGTATACACAGGATTTGTCGGAAGGGATTCCCAAGGCATGATAACAACCCTTGGCAGGGACGGGTCAAACTACACCGCCATTGCCCTCGCGGCGGCGATTAAGGCAGATGGGATATACATTTACTCTGATGAGCAAGGAGTCTTGTGCGTCCCCCCTGCTTATCTTAAGGGAACACAAACCATCAGCAGGCTGTCATACGCTGAAGTGCTGGCCCTTGCCAAATCAGGCGTAAAGGTTTTTCAGCCCAACTCGCTGCGGATACTCAGGATTTCTGAAAGACTGCCCCCAATTTACATAAGGTCGGCAAATTACCCTGACGGGCTTGAAACGCTGATAAGCCCAGGGCCCCAGGAAGGCCACAACGAGATGAAGGGCATCGGCGTACAGGGAAACATCTCATTCATGGAGTACACCGTCAACCCAAGGCAATATGAGGCCCTGATAAACGCAGTTAAGGGACATCCTGAAGTTACCCTGCTGCGCTCTGAGCTTACTGGAGAAGGCAACGGATTTACAGCCAGGCTAATAATCTCAGTTGACCCCGGCCACCAAAGTGCAAGAAACAACCCTGAACATTACAAAAAGGACTTAGGAGAAAGAATTGCGGCGGCGATTGGCAGAACCGGGAAATACATCGTGCTGAACGATGCCACTATGGTAACCGCGGTAGGCGACGGCATCGGAAACTCAAACAGGGCCAGGGCGGCAATTGAAACGGCATTGGCGCATACAGCCTTTTCGCCAGGCACAGAAGGGCTGCGGCACCATCTGACTCCAGAAGTGTACAAAGATTCCATCGGGATTGTTGTTCCAAAGGGAACCTCAGGCCCTGTAATAATGCGACTATACAACGAGCTGAAAACCATAAATTTAGCTGTGTTTGGTGCAGGCAAAATAGGGCTGCCGCTGCTTGAGAGAATAGCCGAAGCTTACCAGGAGCTGGGGGTTAATGTAATTGGCGCAGCGGACAGCCTGGGATTTGTAACAGCCAAGGGTGGGCTCAGCCAGGCGGAACTGGCTAGGTTAATCGCGCATAAAAAGGCAGGCGCGGGATTTTACGAATTCAAGGCCGGGAATCTTCAGGGAGAGGTCCATAACTTCAAACTTGATCGCCCGCTGGACCTGCTCCGTGCAGTTCTTTTCAGGATGTGGCGGAACGGAAGCGGAGATTACATACTTGTGGATGCAACAGACAGCGAAGGCATGCTTCCCGTGCTTGCGAGCGGACTCTATAAGGGCATGAAAATCGTGACAGCCAACAAGCTGCCGCTGGCAGCAAACCCTTCTGCGGAAAACGGGCTGTACTTACAGGAAGTGTACAAGGCAATACTGGACGGGAGGATATACAACAGGCCGACTGTTGGCGCGAACCTCGGAGCCCCGGAAACCCTGCGGTCAATACTCCAGGCAGAACCGAAGCCAAAAACTGTTTCAGTCTATATGATGCCAAGCGGGACGCTTGGAGACGCTGGAAGCCAAATGGATGATGGAACGCCATTCAGCCAAGGCGTCTTCAGAACCATAGGAAAAGGGTATACAGAGCCAAAGCCATTCACCGACTTTTCCGGCAGGGATGTTGTGAACAAGGCCCTTATACTGGCAAGGATGATTTCAGCACATTATGGATGGGTGCCTGTAAAAGGCTCACACGAGACATTCCTGGCCCATGCAAACTCCAGGCTTGCAACACCAGTTGACTTAACCTCGCTTGCCAACCTCAAAGGAAAGGATTTCGCGGCTGCAATGGAGGTTTTTGACCAGCCATTCAGGGAATTGCTGGAGGAAGCAGGCCAGGATCATGTTTTAAGGTATGTGGCAGCCATTGAGCCTGCCGGGGAGGGATACAGCGTACAGGTCGGGCTTAGGCCAGTTCACAGGGAAAGCGTAATGGGAAGCACAAAAGGGCCTGACAATGTTTTCCTGTTCGGAGTGAACTCAGAAAGGCCAAGACTTTACTTTCCGCCAGGGCCAGGCGCAGGAGTTGAGACGACTGTTAACGCGCTGTTCCAAGGCATAGCCAAATTCGCGCAGGAGTTCAGGCGTTGAGACTGTGCCCGGCCAACTGATGTAACGGAAACCATTATAAAGTAGGCACAATCTAAAGGCCAGACAATATGGAGGTGCTAAAATGCCGCGGCTAGACTTTTATGTGATAGTTCAGGCAGTAGGCCACATGCCGGAACGGACAGTAAATGAAGGCTACTGGGTTTATCCTGGAGAAAGGCCGATGTACATGGGGCCTGTAATGACAAGTTGCACCGGTCGTCTCATGCTGGAGACCCCGAGCAGGGGCGGAGTGTCCATGGAGCGCGTCACGCCAAAAGTCTTCGCTGGAAATATGCGGCCATTGGATGGCTCTACAGGCCTGACTGAGGTGCTAAAGAACTGCTCTCCAGTTGGCAGCATACCAATAAGTGATTCCACTGCATCCTTCCTGGGTGAACTGGCGCGACAACTGGACTATACGCAAAGGATGGGCGAAACAGCGGCAGGCATGGTAATGAAGGAGCTCCAGCCAGACCTAATGGCTCGGCTGCTTGACAAGTAAATCCCTTCACCTTAACGTTGGCGGCAAGGGAAATAAATATAAACTTCCTTTTTTCCCAAAAATAAGATGCATTACCTTCCAGTGTATTCCCACAGAGGCTCGGAGCCTAATTCGTTATTTGTTCTTTTCACAGCTCCAAAAAACAGGCCAGATGAACCAGAAAGGCAGCTGATGATAGGCCCGATTGGGCTGCTCTCCGGTCCAGAATCAATCGGAACCCTTGTTGCAGGCTATGAAAGGGAAATCATTGGATCGCCTGGCTACCCAAGCCTGGACAGAGATACGGCAATAAATGCGATACATTATCCCCTGGCACCAGGCATGCTGGAATATCTTGAAACAGAAGTTGGGATCATCAAGATAGAAGATGAGCATTCATATTTCCTTCAGTGCCTAATGGACAGTAGAGATCAGGAGCGGGCATCTGCAAAAACCACTGGCAATGCCGTTGTAAGCGTTCTTCGGCAAAACAGGGGAGACATTCTCGCCATGCTTCAGGAGCAATAAGGAAAGGCAATAATCAACTAGGCCCAGAACTTCCTGTCCACACCCCTTTTCCCGCAAAGCGAAAACAGGAAGCACTCCCTACACTTCGGCTTTTTAGCCTGGCAAACAGCCCTGCCATGGCTGATAAGAAGGTTTGTAACATGCGGCCATCTTTGCCTGTCATAAAGCTTCATCAAATCCTGCTCAATCTTCACAGGGCCTGTATTTGATGTAAGGCCGAGCCTGAAGGCAACCCTGGTTACGTGAGTGTCAACGGCAATGCCTGCTATCTTCCTGTAAGCATTCCATAACACTATGTTGGCTGTCTTCCTGGCCACTCCTGGCAAAGTGATTAAATCATCCATGGCATCAGGAACCTTGCCTCCAAACTTCTGCTGAATCAGCTTTGCCGCGGAAATAATGTTCTTCGCCTTGTTCCTGTAGAATCCTGTGCTCCTAATCTCCTGCTCAAATTCCTTCTGGTCAGCCGTAGCGTAATCCCTGACAGTCCTGTATTTTTTGAAGAGCTCCCTGGTGACGGCATTCACGCGGGCGTCTGTGCACTGCGCAGAGAGGACTGTTGCCACAAGAATCTCAATCGGGGAATTAAACTGCAAAGCTGTGGCTGCGCCGGGGTAATGCCTGGCCAACAGCTGGTAAACTGCCTTTTCCATAAGCAAGAACCAGCAGCCGGAGTTATTTAAAGATTGCCAAACCTTTCAATTTGACCCGCCCTGGAGCCTGACAAAAGCGCCAAGCGCAGCCTCATAGCTGACAAAGTAAATGCACAGCGTTGCCAGCAGCATGGCCACTGCCCACAAGTTGGTCAAATCAGGTCACGCTCACACAATCTTTGAGTCCAGGTTCGCGTACAGGTCAGTGAAATCAGTCTCAACCTGGCACCACCTGCACATGTAAGCGTCTATCAGGCTGCTCTTCGAAATGTATGCCCCGCAGCGGGTGCACATATTCCTCATACCTCTCATCCCAAACCCCTCCTTGATACTTACACCTCAAAACAACCACTTAAGGGCGAGCAGATTTAAGTAACTATGGTATATACCTTATAGAGCGATATGGATAAAGCTTAAATAATTATAATCCACACCAACTTTATGAAGCGCGTATATATGATTATCTCAGGCAAGGTGCAGGGGGTATTCTACAGGGACTTCGCAAGGAAGGAGGCAGAGAAATACGGCATAGTCGGGTTTGTAAGAAACCTCCATGACGGCACAGTGGAAGTGCTGGCAGAGGGGGATGACGACAAGCTCAAGAGGTTCATCCTTGAATGCAAGCGAGGCCCGCTGCTGGCCTTTATCAAGGATGCAAAGGTAACTGAGCAGCAGCCAAACCCAGGTGAGCATGAGGACTTTTCGATAAGGTACTGACAATATTTTGTAACAAGCGGGTCTGTTGGAGGAAAAAAATGAGAAAGTGCCCTGTTTGCGGAGGAACGGCGATTCAAGCCGATGATATTGTTTCAGAGATAGAAGGCCACTTCTTTGTTGTGAAGGGGAGCCGGTGCTCAAAATGCGGGGAGGAGTTCATCAGCGAAAAGGAAGGAAACAAGATGATAGAAATAGCCAGGCGTCTTGGAATCTGGGGGGAGCCCTTGAAATTGCAGCGGAAGCTAAGCAAAAGCGCACGGGGAACAGTGCTAAGAATACCTGTTGACATAGAAAAGAGCCTCAACCTGAAAGGAAATGAAAATCCCAACCGCGCAGCGGGGTATCTGACATGGGTGTTGGGATTTTCAATGTTTATTGGGTAACCGGTAAGCATAACAACAGAGGCGCCCAAGGGGCGGGGTATCAAACCCAGTAAACAAATGAAAATGTTGAAATCGCCAAGGTAGGAAAAAACAAGCTGCTCATAGAGTTGCATTTATAGAGAATTGCGCTGATTAGCTGATGGATATGCGCAATTCTAATCTCGTAAATTGCATGCGAATTTTGCACT
>CAZDCW010000047.1:0-7690 GCA_964504135.1 uncultured Methanosarcinales archaeon
CCACAGAATATATGACCCATTCCCGAGAATAACTTCAGAACACTAAAGAATTACGCCTTACCAATAACTTTAAAAACCAGCCATAACTGCGGGCGTAGAATGATAATCGGATTCAACTTCAGGAAAATCCACATAGAAAAGAAGAACCCGGTAACAGGGAAGGTGGACATCAACAACAACGTGGGCATCAAGGATGTCCAGGAATCTGACCTGGCGCTGGGAAGGCAGAAGCAGAAAGGGCTATCATTCTCCTTCGAATTCACCTCCAAATTCGAGCCTGACATAGGAGAGCTTGCCTTTACAGGCGAGGTCATCTACCTCGGTGACTCCAAGACAAACGACGAGATAATCAGCGCGTGGCAGAAGCGAAAGACCCTTCCGAAGGATATAATGGCCGAAGTCATAGATACAGTCCTGCACAGGTGCAACATAGAGGCGCTAATTTTAAGCAGGGATCTCAACCTTCCTCCGCCAGTACCCCTCCCAAAGGTAAAACGGGAAAATTAAACCCCATGGCATCACCCAAATACAGCCTTATTGTGCCGGCATACAATGAGGAGCCTGTAATTGCACTTGCATTAAAATCACTGTGCGGCCAAACGTTCAAAGACTATGAAATAATCGTTGTGAACAACAACAGCACGGACAAAACCCCTGAAATCGCCAGGGGATACGCTGACAAAGTCATAGAGGAAAAGTCCCAGGGGTATCATTACGCAGCAAGGGCAGGTGCAGTGAAAGCGAGAGGAAAATATCTGGCTGTCTGCGACGCTGACTGCGTTTACCCGTCCAACTGGCTTGAAAGGGTTGACAGGGAATTCCAAAAAAAGCCCCGCCTGGCCGCTATATACGGCAGCCTGCGCTTCCACGACCATTCCAGGATAGCAAACCTGGCCAGCGGCCCATTATGGAACCTCGGCTGCAGGGTCGGCGAGGCATTCGGCAAGCCATCAACCGCGGGTCCCAACTTTGTCATGCGCAAGGACTATTACCATAAGGCAGGGGGATACAATCCAGAAAGATACAATTATGTTGGAGTGGACTTCGAGCTGGGCTACAGAATAAGCCAACTGGGAAAAGTAAAATTCTGCCCGGGCATATTCGTGTATTCCTCCTCAAGGAGATTCAGGAAATATGGCACATTCAAGACCTTCACAACGCTCACAGGCTCAACACTCAGGTGGTGGCTCAACAGGCCACAAAAGCTGACTTATGAAGATTACAACCAAATAAATGCACTCAACCATTAACCAGACCAGTCCGAAACCTTTATTTATGAGCGAATGATACTCCTTACCTATGGCTGAGAGGGGACTGCTTCTAAAAGTCGCAGAAGCTGTTCAGGACGATGTAAGCAAAGGGATTGTCCGGATTGACACCGGCTTCATGCACCAGATAGGAGTGACTCCGGGTGACATCGTTGAGATTGAGGGTACAAGAAAGACTGTGGCCATAGCAGACCGCGCATACCCCGGCGACATAGGCCTGAACATAATGCGCATGGACGGAATAATAAGAAGGAACGCCAAGACAAGCATAGGCGACTTGGTGAAGGTGCAGAAGGCCGACGTAAAGCAGGCGAAGAAAATTGTCATCGCGCCTGCAAGGAAGGGGATAATAATAAGGGCATCTGCCGAGCTCTTCAAGCAGGGCCTCCTGGGAAGGGCGCTGATGAAGGGCGACATAGTCGCGCTTGGGGGTGGAACGCGCAGAAGGACGACGATGCAGAACAGCCCCTTTGAGGACATATTCAGGATGCTTGACGAGGACGTCTACGGGTTTGGGTTCGGCGACATAAAATTCCTTGTGGTTGACACGATGCCCAAGCAGGCTATAATCGTCAGCGACCTGACAGAAGTTGTTTTCAATCCTGAGGCTGTTGAAGTTTCCGAGGAAGCTGCGCTGGAAGTAACTTACGAAGACATAGGCGGGCTGTCGGAAGAGATAAAGAAAATAAGGGAAATGGTCGAATTGCCCCTCAAGCACCCTGAGATTTTTGAAAGGCTTGGAATAGAGGCTCCAAAAGGCGTATTGCTACACGGGCCGCCGGGCACAGGAAAGACCTTGCTGGCAAAAGCAGTGGCAAATGAGACCAATGCGCACTTCCTGCTTATTAACGGTCCGGAGATAATGTCAAAATATTATGGCCAAAGCCTTCCTTATGACGAGAAAATCACAATCATTCAGGATGGATTAACCAAAAGACTGCCCATAGGGCAAGTTGTCGAGGGGAATATGCAGAACCTGGAAGTGCCCTGCTTTGACAAAGATGGAAAGCTGGTCACTGGCAAGGTGACCGGGCTAATCAGGCATCCCCTGAAGTCTAAAATCCTGCTTGTAAAGACAAGGAGCGGCAGGCAAATCAGGGTCACAGACTGCCATTCCCTCTTTGCACTTACAAAGAGAGGGGTAGAAAGCGTAAAGACATCTGAACTGAAAAAAGGCAGCTTTATTGCAGTGCCCAAAAAACTGCCCTTCTCCAGGAAACCTTTCTACAGAATTAACCTGCTGCCGCTGCTTAAGGAGAATGACCACGGCCTCACTGTAAGAAATGTGCAGCCGCTGGTGAGAAAGGCAGTTGAAAAACTTGGGCTTCAAACAACGGCAAAACTGCTCAAAGTCCGGGAAAAGTACGTTTATGACATCATCGGCAGGAATGTTGGCATAAGGGTATCTAAATTCGTGGAGCTTATGAGTGAGGCAGGAATTGAAACAAGCGGCGAATTCATCCAAATTTACACCAAGGGCAAAAGCATGCCCTCCGAACTGGTCTTCACTGAAGAGTTCTGGGCATTCCTCGGCCTTTGGCTGGCGGAGGGCTCATACACCAGCCACGCAGTAAGGGTATCTGTCAACAGAAATGAGGAAAAATATGTTTCTGAAATGTGCAATAAGCTATTTGGCAATGTTACCATTTACCGAAAGCCCAATTCAAACGGCTCTGACATCATCATATGTTCAACTGTGATCAAAAAGCTCATGAAGGATATCCTTGGATTCAACAGCGGCGCCAGGAAAAAACGGATACCTGACATCGCCTACAATCTGTCAAAGGAACACACAGCTGCTTTACTGAGGGGCTTCATATCAGGAGACGGCCACCTAAACCCGCACACTCCGGCGCCCATGGTTGAAATAGCCACTGAAAGCCGTGAACTGGCTGATGACATGGTCCACCTTCTGCTCAACTTTGGCATTGTTGCAAAAGTTTATGGAAGGAAAAACAGGCCTCAGAAAAGAATTTGCTTTGCAGACACAAAAAACCTGGATTTATTCCGGGCGATAGGGTTCTTTGACGCTGAAAGAAATGCGGCAATATATTCCTATGTAAACCAGAACAAGGCATCAAGGCGGGACAGGATTCCACTGGAAGGCCTGCCTGAGGCCGTTACTTCAAATTACGACTTGCGTGAGTGGAGGGGGCTCAGGAGCATAGGAGCCGAGGTTCTGCAGCGCCTGGAGGACCCTGCACTGAAAGTTTTGCTTGAGAGCGACATTTACTGGGACAGGGTTGTTGAAATAGCAGAAACTGAAGAGCATCCAGAATACGTTTATGACATTTCAGTCGATCAACACCAGAATTTCATTGCAGGCTTTGGGGGAATTTTTGCGCATAACAGTGAGCAAAACCTGCGGAAAAAATTCGAGGAGGCGGAGAAGAACGCGCCGAGCATAATATTCATAGACGAGATAGACGCCATTGCATCAAAGAGGGAAGAGGTCCATGGCGAGGTGGAAAGGAGGGTTGTTGCGCAGCTCCTTGCGCTAATGGACGGCCTGAAGAGCAGGGGCAAGGTGGTCGTCATTGCGGCATCAAACGTGCCGAACATGCTGGACCCTGCACTGAGGAGGCCTGGCCGGTTTGACCGGGAAATAGAAATAGGAGTGCCAGGAAAAGAGGGAAGGCTTGACATAATGAAGATACACACGAGAAATATGCCGCTCTCGAAAAATGTAAATTTGAAGGAGATAGCCGCAATCACGCACGGATTTGTCGGTGCGGACCTCGCCGCGCTGTGCAAGGAGTCAGCCATGATTGTACTCAGGCGCGTGCTGCCTGAGCTAAGCCTGCAGGAAGAGGAGCCAATACCAAAGGAAATGCTGGAGAAGCTGATGATAACCCGAAAGGACTTCAAGGAGGCGCTTAAGGTCGTAAGGCCCTCTGCAATGAGGGAAGTGCTGGTTGAAGTGCCCAGCGTGAAATGGACAGACATCGGCGGGCTTGAAAGCGTAAAGCAGGAACTCATAGAGGCGGTGGAATGGCCAATAAAGCATGCCGACGCCTTCAAAAGGCTGGGCGTAAACCCGCCAAAGGGTATCCTCCTCTACGGCGCGCCTGGAACAGGCAAGACAATGCTCGCAAAGGCGGTGGCAACCGAGAGCGAGGCTAACTTCATACAGGTAAAGGGGCCTGAGCTCCTCTCAAAATGGGTCGGTGAAAGTGAAAAGGCAGTCAGGGAGATATTCAAGAAGGCAAGGCAAACCTCGCCGACAATAATATTCTTTGACGAGATAGACAGCATTGCGCCAAGGAGGGGCATGTCCGCCGAGAGCCACGTAACCGAAAGGGTGGTAAACCAACTCCTTACAGAAATGGACGGGCTGGAAGACCTTTACGACGTTGTGGTGATAGGAGCGACCAACAGGCCTGACATGCTCGACCATGCACTTCTGAGGCCAGGCAGGTTTGACAGGATAATACTCACGCCAATCCCCGAAGAGGATGCGAGGATTGAAATCCTGAAAGTGCACACAAAACAGATGCCTCTCAAGGACGTTGACATAAAGGACATAGCTAAGAAGACAGACGGATATGTCGGCGCAGACATGGAAGCGCTCTGCCGCGAGGCAGCTATACTCGCGCTCCGCAAGGACATGAATGCCAAAACAGTGGGGTTCAAGGCCTTTGAGGAGGCCATGAGGAAGGTAAGGCCATCAGTAACCAAGGAGATTGAGGAGGCATATGAGAACATCACAGAGCAGTTCAAGCAGACAAGAGCGAAACAATTAAAAGAGGACAAGCCCGCATATATGGGTTAGGCATGGAAAAGAGGTTAAAATGGGCTTACTAGGCCTGTTCAGCACAAACGAGGAAAGGTTGCACCAGGCGCTATCGGAAATAATCAATGAGTACCACCAGCTTAGAAGCCTGGTCCAGCAGCAGGGCGAGCAGACAGGCCACCTGAAGGCAATCCACGCCAGGATGGACTCAATAAACGCGCACATACGGCAGGCAATGTCGCTCCAGGACAGGGAGCAAAGGAGGGCGCTGCTCCACAGGCTCATGGAGACTGAGAGGGCAATGCTCAACGAGCAGAAAAGGGTCGCAAGGGGAATAGGGGTTGATGTTTCCAGGATAATGCGGCTGGAAAGAAGGGCGGAGCATGCAACCAGGCAGTTTGAGCATGCCAGATAAGAGGTCATATTCTTTTAAAAACTATAAAAAATAGCAGCCTGTCTTTACTGATCACTTTGCCCAGTACACGAAGAGTTAGCCTGCCATTAATTAAAGTCAGTTTAGGAAAATATTAATACCCTGCCTGAAAACTTAAAGCCAATGCAGCCAGGCGACCAGATAGAGGTGGAAACAGCGGAGGAAAAGATAAAAGGAACCTACATCCCAAGCCCTGATTCTGACACGCTTATAGTAAAGCTGCCAAGCGGGTACAACATTGGCGTCAGCAGGAAAAGGATAAAGTCCGTTAAGCTCATGCAGCACACAACCGTGGCAGCAAAAACAGCTCCTGCAGCCCCTCAAGCCCTGTCAAAAGGGCTCAGAAAAATAACAATCCTCCATACAGGGGGCACAATAGCGTCAAAGGTTGACTACAGGACTGGGGCAGTGATAGCAAGGTTCACCCCGGAGGAGATTCTGGGCATGCTCCCTGAGCTGACGGAGATAGCCAGCATTGACTCCAGGCTGCTGAGCAACATGTGGAGCGAGGACATGAGATTTGCGCACTACAACGCCATGGCGAAGGAGGTTGCCAAGGAGGAGGGAAACGGCGTTGATGGAGTCATAGTCACCCATGGGACAGACACCCTTCATTATTCCGCGGCAGCCCTTGCCTTTGCCCTGCAGGGAATAGGCATACCTGTGATAATGGTCGGCTCACAGCGGAGCTCTGATAGGGGAAGCTCTGATGCCGCCCTAAACCTGATTTCAGCCGCATATTTCATCTCAAACTCCGACTTTTCAGGAATAGCAATCTGCATGCATGAGACAATCTCTGACACGACCTGCCTAATTCTTCCACCTGCCAAAACAAGGAAGATGCACACAAGCAGAAGGGATGCGTTCAGGCCCATCAACGCAACGCCAATAGCCAGGGTGGATTATGCGGAAAGGAAAATAGGCTTCATGCAAGCATATCAAAAGAGGGACCGGCAGAGGAGGGCAGAGCCCAGGCTTTTTAAGGAAAACCTGAAAATAGGCATTCTGAAAGCACATCCGAACCTGTATCCGCAGGAAATAGAGGCATACAATGGCTTTGACGGGCTTGTAATTGAAGGATTTGCCCTTGGCCATTTTCCCATAGACAAGGTAGATGAGCACACGGAAATCCATAAAAAAAACCTTGAAGCCATTGAACGGCTTTGCGGGCAAATGCCTGTAGTAATGGCATCCCAGGCCATTTACGGAAGGCTGCAGATGAACGTCTATTCAACCGGAAGAGACCTGCAGAAGGCAGGAGTTCTAGGGCACTTAAGCGACATGACCCCTGAAACAACCTTCATAAAGCTCGCATGGCTGCTCAGCAATTACCCAACAGAAAAAGCGGCAGGCCTTATGACCAAAAATTTAATAGGCGAGATATCCGAAAGGACAGAGATGGATACTTTCCTGACATGAAAGACATAATCCTAAGCAGGCTGGAAGCAGAGCATTATGGAGTTAATGCAGGAGCTGATAGCGGAAAGCGCGCGGTATTCTGCCAGCACATTGGAAAACGCCTGAGGCACATGCAGAAGCTGCAGGCCAGGGGCGAGGAACTTTTTGAAACCAGGGAAAGGGCAATGCTGGTCGCAGAAGCAGCAGCAAGGGCGTTAAGAAGGCATGAGCATGACTACGCGCACCTCCTGAAAATCCACTCAAGACGCCACTTCCACAGCATAATGAGCGGAAGCCCAGGCAGGGAGGAGCTTGAGATGAAGTACGCCTTCAGGAATCTCAGCCAGCTTGTAATCCAGCAGGCAACCGCGGCAGAACGGCTTGCAGCAAACATAAAGGCAGGCAGGGTCAATGAAGCCGTGCCACTCTACCGCGAATTGCTGGAAGCGGCAAGAGAGGAATGGGCGGCTGCAAAAAAAACAGGGGCAAGCAGCCTGCTCGCAGAGCATGAGCAAAGCCTCACCAGGGCAATGGCAGCGGCATCCAACCCGTTCGCCCCCACGCACATACCCTGAACCTATGAAAAGAATAACAACTTTTGGAATCGTATTCCTAATTTTAGGGCCTGCCATCATATTTGCAAATTCCCCCCCTAAATTAGTGGAAAAGATTAGCGGCAAATTTCTGTATGGAAGCTTTCTTGTAATGGTAATTACAGTAATCCTCGGGTTGATATTTATGCAGCTGAAAAATAATCAGGAGGTTAGGGGATTTTTCAAGCGGTTATAAAATGAGAATAAACAGGATACTGTCACCTTTTCGTGATATGGTGTCTGCGGACATAGGCTATTAAATTGA
>CAZDCW010000048.1:0-7113 GCA_964504135.1 uncultured Methanosarcinales archaeon
CTCAATTTAATAGCCTATGTCCGCAGACACCATATCACGAAAAGGTGACAGTATCTTGCCCTTTTGCAATGCCAAAACCTTTATAACAGACCTCGTCCAGTTTTTAGTGCAATGCACTTCCATTCAGCTGATGCAGGCTCAGTATTGCGGGAGCTTGGCTCCTCTGAGCAGGGGCTCTCTGCTGAAGAGGCAGCAGGCCGGTTTAGGCAGTACGGGGCCAATGAGCTTGAGAAGGCCAAGGGCAGGACTGCTGTCATCATTTTCCTTCAGCAGTTCCAGAATTTCCTGATTTACCTGCTAATTATCGCCGCCGTGCTTTCTGTGTTTCTGGGTGAGATTCCCGAGGCAATAGGCATGTCTGTGATTATCCTCATCTCAGTTGCCCTTGGCTTCATCCAGGAGTACAGGGCTGAGAGGGCTGTGGAGGCGCTAAGGAAGATAAGCGCTCCAACGGCAAGGGTTCTGCGGGCTGGAGCTGTCCGGAGGATTCCGGCTGTTGATGTCGTGCCTGGCGATATCATGCTCCTGGAGGCGGGAGATATTGTGGCTGCAGACTGCAGGGTTATTGAGGAGGCCAGCCTTAAGGTTGACCAGTCGGCGCTTACCGGCGAGTCTGTTCCTGCAAGGAAACTTGCCAGGGTCATGCCTGAGGCTGTCCAGATTGACAGGCAGGAGAACATGGCTTTCATGGGCACGATTGTTGTCTACGGGAAGGGAAGGGCTGTTGCATGCAGGACAGGGATGGCGACTGAGCTCGGAAAGATTGCCAAATCGCTGCAGACCACAGAAGAAGGCGCGACTCCCCTTCAGGCAAAGTTTGGAAAGCTTGCAAGGCAGATTGGCTTTGGAGTGCTGACTCTTGTTGCCATAGTCTTTGCCCTGGCGCTCTTTCAGGGAAGGGAAGCCAGGATTGCCGACCTCTTCATTTTCTCGGTAAGCCTTGCTGTTGCCGCTGTCCCCAGCGCGCTTCCTGCAATTGTCACCATAAGCCTTGCCCTGGGCGCGAACAGCATGGCAGGGAGGAATATGATTATCAAGAAGCTTCCTGCAACTGAAACTCTGGGCAGCGTTACAATTATATGCACTGACAAGACAGGGACCATTACGAAAAACCAGATGACTGTAACAAAAATTTATTCTTCCCAGGAGCTTATAGCCGTTTCAGGTGCGGGGTACGAGCCAAGGGGCGCATTTACAGGCTCTTCCGAAAAAAGGCTTGAGCCATCCAGAAAGCTTGCCCAGCTTCTGAGGATTGGCGTCCTGTGCAATAATGCCAGCCTTTCTGAAAAGGCAGGCCAGTGGAATGTTACAGGAGACCCGACTGAGGGCTCGCTTGTTGTACTTGCCAGGAAGGCAGGCATTGATGAGCACGTCATCAAGTCAAGGTTCAGGATTGTTGAGGAGCTTCCCTTTGACTCTGACAGAAAGCTGATGTCGGTTGTGTGCAGGAACCCTGAAACGCAGGCAGAGGAGGCCTTTGTCAAGGGCGCACCCGACATCCTGCTCAGAAAGTGCTCCCGGATTTTTGTGAACGGCAAAACCAGGAGGATGAATGAAAAGGACAGGAAGGAAATCCTTAGGGTTAATGAGAAGTTTGGCCGGGAGGCGTTGAGGGTGCTTGCCTTTGCGCACAGGCCATTGCCCAGGTCAAGAGGCGCATTTTCCTTTGAGTCTGTTGAGCGTGACCTGGTTTTTTATGGCCTTGCTGGAATGATTGACCCTCCGAGGGAGGAGGTAATGGGCGCGGTGAAGCAGTGCGAGGACGCTGGGATTAAGGTCATGATGATTACTGGCGACCACCCCGCAACTGCAAGGGCTGTGGCAACGCAGATTGGCCTGTTCAGGAAGGATGACCGCGTGATTTCAGGCGATGAGCTTGAGAAGATGGATGACAGGTCCCTTGCAGAGGGCATTGAAAACATCCGCATCATTGCCCGCGCGCTTCCCCTGCAGAAGCTGAGGATTGTTGCCGCCCTGAAGAAGAAGGGCCACATTGTTGCGATGACCGGGGACGGCGTCAATGACGCGCCTGCGCTCAAGAAGGCCGACGTGGGGATTGCCATGGGAATTACCGGAACCGATGTCGCAAAGGAGTCTGCGCAGGCGATGCTTGTCGACGACAACTTTGCAAGCATTGTGAGCGCAGTCAGCGAAGGCCGCAACATTTACGACAAGATCCTGAAGTCAGCGAGGTATCTTCTCTCATGCAACCTTGGCGAGATAATCAGCGTGTTCCTCGCGGTTTTGCTGAGGCTTCCCCTGCCGATGGTGCCTCTGCAGATTCTGCTCATGAACCTTCTTACCGACGGCGTGCCTGCGCTTGGGCTCGGCGCTGAAAGCTCTGAGGCTGATGTCATGAAGCGCTCGCCAAGGAAGCCCGAAAGCTCCCTGTTGGACAGCAGCCACCTGTACCTTACAGTGATTTTCGGGGTTATAATGGGCCTCGGCACCCTGTTTATGTTCAACCTTTACCTTCCGCAGGGCCTTCAGCTTGCCCAGACGGTCGCGTTCACTACGCTTGTTATGTTTGAGATGTTCGCAGTAATTGGCAGCCGCTCCCTTTACCCCTTCAGGAAGCTGAACGTCTGGACCAACCTGTGGCTGCTTGGGGGCGTTGCGATTTCCATTTCAATCCAGGCCATCGTGATTTACTGGCAGCCGATGCAATCGGTATTCAGCACTGTCCCCCTTTCTGCAGTGGACTGGCTTAAGATAATGGCTGTTGCCAGCCTTGGCTTCTTCATCATGGAGGTGGGCAAGCTGTTCCTCAGCCATGCAAGGCCTGAGTCTGTTAAGAATGATGCCTGACTTCAAGTCCAACATCTGGAAGGTTTACGCGTTCTGCTTCCTGCTTAACGTGATGTTCATTTCGGCTGTCCTCATTCCCTTTTTTAGCGACTGGGGCAGGCTGAGCTTTGCGCAGATTATGCTGCTGCAGGCCTGGTTCATGGCCTGGAGCATTATCCTTGAGGTTCCGACAGGGGCGTTTGCTGACAGGTTTGGGAGGAGGCTCAGCCTTGTGATTGCCTCGCTGCTCGGCGTCTCCTGGGTTATAGTCTATTCCTCAGCCCCGAATTTTTACGTTTTCATGGCCGGCGAGTTCCTTGCTGCGGTTGCAACGGCATTGACCTCCGGCTCACTGGAGGCCCTGACCTATGACAGCCTCAGGCAGTCAGGCACGGCCAGGGAGTCAAAGCGAGTGTTTATCAGGGCATCGCAGTTTGTGATGGCCGGAATCCTCTTTGGCTCGGTTACAGGCGGCATCGTTGCCTCAAGGTTTGGCCTGGACAAGGCCCTGCTGCTTACTGCAGTCCCGTTTGCATTTGGCTTTTTTGTTGCGCTGTCAATGAAGGAGCCAAGGCATTTAATGAAAAAGCAGGATTACAGGAAAACTCTCGTTGCCGGGTTCCTTTTCATGTTCAGGCATAAGGCAGTAAAGCTCCTTGCAATGGACTTCAGCGTGATTTCCGCAATCGCCTTTGCCATGATATGGGTATACCAGGTCCTGCTGAAGAACGCGGGCGTGGATGTGGCCTTCTTCGGGCTTGTAAGCGCAGGCTCTGTCATCGGCCAGATGGCCTTCCTCCAGGCAACGCCATGGCTGGAATCCCTGCTGGGCTCAAGAAAGCTGCTGCTTTTCCTCAGCGCAATGCTCACCGGCGTCATGTTCATAGTGGCCGCCATCGCCCTTAATCCATTTTTAATCGCAGCCGCCGCTATCATCGCCATTTCCCTCGGCCTTGGCCGCGGAACGCTGTTTTTCAGCTACATGAACAAATTCATTCCATCTCCGAAAAGGGCTACTGTATTGTCCTCAGTCGGGCTGCTTTCAAAGGCAATTAAGCTGTCTGTCTACCTGTTCCTTAGCGTGCTTTTCGTCTGGTCAGTCACCTATTCCCTGATAATCCTTGGCGCTGCTGCAATCATCTTTTCCCTTGTAAGCGGGGTTGAGGAGGCGCATCTGGCGGATTAGCAACTGTATGCGTCACCTGAACAGGTGCCTCAGTCAAGCTTAAATAAGCAGCCTGTTCTCCCAGCCTGCATGAAAAGCGCCTTCTACACCGAGGTTCTTCAGGCAATCCGCAGCGAGGGCCTCAGCGGCCAGCAGCTGTCACAGCTTAAGCTCAGGCTATGCAGGAAGTACAGGTTGAAAACAGTCCCCACTGACATTGATGTTATGCTTCACGCCTCGGATGCCGAGCTGAAGGATGTTAAGATTGTAACCAAGCCGACCAGGACAATCAGCGGAGTTGCAGTGGTTGCGCTTATGAGCGCGCCCTTAAGCTGCCCTCATGGCCGGTGCACTTTCTGCCCTGGCGGCCCTGGCTCTGTTTTTGGCGATGTTCCCCAGAGTTACACAGGCAGGGAGCCGTCAACTATGCGGGGTATCCGGGCAGGGTATGACCCTTACCTTATCACTTTCAACAGGCTTGAGCAGTATGTTGCCACTGGCCATAATTTTGGGAAGGTTGAGGTGATTGTGCAGGGCGGCACTTTTCCATCCTACGACGCCTCCTATCAGGAGTCTTTTGTAGGGTTTGCATTTAAGGCGTTGAATGATTTTTCTGAAATGTTCGCATCAGAAGGCATGCTCAACCTCGCTGCATTCAAGCAGTTCTTCGAGCTGCCAGGCGATATAAGGGATGCGGAAAGGTCTCAGCGGCTCAGGGAAAAAATCCTGGCATTGAAGGGCTCCATGGATTTGCTGCACGAGCAGCAGAGGAATGAACTGGCTGGCTCCAGGATGGTTGCATTGTGCATTGAGACAAAGCCTGACTTCAGCAAGGAGGAGCAAATTACCCAAATGCTGAGGCTTGGCACGACAAGGGTTGAGCTTGGCGTGCAGACGCTAAGCGATGATATTCTGGCGGCAACAAACAGGGGGCATGCGATGTCTGATACTTTAGAGGCGGTTCAGCTTCTGAAGGATTCCTTCCTGAAGGTCGGCTTTCACATGATGCCAGGGCTTCCAGGCAGCAGCAGGGATATGGATATTGAAGAATTCAGGCAGCTTTTTGATGAGCCTGCCCTGCGGCCTGACAGCCTGAAGATTTACCCCTGCCTTGTCATGCCTGGGACGCAGCTTTATGAGGACTGGAAGGCCGGCATGTTCAGCCCGCTTTCAACAAGGGACGCTGCAGACATCATTGCAGAGGGGAAAAGATTCGTGCCCGAGTACTGCCGCCTGATGAGGGTACAGAGGGACATTCCCACTTTCGCGACTTCAGCAGGAGTTGACAGGACCAACCTCAGGCAGTATGTTGAGAGGCTTTGCGCTGAAAGGAATATCTCCTGCCGCTGCATAAGGTGCAGGGAGCCGAAGGCCAGGAAAATTGGCCTGGATTCATTGGAATTAAGGAAGCTGGAATACGAGTCCAGCGGCGGGAATGAGGTTTTCATATCTGCGGAAACTGATGATTCCCTGCTCGGCTTCTGCAGGCTTCGCATCCCGTTTAAGCCTTTCAGGCCTGAGATAACGCCTGGCTGTGCAGGCATCAGGGAGCTTCATGTCTTCGGCCCTGCTGCCAGCCTCGCCTCTATGGGGGCTGTCCAGCACAGGGGCATTGGCAGGGCCCTGGTTGCCGAGGCAGAGGCAATCGCAAGGCGCCGCTTTGCTGCGAAAAAGCTTCTGGTGATATCCGGCGTTGGGGCAAGGGAGTATTACAGGAAACTGGGGTATGAAAATCACGGCGCATACATGGCTAAGGAACTCTAATCCATACATCTTGCCCCAATTCTTTGTGTCATATATATAGCATAGCGTAAAATTTTTATCTGCTGCGCCTGCCCCGTATTACGGGGAATTGCTGTGCTTGACGACTTTATCGCGCTTCTCATTGCAGAGATGGGCTTTAACCCTAAGCAGGCTGAGCATGTAGAGCTTGCAGAAGGCCTTCACACTGCGCTTAATGGGCAGTATGGAAAGGGCATGCTTTGCTTTGAAGGCAGCATGCAAAGGAATGGCCGCCCTGAAGTTTTGGCTGTGGTGCCTGACCACAGGGTGGTTGACCCTATTTTCCTGGGAAGCAACGCAGGAGTGGATTTAGTTTCCCTTACAGGCCGTGTGGAAAATGGCGGCACTGATTACCTGAGGCTGGGCATTTATGGGAGGGCATCTGTCAGGAATGGCGGCTCAGCTTACAGGCTGCGCTCACCAGGTGGGCTGAAAGGGACTGTTTACAGCCTTCTCGGCGGCAACACTTCAATGGAGTCCACTGCCGCTAATCATAGCGGGCTGTATATCCCGGCAATGCATATAGGCAACACGACTCCACCAAGGCATGCAGGGGACGGAACAGCTCTGGAATGTACAGGGGACGAAACAGCCCAAACATACCAAGACAGGGACGGGCTGTTCTGGAGCCTTGCCGGTGAATTTTCAGGGCTGGTATTTTTCCCTGTTGAGAAACACGACCGCAGGAAATCGTCAGAATTGAGATTCACTCCGGATTCCAACTCCAGCCGCGCTTTCTATGCGGAATTGCCTGAAAGCGAATTGGCCAGGCAGGTTAGCGTAGTAATCGGGGGCGAATACGAGGTTACTTTGGACCTTAGGCACGGAATGACTGTTCAACAGGTTTACAAATTCCTGGAGGGCCTGACACGTGAATGGTCGCCGGATAGGGCCCATCCTGGAGTGGAATTTGGGCCGCAGAATAACCTTAATGCCTATTTCCGCAGGCAGGTTGCCTGGTCGCCTGGGCAGGATGCAGGAAACATTACCGGGCTTTTGGGATACTTGACAAGGGTTTCCGGAAAGGAACTCATTCCTTTCGCTGGCCGAAGCTCCTGATAAGGTCTATCAGGTATTTTCCCTCATCAACCTTGTAGATGAGTGGCTCGTTTTTGAACAGCTGAACCAAATCAAGCTCGTATTTGCCTGGCTCCATTACCCTGACTGTCTCCAGGTCCAGAACAACCGGCTCTTCGGAATATTCCTCCTCGCCCATTATTTCCAGCACGTCCTTTTCTATCTGCTGCTTTTCAGAGGCGGTCAGGGAAGCTGTCATCGCCTTTATCTTTTCCAGCTTCTCCTTTTTTATGTAGAAGAACAGCTTTCCGCCGCACTCGCACCCCTGCATTACCTCTCCTGCTTTGTCGTCGTAGAATGTG
>CAZDCW010000049.1:0-5809 GCA_964504135.1 uncultured Methanosarcinales archaeon
CCAAATGCTTCACCCACAACATGGCAATGAGGTGCTAAATGCTAAACTTTGAACAGAGCCTCGTTGGGAAAAAGCTTATAAATAAAGAAGATACTCCAGCATTAGAATGGCCACGATAACTGTCCCTGTAAATGAAACATTGAGGGTCAATCCAGGCTATCTGGCATTTGTTGATTCTTTGCAGGCGGTTGTGAATCTGCATGATATAAAGCCTGAATCCGTCGAATGGGCAACTGCTGATGCCAGCCTTGCTGTTTACGGAACGCCCCCCAGGTTTTACGTCGGAATTGGAGAGGGCGCTCCAAAGCTTTCGGTTGCCTTAAAGCCTAAAGCAGGAGGAACTGAAGTTATTGGAGCACACATTTACAATGCTCCACTACTTGTAAGGGATGTCCACAGGTGGGGTCTTGTCAAAGACACGCTCGGCCAATATATCCTTAGGGGATGGAGAGGGGTGCCTGAAGAAAAAGAGATGTTCCAAAGGGAAAGAACCCTTGATTACGTGATTTCCAGCATGTTCGGAGATGCAATTACAAATGAAACAGCAGTTATTCGGGTTGCAGCACTTTTGCCTGTTGCGCAAAATGGTGAATATTCAACCGAATTTGTGCCGAGGCTTGAAATCAATGGCCACAATTTCTACTCAATTGCATTGATTAGTGCAGATCGGCTCAGCGCATATTTCCAAATGACAAACGGACAGACAGCAATTGATTTAAGGGATATGGACGAAGGAATGAAAATGTACGATTGGAGGGCAGACCATATCCCTGACCTTTCCTCACTGGAAAAGGCAATGCTTTCAGGCCAGGAAGGCCAGATGGTATTGATAGCAAAGCCTGTCGAAAATCCTTTCAAGCAATTTTTTGATAGTTTATCTTTGGAGCGTGAGCGTGACAGTTTAGAGCTGGGCATGTATGGAAGGGGTCTAGACCGTAGTCCAGAGCTATTTCTTTCGGGCCCCCCAAAAGGAATGACTGTTGGAGACGCTAGAATAAGCAGGGGGACAGAAGCAGGGCTTGGCAGTTTGTATAGGGGCAGTGTTGAAGCTTCAAGATCTGGTACGCCTGCTATTTACAATATACGATTCTTCACTGTGAAGCCTGAGCATGCTGCCGGAATTACAGTTGATGCTCTTAACACCATTGGCAGCTCAAGCGTATAATTCTAGATATCCACGACTACCTGCACCCAGCAGTGGTCTTTCTCTTCCTTGATTTGCATTTCAGCATAGGTTACTGCCTTCACATCCCCTAGTATCTCGTACTTTTCCGAGTATCTGTCCCCTTTTGCGACCGCCTGCAGGACATATCCTTCTTTTTTCTTGTTTATTGTGAGGCTCGCAACCCTGCTGAGCGCAAACCCTTCTGCATCCAGAAGGTAGATGAATTCTCCGAGGAATTTTACCAGCAGCGATTTCAGGTCTTCGCCCTCTGCCTGTATTGCCTTGTTCAGCTTTGGCTCAACCTTCCCCTCCTCAAATATTATGCTGGCCATTGCCTCAGCCGCGTTTGAGAACGCCTCCTCGAGGCTTTTTCCGTATGCCCTGAACTTGGCGTCGGCTGTGTGCTCGAGGAACTCGTATTTTTTCATCAGTATGTTTCCAGCTCCTCAGCAAGCTCATACGCCTCCTTGGCTGACTTGGGTATTGCATCGGCTTCGCCCTTCTTCAGAGGCTGACCAACCGTGCCAGGAGTAGCTATCATGTTTAGCAGGTCTTCAGCCGCCGGAGGCTGCTTTTTTTCTGGTTTTGGAGCCTGGTGCTCGCCTGAAGACTCCTTGAGAATTTCAATGAGCTTGTCTATTTCCTCTTTTGTGGCTTTGCTTGTGTCTATTGTGATTATCATGGATGCTTCTGGATGCCGCGGCTTTATATTTTTTGTTGAAGGAGGTTAAACCATCACTATTTCGTATCCAAAACCTCTTGCGGCCTCCATCAGTGTGGAAAGAGTGTCTCTCTCTGCTGCTGCGCCTGGATATATTACATGGGCTTGCCTTTCATGAGCGAACAGCTCGATTCCATGCGAATCAGTTCCAACCCACAGCGTAGCCATGTGAGAATCACCATTGCGGTTTGGAAGGCCTGGATGGTATGGAACCTGCGGCGTGTAGGTATAAGAACAATTATTTGTAGGTATCCTATAGGACGCAGTTGCGTAAAAACCTGTTATTCCGCTCTGCCTCACAACATCAACAAATCGCTCGAACTCTGCCGCAACATCATCCATGGAAGGCGGGAGAACGCTAGTGTTTATATTTTTTACTCCCTTGGCCAGTAGTATATCCTGATTATCCTGGGGGAATACAGGCTGTCGTTGCCTGCTATGTATGCTGATTCGGATATTACCTGTTTTTCTGGAAGCGTTGGCTGGGCGTTGCCTGTCCTGGATACGTTGAAGGTGTAGGAGTATTGCTGCAGGTGCGGCCGCAGCGTGTCATTGACGCATGTTGAGTTTTCCTGTGTCACGCATTCCCTGAATGCAGGCTCCTTCGAGAGTGTTGTGAGCACGTCCTCGTTTTTCAGCGCGGTTTCACCCGGTATCTGGTGGGGTATGAATATTATCAGGAAGAAGAATGTTATTACTATTGCCGCTGCCGCCTCCATTGTCCTGAGGAACCCCTGCTTTACCATGTTTTCACCCTGATTTTTGCTGTCTCTCTGCGGCCATCAATGTGCAGTATCCGGGCGTCAGTTTCCTTCACATATATGTTTGAGCTTGGGTCAGGCGCTTTCGGCTCGTATTTGTACAGTTCGCCGTCTGTGGAGTTGAGTATCCTGTAGCTGAATTCAGCGGTTTTTGGTATTGCCCATGAGCTTCTTAGGGCGGCATAGGCTGTTGAGTTGAGCTGCCCAAGCTTTTTGGAGCTCAGCCCTTGTAAGTTTTCTTTTGCCCCGAAGTTTGCAGTGTACGGGCTCTTGTATCTGAGCGTGCTGTTGTAGTCTCCCTGGTGCGCCATTATCCTGTAGCTTGTGTCATTCTTCAGCTTAAAATAGGCTTTAAGCCTGAGCGTTGAGTTTTCCATGCATAGGCTTATGTTTGCCCGCTCAATGAAAATGAAGCTTATTCCTCCGGTCTCATCATAGACGTCAAGGTAGTTTGTGTTCGAGTTCCTGCATCCTGTCCTGTTTATGCCTCCGCTTTCCTCATCGGCATAATAGTGTGTCCCGTTTGGGAGGGTTGCGCTTATGGTGAGGTTTTGGCTGGTTTCCAGCGGGTTGTTCAGGTCTATATACGAATAGACCCTTGCTTTTCCGGCGACTATGTATGAGGTGTGGTTGAATAGCTGCGCCTGCGCCTTGTATATCGCCGCAGTGGAGGTTGAGTTGAAGCTGCTGTTGTGGAAGCTTGCCTTGGTTGAGTCAAGCTCTATGCTGAAGTTCCGCAGGACTGTCCGGCCCTTGTAAACAATTGTATCAGGCAGGCTGCCGGAGAAGTCTGCCCTGAAGGATTCCCTGTTTACGGATGTAGAGTCTCTGGCCGCGGCAAGGTCTTCACCTGCCTGGCTTACCTTGGTATAGGTTTCCGGCGACCTGGCTATTTGAAGCAGGCTTTTCCCTGCTGTTATGTTGCTTATGATTATTATCCTGCCATCATGGATGACAAAGCTTTGGTTGGATGGGACTGTGAAGCTGGTGTCGTTCCAGTCGTAAGCGAACTTTGCTATTATGGGCTCGTTGCTGGCTGTTATGTTTGATGAGATTATCAAGGGGACTGTTGTTACTGTCCACGTCGCATTTTGCCTTATCTTGCCATCAATTATCCGCAGCAGCGAGTCTCTTGTTTCAGGCTCGGTTGTCAGCGGCCTTATGTAGAGGAAGAACCAGGCAAGGTACAGCATGAAGATGCCGAGGCTTATTATCCAGTCTGCCTGGGACTCGCCCTTTTTTTGCCTTTTTGGCATTTTTGCCTTCAGGCCTCTGCTGATTATTAAAGGTTGCCCAAAGGGTTGGTGGTTTGTGGTTGGGAGTTAGTGGTTAAAATTGAGCAGTGACCATTGGAAAGCAGTGCACGAAGCTAAACCAGTACACGCTGCATATGCCCGACAGGAGCTGCTGAAACCAAGGAAGCCACAGGCTGCTAATTAATAAGTAGTTGACAGTCCAAAAACCTCAATCGAATAAGGGGCAATCCGATTAAGCCTACAGCTCACTTACAGTCAGCAGGTTAATCTTTGTCTCCGGCTTCTGCTTGGCGTCCATTGCCACGAGGAACTGGACGTTCGCCCTTTCTGCTGCCTTGACCAAATCCCTGTCTATTGAGCCGTCGAATACTATCGCGTATGCGCTGCTGAGGTCCTTTATTGTTACCTGCAGCTCTGTTATTGGCACTTTTCCGAGTATGTTAAGCTTGTCGTCGAGGATGTATGCTCCCCTTGTTCCGATGAGGTCCTCTGACATTGCGCGGAATGCCATTTTCTCTTCTGCTGAGATTATCTGCGGCCGTCTTGGGGGCATTGGCTGCCTCGGCTCTGGCCTCGGCTCCCTGAACTCCGGCCTTGGCTCCCGTTGCTCTGGCCTCGGCTCGATTCGCGGCTCTGGCCTGGGCCTGAACTCTGGCGGCCTTGGCTGTTCCGGCCTTTCAGGCCTCTGCTCAGGCCTTGGCCTTCCTCCTCCTATTTCAAACCTTGCCTGCTCTGCTGTCACCCTGCTTCTTAGGGCCTTGTGGAGCTCTTTCTTGGTTATTTCCTCGACTTCCTTTCCGTCAGGCGCCTTGGTCACATAGTCTATGTCAGCCACTTCCAGGAGCTCCTTGATTATGAGGTCTCCGCCCCTGTCTCCGTCGACGAATGCTGTGATCACTTTTCTCCTTGACAGCTCGATTATTGTTTCAGGGACTGAGGTTCCGTTGAGGGCTATGGTGTTTTTGATGCCGTGCTTCAGCAGGTTCAGCACGTCTGCCCGGCCCTCAACAACAATGACTTCGTCTGCCTCGTCTATTACAGGGCCTGCCGGTAGCAGGTCTTTTCCGTACTGCCTTATTTCAGTGACCCTTACAGAGTACATCACTTCGTCTGCAAGCTCCTGTGAGTCTGGCATCTGGCTGTCCATAAGGTTTTTGAGGAGCTCCTTTGCCCGCTCAACGACAAAGCTTCGCTTGGTGACCCTTACGTCTTCTATCCTGTCAACCTTGATTTTTGCGTTGCAGGGGCCTATCCTCTGGATTATTTCAAGCGCCGCGGCGATGATTGAGGTTTCTGCCTTGTCTAGGGATGAGGGGACTATTATGGCTCCGCCTGTCTTGCCATTCCTGGTCTCGGTGTTTACCTCTATCCTTCCTATCCTTCCAGACCTCTGGAGCTCCCTTAATTCAAGGTCTGCGCCCAGCAGCCCCTCTGTCTGGCCGAATATCGCTCCTATTACATCAGGCCTGTCCACGACCCCGTCAATGTTTATTGTTGAATGAACTATGTATTTTGCTGATACCGGACTTATCTTGCCCATCTTTACCACCTTGTTTGGATTTAGCTGTAGAACAAGCTCATGCAGGGCGCTCCTCTCAGTTATGCAGGGGCAGCCCTTGTCTGGATGTGATGATTGTGATGATCTTGTCCTACTGCGTAATTATGAAGGTTTGTCGCCCGTGACACTAACTCCCAGGCTCATTGCTTGGCTTTCGCCGTGAACTCCTATGGGTACTCTCGTGACGGGCTGTGCTGGCCAGGAGTGTCTTCCTGTCATTGCCGCGGTCTTTTGGACCGGCTCTGAAAGGACCCATCTGGCCATTTGACGTAACAATCTGCGATAGAAGGCTTAAGTATAAAAAGCTTTTGTGCAAACTGACACAAATTAGTTAACTTTATATTCTAG
>CAZDCW010000050.1:0-3893 GCA_964504135.1 uncultured Methanosarcinales archaeon
CCCACATACGAAAGTTCACCCAGACAATGGCGGTCGCCCGCATAGCCAAGAAAGAGCTCCTTGACCGCGGCCTCCACGCAAGCCTCAGGGACATATACTACCAGGCGAAGAAAACCATACCAGGCACAGACATAAACATTGTTGACGAGCAGCAGGAGACAGACAGCGCAATAGAAGACCTTGAGATTGTAACCGGATACTCGCGCGAGCAACTTCACATAAATGCCAACAAGATGGGCTCAGTGGCAGGCAAAGTCATAATAGAAGACAAGGGCGACACGATAGACTGGAGCAGGCTCGGCTCAGGAGGCTGGAGCATACCATCAAACGTGGAGGAAATTGAGTTCAAGGATGTCTCTGCAAAGTATGTTGTTTACATGGAGAAGGCTGCAGTATGGGAAAGGCTTCATGAGGATAAGTTCTGGGACAAGCAGAACTGCATAATCCTGAGCTCACAGGGCCAGACAACAAGGGGCATAAGAAGGCTCCTCCAGAGGCTGCGCACAGAGCATGATTTGCCCATTTACATCCTGACTGACTTTGACCCATACGGGATATACATCTACAGCGTCATCAAGTTCGGCTCCATCAGCCTTGCGCACATGTCAGAGACACTTGCCCTGCCTGACGTAAAGTTCCTCGGCATAAGCGCAGACGACATAAAAAACTATGGACTGACTAACGCAATCAGGCTGAAGGATGTTGACATCTCAAGGCTCAAGCAGCTTTCTGAATACGACTGGTTCAAGAACTCAAAGGCCTGGCAAAGGCAGTTCAAGATGATGAAGGACATGAACGGCAAGTACGAAATCCAGGCCCTCTCATCAAGGGGCATCACTTTCATCTCTGAGAAGTACCTGCCTGAGAAGATAAGGAAAGAGGACTTTATTGATTAGGCTGCACTCAAGTGTCTGCTAATTTTTGGTTCCCCCTGTTTTGCATGCAAGAAATAGCTTAGAAAACTGTTAACAAGTAGCAGGCTGTGGCTTCCTTAGATTCAGCAGCCCCTACCGGGGGCCGTTCCGTGTACTGTCTGGATTCGTTCACTGCCCTTGCAAGGTCCACTGGCTTCACCTGTAAATGCGTATTGCGCTTGTACAGGCTTCATTTGCGCCGTACACGAAGAGTTAGCCTGCTACTATTTGATTAAAAATCTACAAACTACCTACAATTAACCACAAACCACTAATGAGTCAGCCTGCTGCAAGTTTAGGCAAAGTCAATTTGGCCTTAGGAAAAGATTAAAAAGGAAGGCTCCAAAGACTGGATAAAAAAGGGGCGATTGGCATAATATTCCTGTTTGCACTGCTGGCAAGCCTTGGACTGGCATTTGCCCTGTCAGCAGTATTCCACCTTCTAAAACTGCCAAGGGTAGTGGCACAGATATCAGCTGGGATAATACTTGGCTTTCCGGTTGTAAAGGCGCTGCTGTTTGACGGGCAAAGCCTGATGCAGCTTAAGCTGCTGGCTGATATCGGCATAATCCTGCTATTCTTTTTCATTGGCCTTGAGACCAACGTATCAGTCTTCACAAGGCACATAAAGGAATCTGCCCTCGTCTCCATATTCAACACATCAATCCCCCTGCTCCTAGGCTTTGCAGTCTCACACTACATCTTTGGCCTGCCAGCCCTGGCAAGCCTTGTAATCGGCATCTCGCTTGGAGTAAGCTCGCAGTCAATAAGCCTTGACTTCCTTGAGGAGCTGAAGCTTGTAAAGTCAAGGATAGGCCAGCTCATAATCTCGGCCGGGGCAGTTGATGACGTTTTTGAGCTTCTCCTCGTAAGCGGGGTTGTAGCGCTGATTAAGGCAGCCTCCACCGGGGCGGCGATGTCCTCGGTGATAACGCATATATCGCTGTTTGTGCTAAACCTTATTGCAATCAGATACATTGTAATCCCCCTCCTGCTCAGGGTAACAAACGAGAAGTCAAAGCACCTGCTCTTCATGAGCGCCCTGATAGTCGTGCTTCTCACAGCCGGCCTTGCGGAGTGGATGGGCCTTGATGCGCTGGTTGGAGCGCTCTTCGGAGGAATACTGCTTAGGCAAACCCTTCTTTTCGGAGTGAAAAAGCCCTGGGAGGAACACCAGATTGCACACGCATTCCACATAGTCTCATTCGGATTCCTGGTGCCCATATTCTTCGTCTGGATAGGCCTCAACACCAGCCTGTCAGCGCTGAACCTGCCGCTTACCGCGGCATTCATCGCCATCGCCTTCGCAGGCACAATCATAGGGACAGTGATCGGGACACGCCTCAGCGGAGCCTCGCTAAAGGAAGGACTCCTGGTAGGATGGGGAGTCAATGCCAAAGGCGACACCGAACTTGTCATAGCAACCCTGGCGCTCCAGACAGGAGCAATCACCCTCTCCATTTTCTCAGGGCTGATAGTCATGGCACTGGCAACCACGCTTATTTCGCCAATCGTGTTCCGCATCCTGGTCTCAAGGCATTTCGGATTAAGAAAAGCTTTAAAAAAAGGCGCTGCGAAAGGCAGGCCATGAAAAAGTGGATGCATAAGGCGGAGAAGCTGATAGATGACTTCATACCGCCGCTGCTCCTGGTTTTCCTGCTCTTCCTTGCGGCAGAAGTCTTCCTGGCCCAGGAGATAGTTCCCATCAGGGGAGTAATTGACCTCTTCGACACAGGATTCATAATACTCCTCGCAGCAGACCTTTATTTCAAATACCAGCGCATCAGAAACGTGCCAAGGTTCCTGAAAAAATACTGGCTGCAGATAATAGCCGTGCTGCCATTCTTCCTTGCCTTCAGGGTGCTGGAATACCTGGAGCTGAGCGAGTTCGCATCACGCGGCTCAGTGTTCGTGAACGAGACCAGATTCATAGCCCGAGGCCCTGCACTAATCATACGGGAGGCGCAGGAAGTGGGGGGCCTGAGCAGGACTGCCAGGCTGCTGCAGTTCAGGCCGCTTGCAAGGCTTCCCAGGCTCCTGTCGGCAATACCCTTCTTCGAAAAGCCGACCGGAAGGCACCATCTGCATGAGAAAAAAGGCAGGAAAAAGCGTTAAAAACTCCCGTTTATGGATATAAGGCGCGGGGCTTCTTTCAGGCGCTCATACCAATTGTCTGCTTTTATGCTGGCGGCAAATGCAGCAATTGTCTGGGTTGGAATTTCTCCAGGAAACGTGTAAAGCATTGCCCCTGACAGCCTGGGCACTAACAGGCGTGAAACAGGCGCGTAGTTAAAAACAACCCTTCCTGCACTCACATGGGGGTTATCTGCTGAAAAAAAGTATTCAGTTGTTCGATAGGGCGGCTCTTCAGAAGGCAATTCGCTGTTTTGCAGGGCAATGAATGGAGGATAATTGTCAAAGCATGTCAATGCAATTCTGGACAGGCTTGCACCACCATTTGTACGATGATACCTAACGCATAACGGCATATCCTCCACAGACCTGTGCAAACTGGCGGGCGATATTTCCTCCTCCATGGGCGCCAGAAGAAAACTGCCCTGACGAAAGCCATAAGCCAGCGGAAGTTCAGACGCAAAGTAAGCTGCTGTCAAATCAACAAAGCCTGTTTCCTTATGGGTGCATAGGCTCCTTATGGCAACCACCTGATAGGCAGGCCCCACTCTTACAGCAGCAATGTGACAAACATCCCTGAATGGGTCCTGACCAGCATAATCATCCCCTGACTCCACTGTTATCTCAGCAACCCTTTGGTGAGCATTACTCCGGCTTACGCTTACATTTACTGTTATGCCTGTCCCATCACCCTCACAGTCTTTCCTGTATCTCTCCATGTATCTCTCCATCTCATCCAGGCAGTCTTCAGGCAGCATCATTTATGGCGGGGAATCCGCATGGGTTAAAAAAGGTCATATTTCTTGGGCGGTATTGAAAACCCTGCATCCATTGTTGAAGTTAAAC